>CAJAIK010000092.1 GCA_903939765.1 uncultured Chlorobiaceae bacterium | reverse complement strand
TCATTACAAGGCTTTCATTGCTCGTATGAGTCGCTCCGCCCCTTGATGGCGCATTGGTATTATCAGCCTCGCTTTTTACGCTTGTGCCTTTCCCTTTGCATCGCCAACGAAGGTTCCTGGAGTTCAATGCAAGAGCCCAAACAAGGATCACGCTGCCTTTATGCCGGACACCGCTTGGCCAGTAAACAGGTTTCCGCCAAACTTTTCCTGAATCAATGACTCTACTCAGTTTTGATGTCATCTGTTACTTTCGACACGTTTACGGCAGTTCACTTGTGTTCGTCTTCCTTGGTTCACACCTGCCATCTTTACGATGACTTTTCCGTAATGCTCACGACGAGAGCTTTTGACCAACGCCGCTTACGGTGGTTTGCTCCCTGCTCCTGTAAGCCGAGTGCGATGGGCCTAACATCATCTCTTGCACTGCTTTCTACAGCGCACAGTCGTTCCGTAATCCTGAGTCAGTTAGATATGAATCCTTGGCGCCTTACTTTATTTTATTACGGAGTCAATGACTGTTGAGCGCTTATAAGAGGATTTGTTTAAATCATTTTCATGTGATCCCATAACGAATTTTTATAAAGGACTTTCACGGTGTCCCCAAGCCTTATCTTATCAATACCTGATTTTTCTTTGACGACAACATAAGAATACGAATCCGTTATCTCTTCGGTTATTTCTCCTTCAGCAATCTTCACCTGATCAACACTAACCACTCCTGTTAGTGGATTTTTATCCTGCACTGACTTAAAAAATATAACCTTAAGACCTGCCTTTGCTCCAGCAGTCTTATCCAGACTTACTTTAAAAATGTGTGTATCATTTAAAGCGCGATGCTCAAGAACATAACCAGACGGCGCAAACTGATTTTTTAACTGTGTATGCGCTTTTACAATAACTTTCTCCAGCGCTGCGGTCAACAAAAGTTCTGGACGGCCATCTCCCTCAATAACTTCCCGTCCATCTTCACTAATGGTCTTTACCGTTAGCAATGATGGAAGTTGAGTGATATTTATTGTTACCGAAACATTCGCGGTAGTAGATCTTTTTCCAGTAGATCGATCATTACTACGATTAATACCTGCCTGTGTGATTTTTCCTGTAATGGCATAATCAGCAACACTCTGTTTTGCATTCCCCAGGTAGCCACTTGTTTCCGCACGTTCAATTTCTCTCTTAAGCCGGTATGCAAGTGCCTGATCAACAAGCGTAACGCCAGTATCACTCAATTCTTTTACAACCATATCACCCGCAATCTCACCGCCACCACGCCACTGATAATCATCAAAATTATAAACAATAACACGGGCTCTGCGTCCACTCAGTTGAGCTTTCGAAGGCATCACATCTGCTGGTGCGAGAGGCACCTTCTCAAAGGACTCAAGATTATCAATTGAATATGCGGCAAAAGCATTCCCCCCTGTGAAAAGAATACTTCCCAACAACAGACATATGATTGTAACCTTTCGCTTCATTATCGGTAAAATTAAAAGTTTGAATAAACAGCAACATTTGCACGAAGGAAAGCCAATGTATGAAAAAAATTCAAGATAAGAGGGTTGAGCGATTGCTCTTTGCATCAAAAATAATGGCTGAACTAACCTTTATCCAGTCAGTTCTGCATCTGTGACGAAAAAAGAACAAATAAGACTATATTATTTACTGTTTTCAACCCACGCTTTCCCGGTAGACGTTCACCGAGGTATTCAATGATCAATGACCGAAGAAGAACGTCGCAAACGACTCGATGCCGGGGGAAAATAGTGGAGGAACCGGAAAAAATACGACCGGCCATGAACAAGAGCATGACAACATTAAGCGAAGCCAAACGCAAGGCGGAATCGGTCATTAAAAACCCCCGGAAGAGAGGTAAACTTCTTGACACGGCATCCAGTCTGGCGTCGTCGGGAATACACGCTCTTCAAATTTCAGGCATAACCGAAAAAATAAGCCCGCTTGTGCGTATGGTACGCTGCACGGCCAGCAGGGAGTACCTCGATACCCCCTGGCAGAGCATTGTGCTCATTACCGCAGCCCTCATCTATTTTGTTTCTCCCTTTGATGCCATTGCCGACTTTCTCCCGATTATCGGGTTTGTCGACGATGCTGCCGTCATTTCAGCAGTTTTTGCCTCAATCAGCAAGGATGTTGAAAAATTTATCGCCTGGGAAGCAACAAAAACCGCATCCAATACCGAAAGTATCAGCTCTCCTGAACCTGAGTAACCGCAACAAAGCCATCCCGCTCAAAACAGGCAACACTCTCGATATGACTGGTATGGGGGAACATGTCAACCGGCTGCACGGACAAAAGCTTGTAACCCTGAAGGCATATCTCCTTGCCGTCACGGGCAAGGCTTGCCGGATTGCAACTGACATAGATAATTCTCCTCGGTTTTAGCCGAAGCATGGTAGAGAGCGCCTTTGCATGCATCCCCGCCCGTGGTGGATCGGTAATGATTACCCCCGGCGCATCATAGCTTGCCAGCTTATCGTGCATGGCATGAAAATCCTTGAGATCAACCTGGAAAAATGCCGCATTATCAACACCATTGAGCGCCGCATTGGAACGCGCATCATTGATGGAACTCTCAACAACCTCAAGCCCCACAACCTGACGGCAATACTTTGCCATATAGAGGGTTATCGTGCCCGTGCCGCAATAGAGGTCATACACCGTATCCTCCGCCCTGAGCCCTGCTACCTCCAGAATGGTGTGATAAAGCACCTCCGCCTGCGAAGAGTTCGTCTGAAAAAAAGAGTTCGCCGATATCCTGAAATCGAGGCCACCCAGCCGCTCGGTAATGTATCCCGCTCCGCTGAGCGTAAACTCCTTTTCACCGGTAGCAACCGTATTCTTGCGCTCAGTCACATTGTTGACCACCGTCATCTTCTGGCCTGGCATTCCCGATTCAAGATGCATCCGGTACCGCTCCATAAGCGCTTCGTCATACCAGGAGGTCACAAGATTGACCATCACCTCTTCCCGGTTCTCACTGAAACGCACCACAAGATTGCGCAAAAAACCGGTATGAGCCTTGGCTCCGTAGGGAGCAAGAGCGTTCGCCAGCGCAAACTCGCGGGTCAGGGCGAGCACCCTGTTCATCGACTCCTTGGCCAGATAGCAGTAGTCAATATCAATCACTTTCTCAAAATTGCCGGGCGTATGAAAACCGAGCGCAAACCCCTTGGGACGCTCAAGCTCTTCACGCGACAGCTCCTCCGGCAGCAGGTAGCGCATGTTTGAGCACGAAAATTCAATCTTGTTCCGGTAATGAACCGGATCCTGAGAGGCAAGAGCCGGCAGGACCGGAGGAGCAACAAAATCCCCGATATGCTCCAGGGCATCCTTCACCTTTTTCTGCTTGTACATAAGCTGCGCCTCATAGCGAATGTGCATCAGCTTGCACCCTCCGCATACACCAAAATAGGAGCACACCGGCTCCGTCCTGTCGGGCGACGCTTCAAGCACCTCAACAGCAATCGCCTCAATGTAACGCTGCTTCACTTTTTTTATCCTGGCCGACACCCGGTCACCAATTGCAAGCATGCCGCTCACCATCACCGCCATACCATTATCCAGTCGCCCGAAACACTGCTCTTTTTCTGCCAGATCAGTGACCGTAAGCTCAATGCTATCGCCTTTCCTTAAAATCTCTTCAGCCATGACAACCTTTTTATACCTTATAAAATCAATACGTTACAGTTTTTCAGCCACAGGGAAGTCATTATCACCTCCCAACAGCAACTCCGGAACATACAAAACCCGCCGCTTATCGGCACAAAAAAGCATCCGGCGAGGCCCGGGTGGCCGAAAATTGCTGAATAAAAACGGCAAGGACGTTGAGATTGCTTGCATTTGCCACCCTTATCGGGGTATACCCATAAAAATGGAAAAAATGGCACCCCATGGTACGGCTTCTTCGGTGCTGGCAGCAGGAAATGAATACCGTGTTATTTTCCGGTTTATCCCGCTTTTCGAGCAAACAAGCTTTGCCTCTGCATATTATACCCACTCAGGTGCGGGCGCCATTGTTTGTGATTACTTATATTATTGCAGAGTTTTATTTTTGCTTTTTGCGTTGACTGAACTTCCATCAGAATATTTGAAAAGCCCGGACGGCACGCTTGCCGACTGGGGGTGTTTATAACCGATTTGTGACATAAACTTAATAACAGGGGTTTTATATGGCGTTATGGAATACAATTACAGGGCAGTTACGGTCAGTCATTGAATGGAAAAATCCTGCTTCGGATGTTCTTTTTCAGCGATGGACGGATAATGGCGACGAGATCAAAAACGCGTCAAAGCTTATCGTTGGTCCCGGCCAGGGCGCAATCTTTGTTTATGAGGGCAAGCCGCAAGCTGTTATTACCGAGCCAGGCATAACAGACCTGAAAACACAAAACATCCCGTTCTGGACGACGATCACCAAATTCATGCAGGCATTCAGGAGTGAGCACAAGGTCGGGATCTATTTTTTCAGGACTGCCGAGATTCTGAACCAGGGTTGGGGTACACCTGGCCCGGTGAAATATATCGATCCGCAGTACAAGTTTCCTGTCGGGATGAAAGGTTTTGGCAATTTCTCTTTCCGTATCTCAGATGCGGGAAGTTTTTTCATGAACGTTATGGGGCAGAGGGATCAGTTCTCCGTTGATGAACTCCGTCTGGTCATTGTGGCAAGAGTTGTTCAGCCTCTTACTGATTTTCTCGCAGAAGCAAAGTTCGGATATAATGAGATTGATGCCAACAGGAATGAAATTGCTGACGGGGTGCGGGAAAAGGTGGCTCCGATCTTTCTCACCCTTGGTTTCGAGCTTAAGGATTTTCGTGTTGAAAATACTGACTTTGATGATGACACCAGACGCCGCGTCGCACGCATAGCGGATATGCAGGCCGAGGCACATGCTGCCCAAGCCGTCGGGTTGAGTTTTACTCAAGTCCAACAGTTGGCCGCGCTTCGAGATGCGGCACAGAACCAGGGAGGAATGGCCGGGATGGGAGTTGGTCTTGGTGCAGGCGTGGGAATGGGCCAGGCAATGGCCGGCATGATGGGCAACATGAATGCGCCGCAAACGGCAGCGGTAACCGAAGATCCTGTAGCCAAGCTCGCAAAATTGAAACAGATGCTTGACAACGATCTCATCACCCGGCAGGAATACGACACGAAAAAGCAGCAGATTCTTTCGCAACTGTAATTACGCCATTTGCGATTCACTTTTGACTGAACATAATTATCAGGAGTCAACACTTATGAAATCCAGCCGCTTTTTCACGTTTCTTATCATGATCAACATTGCTGTTCTCAGTATCCCTTTCATTGGTGAGGAGCTTATTGCGCGGGCGGGGGGCGGAGGTGGTCATGGTGGCGGACATGGCGGTGGCGGATTCTCCGGTGGCGGACACTCCTATAGTGGAGGACATTCCTATGGTGGAGGACATTCCTATGGTGGAGGTGGTTTGAGCCCTGAGATAATAGTCCTGATTATCATTGTGTATTTGGTATACTATTTTTTAAAAAAGAGATACGGACTTGATTTATCTTCCGATAAAGATTCGATTACAACGTTCTCCAGGATGGCTCGGCATAAAAAAAACTCTTTTGAAAACGTCGATGGATGTAAGGAATTTCTTGCAGCGAATCCCGACTTTGATGTATCCGCATTTTTGTTGAAAGTCCGCAAGGCCTTCATCGAAGTTCAAATGTCCTGGTCTGAGCAAAATACCAGTCGCATGAGAAGGTTCATTACCGACGGTGTCTATCAGCGATTCAACACCCAGTTCAAGATGATGGAGCTTCTACAGCAGACCAACCCGTTAAGCAATATCAAAATAGCGGATATCTGGATTGATAGAATCGAACAGGACGGTCTGTATGACATTATGCATGTTGGAATCGAAGCAAGCATGGACGACAAGTTCCAGTGTGCCCTGAATCATGAGCTAAACGAGGAAGGTTTCGATGATTTTGTCGAGTTCTGGTCGTTTATCCGCAAGCGCGGAGTACCGAAAAAAGATATCTATGATTCCAGCAACTGTCCGAATTGCGGCGCTCCTTTGCCGGAGAATATCGGTGAGGTTTGCAAGTGTACCCATTGTAATGCAATGGTCAATTCCGGGGAATTCGACTGGGTACTTTCTGAAATTACCCAGAAAGATGATTACCATGGCATTGATGTTTTTTCAGAAAAGCTTGCTAATCTGGACGCAAAGGTGCACAGCATGGTGTCGGTTTATGGAGATTTTTCGGTTCAACTGGTTGAGGACAAGGCGTCAAATGCATACATGCAGATTATGACCGCTAAAGCCATGCATGATCCTGCCGTGATGCGCAGGTTTGTCTCAGATGACTTGTTCCGGCAGCTTGCTCCAAAGGTCGAAAAGAATCAGGAAATTTTCAATCGTATTTTTCTGAACAAAGTGACTCTCATTGGTGCGCAGAAAAAGGAAAATAAAAACATCCTTATTTTTGCGATCGTCTGCTCGATACAGAGAGTGTTGATTACGAACAACAGGGTGGAACTGGTAGATCCGGAAATTATGTCACGTGAGGAGATCATGTTTCTGACCCGTGATGCGCTGGCTGGGGCCGGAAAGGGTTCAATCTATCAGCATAATTGTCCGGCTTGTGGTGGCCCTGTCAGGAACACGCTTGATATCAAGTGTTCATACTGCGGAAGTCTGCTTAATAGTTCAGCGAATGACTGGGTTGTCAGCGCACTGATGAACCGCTCACAATTCACTGAATATTATGACGCGAACAAGTCGTATTTCACTGTAAAAATTGATCCTTTTGCGTTGGATAAGCTTTACAGTGTTAAAGATTATGCACTGAATAACCTTATGATTGTTTTCGCGGCTGATGGAGCTTTTAACGATGAGGAAAGAGCATTTATGTTTCAGGTGGCGAAAAGATGGGGATTCAAGAGCGACGATATCGAGCCTCTGTTCAAAATGGCAATAAGCGGAAGACTTTCGATCAGAATGCCTGAAAATCGGGCTGAGCGAAACAGTATCTATAAGTTGATGGAGACGGCAGCAAGTGCTGACGAAAACATTTCCCCGCAGGAGCAAACGATTTTGGATTGGGTGAAGGTGAATTATATCGACCAAAAAGCCTGAATCAGGTGCATCTCGAAGATTTATTTTGGAGAGCATGCAAAACCGGGGGAGGCACTCTGACGCGAATGCTGTAGCAGCCTATGGTAAAACGCTGAACGTTCTGGCAGATGCCAGACTCAGGTGCTCAACGGGTATGGAGCGCAAACATTTCGGAAATGGCATCCCGGTTTTGCAAGCTCTCCGGTATCGCCTTTAAGCGATGTTTTACAAAAAACAGGCGAAGATAAACATTATGGCGCTGACAAGACACCGACCTCGCCAAGAATACTCATGAGTGGCGTGCCTGCAAGATGATCGGAAAAAGTAAAACCTTCACGACCAAGCTGCTCAATAATGTTATAAGCGGTTTCAATGGCGGCTTTTTCAGATCCGCAGAGAAACGGACCGGGAGTATTATAGTCTCCGGTCGAAAAAAAGTTGGTGCAACCGCACCAGTGCATGCAATAATCATGCAACCCGCAACTGCTGCACACATCATTGACTGAATGCTCTGCATCATGGCAGCAACTTCTCAGCATTGATTCGCCCTGGGTGAGAGTCCCCAGGCAGTGCTCACCGCCGTCATCCGAACCAATAAGTCGTTCGCACGGATAGATATTTCCGGAAGGAGCAAAAGCAAACTCCCCTTTTCCCATCCGGCATTTCTCCAAAGGCTGGTAACCTCCCCGGAGAATCACCACGATTTTGCTGTCAATAAGACTGATATGGCACGGTAATCCAGCCTGGTAGAACTGCATGTACTTCTTGCCGATACTCCCGTAAAGCTTCGG
>CAJAIK010000091.1 GCA_903939765.1 uncultured Chlorobiaceae bacterium | reverse complement strand
TAATATACAAGAACTAATTTTTAAAGCTTTTCCGTGTTTTGCGAATCTGGGCTGATCTGGAGCAGACCCCGCAGCCAAAATCAACGTGAACCAGATTTTCAGGCACTTGTCTTTTCAGGCCACCCTTTGAATAATCAGGAATAATGTCTTTTGCCCATTGAATTTTATAGCCTGTGAGCTATATTGACGAATGAGCTATCAAATTCTGTTTTTCAACAAATCCGTCCAGAAAGAGATTGAAGGCTGGCCAATCGGCATCAATGCGAGTTTTGTCCGGATTACAGAGCAAATCGTGATCTCTGGGCCAAATCTTGGGTTACCGTACACCCGACCATTCGGTGATGGATTGTTCGAGATTCGTGCAAGAGGTTCCGAGGGAATTGGACGAGCTTTTTTCTGTTGTCTGGTTGACCGGAAAGTTGTCATTTTGCATGGATTCATAAAAAAGACACAGGCGACACCAATCAAAGAGTTGAAACTTGCCAGAAAACGGCTTAAGGAGATTACACCATGATTGACAACAATAAATATAATCCCGTAGCCTTTGACCCAAAAGCTTATGCTGCTCATAAAAGCTCAAGCGACCCGGAGTTCAAAATAGCCTACGATGCACTTGAAGATGAGTTTGCAGCTCTCAGGGCACTGTTGCATGCCCGTACGCAGGCGGGCCTTACACAAGCTGAAGTTGCTTCACGTATGGGAGTTTCGCAGCCTGTTCTGGCACGCATTGAGGCCAGCCTGGGCAAACAGGATCACTCTCCATCACTCAATACCTTGCGCCGATACGCAAACGCGTGCGGTATGAAACTGGTCATCCAGATGGTTTTGCCCAATACCCCTTTCCCATAGAGAAATGTTCAGCATTACACAGCTTCCCTTCTCCACACCGTTGGTAGTGAAATATTTCACTCCACAATGAAAGGCTTGCCTGCACTATGGCAAAAATTCAGAACTATCAGTTATTTGATTTTCTCGTAAAACGCTTATGTAGCCAAAGAAATTACGAGACGATAACCAATTATAATAAAAACAGTTATAAAAAATCAATCACACATTTCCTTTCGTAATTTGTCTTCTCCGCTCTATTTTACGAGAACCCACTGAGGAATAGCCAAGCTACCTTTATTGACAATCAATTGATTCCTGCGAAGCTCTCCCACCAGATTACCTATCTTATACACTCTCTGCTTGTCACTCATCCAATCAGGCCGTTTATTCCAAAAGAGATCACAGAAACAATTTCAGGATACCGCCACCTGCCTTGTCCACCATATTCAGGTTGAACATAGCCGTTTAAAAAGCGGTTTCTGTAATACGTCATAGACCCATCCAGTACGTTTTCCGCTTTCATAACACTCATCCACTTCTGTGCTATGCGGAAGGTAGATATAGATACACTTCACCTGCCCGGCGTAGTATGAACAGCACCTGCTTGTGGTGGTTTACAACAGCTTTCTTCCCAATCCAGTCAAGTGACGGCATTTATTTGATTCACGTGTGGTTTTTGTAGTGAACTATAAAAAAGCAAAAATTGCCCAAGCGGCGCAAAAACAAATGATACGACCATGACAGCACAAAACTCAGTCAAGCAAATCACTAATACCCAACTATCTTATAGTTATGAACGTTACAAGAAAACAGACAGCATATTACCCTGATTCATCAAGCAACGATAAAGCAAACATGGTAATGTTACCGTATGACTGCCTTTTTTGTTGTTGAAACTTCGGCAGCCATCTCTCGTTCAAGAATATAACTCAACCGCCAATAGTACCACATTTCTGACGATCAGATTTCCAACCTAAACCGCAAATACAGCAACAGGTTATCAATGACATCGGCATCCAGAGTCTGCTTTCAGACTCTTTACCCATCTACCGCAATCGCTTGCACCAGCTTGCTGATTTTATCGGCAAAAAACCTTTCACTCCACAATAAAAGACTTGGCTGCTCTGTGGCAGAAAGAAAAGGAGCGACATCCTGAGCAGCTTTCGGCCAATCAATTCTCTCTATTTTTTCGGTCAAGGCGCTCGCCAGCCATGAGGCATCAATCGCGAGGTTCTCTTTTGCCCACGGCCCAAACTGTTGCAAAGCGTTGGCAAGGTGCGGTAGATTTGGATTGATCTTTTGCTTGCAGTACCAGGTAAAATCAAACCAGTCGCGCCCTTTCAGATAGGGCATGCAAAGCAGTGCATGCAGTTTAAGTGCATAGTTGCTGGGTAAATCTTGCGCACAGATTTCAAAATCAAGGGGGAAATCAAGATAGTGCCAACTTGTACCCGTCCCGGCTGGTGGACTGGTATCAATTTCAAGTTTAACCAGAAGTTTACGTTGCTTGTCAGAATCAAAAAACGACAGATCAAGTTGCCGCCCGATAGAATCATTCTTGATCATGGCCTGACGTACAGCCTTGTTCATGTTGCTGCGGTCGCTCAATTCGCAATGCACACCAAACTCTGCCATCGTCTGAGTGAGCGAATCGAAATAGGACGACCAGTGAAATGCAGGATCTGGCGCTAAAAGAATGAAATCCAGATCTTCTGAAAAACGCGGTAACCCATGCAGAATACGAAGACTGGTGCCACCCTGAAAGGCCGCCTTTTCAAAGAATCCTGCCCGCCATAGCGCGTAGAGCGCAACCTCCTGCAACATCTCCTTGATCGCCTGTTCCTCCTGTACGGCATTGGTGAGCGAATATTGTTGCAGACGCCTGCGGAGCAGTTCAATCATCTGGCCACCTCCCGCTGGAGTGACTGAATGCACTCCCTCATGCGTTTGTGGAGATAAACCTGTTGCATAAGCTCCCAGGTGGCTGGGTCAACAGAGTCGAACAACGCTTCATCAATGCGCATGGATGCTGCAAGCGTTTTCATGTCGGCTACTTCAAGTTTGCGCAAACAGACCATATCGAGCAGCGCCCGAAGAGGTTGTGCCACCAAAGCCATTTGACCGGAAAAACTGTGACGATCGACCGCCTGCAAAAATTGCCCCCGCTGCAGTGCCAGAGGATAAAAGCGATAAAGCCCCAATACCGGATGATTCACCACCAACTGACGTCGACCGGGTAACACCGAAAGAGTCATAGGCACCGATTCAGGAATCCAGCCGTGGAAGCTCAGTGCACTCTCCATTGAAATGTATGAACCGGGTTGCAAGGCCTGGGCGAGCACATAAGGGTGGGGCAAACTGTTTTGCAGGTTTGGTGCAAGCAGGTACAGACCGCGCCGCAGTTGCAGCAGCTCACCATGCTGCATGGCACGATTGACGAGGTTATAGCGACGCTGGGGAGTACCCTCCACCAAACGTGCCAACTGAGCCTGTGATACCACCCGGTGCCCAAGACCGGAGTGCATCAATTTTTCTGTGATCGTCTGCATTCGTGTATGATACTTTCATTTTCTGAAAGGTGCAAACATTTTTTAACCCCGACTTGATCCCATGCAGGTTCGACCATTAACGCTGCGACCCCATCCGCTCTGAAATTTTTTATAAAAACTACGCCGAGTGGCAACTCCCACCGCTACAGCAACAGCCGAGTTTGCCGGTGCGGGCTTTTTCGAGCGACTCTTTTCCTTCTTTCCAGGCAAACCAGGCAATGCCGAGCGATCCGGCGGCATCAACCAGACCGATATGAAAGAGTTCATAGAGGATACTGCTGGCAAGCAGCACAACCGAGAGCAAGAGGCATGTTTTTGTGCAATTGGCATCGGCAATAATTGCATCGGAGTGCAAAGCATTGCCTGCCTTCATTTTAGCACTCATCAGCCACCACATTGTGCCAATCGAGACAAGAGAGACCAGAATTCCGGGAACGGTTGTCGACGGGCGGCTTCCCTGAAAAAGGTTGAGGAGTGCACCAATAATCATACCTGCCGTAAGGAGGTAAAAGGCCCAGCCGGTAATCCGCAAAGCCTGCCGTTCAAACTTGTCACGCGATTCCACCGGGCTTTTGCGCATTCTCAGAACCATGTGCACAATGCCGAGGCCGGAAACTACCTCCACAAAACTGTCCACACCGAACCCAAGCAACGCAAGAGTGTCATCATTGAATCCAAACCAGATGCTGACGACAGCCTCGATGATATTGTATCCGACGGTCACAAGGCCAAGCGCCAGCGCAACATTCAAGAGTGAGGGGGGCGATAGAGCTTTCATAACGCACATTTATTTTATAAAGAGAATCAATGCACAGGAGCTGTCAGCTTGTCTGCACAGAGAAAAAGATAACCAATTGTTCGACCTCTGCCGTGCACAAAGGAGTGCGCGCATTGCACGATGTACAAACCTTTCATTTTTTGAAAGGTACGGACATTATTTTTACCATAGTCGGCGTTAAAATGCTTCGAATATCGAAATTATATTTTTCTATAGAAACAAATCAGATATATTATTTCCATAGAAATTATAAACGAAGGGGAATACCCATGCAGCAATCCATACAGTTTCATCCAGAAAACAGGCAGGCTGTGCTTTCCAGGGCAGTGCGGAACACAGCACTCTATCTTGGCATCCCGAACACAAAACTTTCCAGAATTCTTGGATTGAGCCCGGCAACAATCAGCCGTCTCAATACAGGGACTTTTTTACTCTCTGCCGACAGAAAAGAGTGGGAATTCGCTGTACTGCTGGTCAGATTGTTCCGGTCGCTGGATTCGATTGTGGGTGGATCATCAGAAGCGGCCAGAGTCTGGCTGAACAGCGAAAACAAGGCTCTTTTTGGCCGGAAGCCAGTTGAACTTATTGAAACAACGGAGGGACTTGTTCATGTCGTCACCTATCTGGACGCCAGCCGCGGTATTGTCTGAAGCCTGGGATCATCAAAGCAAAATATGGAGAATCGTTGAGGCGCAGCACGTAGTCTCGACCATGAAAATTGTAGACTCACTTGCTGAACAGGCGCTGCTTGAAGAGATTCTTGAACAGGGAAAGCCTCCCGTACCAACTGAAACAGCAGGACTTCACTATCTTCTCTCAACGCCATTTCGTTATAACACACTCTCCCCCAAAGGCTCACGTTTTCGGGCTCCAGATGATCCCGGTGTTTTTTATGGGGCAGAACGGATAAAAACCGCTGCGGCTGAAATTGGGTACCATCGCTGGCAATTTCTTCAGGACTCATTGAATCTCGACAGGCTTCCACCCGCTCAATTCACCGCTTTTTCTGTGCAAGTAAAGGGGAAAATGGTCGATCTGCGACGGGCTCCCTTCAAGAGAGACACACTCTTCTGGACTGATCCCGGCAACTATAACGCAACACAGGCATTTGCAAATATTGCACGGCAAGCATCACTGAACGCCATTCTCTATCACTCCGTCCGTGACACTGAACCTCACTCGTGCACCGCTGTGCTCACCCCCAAAGCATTTACCGCAAAAAATCCTGACAAGCCTATGCAGACACTGACGCTCACGATCCTCCAAAAAGAGGCCGTCTGGCAAGGACAAGGGATTCAACCTTTTGCATTCAATACCGAATGCTGGGCCAACCCACTCAAATAGCCGAGGTATAAAGAGTTGCCAGCCTCAAGCTCTCTCCTTGCAATAATTGCACGCTTGCTTGGCACAGAAGCACAAAAGAAGAGTGTGCTGTCACCCGACAGTGGCCGACCTACGCGAATCGCTGAACGGGCTTGAGATGCGGTAAAACATAAAAGCCATTTGCTCCATTTTGCCACTTTTTTATTACCTTCGCTAAAGTGCCGACAAGCCCTCTCGGAAATCGGTCTCCAATTTTTCACCATTTATTCTCCATCATGAGATTAGCTGTTAATATTGATCATATAGCCACCCTGCGTAACGCACGGGGGGAACAGGAACCTGACCCGATTGCCGCTGCTTTACTTGCAGAAAAATGCGGTGCGGCGGGCATCGTATGCCACCTGCGTGAAGACCGTCGCCATATAAATGACCATGATCTTGCCCGGCTCCGCCAGGCTGTGACCACAAAGCTTGACCTTGAGATGGCCATGACCCCAGAGCTCCAGCAGATAGCGCTGAAAACAAGGCCGGAACTCATCACCCTTGTGCCTGAAAAAAGGGAGGAGCTTACCACGGAAGGGGGGTTTGACATTGCCCGCCACTATGAAGTACTGGCAGAATATCTCAAACCGTTCAACGCAGAAGGAATAGAGGTTAGCCTCTTTATTGAACCTGAAAAGAGTGCGATTGAGCTTGCGGCCCGCGCAAGCGCCGACATGGTGGAACTTCATACGGGCGTCTATGCGCAAAAACAAAGCAGTGAGGAACAGACAAAAGAGCTGCAAAGAATCCGTGAGGCTGCCATCTATGCCAGAAGTCTTGGACTCAAGGTAGTCGCGGGCCACGGGCTGAACTACCTCAACATCGCTCCGTTCCGGGATATCTCGGAGATCGAGGAGGTAAGCATCGGCCACGCTATTATTGCCCGTGCCGTCCTGACAGGGCTTGAAGAGGCGGTCAGGGAGATGCTTCGTATCATTCAATAGAGCCGTTCACCCATGACATCAACTGCCGACAATCGTATTACCATCGTCCTTGCAACCGCTAACCGCGACAAGGTAAAAGAGCTTCGTCCGCTGCTTGAGACGATCTCTCCCCTTTTCACAGTTCTGACACTCGACGAAATTGGCGTTGACGTCGAAATTGAGGAGACAGAAGAGACGCTGGAGGGAAATGCCCTGCTCAAGGCAAGGGCTATTTTTGCCCTTCTTTCTGAACGCTTCCCTTTCATGATTGCGTTGGCAGACGATACCGGTCTTGAGGTGGATGCGCTGAATGGAGCCCCGGGCGTTTACTCTGCCCGATTTGCTCCCGTGACTGATGGACAAACTCCAACGTATAAAGAAAATGTAACCCACCTGCTACATTGCATGATGGGTATTGCCTGCCGAGAGGCCCGCTTCAGAACCGT
>CAJAIK010000090.1 GCA_903939765.1 uncultured Chlorobiaceae bacterium | reverse complement strand
GCAGGTTCATGAAGCTCATATTCGTAATGAACAAACCGGCGAGGTGCTCGTGATGCAGATGGATGCCAGTGACTTTGCGGGCAGCGTGCTCGGTAGTCTCTTGGATTCAGAGCTTTCGCACTAAGTGGCACAACTCAGGAAGTATATGATGCGAGTGCTGCCACTTTTTCCCTTGTTCCCTGTAGCCCATCTCAATTTTCGAACACATCCTGTTCCCTGAATCAAAATCCCGGCCGTTGGGTTTGTTGCAAGGTAGGAGAGTGGAAAATCATGCTCTTCACTGCTCATCAGCTTTTCTGATTTGCGAATGAATTCTGATAGCTCTACAATTGTAATATTTATAAAGAAATATAATCCATTGGATTAATTTTTTCAAGGGAGATATTAGCCAAACCGTTCGAATTTTTAGCGTCACGATCGCTTTCTGCGCATATTCAAGCAGCTCCCGTACCGCTGATTCCTCTGTGTGTGTCAGTTCAGCCACCTCACCGAGCACTAATTGCCGCAACCCCCGGTCAAAACAGTAGAGTTTGAATGCATTGTTAAATGAAGCGTTCGGTTTGAACCGGTGCAGGTGTTTTGGCTGTTGCAGCAGCGGGTGCCAGTATCCGCTTAACCTGTAGTAGCTGATATGACGGAGCAGATGCAGGGCTTTTGAATCATCCTCAACAAGCAAACCACGATCCTTCAGAAGCTGTAGCTGCTCTTCATGGCTTAACTGTGGCTTTGAATACTGTTCCAGCATAGAGAGGAGTGCAACATCAAGCAGATATATTTCGCTATTGGATACCGCTTTTTGCCATGCAGTAACATGGGATTCTTCTGTTAAATCTGAATACTTGAGATGGTCAAGAATAAGCGGGAAAAATGGGATGTTTTAAAAAGTGTCGTATATTTGCATGGATTGCTTGTCGTATTTTTATTTTTTAAAACCATATTTATAAATGAGTAGATACGGAAGTCTTGAGTACAAGATTACAGCAAGGATAGCACGAAAGAAATGTACTGTTTTCGTGCGTGAAGATTTTCAGGATTTGAGCGACTACGATCAGGTTGGGCGTGCGTTACGAAAAATAGCCAAAGAGGGCCGGCTTGTTCGTTTGGGCTATGGGGTCTATGCAAAAACTAAAAAATCAGCCATTACGGGTGAGCTTGTTCCCGTGGCCCCATTGCCTCTCCTGGCAAAAGAGGCGCTGGCACGTCTTGGCATTCAAACTGCACCTTCCCGTCTGGAACAGGACTATAATGCAGGAAAGACAACGCAGGTACCTACTGGCCGATTGATTGCTGTCAAAGGTCGCGTAAATCGAAAAATCGGATATGGTGGTGCTTATGTCAGTTATGAACCGGCGACCTGAAAAAGAACTTTTTGAGGAGGTGGCACTTCTCAAAAACATCGATCCCTCTTTTATCGAGAAGGATTGGTTTGTCACGCAAGTTATTGCCGTTCTTGCTGACCTCAATACCGATGGTTTTGAATTTGTGTTTACGGGCGGTACGGCTCTCTCAAAAGCCTGGCAACTCATTCAGCGATTTTCTGAGGATGTTGATTTCAGAGTTATTGCAACACACCAAAGCCGGAAGGCTCTTTCCAATTTCAAACATGGGGTTGTTGAGAAGCTTCGGAAAAGCGGGTTTGCCATCGAGGACGATCACATTCAGGCCAGAGACGAAAATCGCTTCTTCTCTATTGATTTCTATTATCCAAGTTACTTCGCCCGATCAGGTGCACTTCGCCCACATGTCCAGATTGAGATAACCATCAGGGACCTGCAATGCCCGCAACGTTATCTGCCAGTTTCTTCGTTTGTGAATGCCGTGACGAAACAGCCACCGGAAGTACACCGTATTGCCTGTATTGATCCTGCAGAAAGCGCATCCGATAAATTGAGCGCCCTTGCTTGGCGTATCCCGGATCGTGTGCGGGGCGGAAAAGATGACGATCCATCTCTGGTTCGCCATATCCACGATCTGGCATTACTAAAAGAGCTGGCCTTGACCAATACGAATTTCTCTGCACTGGTCTCGGCCTCGATGCAAGAAGATGATCGGCGCTCGAAAAATAATCCCTCATTCGCAGGATTGGCGAAAGCTGAAAAATTCCGGCAACTGCTTGTGATATTGGAAACAGAAAAAGAGAAATACACCCGTGAATATGATCTGTTCGTTAAAGGAGTCTCCTATGCTGCCGAAGGGGAAGTTCCCGATTTCACTGCGGCGGTAAAGGCCGTTGGCGCACTTGTGCAGCAACCCTGATAGCAGCGGTTTTTAAGAGAAAATGAATCAAATCATCTCTTTTCAAGATTTTAAAGGGATAATACGGTGTATACTGTACTATCTTTGGGTCTCCGCAAAATTTAGTGGAATGAGAGGATAAAATCGTAGACTGCAGTATTTCAATCCTGACCTTGAAGATCCAAAAACTAACCGAGCATTACCTGCAACTGTTGGGATTTTCTGCCATCTGGAAGGTCGATGATGTCAACCTCTCCGTCTCTGGTCTGAAGATAGAAGTCCACCTCCGTATTGTAGGAGATGAAGTATTCTGCCCTCAATGTGGAGAGCGCAGGAAAGCCTATGACAAGGCCCCAGAACGACGTTGGCGGCATCTTGATACCATGCAATTTGAAACCATCATTATAGCGTGCATTTCCTGGTGTCAGTGCGAAACGTGTGGTGTAAAGACCACAGCAGTTCCTTCCTCATCCAGCAGGCAAGCTGAAACAGCGCATTATTCCGGTTCCCCGGCACAAACCGGTTCTGAAAAACATTCAGAACCCTCATTGCCTCGAATTCCTTAGTCACGGTCGAAGGTTTTCGAGGCTTTACCGGCAAAAATTATTATTATGCTAAATAGTCATATATAGTAATAAGCTACGGGTTTTCTGTTACAGAAATGCAACAAAAAACTCAAAATTGCCCAATTTCAGGTATGAAAAAAAGCCAGGAATTTCCCCTGCGGGGTCGCCTCATCTATCCGAAAAGATCAATTTGATAACATGCAGATGCGAAAGTTTAAATCACTCTATTGAATTTTCTGCCTTCTGATTGTTTGATAACTCCTCCGGAACTTCTTTTTGATGCCAGAATAAAAATGTGTAACATGTTTTTCAGGTGGTGAGGAGCAGGTCATAATGAGAGGAAACTATGGAAAAAGCAGATCAAGCAATAGGTATTCGCATTCCGAAAAGTATCGGACAGCGGCTTGATACTCTTGCCAAAAGAAGCGGCAGAACCAAAACATTTTACATACGGGAAGCGATTCTTGAGCACCTTGATGATCTTGAGGATATCTATTTTGCTGAGAAGGTATTACAACGGGTAAGAAGTGGTGAAGAGCCAATTTCCAGTTTAGACGAAG
>CAJAIK010000089.1 GCA_903939765.1 uncultured Chlorobiaceae bacterium | reverse complement strand
GCATCGGCTTACCCATTTGGGGTACTCAAGCGGGCGAACAGGAGCACATCACGCAGGCTTTCGATGATTTTTAAGGCCCGTCGCTATTTCAAGTGGGTAGCGCAAAATCGAGTTTGCCCGCAATGAGGTAGGCCATGTTGATCAGGTTCTTCGTGGTTTTGTATCCGCGTGCCCTTCGTTTGGCGGCCTGAATCAGACCATTGACCGCTTCGACATAGCCGTTAGAAAGCTTACTGTCGAACCATGCCAGTATTCCATTCCAGTGCTCTTTAATCGTTTTGGCGACCTTTCTCACCGGATCAATCTGACTGCGGATAGCCCAACCGTACCAGCCCTTGAGGAGTGCTTCGGCTTCCAAGCGGGAGGGGGAAAAGTAGACATCCTGGAGCGCCAGTTTTATCAAATATGCTCTACCTGTCTTGAGCCGATAATGGCTGAGCTTCACGAGTGTTTTGTCTTGCTTTTCGGTCAGATTCTCAGGGTTTTTCAGAAAAACATACCGACTGCCTTTCAGAAGTTCCGGAAAGAGCTTCGCCTCTTCAGTGCGAACCGCTCCGAGAGCGTTATTCATCAGCTGAATAACGTGGAAAGGGTCAAAGGTAACTTCAGCATTGGGGATCTCTTCCCTGATCCCTTTGATAAAAGCCTTTGACATGTCAATACAGGCAGAGGTGATTTTTTCTGGATCACCATTATGGAGCTTGAGGTCTTCAGCGAAGGCTTTGACGGTAGTGTGATCTTTTCCTTCAGTGGCAAAGAGAAGGCGCTTCTGATCCATGTCGTGAAAAAGAGTAATGTAATTATGCCCTCTTTTCGAAGAGGTCTCGTCGACACCCAGGCGACTGACTTCAGAAAAGTCGGCGCGAGTACGAGCTTCTGCAACGTAATAGTCCACTATCCGCCAGATGCGAGTGTCATGTTCACCCAAGTGTGCCGCTTCAATATTGATCGGCATCTCCCTGGCCAGAGCCATGGCCAAGGCCTCGAAGAGCAGGGTAAAACCGGAGCCTGACCTTGCCCACGGGACCGCAACCAGCTTAACCCCGCAGCCCTCCTTGGGGCATTTCACCCGAGGAGTACGGGCGGTAAGATACGTCTCATACTGAAAAAAATTCATGTGGCGCCACGTTTTCTCTACGGTGTCATATGCGGTAACCAAGTCACCGCAGACCGGACAAGGGAACGTTGCTCCGCGCTTAAAGTCGATGCTGATGTCAAGGCGACTTTGCTCTTTCGAAAAGGCTATGTTGGACACGTGCCACGGGTCATTGATTCCTAGAGCAAGGCCGAACAGTTCTTCTGGTTGCATGATAAAAGCCTCTGGCTAATGAAATATGAACTGCAATCGCAGACAATAACCAGAACGACCCGCAGTGTCCATTGCTTTCCCTGTCTGCCCACAGAGGGGTTGCCGGGGTTCACATGCGTTGAGGGGGGACGCCGCTCACCCCGGCAAAGCTCACCCCTCTGTGGACAGACTTCATGCTGTGGTCAAAACGCTCGCAGAGACGCCCCATTTGGTGAACTACCCACTCGAAACAGCGACGGGGCGCAAAAAAACATCTGAAAATGACATCCCAATCCGACCTGCT
>CAJAIK010000088.1 GCA_903939765.1 uncultured Chlorobiaceae bacterium | reverse complement strand
TGGTGACATCTCCTCTATAACAATCTTGAGTAATTTTTGAGCCTTCTCAATTTCACCATGATCTGTTTTCATCTCTTTTTTGATGTAGCCTGAAGTTGCAACATACAGGGTATTCTTATGATGGAAGTAAAATATCCTGCAAATATTGGAGCCAACTTTGACACATAGCTCCTTCAGACCATCAGTACCGACTAATATTTTGGAATGCGGTTCACCGAGCCTGAAACCAAATTCCTTCAAAAGTTCAATGGCCCTCAATGCTTTCGCCCGTAATTTTGGGGAAAGTGAATTTATGAAATCCACTGCTGGCGGCATTACTTCAATAATGTATTTCATCCGGCAAATATACCATATTTGATATCTTTGCACAACTTTTTATCGCACCATAAGAAACAATTTCATGAGGGGGATCGAGCACGACTGCGGCTACTTCGAGTTTCTTTCACAATAGTAAGGACTTAAAAAGGAGATCGGTGTCGGCCCGATTGTCGGTGACATCCTCTTTTTCATCCTGATACTGCCGGTCGCGTTATTTGGCAGCAACAGAATTCCACGGCAAAAAGCTGGATGCGCTTTTATCGGCTATCATCAACCTTCTCATAGAGGACAAACCGTATCCCCTGTTTTCTTTTCATTCATCTGCCAAGATACGTTCGATGGCAGACACAATTTCATCCACATCATCATGGAGAACCTCAGAAAACCATACCTTCTGAGGGTATATCATCACATGAGAACCGTTGCCGCAAAGTCCCATACATCCTGATGTGGAAATCCTTACCCTCCCTTTCCAGCCTTTCTCATCAACCGCTTGTTTTAATTTGGTTTTAGTAAGCAGACTGTTATTGTCTGCACACGATTTTCCGTCTCCCCTACGGTCATTGGTACAAACAAAAACATGAGCGACATAAGGCATTTCACGTTGTTTGTGCATTATAGAATATCTCCCTGATATTCATTTTTTTTAATGTCGAGCTAACCTGCGCAAGTGCATTATCGCGAAGAGTCCGTGTGTAGCGCCTGGTTAGCTGCTTTATTCTTCATCATCCGGATATTGCTGAGGATTAACTCCTGTTGACTCAACGAGAATCGGATATTTTTTATTTTTTTCTTCTACTATTTTCTTTCGTGACTTCTTTATCTCAAATAACCAACTGTCTCCGAAATCGAAAAGATAGTATAACTTATATCCCGTTATTGGATATATTTCATTCAGTTTAGTTTTTTTGGAAACTGAATAAGCCTTATTTCCAGGCTTCTTACCAACGTAAAATTCGTATAAATGATCGTCATCAAAATCTACGATCTTTTGAATATACTTGTGTAACTGTTGCAGCGAAAAGTCTTCTTTAACTTCTACAGTTTTAGACCAAGGGATATCATTCTCATCATACGGAAACGAAATATGTAATGAGTAAACTTCCATTTGCCCCTCTTTATATAAACAGCTAACAATATTGAGATTGATCCGCCTTAACAGCGGATTTTTGAATTGCAACCCATATAATACACCATTTACAAACCGTTCAGAATGCCGTTAATCGTTTCAATATAAATCGTTTAAACATTGCATTGTGTTTTATGACAGCATCTTATAGGGATTGGCATAAAAACATTGCTCACAAGCCGTCAACAGGGCTGCGAACCCCGGACGGCCCACGATTTAAAACATAAGTGTAAATCAAGGTGGTTCGTTCGTCATCATGCCCACGTAGTTCCTGAACGGTTCGAATATTTTGAATCAGAGATTCATCCTTATCTTGCAGTCCATCTTCGCCTGTTTTCGTGTTTCAATTGCTTGCCCTGTCACAACAATAAATAACTGAAAGTATAGCGAAATAACATCGGGCCTTCAAAAAAAACAACAGTAACCATCGGATAACTACTCCGCAAAACGGTTGCATTCAATAGTGGCCGGTTACAATCAAGCAAGCTAAAATCAACCTGAGGCCTGTCGTCATCCGCCCCGAGTTGATGGTTTGATCCTTGCACGCCCGTTGCCGCAGCCATCACCGTTTTTGAAGGTTCACAAAACAACACTATCTTGACAGACATTTTTCCCCAAGTGGCTGGCACCAGTATCAACGCATTACCATACCATGTTTTGTTGCTATAGCCACTGAGTGCGAATAACCTTACAAAGCCACAATGAGCGAGCTTCTTCTTATCAATATCACTGGCCCCGACAAACCAGGGCTGACGTCAAAAATAACGGCTATACTTGCTGGCTCAAAAATACCGGTGCTGGATATCGGCCAGGCGGTGATTCATAACCATCTTTCGCTGGGGATGCTGGTGGAGGTGCCGAAGGAGTCGGCCTCTTCGCCGGTGCTGAAGGATTTGCTTTTCTGCGCCCATACGCTTGGCATTCAGATCACCTTTACCCCGGTGACAGACTCGGAGTATGAGGGTTGGGTGCAGGAGCAGGGCAAGCACCATTATCTGCTCTCACTGCTGGCGCGCAAGATTACGGCGGAGCAACTGGAGCGGGTATCGACGCTTATTGCGCAGCATGGGCTCAATATTAATTCGATCAACCGCATGTCGGGACGCATTCCGCTTGAAAATGAGCATGGCGGGCACACAAAGGCGTGCGTGGAGTTTTCGATACGGGGAACGCTTGAGAACGAAAACCGCTTTCGGGAGCAGATGGTTGCCATTACCGACAGCCTTGGCGTTGATATCGCGTTTCAGGAGGACAATATTTTCCGCCGTAACCGCCGGTTGGTGGTGTTTGATATGGACTCGACGCTCATTACTTCGGAGGTGATTGACGAGCTTGCTCTTGAGGCGGGCGTGGGTGAGGAGGTGGCGGCCATTACGGAGCAGGCGATGCGAGGAGAGATTGATTTTACGGGGAGCCTGCAGCGGAGGGTGTCGCTGCTGAAGGGGCTTGACGAACGGGTGCTTGAAACGATTGCCCTACGGCTTCAGTTGACCGAGGGTGCTGAAACGCTCTTTCATAACCTGCACAATCTGGGGTTTAAAACGGCCATCATTTCGGGCGGTTTTACCTATTTCGGCCACTACCTGCAGAAAAAGCTCAATATCGACTATGTCTATGCCAACACGCTCGAAATTGAGGATGGTCGGTTGACCGGAAAGGTGCTCGGCAGGGTCGTTGATGGCCAGAGAAAGGCGGAACTGCTGGAGCTTATTGCGGGAAAGGAGAGGATACGGCTGGAGCAGACCATTGCGGTGGGTGATGGCGCCAATGACCTGCCGATGCTTGGAAAGGCAGGCCTCGGGATTGCTTTCAGGGCAAAACCGATTGTGCGGGAGAGCGCCAAACAGGCCATTTCAACGCTTGGCCTTGATGCTATTCTCTATCTGATGGGGTTCAGGGATCGCGACGACCTTTCGGTCACGCCACATATTCCACAAACTGTATAATGAAAAACCGCTTGTTGCATTACCCAAGATTAAAAAGCCGTGCTATAATGCACCATGCCTCAGCGTTGGACTGGTTTATTGCAAAAATGAGCTGAGGGAATTGATCTTCTACCTCTTTGCCAATCGTTTTATTGTCTGCATCTATGAATGATTTCATAATCGGCTTCTTTAATGGTAGATTTACGGTTATTTCTTTTTTAAATTGTGAGTTAACATAGAAGTCACTGGCGCTACGCGGCTTTATGGCGCAGCATCCATGTGGACTGCCGAGTTAGGCGAGCTATTTGAGGACATAGCTCGCAAGAACGCTTTGCACTTCATAGATGCTTAGCTTTTTATTGAATTGCTTTTGAATTGGCTCGGCGGTGCTCGAAATCCAGATTTTTAGTTCAGCATCTAGATCAAATGTGCCGGCAGTCTCAACACTAAAGTGCGTGATGCTCTTGTATGGTATTGAGTGGTACTCAACTTTGCTCCCCGTCAATCCTTGCTTTTCGACCAAGACGAAGCGTTTGTCGGTAAAGACAAAATAGTCACGAATGAGTTGATACGCATGCTCAACACGTTCTCCCGGCGCAAGAATCTGGCTAAATTCCTGTTGAATTTTTGCGGGGTCGATTTTAGATGCGTTACCAAGTACACCATCCAGTAGTCCCATAAAACCTCCTTGTGAAATTGCAGTTGTATTTGCCTAACTACCCGCTTAACGCGCAAGTACCCATAACAAAATTAAAAACCGAGATTACCTCAGAACCGTAAAAAATAACACAATAATCGGCTGGGTACTTGTCGCTGTTGAAGCCGAAGTTAGACATTTTACAGCGACACAATTAATATTTAACTAGATTGCTCTTGGATTTCTCCAGCATTCCATAAAGCGAGAAGAACTTCAACTTCGTCATTCGGTGTACGATATTCTGAAGTACCTTTTATACCAAATATACTATGCTTCAATTTTTGCTTGTCTGTGGCGAGTGATTTATCTGCAATTAATTGGGTTAATGCCTTAATCACATATGCACCCGAGCTACTTTTTTCTGAAGCAGAACAACAATTTTTTCTAATTTCTCGAATAAAGCCTTTATGACATAAAGCGCAAAATGCCCATTTTGGACATGAATGCTTAATTTGGCTTTGCAACTTATCAACTGGGTAAAACTCCTCCAAAGCTTGCAACCAAGCATCTTCTGGTTTTGCTCCTGCCCTAACTTTTTTAATCGCAAAAGCTGTAATTTTCTGATATTTCGGCTCTGCCATTAGAATTTCTCTTTATTATTAAGTTATGTCTAACAATATTTAGATTGATCCGCCTATACTGCGGATTTTTGAATTATAACCCATATAAGACGTCATTTTCAAACCACTCAAAACAACGCCAACCGATTTTTTATAAATCACTTAAATCTATTGTTGCGTTTTATGTCAACGTCTTATATGGATCGGCATAAAAACGTTGCTCACAAGCCGTCAACCGGGCTTTTTACGCCATGGCCACCTTTGTTTAAAACATGCGTATAAATCATCGTGGTGCTTACATCCTTATGCCCCATTAGCTCCTGAATGGTTCGAATATCATACCCTGCCTCAAGTAAATGAGTTGCAAAAGAGTGCCGAAATGTATGGCAGGTGGCTCGTTTTATCAATTGTGCATGAAAAGCCGCCATTTTAACCGCCTTTTGAATCAGTGACTCATCAATATGATGCCGTCCCTCTTCACCAGTTTTCGTGTTCACCCACCGATTTTCCTGGGGAAAAACCCATTGCCATCGCCATTCTGATGGTGCATTGGGATATTTACGGTCTAAAGCACCTGGCAAAAGTACACGTCTCCAGCCATCAGCAAGATCTTTGTCGTGCATGCTCTTGACATTTTTCAGATGGTCGCCGAGAGGCTTTTTCAAAGATTCAGGAAGCATGGTTATCCGGTCTTTTGCCCCCTTGCCATCTCGAACCATAATTTCATTACGGGAGAAATCAATATCCTGTACTCGCAATCGCAGACACTCCATCAGCCTCAGTCCGGAACCATACATGAGTGATGCCATTAACCACTTGTCACCTGAAAGTTGGTCAAGAAGAGCCTTCACCTCTTCACGAGTTAATACAACAGGCAAATGAATCGGCTTTCGTGCACGGATGACGTGTCCAAGGTCACCGACTTCTTTGCCGATTACGTTCCGGTACAGAAATAACAGTGCGCTCAGTGCCTGATTCTGCGTTGATGCGCTGACCTTTTCCGCTACGGCAAGATGGGTTAAAAAAGCATTGATCTCCTGTTCACCCATCTCCTTTGGATGCCTCATGTTGTGAAAATGAACATAACGCTTGACCCAAGCACAGTAGGTATCCTCTGTCCTGTTGCTGTAGTGACGAACGCGCATAGCTTCTCGAAATAATTCCAGTAATTTCGGGCCATGTTGCGATATCGAAGGATCTACAACCGTCTGCAAAAGTGTGTGAGAACCAGCTATCATCTCATTTTTCCCATCGCTTGCCTTTTTTAAGCAACAACTTACTAAAAGTATAGCAAAATAATATCAGGCATTCAACAAAAGCAGCTATAAACCAGATACCATCATTTCGGGAGGCTTTACCTCTTTCGGCCACTCTCTGCAAAAAAAAGCTCAATATCGACTATGACTATGCCAACACACTTGAAATTGAGGATGGGCGATTGTGCGGGAGAGTGCAAAGCAGGCTATTTCAACGCCTGGCCTTGATGCCATTCTCTATCTGAGGGGATTCAGGGAGCGTAACGACTTTTCGGTCAGTCAACATATTCCACAAACTGCTCAAAATCGCTCTTGAGTGGCGAGCAGATCACTTTTGACTTGAGAATGACGCGCCTGATGCATGCAAAATCTCAGCCTTCAAAGTTTCAGGTATTCGGCGGGAAGGGCGGTTTATAACCGGACGCGACGAGCTTTTTTGCCGCTCTACCAGAGCGGCAAAAATGGCTGCCAAGTCATAGTTGAATCGGGCAGCATGAGCTTGTCGGTACGCTCTCACCTCTTCTACAACAGGATCATCAATCATTGTTAAATACTCCTAATTCTTCTGGTGAACAGAGAATGGGGCAGATATAGCCACTTGCTTCAATGACTTTTGTAATAAGTGACTTGGTTTCTGCGTTGTTAATGTGTTTGAAATTCCAAGTGAGTAAATATTCCGTTCCTTGATCGGCTGCAATTGCAATGTGCATCGCATCCTCTGCGCAGTTTGGAGGTACAGCTTTGGAGGCAATTAAACTTGCAGCTATAACTTGCGCTTCGGGAGATATCGCTACGCTTGGAATTGACAAAACCGCCTGTATTCGTTGTTCTGCGGCAACCGGATCACCAGATGAAATTTCTTCTTCAACCAGTGCTGAAATATAAACCTCATATTTATACCGTTGGTTATTCCACCAATCGAGGGTTATTGCCTGGCGTGCGGCAGCAACCACGTCACGGCTCGGCCTCGCAGTGAGGTAGCTGATAACAGAAGACTCAATATAAACCGACGCAAGCATCGTTAATGACGCCTTTATTAAAAAAGTTTTGTAAAAAATCCTACTCAGAACGAAGTTCGTTAAACTCTTTCTCTTTTCCAATAAGAAGAGTTGGGCGGTGTTCGATTGCTGTTGATTGGGATAGTCTGATCAATATCACTGGCCCCGACAAACCGAGCTTAACGGGGTTCAGGGATCGTGACGACCTTTCGGTCAGTCAACATACTCCACAAACTGGTCAAAATCTTTCTTGAGGGGCAGGCTGATGGCGCCGGATGGGCAGACCGGTTCACAGCGGGTGCACTGCACAACACAGTTGTAGGGGTTGGCAACGGTCATTTTTGCCCGTTTGACCCCTTCAGGCTCTCCGAGGGCAAACACTCCCGGTTTGCAGAGGTCATCACAGTCGCCGCAGCCGTTGCAGAGTGCAGAGTCAAGTTCCGGAAACCAGGCAATCTCTTCGCGGGGGAGAAGAAGCCTTCGTTTTTTTGGTCTGTTCACGTTCTATTCCTGTCTACCAACATTTCGCCATCAGGGGAACCACAAGGGATTGCCCCTACACCATTTCGTGTAATTCGTGGCACAAAAACCTTCTCTTCAACAGGGCAACCACACGAGACTGCCCGTACATCAATCAATATATTCCACGAAGTGCTCAAATTCCTCCTTTGGTGGGAGAATAATGGCTCCGGAGGTACAAATGGGCACGCACCTGTTGCAGAGCACGAGGCACTTGAAGGGATGCGCGACAATCAGTTTGGGGCGGCAGATGCCCGTGGGGTCTGGCGCGCCCAGCTCGAAGACGCCGGGTTTGCAGAGTACCTTGCAGTCGCCGCAACCGTTGCACAGCTCCGGCTTGATCAGAGGATACCAGGCAATTTCCTCTCTCGGAGCGATCAGCCGCTTTCGTTTTTTCGTTGTGTCCGGCTTGTGTGGCGTTGTGTGGGCGTGCAGCGTCGCAGTCTCCGGTTTCTCCCACGAACCGACCGGAGCAACCGCCAACTTTTCTTGCTTCTGCATCGCGCGTGACTTGAGCGTGAGGCGCAGTGAACGAACGAGCCGCAAGGCGCAGCCGTCGCAAGAGGGTTTTGAACATCGCCCGAAAAAGCAGTCAAGCAGCAGCAATCCTCTCCGTTGTTGCTCTTTCATACCTGCAGTGCTGCCTTGACCGAGAGCGCATAGACTTCAAGTGCCTGGCCAATACCTTCAAGGTTCTTGCCACCGGCAGTAGCAAACTCGGGCTTGCCTCCGCCTCCGCCCTGCACCAGCTTTGCGGCTTCACGAATCAGTTTGCCAGCATCAATGCCGCATTCATGAACCGCCTTGTCGGAGGCAAAACTGATGAGCGATACTTTGCCATCCTCAACACTGCAAAGCAAACCAGCAGCACAAGGGAGCTTTTCACGCAGAGCAAGCGCAGCCTGGCGCAAGGTATCACCGTCTACCCCGTTAACAACCCTGGTCATAATCCGGCAGCCGCGAATCTCCAGAGAGGCCTGAAGCTCAGTGGTCAAGGTGTTGAGCAGAGCGGTAACTTTACCCTCAAGAAGCTGTTTTTCAAGCTCTTTTTTGGCTTCCATCAATTCGCCAACCCTCTCTGCAACCGGTTCTTCGGCTTTTGCTTTAAGCAGATGACGAATCTGCTGCACTTCACGATACTCTTTCCATAAAAGTGTTTCTGCCGCTTTGCCGGTGAGTGCCTCAATACGCCTTACACCCGATGCTACCGATGATTCGCTGAGAATCTTGAAGAGCCCGATGCGGCCAATGTTATCGACATGAGTACCGCCGCAGAGCTCTACCGAGATACCTGGCACTTCAATAACCCTGACGCGGTCGGCGTATTTGTCGCCAAAAAAGGCAAGTGCACCTTTGGCAATGGCGTCATCATAGAGGACGTCGGCATGTTTGAGTACCGGTTCCGCCCTGCGGATCTCTTCGTTGACCTCGGCTTCAACGGCCTCGATCTCTTCGTCGGACATGCGGGAAAAATGGCTGAAATCGAAACGGAGGCGTTCGGCGTTGACCAGTGAGCCCTTCTGCTGAACATGCTGCCCCAGAATTTTGCGGAGGGCGCCATGCATGAGGTGGGTGGCGGTATGATTGCGCTCGGCATCCTGACGCAACTGGCTCTCTACAACGGCGTTGGCCGAAAGCTGAGCCTCATCAAGCACGATCTCTGCGGGGTTGACGGGTATATCGGAAATGTTATCGAAGATGTCTGTAATAACATGGACGAAGGTATCGCCATCCTTGAGGGTATCGGTGACCTGAAAGCGGTAGTGGCTATTCATTATCTCTCCCCTGTCTCCAGCCTGGCCACCACTTTCAGCATAGAAGGGGGTACGGTCGAGCGCCAGAAGCAGCTTGCCCTCGATATGCTTGATGCCGGTAATCGAGACCGCCATCTCAAGCTGGTCGTATCCGGCAAACTCCGTGCGATGCACGTCGCTGAACCAGAGCCATTGGGAGCCGTCATCCTGTATCTGCTGTTTTTCTTTGCGGTCGGTTCTCGCACGAACCTTCTGCTGCTGCATGCAGCGCTCAAAACCTTCCGCGTCAACAAGCAGCCCGGCATCAGAGGCCATGAGGCTGGTCAAATCGAATGGGAAACCGAAGGTGTCGTAAAGTTTGAAGGCATCTTCGCCGGTAATGGTTGTACTGCCAGCGGCACGCACAGACTCAACAACCTCGTTGAAAATTTCAATGCCGCGATCGAGGGTAACAATAAAGCTCTCCTCTTCGGCCTTGATGATTTTGCTGACGGTATCCTGCTGTTTTTGCAGTTCAGGGAAGACGTCGCCCATCGCAGCGGCCAGGGTGGCGACAAGCTGATGAAGAATGGGCTCGTTATAGCCGAGATTTTTGGAGTAGCGCAAAGCACGTCGAAGAATGCGGCGAAGTACGTAGCCGCGCCCTTCGTTGGAGGGCATGGCGCCGTCGGAAAGGGCAAAGGTGAGGGTACGGGCATGGTCGGCAATGACGCGCATGGCAATATCAAGAGGGTCATCCATTGATGCGCCGTACGGAACACCGGTAATTTCGGTGATACGGTCGAACAATGGCTTGAAAACGTCGGTGTCGTAGTTTGACCCTTTACCTTGCATCACGGCGGCAACACGTTCAAAGCCCATGCCGGTATCGACATGCTTCATCGGAAGCGGTTCGAGGGAGCCGTCGCTCTGGCGGTTATATTGAATAAAGACAAGATTCCAGAGTTCGATAACCCGGTAATCGCCGACGTTGACCAGGCTCCCACCCGAGCAATCTTCGGTAAGATCTATATGAATTTCAGAACAGGGGCCGCAGGGGCCGGTTTCGCCCATCTCCCAGAAGTTATCCTTGTCACCGAAGCGGATAATATGATCCGGGTCTATATCGGTCGCTGTTTTCCATATCTGAAAGCTCTCGTCGTCATTCTGATAGACGGTTGCGTAGAGGCGCTCTTTCGGTAACTTCCAGACATCAGTCAGCAGCTCCCATGCCCAGGTTATGGCTTCCTGCTTGTAGTAGTCGCCAAATGACCAGTTGCCGAGCATTTCAAAAAAGGTGTGGTGATAGGTATCGCGGCCCACATCTTCCAGATCGTTATGTTTGCCTGATGCCCTGATGCACTTCTGGGTATCGGCTGCCCGCAGGTACGGCCTTGTTCCCTTGCCCAAAAAAACATCCTTGAACTGGTTCATGCCTGCATTGGTAAAAAGCAGTGTGGGATCATCGGCAGGAATAACGGGGGCTGAACGAACGATGGTATGGCCTTTTTGAGCGAAATAATCCAAAAAAGATTGTCTGATTTCCCGGGATTTCATAGAGATTGTTATCTTGTTATAATGCTTTCCGTAATGCCGTTACCTGAAACAATACGGCATCCCGTCACGTCCCTAAATTTACTCTTTTTTAGAGCTTGTTGCCAATTTAAATTTTATTGCCGTTCAGCCATTGCCGTTCTTTCCCCGACAAGACTCGCAGGAAAGGGCGGTGGTACAATTTTTTCTTTTTAAAAAAACTATATTATCGGTGTTGCGTTTTGGGTGTCGGCACCCGTTTTTATTCATGGTTAAAACAGGAGCACCATTATGAGCTGGGGAGTAGAACATCATCAACGGCGAAAGGATATTCTGGAACTGATGGATATTTCGGCCAGAATCATGAAGGCGAATCCCAATCATGTCAATGAGGTTTCCAAAAGCACAACCGGCTGCTGGATGGAGCAGATTTATGGCATTCAACGCTGTGATTTCTGCGATTTGAGTGCTGATTGCCCGATTCTTGAAGAAGAGGAATGGCAGGCTTATCTGAAAAAAAACAACATTGTCATTGAGAAAAATTCTTAGTTAAAATGACAGAACGCTTGTTTTAACACCCTTGAATTCTTATATTTTTTTCTTGCAGAAGACTGTGCTGTTATTTTTTTGTCTTCTCTTTACCCACCAATAGTACATTTCACCAGATAACAACTCAATGGGCTCCCTGCGGCGATGTTCATTTGACCACGGGGATTTTCTTGCTGTTTACTAACCTTGAAAAGTAATTTTAACAGGGACAATGACTGATACAAAAAAAACAACCAGACAGGTCAATGTGACGTCAAAAACCAGCGTCTCCGTGCTTTTTGCAGGAGATTCCGGTGATGGTATGCAGTTGACTGGCACTCAGTTTGCCAATACCGTGGCGACTCACGGTACGGAGCTTAATACGTTCCCGAATTTTCCTTCCGAAATCAGGGCTCCTGCCGGAACCATTGCTGGCGTTTCGGGATTTCAGCTCCAGTTCAGCAGCAAGCCGGTCTATACGCCGGGTGCCCGATTTGATGTCATGGTGGCCATGAACTCTGCAGCACTGAAAGCAAATCTGAAAAACCTTCACCGTGGCGGCATCATTATTGCTGGCACTGAAGGGTTTGACGAGAAAAATCTGAAGCTTGCGGGTTATCCCGAAGGAGCAAATCCCCTGCATGACGGCTCACTCGAAAACTATATTGTGTTTCCTGTGCCGATCCTCCAGCTTACCCGTGAAGCTCTGAAAGAGAGCGGTCTGAGCAGCAAGGAGATTGACCGTTGTAAAAATATGTTTGTGCTCGGCTTGCTCTACTGGCTCTACACCCTGCCGCTTGAGGGAACGATGGAGACACTGTATGCCAAGTTCCAGAAGAACGTCTGGATGGCCGAAGCAAACATCAAGGCGATGAAGGCTGGCTATTTCTTCGGCGATGAAACTGAACTTTTTGCAAACCTCGGACGCTTCGATATTTCACCGCAAAAACAGCATGGCATTTACCGCCGGGTTACCGGCAATGAAGCCTGCGCCATTGCGTTGACCGCAGCTTCAAAAAAAGCGGGTCTTGAACTTTTTCTCGGCTCATACCCGATCACGCCTGCTACAGAGATCTTGCAGACTCTGGCAAAAAAGAAAAAGTATGGCGTAAAGACTTTTCAGGCAGAAGATGAAATTGCCGGTATCGTAAGCAGCATCGGTGCAGCTTACGGCGGTGCGCTTGCCGCCACAAACACCTCCGGCCCTGGACTTGCGCTGAAAACAGAAGCACTTGGTCTGGCCGTTATTCTTGAGATACCCCTTGTTGTGATCAATGTTCAGCGAGGTGGCCCATCCACCGGCCTTCCAACCAAGCCGGAGCAGTCTGACCTCTTTATGGCCCTCTATGGTCGCCATGGCGAAGCTCCGCTGCCGGTTATCGCTGCATGTTCCCCTGTTGACTGCTTCTATACCACCTATGAGGCTGCGAGAATTGCCGTTGAACATATGACCCCGGTCATCTGCCTCTCTGACGGTTACCTTGCACTGAGTTCAGAACCCTGGAAAGTTGAAAGTCCCGATAATCTTGCTGAAATCAAGCCCCGTTTTCAGCCTGCAAGGGAGCCAGGCGACGCTCCCTACCTGCCATACAAACGCGATGAGCGTCAGGTCCGCTCATGGGCAATCCCTGGAACAAAAGGGCTTGAACACCGTATCGGCGGACTTGAAAAGCAGCATGAAACCGGCAATGTCTCTCATGACCCGGAAAATCATGAACTTATGACAAAGCTGCGTGCGGAAAAAATTGCACGGATTGCTGACAGCATTCCTCTTCAGGGCATTGATAATGGGCCTCTCAAGGGTGATTTGCTTGTTCTCGGATGGGGCTCAACATACGGAGCAATTAAAACTGCGGTTGAGCAGGCTCTCGAACAGGGCTACAGTGTTGCTCATGCTCACCTGCGTTATATCCATCCGTTCCCGAAAAATCTTGGAGAAATTCTCGGCAACTATAAACAGGTGATGATACCCGAATTGAATAACGGGCAGCTTGTCCACATTATCCGTGATACCTTCCTGATTGCCCCCAAAAGTTATACCAAGGTGCAGGGAGTGCCGTTTAATGAGATGGAAATACTGACTAAAATCACCGATCTTTTAAAGGAGCTTAAATCATGACCGATAACGATACAACAATTAAAGTCTTGCCGGTTCTTACTGCAAAGGACTTTGCTTCCGACCAGGAACCAAAATGGTGTCCGGGATGCGGAGACCACTCCGTGCTGCAGCAACTGAAACAACTTTTGCCGGAACTGGGTGTCGCACCCGAAAATATCGTCTTTGTTTCTGGTATAGGATGTTCATCACGCCTCCCTTATTACCTGGCAACGTACGGCGTTCATGGCATTCACGGCCGGGCACTTCCGATGGCAACCGGCTTGAAAGTCTCTCGACCTGAGCTGAGCGTATGGGTTGGAACGGGTGATGGGGATGCCCTCTCAATCGGTGGAAACCATTTCATTCATACCCTGAGAAGAAATCCCGACCTTAATGTCGTGCTCTTCAACAATGAAATTTACGGCCTTACGAAGGGTCAGTATTCACCAACATCGAAAATCGGTTTACGCACCGTGACCTCGCCATCCGGCGTCATCGATCACCCGTTCAATACGGCAGCCCTGACGATCGGGTCCGGCGGCACCTTCTTTGCCAGGGCGTTTGATCGTGACGGCAAATTCCTGCGTTCAATACTGCATCGCGCTGCAATGCACAGGGGAACTTCGCTGGTAGAGATTTACCAGAACTGTCCCATTTTTAATAATGCGGCTTTCGAAGCCTATGCCACTCCTGACAATAAGGCCGATAACACCATCTATATTGAACAGGACAAGCCTCTTGTTTTCGGAAAGGGCAAAAACCGCGGAATCATGCTTGACGGATTCAAGCCCGTTGTTGTTGATCTCGATAAAGAGGAGTTCTCTACCAGTGACCTCTGGATTCACGATGAGAGAGATATCAACAAGGCTTCTATTCTTGCCCGCTTTGCTGATGAAGAGTCTCTTCCGAGACCTTTCGGTGTCTTCTATGCCGAGGAACGGGTAACCTATGAAGATGCTCTTGCTGCACAAATCAAGGAGGCCCAGAAAAACGGATGCTGGACGCTTGAAGAGCTGCTCAAGGGAGAAAACTCCTACGAAATCAAGTCAGCAACCTGATCTTGTACCATAAAAAGCCGGCGCTCATGCCGGCTTTTTATACTCCTATTCCTCATCGTTCCAGACACCCATGGCTGAAAACTTTTCAATCCGGTCATGAACGAGATTTGCAGGATCCTTCTGCAGCAGCGTTTTCAACTCCTCAATCAAGATGCCCTTCAATGTAGCAGCCATTGCTTCAGGATCGGTGTGTGCACCCCCTAATGGTTCGGGGACGATCCTGTCAATAATTCCTTGCGAAAGAAGATCGGCTGCGGTGAGTTGCAGTGCTTCAGCCGCCTGCTCTTTATAGTTCCAGCTTCTCCAGAGAATGGAGGAACAGCTTTCGGGTGAGATGACTGAATACCAGCTATTTTCAGCCATAAGAATCCGGTCACCCACTCCGATACCGATGGCTCCCCCGCTGGCACCTTCACCAACAATCACGCAGATTACCGGAACGGTGAGTTTCGCCATTTCAAAGAGATTGCGGGCAATAGCCTCGGCAGTCCCGCGTTCCTCAGCCTCTATTCCAGGAAATGCGCCCGGTGTATCAATCAGTGTAATGATCGGCTTATGGAATTTTTCGGCAAGTTTCATCAAACGGAGCGCCTTGCGATATCCTTCCGGCTGGGCCATGCCAAAATTGCGGTAGAGGTTCGACTTGGTATCACGCCCTTTTTGATGTCCAATAATCATGACGGACTGGGAAAAGCCCGTCTGGCTCTCCTCAATACGGGCAAAACCCCCTACAATGGCTTTGTCATCGCTGAAATGACGGTCTCCAAAGAGCTCAAGAAACCCTTTCGTCATGATATGAATATAATCAAGCGTATAGGGTCTTAACGGGTGACGGGCAAGTTGCACCTTCTGCCATCGGGTCAGATTTTTATAAATCGAACGGCGCAGTGCATCGACTTTCAGTGCCAGTGTCTCTATGTCGTGATTAAGCGCTTCAGTTTCAGACTGAGTCTGCTCCCTCGTGCTGCTCTTGAAGCACTGACGCATTTCGGCGAGCTTGGCCTCAAGCTCAAAGAGGGGCTTTTCAAAATCAAGGACAACTTTCGTGGCCATAGTGCTGCAATATGAGTGATAAAAAAAGCCCATCAAGCAAAAAGCTCACGATGGGCTCAAAAAGAAATCAACAGTCAATCATCCGGATCAACCACAGATACCATCCCTTAACGCTTTTCCTGGCTTGAACTTGACAACATTCTTTGCGGCAATGGTAATCGCTTCACCAGTCTGAGGATTCCGCCCTGACCTTTCAGCTCTTTGTCCCACTGCAAATGTACCGAAGCCCACAAGAGTAACATCCTCACCACCCTTCAGCGAAGCTGTTACAACATTGATAAAGGCATTAACAGCACGTTCCGCATCTACTTTGGTCAGTTTTGCCTGATCGGCAATTTTCTCGACTAACTCAGCTTTTGACATATGAGGTATTTGTTGTTGTTAATAGAAGCATAAAAACTTACAGCGGCAGCAGCCCCCTTTTTTTCAATTTAAACAGTAGGTGACAAACATGCAATGGCTTTTTGCCATTATCCTTGTTTGATTTCACAGCACTTTGTTATATTTAAGTTTTACAAACAAGGGAAACCCTTGTTACTTGTACAAGACCATTTTTTATCGGGCTTATGATTTCAATCAGTAACGTGTCGAAAGGTTCAATTATCCGCTTCAAGGGAGAACCTCACAGTATCGAAAGTCTTATGCATCGCACACCGGGGAACCTGAGGGCTTTTTACCAGGCAAACATGAGAAACCTGAAATCCGGCAGGAATGTAGAGTACCGCTTCAGCGCAACGGAATCTGTTGATGTGATCGTCACCGAGCGCAAACAGTATCAGTATCTTTATCGGGACGGCAGTGACTTCGTCATGATGGACAATGAAACCTTCGACCAGATTAATGTGCCGGAAGTTGCCATTGGCTCTTCATCGCGTTTTGTCAAGGATGGTATCGTTGTAACGATTGTCTTTTCTGACGACGGATCCATTCTTGGTGTTGAACTCCCCACATTTGTTGAAGTTGAAGTTATTGAAACCAGCCCAGCATCCAAGGATGACAGGGCAACCAGTGGAACAAAACCCGCAGTAGTTGAGACTGGTACGGAGGTCAGTGTTCCGATGTTTATTCAGACAGGAAGTATTATTCGTGTTGACACACGAACTGGTGAATATATTGAACGGGTGAAAAAATAACGGAATCTGAACAGTTTTTCAAGACGAACGCTCATAAACCAAGTAAAACATTATCATGGACTTTAACGAAATCAAGCAGCTCATTGACATCGTCAATAGCTCAGATCTTCAGGAAACCATCATTGAGGGGAAGGACGGATCAAAAGTTATCCTGAGGCGTTCCTCTGCAACAGCTCACCAACTGGTTCCCGTAACAGCCTCAGCACCGGCTCCGCAAGCCATTGCTCAGGCACCTCTTGCCGCAGTTTCGACAGTAAAAGCTGAACCGGCATCCGATCTTGTCGAGTCACGCTCACCAATTGTAGGAACATTCTACCAGTCATCCTCCCCGGATTCTCCACCCTTTGTGGCCATCAACGACACCATAAAGAAAGGAGATGTTCTCTGTATTATCGAAGCCATGAAACTGATGAATGAAATTGAGGCAGAGGTTTCTGGAACAATTGTTGAGATTCTTGTTGAAAACGGACAGGCGGTCGAGTATGATCAGCCACTGTTCCGGATTAAACCATAAACATTCATCAGAGATAAACCTTGTTCAAGAAAATACTTGTTGCAAATCGCGGTGAAATTGCGTTGCGTATTATGCAGACCTGCCGCGAAATGGGAATCAGCACAGTTGCTGTATATTCTACAGTTGATGCTGAATCAATCCATGTCAAATACGCCGATGAAGCTGTCTGTATTGGTCCGGCTTTATCAAGAGAGAGTTATCTGAACATTCCCCGCATCATTGCGGCAGCAGAGGTAACCAATGCCGATGCCATTCATCCAGGGTACGGATTTCTGGCTGAAAATGCTGTTTTTGCTGAAGTGTGCGAGTCGGTAAACATCAAGTTTATCGGCCCGACTGCGAAAATGATCAACCAGATGGGTGACAAGAACACTGCCAAGGCAACCATGATCGCAGCGGGAGTTCCCGTTGTTCCTGGAAGTCCGGGTCTGGTAACTGATCTGAAGCAGGCTATTGAAACAGCAAAAAAAACTGGCTATCCGGTTATCATTAAACCTACTGCAGGCGGCGGCGGAAAGGGTATGCGGGTCGTCACAGAGGAGAGCCAGCTCGATAAGGCTCTGAACACTGCTCGCAGTGAGGCTGAGCAGGCTTTTGGCAACAGCGGGGTCTATATTGAGAAATATCTTGAAAACCCTCGCCACGTCGAAATTCAGATTCTCTCCGACCAGCACGGAAACACCATTCATCTGGGAGAGCGAGACTGCACCGTTCAGAGACGACACCAGAAGCTTATTGAGGAAACACCTTCACCTGTTGTTGATGAGGCGCTGAGAAAAAAAATGGGCGATGCTGCTGTGGCTGCAGCCCGGGCGATCAACTATGAGGGAGCCGGCACCATTGAATTCCTGCTCGACAGGCACAAGGATTTCTACTTCATGGAGATGAATACGCGTATTCAGGTAGAGCATCCGGTTACCGAAGAACGATACGATGTCGATATCGTCAAGGAACAGATTCTTGTTGCCGCAGGTGAGTCACTCGAAGGCAGGGCCTTTACACCGAGAGGTCACTCTATTGAATGCCGCATCAATGCCGAGGATCCGGAGCATCTGTTCCGCCCCTCTCCTGGTCAGCTTACCGTCTTCCATACGCCGGGCGGTCACGGAGTCAGGGTTGATTCACATGCCTATGCCAGTTATGTCGTACCGTCCAATTACGACTCCATGATTGCAAAGCTCATCGTCACGGCACACACACGTGAGGAAGCTATTGCCAGAATGTCGCGTGCGCTTGATGAATTTATCGTTGTCGGGGTAAAAACCACTATTCCGTTCCACAAACAGGTGATGCGCTCCCCTGTTTTTCAGAGCGGAGATTTCGATACCGGTTTTCTTGAAACCTTCAGGTTTGAAAAAAAGTAACAAAAAAAAAGGGAGACTCGCAGGAGTCTCCCTTTTTTTTGCTTCATCTCTTCTTGCCCTAGCGGCTACCGCTCATTGGCAAAACCTTCCCGGGTTGCAGGCTCATCGACCACGCGATCGACAGCGTGAGCACTCTCCTGACCTTCACCCGTAAGTTTTATGGTTTTATACCTCTTCAATCCTGTACCTGCAGGAATGAGTTTGCCAACAATGACATTTTCTTTCAGACCTGCAAGGAAGTCAACCTTTCCGGCTACGGCCGCATCAGTCAATACCTTTGTGGTCTCCTGGAACGATGCCGCAGAGATCACACTCTCAGTCTGAAGAGCTGCACTTGTTATGCCAAGCAATACAGGATGCGAAGTTGCCTGAAGGGCTGGCTCAAAGGCAATCATGTTTTTGCTGTTCTTGCGCAACTCGCGATTCAGTTTGGTAATGTCACGCACCTTGTGCAGTTGACTGTCCTGAATCCTTGCAGGAGCATCGCCTTTTTCTGTAATGCGTACCTTTTCGGCAATACCATGGTTTGACTCAACAAAGGCACTCCGGTCAATCAAGTCACCAGGCAGCAGATCAGTGTCACCAGGCTCTTCAACCCTCACTTTCTGAAGCATCTGGCGCACAATAACCTCAAGATGCTTGTCGTTGATCTCAACGCCCGCATTGATCTGGTAAACTTTCTGAATCTCGTTCACAAGATATTGCTGCACGGCATTAGGCCCCTGAATACGCAAAATATCCTGCGGCGAAACCGCACCATCGGTCAGCGGATCACCAGCCTTGACTTCGTCACCCTCATTGGCCAGCACATGCTTGCCAACCTGAACATAGTAAATCTTCTCTTCGCCAAAATCGTTTTTAACCTTGATCTCCTTGCTGCTTCTGCGCTGTGAACCAAAACTGACATAACCGTCGATTTCAGTAACAATTGCCGGATCAGTAGGAATACGGGCTTCAAACAGTTCTGTAACCTTTGGCAGACCAGCAGTAATATCACCGCCAACACGGTCGAGATTTCTCGGTACCTTGGCCATAATATCGCCAGGCTCAACTTTCTGCCCATCTTCAACATAAAGATTTGACTTGATCGGCACTGGATAGGTCTTTCTGACCTCACCGCTCGCATCAATAATCATCAACCTCGGCTCCCTTGTTTCAGTAGCTCTCAGCTTGGAACGCCAGTTGATAATGGTATGCTGGGAGAAGCCTGTCTGGGGATCGACCTCTTCCTTGTAGGTTATACCTTTTTCAATATCGGCAAACTTGACGATACCTGGCAACTCTGCAATAATCTGTGTACTGTTCGGCTCACTGCTGAACATCACCTGATCTTTTTTGATCAGAGAACCGTTTTTGCAATGAAGGTGGGCACCATGAGGCACAATGTAACGTTTCAGTATCTTGCCTGATTCGGGATCGGCAATATTGATCTTGCCGTTTTTCTGAATAACAATGATCCTCAAATCGGCAACGCCATCCTCATTAATGGCTGTATGCTCAACGCTCTTGATATCCTCAAACTGAATCTGGCCATCATAAAAAGCCTTGGTCTCCGTTTCCGTAATACCACCCTGTGCCGTACCACCCTGGTGGAACGTACGAAGCGTCAACTGTGTTCCAGGTTCTCCGATCGACTGGGCAGCAATAACGCCTACCGCTTCACCGATTTCAACGAGTTCATGAACCGAGAGGTTTGTTCCATAACATCTTGAACAGATGCCAATTTTAGACTCACAGGTGAGCACTGAGCGAATCTCCGCCTCCTCAACACCAGCAGTCTCCTGAATCAGCTCGGCCAGTTCTTCGGTAATGATTTCTCCGGCATTGACAACAATCTTGTTGTTCAGGGTGTCGTAGATTTCACGGGCCGCAACGCGTCCCTTGATTTTTTCACGGAACTTGATTTGACCGCTGGTCTCTTCCTCAATATTGCGGTGTACATAGAGACCGCGAGTGGTTCCACAGTCATCAATGGTAACAATGACATCCTGCGCAACATCATGGAGTCGCCGTGTCAGATAACCGGCATCGGCTGTTTTCAGCGATGTATCGGAAAGACCTTTACGCGCACCATGCGTTGAAATAAAGTACTCAAGAACCGTAAGTCCCTCCTTGAGGTTCGAGATAATCGGGTTTTCAATAATTTCACCCGGTTGGCCCGACATGGATTTCTGCGGTCGGGCAATAAGACCCCTCATACCGGTCAACTGACGTACCTGCTCCCTGGAACCACGGGCTCCGGAATCAAGCATCATATAGAGCGGATTAAAACCATCACGATCTTTTTTCAGCTTCTGATACGACTCTTCAGCAACGATATTTGACGTTTTCTGCCAGACATCAACAATCTGATTGTAACGTTCATTGTCGGTCAGTGTGCCACGATTGTACTCCTTGACAACCTTGGTACTGTCACGCTGCGCACTCTTGATATGCTTGGCTTTGGTTTCAGGCACAATGGCATCTGAAAGTCCAACCGAAAGACCGCCCTTCATTGCATAGTGGAAACCAACCTCCTTGATATTGTCAAGGAATTTGGCCGTTTCGACATTACCAACCTCACTGCTCAGTCGCCCGATCAGCTCCTTTGCTACTTTCTTGTCAATAACGCGGTTGATAAAGCCTATTTTTTTCGGTACATGCTGATTAAAAATCACTCTGCCAACCGTAGTAAGCAAAATAGACTTCTTCTCAATCTGCGATTTCAGCCAGGCCGACTTTTCCGGCGTCAGACCAGCCATCGTATCAAGGACGCGCAGCGAATCAAATTTCTGATCAATTTCGCCGCCATACTGGATAAATATTTGCGCATGCAAACCAACACGCTCTTCATTATAAGCGATAAGCACATCTTCCGGGCTGTAGAATATCTGCGCCTCGCCAAAATCTCCAGAACGCGATTTGGTCAGATAATACATGCCGAGTACCATGTCCTGTGACGGAACCGTGACCGGTTTGCCAGACTGCGGCAGAATAAGATTATGCGATGACAGCATGAGCAGCGAAGCTTCAAGCTGCGCTTCCTGCGACAGAGGAATATGAACCGCCATCTGGTCACCATCGAAGTCAGCGTTAAAAGCCGTACAAACCAGCGGATGAATCTGAATGGCCTTGCCTTCAATCAACAGAGGCTGAAATGCCTGGATTCCGAGGCGGTGAAGCGTTGGTGCCCTGTTAAGCAACACTGGACGGCCATCAATAACCTTTTCAAGCACATCCCAGACAATCGGATCTTTTTTGTCGATCAGCTTCTTGGCCGATTTGACCGACTTTGCAATACCACGATCAACAAGACGGCGAATCACAAAGGGCTGAAAGAGCTCAATGGCCATGCTTTTCGGCAGACCGCACTCATGCAGCTTCAATTCAGGACCAACAACAATAACCGAACGGCCGGAATAATCGACCCTCTTTCCAAGCAGGTTCTGACGAAAACGTCCCTGTTTGCCCTTAAGTGCATCTGAAAGCGATTTCAGCGGCCTGTTTGACTCACCTGTCTTGACCGCATTGGCCTTCCGGGAGTTATCAAACAAGGCGTCAACCGCCTCCTGGAGCATTCTCTTTTCGTTCCGGAGAATAACCTCAGGGGCACGGATATCGATCAGCTTTTTCAGCCGGTTGTTGCGAATGATGACCCTGCGATAAAGGTCATTGAGATCCGATGTGGCAAACCGACCACCTTCAAGAGGCACAAGCGGACGAAGTTCGGGCGGAATGACCGGCACGACTTCCATCACCATATATTCCGGCTTGTTGCCTTCATAGACATAGGGCTCCGGAAGCTCATCCTCAGGGAATAGCCCCTGAGGCTTTTTCCGGGTTTTCTTGTGCGGCTCATAACTTTTTCTGAAAGCCTCTACAACCTTCAGCCGTTTCAGCGCATCAGCTCTTTTCTGTTCCGAGTTGCTCTCTTTGAGCACCTTGCGGAGATGGATCGCGGATACATCAAGGTCAATATTCTTGAGAAGCATGTGAATAGCTTCACCGCCCATCTTGGCAACAAACTTGTCCGGATCTGAATCCTCAAGATCCTGATTATCTTCATACTCTGTGATAATCTGGAAATACTGTTCTTCAGTCAGACGGTCAAGCTTCTTGATCCCCTGTTTTTCACCAGGTTCACCGGGGTTGATAACCACATAGACTTCGTAGTAGATGATCCGCTCGAGCTCCTTGGTCGAAAGATCAAGCAATGCGCCGATCTTGCTCGGAACTGAACGGAAAAACCAGGTATGCACCACAGGAACCGCCAGAGCAATATGGCCCATGCGCTCCCTGCGGACACTCTTGGTTGTAACCTCAACACCGCAACGGTCGCATATAATCCCTTTATAGCGAACACGTTTGTATTTGCCGCAATAACACTCCCAATCCTTTGTTGGACCGAATATTTTTTCGCACATCAAACCGTCACGTTCAGGCTTGAACGTGCGGTAGTTTATCGTCTCCGGCTTCAGTACCTCTCCCCTTGAATGGGCAAGAATGCTCTCGGGTGACGCAATACTAAACTTTATTCTTGAAAATTCACCTTTTAAGGGCGATGCTCCCTGTGAAAAAATCATAGTCAATATTCCTTTTTAAACGACTCTTTTGAACGTCCGTTAATGATGTACACGCCAATTAACACATTACTAAGGAACCTTGTCGTCAATACGTATCTCAAGACCCAAGCCCTGCAATTCCCTGACAAGCACATTGAAGGATTCAGGTATACCGGGCTCCGGCAGATTCTGACCCTTGACAATTGCTTCGTAGGTTTTGTTCCGCCCTATCACATCATCTGATTTGACCGTCAGCATCTCCCGAAGGATATTGGCCGCACCATAAGCTTCAAGAGCCCAGACCTCCATTTCACCAAACCTCTGACCACCAAACTGTGCCTTTCCACCAAGCGGCTGCTGGGTTATGAGCGAGTATGGACCCGTAGAACGGGCATGAATTTTGTCGTCAACAAGGTGACTCAGCTTGAGCATGTAAATATAACCTATGGTCACTTCGTCATCAAACCGCTCACCGGTACGTCCATCAAAAAGACTTACCTTTCCATGAGCCGGAAGACCTGCCCTTTCGAGTTCATGCTGTACCTCCTCATAGGTGGCACCATTGAAAATCGGCGTTTTAAACTTGACACCCAACTTTTTGGCTGCCCAGCCGAGCGAGGTTTCATAAAGCTGGCCAATGTTCATGCGGCTCGGCACACCAAGCGGATTGAGCACAATATCAACCGGTGTTCCATTCGCCATGAATGGCATATCCTCAATCGGCAGAATTTTACCAACAACACCCTTGTTACCGTGCCGTCCGGCCATCTTGTCACCTACCTGAATTTTCCTTTTCTGGGCAATGTAACACTTGGCAAGCTCCTCGATTCCCGGAGGAAGTTCATCGCCGACATTGATTTTATATTTCTCATTGTCGCGCTCATCAGCCAGATCTTTGAGCATGAAACGGAACTCTTTGACCAGGCGTACCACATTGTCATTAACTTTCCTGGAATCTGTCACTCCTTTGGAAAAATCAATCGACTCAAGAAAAGGCATTGCACTGAACTTCGCAAGGAGGCTCTCTTCAAACACCACATCCTCTGCGATGAGTTGCTTGCCTTTATCATTGTAAACACCTGCAGAACTCTTGCCTCCAAGAAGCTGTTTCACCCATTTGGCAAACCGCTTGCGCAGATCATACTCTTTGGCGTCATATTTCTTGTCGACAAGCTCAATTTTTTCCTTCACATCCATGCCAACCTTTTTCTTGCGGCTGAAAAGCTTTGTCTTGATGACAATACCCTTCATTCCGGCAGGCACGTGCATGGAAGCATCCTTGACATCGCTTGATTTGTCACCGAAAATTGCCCTGAGCAGTTTTTCTTCCGGTGTCGGATCGCTTTCGCCTTTTGGCGTTATTTTTCCGACCAGAATATCCCGCTCCTTGACTTCCGCACCAATGCGTACAATACCGTTCTCATCAAGGTTCCGGAGCGCCTCATCACTGACATTATAGATATCACGGGTAAACTGCTCCTCACCTCGTTTCGTATCGCGGACATTGGCCTCAAATTCGTGAATATGGATCGACGTAAAGACATCGTCATAGACAAGCCTTTCACTGAGAATGATCGCATCTTCAAAATTGTAGCCACGCCATGGCATAAAGGCCACCAGTACATTTTTTCCAAGCGCCAGCTCTCCATTTTCGGTCGATGAGCTGTCAGCAAGCACCGTGCCTTTCTCAACACGCTGGCCAATATGCACCAGAGGTTTCTGTGAAATACAGGTATCCTGGTTGGAGCGCTTGAACTTGATTAACTTATAGGTTTTCAACCCTTCGTCCGGATCAAGCATCGAGAGACGAACATCATTATCCAGACCAAGATCGTAGCGCACCTGGATATATTCCGCCGTAACATCTTCGAGCACTCCGGCTCCTTCAGCAACAATGACTGAACGGGAATCCCTTGCTACCTTGGCTTCCATGCCGGTACCGACTACAGGAGCTTCAGAGGTCAGGAGCGGAACCGCCTGGCGCTGCATGTTTGCGCCCATAAGCGCACGGTTACCGTCATCATGCTCAAGGAAAGGAATCAGTGCCGCTGCAGCACTGACAATCTGAACGGGAGAAACGTCCATATAATTGACATCTTCTGCCGCAACAACGGGATAGTCACCCTTTGTCCTGGCCTGAACCGTTTCCAGCGCTATTCTGTTGTTCTCATCAAGAGGAACACTGACTGGTACGGTAATCTTGTTTTCCTCATCTTCGGCTGAAAGCATCAGGACGGTATCGGTCACCTGGCCTTTATCGACCACACGGTAAGGTGTCTGGATAAAGCCTTTATCGTTAATCTCCGCATAGACCGAAAGGGAGGAGATCAGACCGATATTCGGGCCTTCAGGAGTTTCAATCGGGCAAAGCCGTCCGTAGTGGGTATAGTGAACGTCACGAACCTCAAAACCTGCACGTTCGCGGGTAAGACCACCAGGTCCAAGGGCAGAAACCCTTCTCTTGTTGGTCATTTCAGCCAGAGGGTTGGTCTGGTCCATGAACTGGGAGAGCTGACTTGTCGCAAAGAAACTTGAGACAACGCTCGAGACCGTCCGTGCATTGATAAGATCGGCAGGAGCTATTTTGTCCGAGTCTCTTGAGTTGAGTTTTTCACGGACATTTTTTCCCATCCTCGCAAGTCCAATAACAAACTGGGCTGCAAGTTGCTCGCCGACCGAGCGCACGCGGCGGTTCGCCAGATGATCGACATCATCAACATCGGCAAGACCGTTGACAAGTTTAATCAGGTAATAGATGACCGAAATAATATCATAATGCGTCAGCACCAGAATATCCTCACCCGTCGGTTCATCGGAAAAGGATTGTATGGTCTGAAGAATTTTTTCGTAAATAGTATCTGAAAGCTGTTTAAGCTCAGGCTTTTCAGCAAGATACGTAGTCAGGTCCTCAAATTCCTTACCGAGCTTTTTGCGAATCCTGTAACGGCCAACCTCACCGAGATCATATTTTTTCTGGTTGAAAAAAGTTCTCTCAAGAAAGCTTCGTGCCGCGTCAATATCGGGAGCCTCATTGGCTCTCAGCTCTTCATAAACAATCTCAAGCGCCTCTTCCTCGGTCGCCGAGTTGTCGTTGAGGATGGTATTGATGATGATGGATTTGTCTATTCCCTTGTCACCACCCGCAAACGTCTTCATCACCTTGACGGTTTTGTAGCCGGCAGCAAGAATCTGCTCAAATATATCTTCTGTAATCGCCGTCCTTGCACTCACCACCTCGCCAGTCTGCATGTCAACAATATCGGAAGCCAGATACTGGCCGACCAACTGCTCTTTTTTGCTTGACTTCAGTGAAACCTCTTCAACAAGGTCAAAAAGACCGAGGATATCTTCATCTCTGGCAAAACCTATGGCGCGCAAAAGCGCACTGACCAGAAAATTTTTCTTCTGGTCGATATAGACAAAAATCTGGTTATTGATATCGGTCTGAAACTCAATCCATGAGCCTCTCGTCGGCACAATTTTGGCCGAATACATCTTTTTGCCGTTCGGATGGACCGCCTCACTGAAAACAACACCAGGTGAGCGGTGAAGCTGGGCGACCACCACACGTTCAGCACCATTAACAATAAAGGTGCCGCGGTTTGTCATGTAAGGAATCCTGCCAAGGTAAACCTCCTGCTGTATCGTCTCCTTCCAGTCAGTCTCATCAGCCTCATCCTTGTAGGAGAGCTTGAGCTTTACTTTCAGGGAAACGTCATAGGTCAGACCCCTTTCAATACAATCCTCAATGGTATACTTTGGTTTATCAAAGCTATATGAAATATACTCAAGCAGATAGAGCCCCCGTGTATCGGTAATGGGAAATGCTCCGCGAAGAACCCTCTCAAGACCCTGGTCCTTTCTTTTTGCAAGAGGTACGCTATCCTGTATAAAATTATGGAATGAATCTAACTGGACTTTTAATAGGTCGGGGGGCTCTATAATACTCTTGATTTTTGAAAAGTCAATACAGGGTGTTGTTGTTGCATCAGCCACTTTCACATGCACCTCACTTTTATCAATTGCATGAATTACTTACAGATTAAAGTCATCACAAATATCCACAAAAACTTTGCCGGACGAATGAAACGTGCAGCTTAACCTTAATCGTATCATCACAGGAACTACCATTCAAAACTGTTCTTATACAAACAGACAAAGCTCCGTCTCATATTGAAACGGAGCTTGCTGTAGTAATGACTCTTTTCAAAGATCACTTCACCTCTACTGATGCTCCTGCGTCCTTCAGCTCTTTGGCAATCTTTTCTGCTTCGTCTTTGGTAATGGCCTCTTTCACCGTTTTTGGAGCGCCATCAACAAGGTCCTTCGCCTCTTTCAGGCCAAGACCTGTGATTGCACGAACTGCTTTGATCACGTTGATCTTGCTCTCGCCTGCGGCTAACAGCACAACGTCAAACTCAGTCTGCTCTTCCACAACCACGACATCACCAGCAGCCGCTGCTGCGACACCAGCAACTGCAACAGGGGCAGCGCTGACACCGAACTTCTCTTCCAGCGCTTTTACAAGCTCTGAAGCTTCAGTAAGAGTTAATTTACCAATTTCCTCTACAAGTGTTTCGATAGACATTATTCCCCTCTCTTGTTTAATTTACAATGTATAATAATTTCTGTGAGTGCGTAATAGATTTGTGTAATTTACTGCTTCTGGCGGGCTATCTGATCGAGAGCATAGACCAGATTTCTCATGACCGCATTGACTACCATCGGAACAGAGCTGACCACGCCGTTGATAAGCCCGGCAGCACGACCGATATTTTCAGTCTTGGAGAGCATCTCGGAAAGAAGCGGAAGCTGATCAGAACCGAACACAACACCGTCAATCGATGCCATCTTGAACTTCAGCGCATCATTGGTTTTGCTGAACTTCCTGATAACCTTTGCAGGTGCTGTAGGATCATCAAATCCAAACGCCACAGCAGTTGTGCCTTTAAGACCCGGAGCAAGCTTGTCCGCACCGGCCAAATCCTTCAGAGCCTGTTTAATAAGTGTGTTTTTAACAACACGGTACTCAACTCCCACCTTGCGAAACTCACGGCGAAGCTCTGACATTTTGGCAACGCTCAACCCCTGAAATTCGGTCAGATATATACCCTGTGACCTGTTGATCTTTTCAGCAACATCCTGAACGATCTCCTCTTTTCTATCTCGCTTCATCGTATAAACCGTTTTTATTAGGCGACAAATTTTTCCATTTTAACCTTCACGCTCGGCGACATCGTGCTCGAAAGCGCAATACCCTGCACATACTGACCTTTGGCTGCCGATGGCTTCAGACGAACAACCTCCTTAAGGAAGCTGGCAATATTGGCAACCAGTTGATCAGACTGGAACGAAACCTTGCCGACAGGAGCATGAACATTTCCAGCTTTATCAACTCTGAACTCGATTTTACCGGCCTTGACCTCTTTGACCGCCTTGGCCACATCCATCGTTACTGTGCCTGACTTCGGATTAGGCATCAAACCGCGTGGTCCAAGAATCTTGGCAACCTTACCCAATTGACCCATGACATCAGGAGTCGCAATAATGACATCAACACCGGTCCATCCCTCCTGGATTTTTTCGATATACTCTTCAAATCCAACCATATCTGCTCCGGCGGCCCTTGCCTCTTCAGCCTTGGCCTCTTTGCAGACCACAAGCACGGAAACCGTTTTACCGGTACCATGCGGCAACATCACCGTCCCACGGACAACCTGATCAGCATGACGGGGATCAACACCAAGCTTTACGGCAACATCAACCGTAGCATCAAATTTAACCTCGGTAATCTCCTTCACCTTCTCGACAGCATCCACCAGATCGTACTCACGAAAGCGCTCGATCTTTGATGCCGCGTTACTGTATTTTTTTCCAGCCATTATAATTTTTTTTGTAAAAGTGGTTAAAAAAGCGGCTTTTCAGCCTCCCACATCCCTGAACACCAAAAACTTTTCTTAATCCTGAACAACAATCCCCATACTTCTTGCCGTACCCATAATCATCTCTTCAGCTCCCCTGCCATCGAAAGCATTGAGATCAGGCCTTTTCAGCTCAGCAATTTTGCGAACCTGTTCACGGGTAACGGTACCAACCTTATTACGGTTTGGTTCACCCGAACCTTTCTTCAGGCCAGCCTCTTTAAGCAACAGAACTGCTGCCGGAGGGGTTTTTGTAATAAACGTGAATGACTTGTCAGAGTATACCGTAATCACTACCGGGATAATCATCCCCGCTTCAGACTGGGTTTTTGCATTGAACTGCTTGCAAAACTCCATGATATTGACACCCTTCTGTCCAAGTGCAGGACCGACAGGAGGAGCAGGGTTCGCTGCACCAGCAGGAATCTGAAGCTTGATAAAACCGAGTACCTTTTTTGCCATAAACTATCTCTATTCAGAAGCTTAAGTTACTTAAGCACCTATTATTGGGAAACTGACTTAACTTGTGAAAAATCAAGCTCTGTCGGTGTACTGCGACCGAAAAAGCTTATCATAACCTTAACCTTCATTCTTTCGAGGCATACTTCATGAACAACACCGGTCAACGAGCTGAATGGACCATCAATCACCTTGACGGAATCACCGATCTTGAATGGCGCCTCAAAAACAGAACGATGCTCAATGGTATTCTCCGGCTCAAGAATCTTTTCCACCTCTTCCGGCCTCAACGGTGTGGGCACATCATCAACACCAAGAAATCCCATAACGGAAGGGATGTCAAGAATTAAATTCCTTGTCTGCTTGTCAAGCACCGCTTCGATAAGCACGTAACCCGGAAAAGCGTTTTTCGTCAAGCTTCTTTTTTTGCCATTCTTGACTTCGACAAAACGCTCATAGGGGACATAAATCTGCAATATCTTGTCACCAAGACCACAACGAAGCACATCAGCCTCAATCCCCTCTTTAACCTTGCGCTCATGACCTGAATAAATCCTGAGTGCATACCAGCGGGCAACCGGGACACCCTGATCTTCAACATCCTTTTTTCTTGCGCTCATCAATTCAACCTTAACACTTTTGCTTACAATAACTTTCCCATAACGAAATTTATGACCCAGTCGACAAGAAAGGTAAACAAGGCAAGAATACCAGAAACTGTCAGCACAACAATGGTCAAGTCCTTGATTTCCTCTTTACTCGGCCATATAACCTTACGCATCTCACTGATGACATCACGATAATACTGACCTGCCTTGCCGATATATTTTGTCATGAATACAAGTGCGAAATAAACTTCAGTGAAAATTTTTTCTGCGTGCACGTCAGGAGGGAATCGAACCCCCAACCTGCGGTTTTGGAGACCGCTGCTCTACCAATTAAGCTACTGACGTATACTATCAATACCCCAAAAC
>CAJAIK010000087.1 GCA_903939765.1 uncultured Chlorobiaceae bacterium | reverse complement strand
GTCGCTGATGGAGACTTGCTCGTTTCGTGCGTTTTTTTCAGCGAAGAGGTCGGTCACGGTGGGCAGCGAAATGCCGCCGAAGAGGGAGGTGGTTGAGTCGTGCTTGGGGTCACAGCCGAGCTGGAGCACCCGCTTGTTCATCAGGGCAAAGGTGGCGCTGAGGTTGGTGGTCGTAAAGCTTTTGCCTATGCCTCCCTTGCCGTATATCGCTATGGTTCTTGCTGCCATCGTGTGCTGCTTATGGTTGTGCAGTGACAGGGGACGCTGTGCCCTCCTGCTTTGTGCCGGTTTTCCAGAGCAGTATCATTTTGAGGCAGTCGGGATCGGTGAATGCCTTCTGATAGGCTTCGGTGATCTCCTCCTCAACCCTGTGCTGATGGGTAAAAATTCGTTCGGCGTTGAGTTTGTGGCTTGCAATCAGCTCCCTTACCCGCTCCAGATCACCTTTGGCCCACTGTTTTGCCGCAATGAAGGAGAGCTCTTTCTGGAAGGCCTGGGAGTAGTCGATGTTGATTCGCTGGTAATAGCCTCCAAGAATTACGGTTCCCTGAAACTTCAGAAAGCGCAGGCCGGTATCGATGGCGCTCATGATGCCGGTACTGTCGATCAGAATGTCGAATTCGTGGCCGGCGAGGGCTGCGGCAACATCCTCTGTTTCGGGATCTACCTTGAGGTCAGCCGTTGAGAGGTGAAGCCGTTTTTTGTTGGGTTCGGTCACGGCGACCAGTTTTGCGCCCATGAGCTGTGCGAGTTCGGCGGCGAGAATGCCTACGGCACCCTGGCCAAGCACCAGCACCTTTTTGTTTTCAACCTGTGCCAAGTCAACAATATGGAGGGCGGTTGCACCAAGGGGCAGGGCAATGCCGGATTGTGGATTCTCCATGTTGTCGAGCACCGTGATGCTCTCGACCGGGCAGACGATGTACTCCGAAGCGCCTCCGAAAGCGGCATTGACCCCTTCATACCCGAAGGAGCCAGCAACATAGGCGAATTTGCCGATTAAACTCTGGTTGACGTGGTCGCCCGCTTCAATGATTTTTCCGACGGTTTCGTAGCCGGGAATAAAGGGAAAGATGAAGGGCCAGGAGGGAATGAGGCCGTTGAAAGCCATTTTTTCCGTACCGGTGCTGATTGATGACCACCATGTTTCAACCAGCACATCGGTTGATGAGAGAGGTTTAAGGGTCACCTCAGAGAGTTCAATCTGGCGTACGCCACTGAAGACAATAGCTTTTGCTTTCATAGTAAGTTTGTATGATCAGGCCGACTGACGCTGCTTGAGCTTTTTTTCATTGTGCTTTTCAAGGAGCAGGCGGATGACAAATTGTGCAGCATTGACAAGATAGCTCAGATAGGCGAGCAGTGCAGTCCAGATAAGTGTCGCTTCATCAAGCCCGATGAAGAAGAGGACGAAGTATGAGAGATGCACTACCATGGCGATGGCGCTGCCGAAATCTTCCCAAAAAAATTCATGAACAAAGGCAAATTGGCCGAAGACCTCAAGCTCAAAAAAACCCCCGGTCACAAAAATCAGGACAAGCATAAGGGTTTTCAGTGTGACAAAAAAAGTGATCCAGGCAAAGTTGTCGATCCCGTTGTGCGACTGGTAGAGCCAGGTGACCGTCAGGCCGGCAAGAAACATGACAAACTGGATGGGTGCGAGGATTCCCTGCACTTTTGTCCAGACAGAGGCATTTCTCCTTTCAAGTTGTTCGGGTGTGTAACGAGGCATAAAACAATGAGTTCACTGATGGTGGCGGAAATTCTTTAACTGCTTTGCAAAAAAGTAGTTGAATATAGTAAAATTCGGCACTGGTGGCAAACAGTGCCGAACCCTCTTTTATTGAGCGCTCCACTCAAAGGCGTTGTAGAGCGTGGAGATCAGGTTGATATTGGTGTTTTTGATGCGGTTGTTGACGCCTTCAAGTTCATCGTAGTAGTAGAGGAAGCTTCTCGGCTGTTCATCGTGCAGGATTTTCTGGTAGCTTTTCCAGAGGGCAACGCTACGTTCCAAAGGGAGGGGGCGGCTTAGTTCGGCAATGATGGTGTCGAGCTCCTTGTTCTGAAAGGCCGAGGAGTTGAAGGGGCGACGGGCAAAGTCGGAGCCCCAGATGATAAGCTGGAAGGGGAGTGTTTCGGCCGCCATCCCCGAAAGGGCCGCATCGTAACGGAACTCGTTCTGGTTTTTGTTGAAAATAAGGCTTTCGTCAAATTTCAGACGACACTCAATGCCGATTTCGCGGAGGTTCTGCTGAATAATGGTTGCGGCATAGTTGCGCCGTGGGTTGCCGACCGGGGCCGCAAGTTCAAAGGAGAATTTTTTCCCGTTTTTCTGCAGAATGCCGTCGGGGCCAGGTGCCCAGTCAACCGAGCGCAGCAGGGCTGTAGCTCTCCTGGGGTCATACTGGTAGGGGTCGAGCGAGGTGTCGGCGATTTCGCGGTAGGCCGGTGAAAGCGAGGTGTTGACGATGGTCGCGTGCTCCGGCCCCATGAAGCCGTCAATGATCGATTGGCGGTCAATGGCGAGTGTGAGCGCCTGGCGTACCACCTTGTCGCCAAAGAGGGCGTTCGGTACCACTTTGCGCCCATTGCGCCAAGCTTCGCCATCAATGTTGAGCCAGACAATGCTGTCGAAAAAGCGGTTTTTGACCGGTTTGATCACAATGGAGGGTGAACTTTTGGCAAGCTCGCTGATATCCTTTGGATTGATTCCGCCAGCCGAGATCATGGCGTCGATCTGCCCCGACTTCAGCATGGCAAGTCGGGTGGTGTATTCAGGCGCCACCACAAAAACCATCTTTTTGATGGTTGCCGGACGAGGAAGATGCGATGAGGGGTTGGTGACAAGCTCCAGTTTTTCCTGACGGACCCATTGTTTCACCTTGAAGGGCCCTGCACTCAAGACTGGTATTTCGGCGGCCTTGGTGCGGATTTCATTTGCGGCATAGTTTTTGAAGAGATGCTCGGCTACCGGCATCAGGTCGTTGAAATGGTCGAGCACAATACCCTGTGCCATCGGTTTGCTGAAATGAAGTACCAGTGTTGAATCGTTCGGGGTCTCTACGGCGCGCTCAATATCGGCCGTTCCATCCGGAAGCAGGAGCAGGTCGTTGAGGTAGTGCTGCCGTGAACTGGCAATTTCAGGGTTCTTGTAGAGTGCGTAGGAGTATTTGAAGTCGTGGGAGGTCACTCTCTTGCCATCCTCCCATACCGCGTCGCCGCGCAAATTGAAGGTCGCTTGTTTGCCGTCAGCGGAGAACTCCCAGCTTTTGGCGGTGCCGGGCAAAAAGCTTATTGCCCCCTTTTTTTCGTCGTAGGAGGGCTTGACCAGAGAAGGGTAGAGCAGCGTGCACACCTCGCGCGACATGGAGAGCTGTATGAGCAGGGGATTGAGGTAGTCGAAGTCAGCCGAAACGCCGACAACAATCTGTTCCTGACGGCTCTTGTCGCTCTTCTTCTGGCAGGCGGAGAGTCCGGCAAGAAGCAAAAGAAGTACGGCCGCAGAGAGCATTTTCGGCAAGATGGATTGTTTCATACCCGAGTGATTGATGATTGAAAGGAATGAGGATAAGGTATGCAAAACAATGGACAATTGGCAATTGACAATGAAGAGTGGAGAGTGGGCGAATGTTGGCCTGTTTTGGCGTATCGGGGGTGAATGGTGGATTTCGGTGAAATGAACCGGTTCGGGCACGCACCGTTTGAGTGTGTGTGTAAAATATGTACAAACACTGTTTTATTTGTATGATACGTTTATATTAATCTTTGTGTACGTGCAAATTTTCCGATTCAGGTTTTTATTCATTAAAACAAAAACTGGAGGATCTATGGACCAAATTATGGAGGTATCAGGAATGGGATGGTTGCCGGATTATCCTGATTTCAAGGATTACACGGCAGATCATAATGAAGTTTCATTAATCAGGAAGCAGTTGGGGCAGAAGGACTCTGTGAAGGCGATGCTTGCAAAGTCGGGTGTGGCAAAACCGGCAAAACTGACCGTTCCCGCCTCTGTTGATTTAAGGTCCTGGTGTTCTCCGATCGAAAACCAGGAAACGATTGGATCGTGCACAGCACATGCTGGCGTCGGGGTTGTCGAGTATTTTGAAAGGAGGGCATTTGGGAAGCATATCGATGCATCCCGGCTTTTCCTCTACAAAACGACGAGAAACCTGTTGCGCTGGACAGGAGACACCGGTGCATTTCTTCGCTCAACCATGGGAGCGATTGTTCTTTTTGGTGTGCCACCGGAAGAATATCTGCCCTATGTCATTGCTGATTTTGACAAGGAGCCTTCAGCATTCTGTTACGCCTTTGCCCAGAGTTTTCAGGCAATAAGTTATTTTCGTCTTGATCCGACAGGGACGACCAAAGACGCATTGCTGACACAGATCAAGGCAAATCTTTCTGCAGGCATTCCCGCGATGTTTGGTTTTACCGTCTATAACTCAATATCACAGGCGGCCACAACCGGAAAAATACCCTATCCGACCGCCGGAGAGAAAATTGCAGGTGGCCATGCCGTTTCTGCTGTCGGTTATGATGACACCATGAAGATCAAGAATACCAATCCCAAGGCAACGGAAACCAAAGGAGCCCTGCTTATCAGAAACTCCTGGGGACCAGAATGGGGCGACGGCGGTTATGCCTGGTTGCCTTACGACTATGTTTTGAAAGGATTGGCTGTTGACTGGTGGGTGCTCCTGAAAAACGAGTGGGTTGATACTGGCGCTTTTAAGGCATGATCACTTTTCCGCTCAGCGTAGGCCCTTCTTTCAGGTATCAGCCTCCAGGAAGGGCATTGACGCTGACCGTGTCACGTTCAGAAACGGTCAATCTTTCCTGTAAACTCCCCTTTGAACCAAACCGCTCCTCCCCTGAGAAATATCGCTTGCTTCTTTCTGACGTTGGGTGAAGTCATTAACGATATTTTTTTCAATATGTTATACCGGTTATTGTACAAGCTCCAGCAGAAAAATAGTCTTCTTTGTTTGCCAACTTATCTTTTTCTGAAAAAATAAGTTTTCTTTTTATTGAACTGATACTATATTGATATCAATTAAACGAATCACCATGAAGGTACTGACCAAAAAAACAGATTATGCGATACGGGCGCTCTTGATGCTTGGCTCGAAGAGGGGTGTTTATCTATCGGCCAAGGCTATTTCAACCGAGCAGGATATCCCTTATCAGTTTTTGCGTGGATTGTTGCAGGAGATGATCCGCCATGATCTGATTATTTCGAAGGAGGGAGCGCAGGGAGGCTTCATGTTAAAAAAAGATCCAGACGAGATTCCGATAGCGCAGTTGATTGAGATTTTTCAGGGAAAGGTGCAGGTGTCGGAGTGCATGTTTCGCAAACAGTTATGTGCAAACCGTGCCCGGTGTGTGCTCCGCCATGAGATCATGCGTATTGAGCAGGTTGTCAACAGTGAATTTGACAAGGTCACCATCGGCAAACTGATACGGGATCTTGATGCGGCAAATGGCATGACGCATGGCAGTGGTGAAACAGCATGATGATCACTCTCAGAGGTTAATGTTTGAGTTTTATAGCGGTTCGTTGTAATTTTGAAGTGTTTGCTCTAAAGTAACCAATAATGGAGGGTAGAACGATGGGAATGTCTTGTAATCAATGTCAGGAGAGCGTTCATGGTACCGGTTGTACGGTGCGTGGGGTATGCGGAAAAGATGAGCCTACTGCACAGCTTCAGGATGTGCTGGTCTATGCAGCAGAGGGCCTTGCACTGGCGGCTGAAAAGCTTGCAGGAAGTGTGTCGGTGAATGTCGGGCAACTGATCAGCGAGTCGCTTTTTGTGACGGTGACCAATACCAATTTTGATGAGGATTCAATCGTCGCACAGATCCGCAAGACCCTTGCGGTGCGTGATGAGCTGAATGCTTCGCTTGATCATTGCTCTGATCATGATGCGGCTCACTGGAATGGCAGCTCCAAAGAGGATTTTCTGGCCAAGGCAGCAACGGTCAGCATCAACAGCCTCAGCGAGAACGAAGATCTGCGCTCACTGAAAAGCCTTGTGCTGTACGGTTTGAAGGGGCTTGCAGCCTATACCGATCATGCGGCTGTGCTTGGTTATCATGATGAAGATATCTATGCTTTTTATGTGAAGGCGCTTGCAGCGCTTACCAAAGAGCTGCCGGCGGACGAGTTGACCGGACTGGTGCTCGAAACCGGTGGGGTCGCCGTCAAGGCAATGGCTCTGCTCGACAAGGCAAATACAACAACATACGGTCATCCCGAGATCACCACCGTGAGCACCGGTGTGGGTAAAAATCCGGGAATCCTGATTTCCGGCCATGACTTGCGCGATCTGGAAGAGTTGCTGAGGCAGACTGAGGGAACGGGCGTTGATGTCTATACCCACTGCGAAATGCTGCCGGCACACTACTATCCTGCATTCAAGAAGTACTCTCATTTTGTGGGTAATTATGGTGGCGCATGGTGGTCGCAGGACAAGGAGTTTGATACCTTCAACGGCCCGATCCTGATGACAACGAACTGTATTGTTCCTGTTCGCGAAGCATACCGCAACCGCATGTTCACTACCGGCATGGCAGGTTACCCCGGGCTGAAGCATATTGCAGCAAGGGCTGAGGGTAAAGAGAAGGATTTTTCGCTTCTTGTTGAAATGGCAAAAACCTGTAAGCCACCAAAAGAGCTTGAAAATGGCAAAATTGTTGGTGGATTTGCCCACAACCAGGTGCTTGCGCTTGCCGACAAGGTGGTTGCTGCCGTCAAAAGTGGCGCAATCAAGCGCTTTGTGGTGATGGCTGGCTGTGATGGGCGTCATGCGTCACGCCAGTACTATACCGATGTTGCCGCCGCCTTGCCTGAGGGTACCATAATTTTGACCGCAGGATGTGCAAAGTACCGCTACAACAAGCTTGAGCTGGGTGATATTGGCGGGATTCCCCGTGTGCTTGATGCAGGTCAGTGCAACGACTCCTACTCGCTTGCGGTGATTGCCCTGAAACTCAAGGAGGTTTTTCAGCTTGATGATATCAATGATCTGCCGATCTCCTTCGATATTGCCTGGTATGAGCAGAAAGCCGTTACGGTGCTCCTTGCATTGCTCTTTCTTGGTGTAAAAGGTATCCGCCTCGGGCCAACACTGCCTGAGTTCCTGACTCCGAATGTTGCGGCTGTTCTGGTCGAAAAATTCGGTATCAAGCCTGTCGGAACCGTTACTGCCGATATCGAAGCAATGATGGCCGGAGCATAAGCTGAACCCACTTGCATAAGCAAAAAAGCCGTCCTGGAGTGGGACGGCTTTTTTGCGTTGGCACTTCCCGACAAGAGCGGGGAGCTGCTGGCGGGAAGCAATCAGTCAGTATAGCCTGGGTTCGGCGGTAACGCTATTGTTCTACAAAAACGAGCCCGTGACGCCGAGCCAGTTCGGGTGTGGCTTTTTTGCCAGAATCAAGGATGGTCGAGCTGGTTACAAGAGCTTCAGTAAGACGGGTACGGCTGAGATTGGCTCGCCAGAGATTGGCTCCTCTGAGATCGGCACCTGCAAGATCGGCATGTTGCAGGTTTGCTTCCCGGAAGTCGCAACTCCTCAAATCTGCACCTCGAAGATCACTGTCGCCGAGATCGGTCGCCTTAAAGCTGGCATATTGCAGGAGTGCGTGGCTTAAATCGGCATAAGAGAGATTTTTGTGATCGAATGAAGCGCCTGTGAGATTTATGCGGATATCGCGGTTGTTTTTTCTCATCTTGTTCAGTTCGAATACATCGCTTTTTATTTGCTCGTATTGCTCTCTGTCGTAGGTGACGTGGGTCGGACCATCTGACTGCCGCCAGATATTGCGGGAAGCAAAACTCTTTTTTGAAGCGGAACTGACCGTGCTGGCTGAAAGGAATGGCGAGGTATCCTCAACAAAGAACGATTGATGGTTTTGCGCCCATAACAGTGTGGCGTATTTGCCGTTGTCAAGCACACTCTTTTCTGATACCTTTACCCCCGTCATGTTTGCCCGGCTGAGATTTGCCCGCCAAAGGTAAGCGGCCCGTAAATCCGATCCGCTGAGATTGGCATTCACCAGTGTCGTCTCCCGAAGATTGCTCTCTCGAAGATCCGATTCCCTCATATCGGCATTCGAGCAGTCAGCCTTTTTAAGAACTGCTGTTTCAAGCACAGCCCGATAAAGATTTGCGCCATCCAGTTGTGCACTTTCGAGATCAGCGCCGCGTAACAGGGCGCCCTTAAGATTTGCCCTGAAGAGGATGGTGCAACTCATTTTTGCTGAATCAAGCTGTGCGTTCTGGAGGTTCGCATGGCTGAGGTCTGACTGGCTGAGATCGGTGCCTGACATGTTTGCATTGTGTAAATCAACTCCGTTCAGCTTTTTGCCTTTCAGTTCAGCGCCCGAAAGGTCAGGAAGAAACTCCTGGTGAGTGCCTCTCATGCTGTTCCACGATTCCACTCCGGCTTTGAGCAATGCCAGATGGGCAGCATTAAACGCCAAAGCCGTCGGAGAGAGTGCCGGCGCCAGAGCTGCGGATAGCAGAACGGGCAGAAAAAAACGCAGTGCTTTAGAGTTCATGGGTCGTAATGTTTTTGTTTGATACCGAAAAGCCGTCCTGGAGTGAGACGGCTTTTCGGTGTTGTTGTTTTCAGGCATCAGCATAAAGCCTCTGCCGTCGGCAAATCAATAGTAGTTGACAAAACCGGTTTCGGTTATGATACGTTTGCCTTCAGGTGTCTTTGGCAGATCGATGAACTGCTTGACAGCTCCGGCAGGCTGGCCATTGGTGTAAAAGAAAAGGAAGCGGTGAACCGGGTAGGTGTTGTTCTTGACTGTTTTGACGTCAGCTTCAACGCCGTCAACAAGAACAGCTTTGACTGATGCGTCAACAAAGCCGAGACCGATATAGCTGATTGCAGCAGGGGTAGATGCTACGCGGCTCTTGATGGCGCCGTTACTTGCCTGGGTCTCTGCTCTCTTGGAAATCGGATTTTCCTTGCCCATAACCAGCTCTTTAAAGGAGTCGGCTGTACCGCTGTTCGATTCACGCTGGATCATCACGATAGGAGAGTTTGGCCCTCCAACCTGGCTCCAGTTGGTGTATTTACCCATGTAAATGCCGCGGATCTGTGCTTTTGTAAGTGCGTTGATGCGGTTACTCGGATGAACCACAATGGAGAGGCCATCAAGGGCGACGATGTGCTCGACAGGATTGACGCCTTTACCTTTGGCGGCAGTGAGTTCATTGTCTTTCATGGGGCGAGACATGGTGGCAATGTCACAGGTTTTGTTGATCAGGCTTTTCGCACCGTTTCCTGAACCGGACTCGCTTACCGTTACCTGAATGCCGGTGGTTTTGGTAAAGTGTTCGGCAAATGCCTTGGCGATAGGTCCGACCGTGGTCGAACCGTCAATAACGATTTTGCCGGCAGCCTGAGCGGTGCCTGAAGCCATGACACCGAAAACCGTTGCACTTAAAAGTATTTTTTTAAAAAGTTTCATAGTGATTGTCATCATTGAGTTAGTAAGAAATTATAAGTAAGATTTGCGCAATTATTACTGATTTTACAAGACTCTCCTTCAGTGGAGGGAGCAGCCTTGCAAACCAGCGACACAACACACAAAAGAACAACACACATTGTTAGAACTTGACGACAGCATCTGCCATGAAGGTATGATAGGTCCTGGAGTTATCTCCTATCGTCTGGAAATTGAAATAGTTTACTCCAAGCGTCATATTCTGGACAAGATGATAGACGGCCCCCACCTTGAACCCTTCAAGATTGGTGCCTGATCCGTCATTGCGATCTGAATCGGTAAATGCGGTAACGGCATCCCGTTCAATCCGGATATAATCACCGTAAAGAGACCACTGTCCTACCTGCTTGGCATCACCGATTTTCAGCTCGACAAGGTAACTGTCCCTCTTGGCATCGTTAATGTTGAACCAATCAGCATGTTTTGCGGTGTTAAACGCATACTGACCGGAGACCTTCCAGGGAAGGGTATCGGTAATCTGCCCTCCAAAGCTGCCGAAAAACTCAACAATGTTGAAGTCTTTTCCTGTATAGTCTATACTGTTCTTAAAGAACCCGGACCCGATATTGTAATCATAGTTAAGATAATCGTAGTATGCTGCACCGAGTTGATAGGAGATATCGCTGACTTCACCTTTATAGGCGAGCTGTCCAGCGAAAAGGTAGGCATCCTTTGCATCAACGAGAGGATTTACATTTTTTTGCTCCCTGAGCAAATAGTACCCTGCAACCGCACTCAGACCGTCTTTCTCCTTGCCATCTCCATCCTTGCCGTACTGCACGGTTGCGCCTTCAAAGGTGAGGTCGGTGTCCCAGACGAGATCGTTCAACGTGATGAGGGTGCTTGCGACGCTCCTTTTACCAAGGATAATGTTGACATTGCCGCTGAGCGCTGTTGGATGATAATCGATGAATGCCTCGTTGATATAGATGGGATCAGGATTGAACATATCATCCATGGTCTCATTACGTGAAGTGGTCTCAGTTCCTGAGCCTGCGGATGCGAGCTGGACGCCGGCAGAAAGCTCTTCATTGATCCATGGATAGACGCCAAGGCGGACGCGGTAACGGTGGCGGTCGCGGCTGTGTTCGCCGGAAACACCAGAAAGATCTGTCAAATCAGACTGGTAACGGTAGCGGATATCTCCTTTCCAGTTCCAGTCAACAGCCTGCGCATTGCTGAACCCAAGGGAAGCGGCCAGACCGACTATCAATGCAACTTTTCTCATAACAAATATTGGGTTGGTTTGTGTGATTTGTTCTTTGAAATTCCGGAACTCCTTTCGCATATCTTTATGCGCCACACAAAGTACCATTCGTTCTGTTGAGGAATTGTTAAGGGAGTGCTACAAGATTGTGAACTCGGCTCTGGTTGAAATATTGCGTCAAAGAGTCAGTAAATCACGTTCATTTTTGTTTTTCATCATTATGATGTTTATCTTTTCAAGACATTTATGGGTATATAGCCATGCGGTTCCTTCGTATGAGCTATGGAGTATGTGGTTGAACGATCGTGTTCATAACATGCTTCCCAAGTGTCATCTACACCTTTTATAAAGAACGAGTTAGAGTCAATACTCTCTGACGTGCCGCTCGAAACGGAGCATCTGCAAAACCTGTGCGCATGCTGTTGTAAAGCTCTTTTTTTTCTTTTCACACCAATCTTTCATAACTGATTCCTGAAATGGAGGCAAGATAATGTCAAAAAAGATCGTTGTATTGGGTGCGGGTACCGGCGGAACAATTGTTGCCAATAATCTGAGGAGGCATTTACCGGCCGAATGGGAGATTACGGTAATTGATCGTGATGATCGGCATATCTATCAGCCTGGTATGCTCTTTGTTCCTTTCGGGCTGCAAAAGTCGAAAACCCTGACACGCTCAAGGAAAAAGTACATCCTTCCTGGTGTGAATTTTGTGATTGATGAGATTACCAATATCAATCCCGAGAAGAGGGAGGTAAGGAGCAAAAACCATACCTTTACGTACGATTTTTTGATTATTGCCACGGGATGCAAGATTGCCCCTGAAGAGAATGACGGTTTGCTGGATGCCTGGGGCAAGAATGCCTTCTCATTTTATACCATTGAGGCCGCTGAACAATTGCGCCTTAAATTGAAAGAGTTTAATGGTGGCAAACTGGTGATGAATATTGCCGAGCTTCCATTCAAATGTCCTGTAGCGCCTATTGAGTTTGTTTTTATGGCAGACTGGTTCTGCCGCAATAAAGGCATCAGGGAGAAGACCGAGATCGAACTGGTTACCCCTCTGGCTGGAGCGTTTACGAAACCAAAGGCTTCGGCGGTTTTTACTGAGTCGGCAAAAAGCAAAAACATCAAGATCAGCACAAGTTTCGAACTCAGTTCAGTGAATGGAAAAGAGAAGTATATCGAGTCTGTAAAAGGTGACCGGATAAACTATGACACGTTGGTTATCGTTCCTACCACCATCGGTGATGAGGTGATAAGCAAATCGGGTATGGACGACAGTATCGGCTATGTACCAACTCACCAGAACACCCTGAAGGCTCTCAAGCACGACAGAGTCTATGTCATTGGCGATGCTACCAATGTTCCGACCTCAAAGGCGGGATCGGTTGCCCATTATGAAGCTGATGTTGTGGTGTTCAATATCATGTCCGAAATACACGGCGTCAAGCCGGAGGAGATCTATGATGGTCACTCAACCTGCTTTATTGTCTATTCCAAAGGGACCTCTTCGCTGATCGACTTCAACTACAAGATTGAACCGCTCCATGGCAAGTTCCCTATGCCAAAACTGGGGCCATTCACCCTTCTCCAGGAGACCAAAATGAACTGGTATGGAAAACTTGGCTTTGAATGGCTTTACTGGAATGTTCTGCTTGCCGGACGTCACCTTGGCGCCCCGCCAACTCTCGTTATGGCTGGAAAAGTTGTGGGATAAGCCAGCCCCCCCCGGGTTCATTCAATACAGGGGTTTGTGCCTGCAACATTGAATGAATCCGGGCTATTCAGACGCATCTCATCTCTTTTTCAAGAGCTGATTTGCCCAACAGTGCATTTGTTGCTTGAGTTCAGCAGAGATCGGTATTGCGGTATTTTCTTTTTCCTTTTCGGCTTATTACAAGGATGTTTTCTTCATTTTTCGACTTTGTTTGATGGATTTCTTTTTGAAGAGAGCATATCTTTTGTTAAAATGAGTACTGTATAACTATGTAGTGAGTTCGCTGATTTTTTTTGCAGGCGACCGGAAAAAAGCCGTCATCCATCGCTCATGCTGGGCCTGAACGTCAAGAGCGTGCTTTACCGAGAGTAAACAACGGCAGCGATATTATAATATTTAGAGCAAAATTAATGAATTACGGTTTTGTTATTGATGCCCGGAAATGTATCGGATGCCATGCCTGCACGGTAGCATGCAAATCCGAAAACCAGGTGCCTCTCGGTGTAAACCGTACCTGGGTTAAATATGTTGAAAAGGGAACATTCCCCGACAGCAGGCGATATTTTACGGTTCTCCGCTGCAACCATTGTGCTGAACCTCCTTGTGTCGATATCTGTCCGGTTGAGGCACTGCACCGACGGGATGATGGTATTGTTGACTTTGACCAGCGTCGTTGTATAGGCTGTAAAGCCTGTTCTCAAGCCTGTCCTTACGGTGCTCTCTATATGGATCCCGAGACGCACACCTCCGCAAAATGCAATTATTGTGCTCACAGAAAAGAGGTCGGCCTCAAGCCTGCCTGTGTCTCGATTTGTCCCCAGCAGGCAATCGTTGCCGGTGATCTTGATGATCCTCGCAGTGAGATAGCTCGCCTTGTGGCAAAAGAGCAGACCATGGTGCGCAAGCCGGAAAAGGGTACGTCACCCAAGCTTTATTATATCAATGGGGATGGTGCATCGCTTGATCCGCTTGAAGTTTCGGAAGTCAATGGATACCTCTGGAGCGGGCAGTCACGCGGGGTTGGTCATTTTGCCGGCAAGCACTTTCCGAAACCGGCAAAAAAATTGCTTCCATCATCCGGGATGAATGGAAAGCCAAAGGCCCGGAAGGTTTATGATATTCCTGCCAAGGGAGTTGTCTGGGGTTGGGAGGTTCCTGCCTATGTCGCTTCAAAGGCTTTGGCGTCAGGATTGTTTTTGTTGATGTTTGTTGTGCAGAGCCTGCTGATGCATCCCCTCTCCGATTCGCTGCAATGGGCTGTGTGGGCAACCTCGCTGCTCTTTCTTGCCCTTACGGGAGGCTTCCTTGTCATGGATCTTGACCGTCCTGAGCGCTTCTCTTCGGTCATGCTCCGTCCGCAATTTGGTTCATGGCTGGTAAAGGGCGGGTTAACGATTGCCGGATTCGGCGCATTTCTTGCCTTGTGGGGAGTTGCCAAATATTTACAGATACCTGCCCTCGAACAGGTATCGCTCTGGTGCGGTGCACTCTTTGCCCTGCTGACGGCGATCTATACGGCATTCCTTTTTGGCTCGGCCAAGGGGAGAGATTTCTGGCAAAGCCCGATGCTTCTGATGCACATGTTCCTGAATTCGCTGCTTGCCGGTGGTTCAGCAATGCTTGTTCTTGGCCTGCTGACCTCCAGTGCTCCTGACCTTTTTGAAACTCTCAGGCCAGCACTTGCAGGCGGCTTTGTACTCCACATCCTTGTGATGCTTTCTGAACTTTATGGCAAGCACCCTTCGAAGTCTGCGGAACGCGCGGCTGAGGCCATTCTGCATGGATCACTGAAAAAGCCGTTCTGGTTTGGCAGTTTCATTGCGGGTAATGTGCTTCCTCTTCTGTTGTGCCTTGCTCTTTCCTCGCCACCGATGCTTGCTGTAGCCGCCATTTTTGGACTTTGTGGTGTCTTCTACACAGAAAAAGTCTGGATTCATGCACCGCAAACCGTTCCGTTAAGTTAATCAAGTGCTGGAGTAAATATGAGTTATACCCACAAACCAACGGTTATAGAAACGATAGCAGAAAAACTGCACCTCATTGCTGACCTCCACACAGAAGGGAGTGGTCCTGCAACGAAGAGTGCAACTGTTGATGGTACCCAGGTGAACTGTCCGCCTCCCGATCAGTGGGATAATTGGGTGGAATATGATTCGAAAAGCTGGCCTGAGCGCAAGTCGAAAGAGTATATGCTGATTCCGACCGCCTGTTTCAACTGTGAGGCTGGTTGCGGACTGCTTGCTTATGTTGATAAAGAAACCATGAAGATGCGCAAGCTGGTCGGGAATCCCTACCATCCGGCAAGTCGTGGAAGAAATTGTGCCAAAGGCCCCGCAACCCTTAACCAGATTGAGGATACCGACAGGGTGCTCTACCCGATGAAACGATCGGGCAAAAGAGGCGGTGGCAAGTGGGACCGGGTAAGCTGGGACAGTGTGCTTGATGACATTGCCGGAAGAATGCGCAAGGCCATACAGGAGGGGCGCAATAACGAAATTTCATACCATGTCGGTCGCCCCGGCCATGAAGGGTTCATGGAGTGGGTGCTCAGGGCCTGGAATGTGGATGGTCATAACAGTCACACCAATGTTTGTTCATCAGGAGCGCGTTTCGGCTACGCGATATGGGAAGGATTAGACCGCCCATCGCCTGATTATACCAATGCTAAATTCATGCTTCTGGTGAGTGCTCACCTTGAGTCGGGGCACTATTTCAACCCTCATGCCCAGCGCATTGTTGAGGCCAGAATGAAAGGCGCCAAACTTGCGGTGCTTGACCCCCGTCTTTCAAACACGGCGAGCATGTCGGATTACTGGATGCCAAGTTACCCGGGCAGCGAGCCGGCTCTGCTGCTTTCGATGGCAAAGGTAATTCTTGATGAAGGGCTCTATAACCGCGATTACCTGGAAAACTGGGTGAACTGGAAAGAGTACCTGCAGCAGGATTACCCGAACACTGCGGTGACCTTTGAGAATTTCATTGAGGCTCTAAAAAAAGAGTATAGCTCTTACACTCCAGAGTATGCTGAAAAAGAGAGTGGTGTCAAGGCGGCAATGATTGTTGAGGTTGCCCGCAAAATAGGCGAGGCGGGTACCAATTTTGCTACACATGTATGGCGCAGTGCCAGCAGCGGAAACCTTGGTGGCTGGGAAGTGTCGCGTACGCTCCATTTTCTCAATGTCTTGACGGGCAGTGTTGGCACGCCGGGCGGAACGTCGCCAAGCGCATGGAACAAGTTTCATCCTGATGTTCATGCCAAGCCAAAACCACAGACATTCTGGAATACACTCCAGTTGCCTGACGAGTATCCGCTTGCTCATTTTGAGCTGAGCTTTTTGCTGCCCCATTTTCTCAAAGAGGGTCGTGGCAAACTTGATGTCTATTTTACCAGGGTTTTCAATCCGGTCTGGACCTACCCGGACGGCTTCTCATGGATTGAGGCGCTGGAAGATGAATCAAAAATCGGTCTCCATGCTGCCCTTACGCCAACCTGGAGTGAAACCGCCTATTTTGCCGACTACGTTTTGCCGATGGGCCACTCGGCCGAGCGGCATGATCTTATCAGTTATGAAACCCATGCCGGCAAGTGGATTGCGTTCCGTCAGCCGGTTCTTCGTGTTGCTCACGCAAAGATGGGCAAACCGGTAGATTATACCTGGCAGGCAAATGTTGGTGAGGTGTGGGAAGAGGATGAGTTCTGGATTGAGCTTACCTGGCGGATTGACCCGGATGGAAGCCTCGGTATAAAGCAGTATTGCATGTCGCCCTATCGTCCGGGTGAAAAGATCACCATTGAAGAGTATTATCGCTACATCTTTGAGCGTGTGCCCGGGTTGCCGGAAAAGGCGTCCAAAGAGGGGTTGAGTGCGTTGGAATACATGCAGAAGTATGGTGCTTTCGAGATTGAAACCAACGTTTACAAGGTTAATGAAAGAACGCTGTCGGAGGCCGATATGCAAGGCTCAACCGTGCAACCGCAGACAGGCCTTATCACCAAAAACGGCAAGTCCGTCGGAGTCCAGGTCAAGGGTGCAAACTGTACCGGCTTTCCTACTCCATCACGCAAGCAGGAGTTCTACTCCCGTACCATGGTCGACTGGAAGTGGCCTGAGTACCGCCTCCCCGGCTATATCAAAAGTCACGTTCACCAGGAGATCATGAACCGGAGCAAGGGAGAGTTTGTGCTTGTCCCGACGTTCCGTCTTCCGGTACTGATTCACTCCCGTTCCGGCAATGCCAAATGGCTGGCAGAAATTGCGCACCGTAATCCTGTCTGGATCAATGCTTCAGATGCCAAAAGTCTCGGTTTTGAAGATGGAGACCTCATTCGTGTGAATACCGATATTGGATTTTTCATAAATCGGGCATGGGTTACAGAGGGCATTCGTCCCGGTGTTGTTGCCTGCTCACACCACATTGGTCGCTGGCGCCGCGAGCAGGATCCGGCAGCCAACCGCTGGTCAACCAATCGCGTAGAGATCAAGCGTGAAGGGGGCGGTAAATGGAAAATGCGCGTTGATGAGGGTATTGAGCCCTATGAGAGCAGCGACGCGGATTCATCACGGATTTTCTGGTCGGACGGTGGAGTGCACCAGAACATCACCTTCCCGGTTCATCCCGATCCGATAAGCGGTATGCACTGCTGGCACCAGAAAGTACGTATTGAGGCTGCGCATGAGGGTGATTGTTATGGTGACGTCTTTGTTGATACGGAGCGTTCACACCAGATTTACAAGGAGTGGCTTGCCATGACAAGGCCCGCACCGGGGCCGGAAGGACTTCGTCGTCCTCTCTGGATGGGTCGACCATTCCGGCCTGATGAAAAGACTTTCTATTTAAAGTGAGTGTCATGCCGTCTGAGGTATAGAGTGCTCGTTATATCTCAGATTGTACCACAAAATGTAAAAACCATACTTTTTTAAATCAGTCATTTTGGTATTTGCCCATGAGTTCAGCAACCCGAAAGATAGTAATGAGTTTTGCTGCAACAAGTGGAGCAGCGGCTCTTTTTCTTCTGCCTCATGTGGTCTATGCTGTTCCGCCTCATGTGGTTGCGCCGACGATGTGGTGGGTATGGATGTTGTTGCTTTTTGTTTTTTCTTTCGTTCTTGGAATTTTTTCAGTGCTTGCCGGTGTCGGGGGCGGGGTGCTTTTTGTGCCAATCGTAAGCAGTTTTTTTCCTTTTCATCTTGATTTTATTCGTGGGGCAGGGTTGCTCGTTGCCCTTTCTGGTGCTCTTTCAGCGGGGGCACCACTTATGAGAAAAGGTCTTGCCGATTTGAAGCTTGGCCTGCCGATGGCACTGGTTGGCTCGATTAGTTCGATTGCTGGCGCCCTCGCAGGGTTAGCTATGCCAGCTCAGCTTGTCCAATTGCTTCTCGGGGTTGCTATCATGGGGATTGCGGTGCTTATGATGAAGTCCCGGTTATACGGTAAACCTGATATTCAAGAGCCTGATGCACTATCAAAAATGCTGCAAATATCGGGCTGCTATTATGAAGAATCCAGCAAAAGTGAGTTGCCGTGGCAGATCCATAATACCCCGATTGGCCTCTTTCTGTTCATGATCATCGGCTTTATTGGCGGAATGTTCGGTATGGGTGCAGGATGGGCCAACGTCCCTGTTTTTAATATGCTGATGGGCGTTCCTCTTAAAGTTGCGGTAGCTACAAGCGGACTTGTGCTCTCAATTAATGGTGCTGCTGCCGCCTGGGTTTACATTTTCAAGGGAGCTGTCATTCCTCTTATAGCAGTGCCGGCAATTGGAGGTATTATGCTTGGTTCAAAAATCGGAGCACTGCTCCTCACAAAAGTTAATATCAGGTCTGTGCGGATGATTGTCATTACCATGCTGGTTGTAGCCGGGTTACGCTCACTGCTAAAAGGTTTTGGAATATGATGGATAAACAGAAAAAATATCAAGCAGTAGATGAGGTGCAGACAGTTTATGCACGGGTGCTTGAAATCGTTTCACATGTGGGTTTTGTGTTTCTTTCTGTGGGGTATCTTGTTTACGTCATGCAGTTGTTGCCGCTTTCTGTTCCAATTGAAGCTATCGCCGGGAACTGGCACCTCAAAGCATCTGAAATGCAGCAAAAGCTCCAGATTCCTGCTGGATGGTCATTTGTAAGCAGCACAGCGGCTTTGGGTAAGGGGGATGTTCTCAGTTATCTATCGATTCTTTATCTCGCCATGGCGACAGTTATCTGTCTTGTGTTTGCAATTACAGCCTTTTATCGTGAAAAAAATTATCTCTACACAGCGATTGCTGTTTTGCAGGTCGTGGTCCTTCTTGTTGCTGCAAGCGGTCTTGTTCACTAAATCCTGATTGTTGCATGTTCATTTGCATGGTTGTATAACGAAAAATTGAGGACACATCATTACTGCTGTTTTGCGAGATTTATTTTTATCAAAGCACGTTCTTTTCATGAATGCGTAATCGAGGGAAATTAAATAGTTATGGCTGATACTAAAAAACTTGCAATCATTGCATCCCAGGGTACTCTCGACTGGGGTTACCCTCCCTTCATTCTGGCCTCAACGGCTGCGGCCATGGATATGGAAGCGGTTATTTTTTTCACTTTTTATGGATTGCCGTTGCTTAAAAAGGAGATTGATGCCAAAGTATCTCCCCACTGCAACCCGGCCATGCCAATGAAAATGCCGTTTGGCAGCAAGGATTTTCAGTCAATCAACTGGCCGATACCGAATGCCATCTCCGGCAATGTTCCCGGCTTCGACAACATGGCAACCATGTTGATGAAGGAGACCTTCAAGAAAAAAGGTGTTGCCACAATCGAGCAACTGCGGGGCATGTGTCAGGAGTTCGGTGTTCGCTTCATTGCCTGCCAGATGACCATGGAGGTTTTCGGATTTGAAAAGGAGGAGTTCATTGATGGTGTTGAATATGGCGGCGCGGCAACCTTTCTTGAGTACGCTGCCGACGCTGATATCTCGCTTTTTATCTGACAGAAAAGAGCTCTGATTATGCTGACTTACAGAGAACTTGTCTGGAACTGTTTGCCTGGGGTCAAAGAGATTATGCCGTGGGATCTCGTCGCGCGTATGGCAGAGAATCTGGATCTTTTGATTCTTGATGTGCGTGAGCCTTGTGAGTTTGACGCCCTGCATATCAAGGGTTCCATCAATGTTCCAAGGGGTATTCTGGAATCGGCCTCTGAATGGGATTATGAGGATACCGTGCCCGTATTGGTGAGGGCGAGGAAGCGGGAAATTGTTGTGGTTTGCCGTTCAGGCAGTCGCAGTGCTCTTGCCGTCCAATCCATGCAGTTGCTGGGCTATGAACAGGTGTTTTCTCTGCGGACGGGGTTGAGGGGGTGGAACGATTATGAAGAACCCCTTTGGAGCAGTGCCGGGGCTCTTGTAGACGAGGGTGAAGCGGACGAATATTTTACGGTAAAGCTGCGGCCGGAGCAAAAGGCCCCGAGGCCCGACCAGAAAGATTTGAAGTAATAACATCTTATCAGGAATTTTTTTTATGAGTGAAATTACAAGCAACCTTGAGCTGAATTGTGAAGGTCTGAATTGCCCTTTGCCGATTCTGAAAACAAAAAAAGCGATTGATTCACTGAACAGTGGAGAGGTATTAAAAATGATTGCGACTGATCCTGGTTCAGTCAATGACATGGCGTCATGGGCAAACCGTACCGGCCATGAACTTGTTTCTCATACAGAATCAGCCGGTGTTCATACGTTCTTTATCAGGAAAAAGTAAATCATTGATAAAGCCGCACTGGCCGGAGGTGAAATGGATTTGGTAAAGGTGCCTCGTCTGATGATATCTGCGCCCCACAAGAGTGCAGGTAAAACAACGGTCACTCTTGGCATGTTACGATATTTTTCAGATCAGGGAGTTGTGGTAAGCAGTTTTAAGAAAGGGCCGGATTATATCGATCCCGAGTGGCACAGGTTGGCCAGTCGCGCCGTGAGTTCCAATCTTGACCCCTGGCTTATGGGAAAAGAGGCCTGTCTTGATTTGTTTCAGGAAAAGAGTGTTGCTGGGGATACAAGCCTTGCTCTTATCGAGGGTAATCATGGGTTGCATGATGGTCTCTCTCTTGATGGTTCTGACAGCAGTGCCGGACTGGCCCGAATGCTTGAAACTCCGGTTGTGCTGGTGGTTGACAGCCGAAAAATGAACAGAGGGATAGCTGCACTGGTTCTGGGTATGCAGGCAATGTCGCCCAGGGCGGATATCAGGGGAGTCATCCTCAATCAGGTAAAAAGTGTGCGTCACCAGGAAAAGCAGAAACGGGCGATTGAACACTACTGCGGGGTGCCTGTTCTTGGAGTGATTCCCCATGACCCGGAGCTGCTTCTTGCTGAACGGCACCTTGGCCTGACAACAGTCGCCGAAACAGCCGAGGCTGAAAAATTTATTCAGGGTGCGGCAGAGAGGGTTGAACGTTATTGTGACATGAAGGCTCTTCTTGCCCTTTTTCATGAGGCCCCCCTGATGGAGGCACGCAGGCGAGGGATTGTGGGGAAACAAGTTGCGGCAAGAGCAAGGATAGGGGTTTTCAAGGATGCGGCGTTCTGTTTTTATTATCCGGAAAATCTGGATGCATTGAGGAGCAACGGCGCGGAGCTTGTTTTTATCAACTCCTTTCAGGAACGGTCGTTGCCTGATGTTGATGCTCTCTATCTTGGTGGAGGTTTTCCTGAGTCGTTCTTTGAAGTTTTGAGTTCAAACAAGGGATTGCTGGATGATGTGCGCGAAAAAATTGAGGGAGATATGCCCGTCTATGCTGAGTGCGGGGGGTTGATCTACCTTTGCCAAAAGGCAACTTACGGCGGCAAAAGCTATCCGCTGGCAGGCGTCCTTCCTTTTGAGATAAGCTTTGGACAAACTCCTGCCGGGCACGGATATCTTGATTTGAAAAGCAGGGAAAATTCTCCATGGTTCAGGAAGGGTGATTGTATCAAGGCTCACGAATTTCATTATTCGCGGGTGCTGCAACCTGTCGGGTTCTGCTCCTTTCAGTTTGATGTCATGAGGGGAAAGGGAATAACCGGCAAGAGTGACGGAGCGCTTTACCGGAATCTCTTTGCATCGTTTGCGCACCTGCACGCTCTGGCCAACCCTCTTTGGGCTGAAACGTTTGTCTCTCTGGCTTGTGCATACAGGAGTGGTGATCATACGTATCGTTTATAGCGCTTTAATAATAAATAATCGGAACCCTGAACTTTGTGTGTATAAATATGTTCATAAAGGCGTGTAATTTTATTGATCTTTTGCTATCGTTTCCAGTATCGCTCTTATCCTGATGTTTGAATAAAGACGTAACTCACAAAATAATATTGTATTAACCGTAAAGGAGCAAATTATGCCGATTGAAGTCAATGGTGTCCGTTATGAAACAGACGAGAATGGATATCTCGTGAATCTCGAAGACTGGACAGAGGATATCGCGAAGGTGCTGGCAGAGGGTGAAGAGATTGAAATGACTGAGGCGCATTGGGATCTCATCAATTTTCTCAGAGGCTATTACGAGGAGTATCAGATAGCCCCGGCAGTGAAGGTACTTACCAAGGCTATTGCCAACGAAAAGGAGATGGACAAAAAAGCGGCGTCCGAATTTCTGTACGGGCTTTTTCCAAAAGGGCCAGGTTTGCAGGCCTGTAAAATTGCGGGATTGCCGAAACCTACGGGTTGCGTTTAATGGACGGAGAGAGGTTTGCTGATCCCAATTTACTGTGAATCAAAGGAGGTCATGATGGAAGAGGCTCAAAAGGCTGCTTCGGATGAAGTAATGCGAGAAAAAGAGGGTAGCACGGATGGAAACGGCAAGTTTCTGCATCCAACCCCAATGCTTGATGAACTTGAAAAAGGCCCCTGGCCAAGTTTTATTTCAGGGTTCAAGGAGCTTGCTGAAAGAACAGAAAAGCCCATGCTGCGCGGAGTTATGGATCAGCTTGAGTACTCCTACAATACCAGGATGGGGTACTGGAAAGGCGGTCTCGTGACGGTGGACGGTTATGGTGCAGGCGTTATTACACGCTATTCGATGATCAAAGACAAGATTCCGGAAGCGGCTGAATTTCACACCATGCGAATTCAGCCCGCACCGGGGCTTCACTACAATACAGCGATGCTCAGGGGTCTCTGTGATACCTGGGAGAAGTATGGCAGCGGAATAATTACCCTGCATGGTCAAACAGGCGACATCATGCTGCAGGGTATTGAACAGGATAAGGTTCAGGACTGTTTTGATGAGCTTAATCAGGCAGGATGGGATCTCGGAGGCGCAGGTGCCGGTATGCGTACGGCGGTCTCCTGTATTGGACCGGGTCGCTGCGAGAATGCCTGTTACGACGATCTCAAGGCTCATCTCAAGCTGCTCAAACATTTTGTGGGGCCACTGCATCGTCCCGAGTGGAACTACAAAATTAAACTGAAGTTTTCAGGATGTCCGAATGATTGTACCAATGCAATCATGCGCTCAGACATGGCTGTTATCGGGACATGGAAGGATGCTATCCAGATTGAACGCGATGAGGTAACCGCCTGGGTCGAAAAGAACGGAACGGATGCACTGGTCAACCAGGTGATCAATCTTTGCCCGACAAGAGCGATATCGCTCAAGGATGGTGAGATGGTTATTGACAGCCGGGACTGTGTGCGTTGCATGCACTGCCTGAACGTCATGCCTAAAGCACTCTCTCCTGGCAAAGAGCGGGGAATTTCGCTCTTGATGGGCGGAAAGAATACCCTGAAGGTTGGCGTCAACATGGGCTCGCTGATTGTCCCCTTCATGAAGATGGAGAGTGATGAGGATATGGAGGAGTTTATCGAACTGGTCGAGGGAATTATCGACTGGTGGGATGACAACGGCCTCGATCATGAGCGTATCGGTGAAACCATCGAGCGTGTCGGTCTGAAGCTCTTCCTTGAAGGCGTCGGTCTTGAGGCAAACATCAATATGGTGACAAGACCTCGTGACAATCCCTATTTCAAGGCAAAGTACTGAGCGCTTGGTTGATTGAATGCTACTCATGCAGGAAGGAAAAATTTATAAGGAATTAACACTATGAGCAGTCCTGAAAAAAAGTGGAAAACCGTGGAGTCGGGGCCTCACAGCTATGAGGAGGCCTTGCATCCGGTTGTAAGAAAAAACTACGGGCAGTGGAAATATCACGAAATTCCGAAGCCCGGAGTTCTGAAGCATGTAGCGCACAGTGGTGACGCCATCTACACGGTCCGGGCGGGAACGCCCCGTCAGGACACGGTTGATATGCTCCGGCGGCTGTGTGATGTTGCCGACAAGTACTGTGACGGTTATCTTCGCTTTACCGTACGCAACAACGTTGAGTTTCTGACGCCCAACGAAGCAAATGTAGAGCCGATGATTCTTGAGCTCGAAGAGATGGGCTTTCCTGTCGGTGGTACAGGGATGTGTGTCTCATCGGTATCTCATACACAAGGGTGGCTTCATTGTGATATTCCTGCGACGGATGCTTCCGGAGTTGTGAAGTCGATGATGGATACGCTTTACCATGAATTCAAGGGGATGGAGATGCCCAACAAGGTGAGGCTCTCGACCTCCTGTTGTGCAATCAACTGTGGCGGCCAGGCCGATATCGCCGTTGTGGTCAAACACACCCGCCCTCCAAGAATTAACCACGATCATCTCGCAACAATCTGTGAATTACCGAAGGCGGTTGCCCGTTGCCCTGTTGCGGCCATTCGGCCGACAGTGATCAATGGCAAGAAATCACTCATGGTCGATGAGGCAAAATGTATCTGCTGCGGCGCCTGTTTCGGAGCCTGTCCGGCCATGGAAATCAACCATCCCGAGCACTCGAAATTTGCGATCTGGGTCGGTGGCAAAAACAGCAATGCCCGCTCAAAACCTTCAACAATGAGTATTGTTGCCCACAATCTGCCAAACAATCCGCCAAGATGGCCCGAGGTCACCGAGGTAGTCGGCAAAATCCTGACCGCATACAAAGCGGGTGGACGTCCCTGGGAACGAGTAGGGGAGTGGATTAACCGGATTGGATGGAAACGCTTTTTTGAAGAAACAGGACTCGTTTTTGATGATGACATGATCGACAGCTACCGTCATGCAAGAACCACGTTCAATCAGTCTGCTCATGTCCGTTTTTAGACTTACAGGAGATAATTCATGAAGGTAGAATCCAATCCTATCCTTGATTTTGCGACATCTTATGTCTTCCCGCCATTCAGTGAAATGAAGGGAACCGACAAGATTGTTGCATTTGGAGACCATAGTCACAAATGTCCGGTCTATGTCAGGCAGCTTGCGCCCTGTATGGCGGAGTGCCCGGCCGGGGAGGACATTCGTGGTTATCACCGTTTGCTGAATGGTGTTGACAAGTCTGACAATGCCCTGAAGGCCGCATGGGAGACCATTGTCGATGCAAACCCCTTTCCTGCCGTTATGGGCAGGATATGCCCGCACCCCTGTGAAAATGCCTGCAATCGCCAGCACCACGACGAAAGTGTGGCCATCAATGCCGTTGAGCAGGTGATTGGCAATTACGGCATTGAAGCTGGCCTGCAACTGCCAGGAGCGGGTGTTGACACCGGCAAAAGGGTTGCCGTCATCGGTGGTGGCCCGGCAGGACTTTCGGCTGCATATCAGCTTCGCCGCAAAGGTCACGGCGTAACGATATACGATGCCAATGAGAAATTGGGTGGAATGGTGCTGTACGGCATTATGGGATACCGTGTCGACCGCAACATCCTTGAGGCGGAAATCCAGCGGATCATCAACCTTGGGGTTGAAACAAAAATGGGTGTCAGTGTCGGAACCGATATCTCCCTTGCACAACTCGAGCAAGAGTACGATGCTATTTTTCTTGCTCCTGGAGCTCAACTGGGTCGTGCTCTTCCGGTTCCCGGCTCTGCGGGTACACCCGGCGTGACCAATGCCATTGATTTTCTGAGAAACTACGAAGTGCAGGGCGATGCGATTTCCATCGGGAAAAAGGTGCTGGTTATAGGCGATGGTAACGTCGCGATGGATGTAGCGCGTCTTGCGCTCCGTCTTGGCTCCCGGGCGTCCGTAGTTGCCGGAGTTCCAAGGGAGGAGATGGCCTGCTTCCAGATTGAATTTGATGATGCTGCCAGGGAAGGAGCAGTCATGCATTACATGAGCGGGGCACTTGAAGTCATCAGCGGAAAGAATGGTGTTCAGGCTCTGCGCTGTGCCAAAATGGCAAAAAAGGTGAAGGGAGAGGATGGCTGGAATTCGCCGATTCCCTTTTTCAGGTACAAAAATACCGGTGAAACTTTTGACATTGAGGCCGACATGATTGTTGCGGCTATTGGCCAGACCGCCGATTTGCAGGGTTTTGAAAGTGCTACTGCCGGCAGTCAATGGCTCAAGGTCGATCGATATTTTCGCCTGCAAGGCAAAGAGAAGCTTTTCGGAGGCGGGGATGCCATAAAAGTTGACCTTATCACCACCGCAGTCGGTCATGGACGAAAGGGCGCAAATTCCATTGATGCTTTTCTTAACGGGACTCCTCTTCCTGAGCAGGGTTATCGGGAGATCACGAAAGTCCAGAAGCAGGATGTGCTCTTTTTTGTCCATTCCGAGCAGGCAAAAAGGGAGAGTATTGAGCTTGAAGATGTGGTTGGTAATCACGATGAGCTGCTTGCAGCACTCTCAGTCAGTGATGCAAAGGCGGAGTCAGGGCGCTGTATGAGCTGCGGGCTTTGTTTCGATTGCAAACAGTGTCTCTCTTTCTGCCCGCAGGAAGCAGTTACCCGGTTCAGGGACAATCCGACCGGAGAGGTGGTCTATACCAATTACTCAAAGTGCGTCGGATGCCATCTTTGTTCACTGGTTTGCCCTTCCGGTTATATCCAGATGGGGATGGGTGAAGGTCTTTAGGCTGGGGTGAAAAGAAATCATGAAAACAAGAGGAGATAACGGATCCATGTCAGAAGATGTCATCTATCAGGTTCAGGAGGCCATTGCATCATCCCGAAAGTGGGCTGAAACAGGATGGCCGGTTACGTTCGGGCCCCGTAATGTAGAGCTCTCGTCACTCAAGCAGGCCGAGTCACAGCCGAAAAATTTTATTTTTCGGCTGGAGGCCGTCAATTATTGGAAGCAGGCAAAGCTCACCGGAAATGATGCGGCTGATTCAGGTCAGAAAGCTCTTGACGCACTCAAAAACGGCAACCTCTCTGCGGCCGATAATGCGCTTTACTTTTGCCAGTTTATCGAAAAGCCATTTGCCGAAGACGCAAAAACCTGGTTGCCTCTTTATGAAGCATTTAAGGGAACGCAGGCCGTGCTCTGAGTGCACGGTATTGCGTTTTTTTCATAACATTTAAATTAACGGACTGGCCGTGAACATAGGAATTTTGCTCAAGGAGGGCCCGTATAACCACCAGGCCTCCGATACGGCTTTCAAGTTTGCTGAAGCTGCAATTAAAAGAGGACACCGTGTTGATGCCGTATTCCTTTACAATGACGGAGTCACCAACGTCACGAAGCTTATGGATCCACCTCAGGATGACCGCAATATTGCGGCCCGCTGGAGTGAATTGAGTCAGAAACATGGCGTTGAGATCCTTGCCTGCATTGCCGCGTCCAAACGTCGGGGTATTAGTGATGATGTGCTTGTCGAGGGCAGTGCCATCACCGGGCTTGGAACCCTTACAGACATTGCAATTCGTAACGACAGACTGGTAACCTTTGGAGATTGATGCATCTATGGAAAATGAAAATGTAAAAAAGATCATGCACGTCTTGCGCCATGCGCCACACGGGACAATCTACACCTATGAAGGGCTGGAGATGATTCTGATCATGGCCGCCTACGAGCAGGACCTCTCTGTTGTTTTTATCGGTGACGGGGTCTATGCTCTTAAAAAAGGGCAAGATACCAGCGCTATCGGAGTCAAGGGATTTTCCCGTACTTTTATGGCTCTTGATGGTTATGACGTAGAAAAACTTTATGTTGATCAGATCTCACTTGAAGAACGGGGTCTCTCGGAAGATGACCTGATTGTTGCGGTCGAGGTCATGAATTCTGAAAAAATCGGCAGATTGATGAAAGAGCAGGATGTCATTATTCATCACTGAACTGAACAGTATCTGAACTCATAACCTATTATCCGCTAAAATGTTACATACGATAAACAAGTCGCCGTTCGAAACCCTCACGATGGAAACCTGTTTCAGGTTTCTTCAGCCGGGCGATCCTGTTCTCTTTATTGAGGACGGCGTTTATGCCGTTCAGGCCGCTAACAGGTTTTCACCGATGATCGAGTCTCTCCAGAAAAACAATCCGGTATTTGCGCTTCAGCCCGACCTGATCGCCCGAGGCATTACTGCTGTTGCCGAAGGGGTTGATGCCATTGATTATGATGGTTTTGTCGGGCTGGTTGAGGAGCATCAGGTAAACAACTGGTTCTGAACAGCGGGGGTAGAGCAAACTTTGAAAACCGTCATTACCTTGCCTTATGACTATTGAATGGGGTCGAGCAGTTCAGGAAAACAAAAAAGAGATTCTTGACGCATGGATGGAGCGGTCGCTGCACTTGTTCTCCGGCAAAATGGCCGCCGTTTCTCCGGTTGCAGAGGCACTCAGTCAAGCACTTGGCATGGTGCTTGACCATTGTGAAAAAAACAGCGAATCACTTACGGGGGCACTGGTGCAGCTTTCACGGATTCTTGCTGTTCAGGATATGCCACCGTCACGGACGATGTCGCTTTTTTTTGAATTGAAAAAAATCATGACGGATCTCTTTTTGAAAAGCGCTCATAAACAATCATTGAAACCGGTTGACCTTGATGCGTTGCAGAGCCGCCTTGAAGAGCTGACCCTTCAGGCATTTGACAGTTACATGATGCAGCGTGAACGTATCTGTCAACTGAAACTTGATGAAAACAAACGCATGCTCTTCATGCAGTTACGGAGGGCCGAGGCATGAAAAAAGTCGTGATGCCACTTTTCGTGATTGGCGTTCTCTGCCTCATACCCTATATCGGGGTACAGTATGCGGGGCTTGGTTATCTCTTTGCCGTTATCATTCCCTGTGCTTCTCTGGTGGTTCTGATCGCTGGTTTTGCCATAAGGATGGTTAACTGGCTTATCAGGCCGGTTCCTTTTCGTATTCCGACAACCTGCGGGCAGGAAAAATCCCTCGACTGGATCAAGCAGGATAAGCTTGAATCTCCGTATCATTTCTGGGAGGCCATTGCCAGGGTACTGGGTGAAGTGTTTCTCTTTCGCTCCCTTTTTCGCAACACAAAAGCGGAGCTGTACGGCGGGCCAAAACTTGCCTATGGATCAACCAAGTGGCTCTGGCTTGCCGGCATGACCTTTCACTGGTCGCTGCTCATTATTGTTCTCAGGCATTCCAAGTTCTTTTTTTCTACCGTTCCACCCATTGCTGATTTTCTCGATAATGCGGATCGCTTTTTTGACATCACCCTTCCCGCATTTTATATGACCGACGCGCTTGTGCTTGCGGCCATCTCATTTCTTGTTGTTCGAAGGCTGCGTGACCCGAAATTGCGTCTGATTTCTCTGCCAACGGATTTTTTCCCGCTTTTTCTGATCCTCGCCATTGCTCTTGCGGGTATGAGCATGCGCTACGTCACAAAAATCAATGTACTGCCCGTCCACGATCAGATTCTGACCCTCATGGATTACAGTTTCATCCTTTCCGGAGAAATTGGCGTACTCTTTTATGTGCATCTCTTTCTGGTTTGTGTACTTGCCGTCTATTTCCCGTTCAGCAAGCTCATGCATGCCGGTGGAATCTTTTTGAGTCCGACACGCAACCTCTGCAACAACAGCCGTGCCAAGAGGTATCGCAATCCATGGAATCCAGACATTAAATTCAAGAGCTATACGGAGTACGAGAATGATTACCGAGACAAAATGAAAAAAGCTGCTCTTCCGGTTGAAAACGAATAACTATGTCGAAATACGTTCCAAAACAATCCGAGCTCAAACAGGAGTTCGAAAAGAAAAAACCGGCTCTGCTGAAAGAGGACTTTTCCGGCAAGGAGTGGTGGGATCTGCCGGTTGAGTTCCGTGATGGCAACTGGTGCTTTCCAGGTAAACCGGAGGTACTCGAAGATCTTGGTTTTCCGAATCCCCGTAAATGGGCTGCAACAGATGCCGATTGGCAATTGCCCGATGGATGGGAGAAGACGATCAAGGATGGGCTGAAAAGCCGCCTGAAGCGTTTCCGTTCATTCAAGCTTTTTCTTGACACCTGTGTGCGCTGCGGCGCCTGTGCCGACAAATGTCATTTTTTTCTTGGCACGGGAGACCCGAAAAATATGCCGGTCTTGCGCGCAGAGCTCATCCGATCGGTCTATCGCAACGATTTTCCCCTGGCTGAAAAAATCCTCAAGGGCTTTTCCGGTTCAAGAAAGCTGACGGCGGAGGTCATCAAGGAGTGGCACATGTATTTCAATCAGTGTACCGAGTGTCGTCGTTGCTCCGTTTTTTGCCCGATGGGCATCGACACGGCCGAAATCACCATGATGGCCCGTGAACTTCTGAACCTGATCGGCGTCAACAATAACTGGATTCTTGCCCCGGTCTCCAACTGCAACCGCACCGGCAACCACCTTGGCATTGAACCTCATACTTTTGTGCAGAACATTGAGTCGCTTGTCGAAGATATCGAGGATCTTACCGGCATAAAAGTAAATCCCACCTTCAACCGCAAGGGAGCTGAAATTCTCTTTATCACCCCATCCGGCGACGTTTTCGGCGATCCGGGGGTCTATACGATGATGGGTTATCTGCTTCTCTTTCATCATATCGGGCTTGACTATACCATCAGCACCTACGCATCGGAAGGAGGAAACTTCGGCCTGTTCACCTCCAACGAGATGATGAAAAAGCTCAATGCCAAGATGTATCACGAAGCAGAGCGGCTCGGTGTCAAATGGATTCTGGGGGGTGAATGCGGCCACATGTGGCGGGTGGTGCACCAGTACATGGATACCATGAACGGCCCGGCAAATTTTCTTGAGGAGCCGGTTTCCCCAATTACCGGCACCAGATTCAGCAACGCTGCTTCAACAAAGATGGTTCACGTTGCCGAGTTTACCGCAGATTTGATCCACCATAACAAACTGAAGCTTGACCCGAAACGCAACGACCACCTTCTGACCACCTTTCATGACTCCTGTAACGTTGCAAGAGGAATGGGCATGTTTGAAGAACCGCGCTACGTTCTCAAAAATGTATGCAACTCCTTTCATGAAATGGCCGAGAACACCATCAGGGAGCAGACCTTCTGTTGTGGTTCCGGCAGCGGCCTGAATGCCGAAGAGTTCATGGATATCAGGATGCGCGGGGGCTTTCCCAGAGCGAGCGCTGTCAGGCAGGTACAGGAAAAGCATAAGGTCAACACCCTTGTTACGATCTGTGCCATCGACCGGGCCAGCCTGCCGACACTGATGAAGTACTGGAACCCTGGCGTTTCGGTTTACGGTTTGCATGAACTGGTTGGCAATGCCCTTGTGATGAAGGGAGAGAAAAAGCGAACCGAAGACTTAAGGGAGAACCCAATGGCCGGTTTCGAGGAGGATGAGGATTGATGAAGATTACAAAGCGTAACGTTGTTATCGGCCTTTTGATCATTTTCGCCCTTGTGGCACTCAGGGTTTTATGGCCGACGGCAAAAGCGGAAAAGATTGCTTCACCAACCGCCAGGGCGACACCGATCGACAGTACCGTCTGTATTGCTCCGACTGAATATATGCGTTCCCATCACATGCAGATTTTGAACGAATGGCGGAATACCGGAGCGAGGGATAGCCGACCTTATGTTACTGCTGACGGCAAAAAATTTCAGAAAAGTCTGGATACCTGTCTGGGCTGTCACAGCAACAACACCTACTTCTGCATAAGCTGCCATCAGTATGCCAATGCAAAGCCGACTTGTTGGAATTGTCATCTATCGCCTTTAGACAAACCGTAATGAACGAAGAGAGAAGAGAATTTATCAAGAAAACCAGCATTGGATTTCTTGCAGGCATTGGAGCCTCTTCAGGCTTTTTCCTGAACTTTCTTATGGAAAAAACGGATGCTTCCCTCTGGGCTGGCAAAAGTATTGCCGGCACCATTCGCTGGGGTATGCTGATTGATATGCGCCAGTGCATTGATGGATGTCAAAAGTGTGTTGATGCCTGCCGCCTTGCTCATAATGTGCCCGACTTTGGCAATGCAACGCACCAGATCGAATGGCTGCAGAAGAGCCCTTACCGCGAAGTTTTTCCAACTTCAGGAGAGGATTTTGCCGGTCAAGAGAGAATCGGCAAATCCGTCCCCTCTCTTTGCAACCACTGCGCCGATCCCCCCTGTGCCAGTGCATGCCCGACACAGGCAACATTCAAGCGATTTGACGGCATTGTGGCGCTTGATTATCACCGTTGTACCGGCTGCCGCACGTGCATGGCATCTTGCCCTTATGGCGCAATCAGCTTCAACTGGAGAGAACCGAGGCATGCGATCAAGGCACTCAATGAGAGCTATCCCACAAGGGAGACGGGAGTTGTTGAAAAGTGCAATTTCTGTTCGGAACGCCTGTTGAAGGGCAAGCTGCCCGCCTGTGTCGAGGCTTGTCCGGAAAAGACGCTTACATTCGGCAACCTGAATGATCCCAAGTCCGAGATTCGCCTGCTTCTTGAAAAGAACCAGACCATGCAACGAAAACCCGAGTTGGGAACACTCCCGTCAGTTTTTTACATCATCTAATGACTTCCCATGATTGAGAAAGCCCTGAAAGGAAATCGGCCCTACTGGATATGGATTACACTCCTTCTGTTGGTCATTGTGTCTGGCATTTCCGCCTTTTCTCAACAACTGCGCCTTGGCCTTTCCGTTACCGGGCTGGGTGAAGGTGCTTGCTGGGGTATATCGGCCATGCAATTTTCCTTTATGGCCTCTGTAGCGGCCTCGAGTGTTTTGATTGTGCTCCCATTTTATCTGCACGACTACAAGCCATTTGGCAACATTGTTGTCATTGCACAGTTTTTGGGGGCTTCGGCCTCAGCCATTGCGCTGCTCTCTCTTTTCATTGACACGGGCAAGCCGCAGCTTTTGCTCGATCTTTTGCGCTATGCAACTCCATTTTCACCCTATACCTGGGCTTTTTTTCTGCTGAACGGCTATTTTTTCATCAATCTCGTCACCGGCTGGGCCACTCTTGGCGCTGAACGGAAGGGCGTACCGGTCGCAGCCTGGGTTAAACCGCTCATCTATCTCTCCATTCCCTGGTCCATCGTGCTTCCGGTTGTTACAGGATTTGTCTTTGTATCCTTTTCCGGAAATCACTGGATAGCCTCTTTGCTTGTATTCCGTCTCCTTGCCTCTGCGTTTGCCGCCGGGACAGCCGTGTTGCTGCTGATCATACTCATTCTGCAAAGAACAACAGGCTTTGATGCCGGCACCAAGGTAGCCGACAAGCTGGTCATGCTCGTTACCTATGCAGGGTCGCTTACTTTCGCGCTGATTGGCTTGGAGTGTTTTTTCAGGAGCCAGACCCAGCCGTTGATGTGCCTGTCACTCCTTTTTGGTATAACCTCGGTCGCTGTTTTTTTTGTGCCCGCATGGAAAAGCTCTGCCCGTTGGCTTATTGCAGCTTCTGTCGGAGTTGCGTTCTCCTTGTGGGTTGAGGATGGAGTTCTTCTGCTCTCTTCGTCAATGGGGGGCGTGGTTGCTTATGTCCCGACTCTGAAGGAAGTTTTCATGACGCTCGGTGTCCTGGCCATTGGTCTGCTATTTCTCACCATACTTCTCAAGGCAGTTGTTGCCGTAAAAAGAGCCGATTAGTGGTGAGCCGTGCTGTAACATTTTGCCTGATTCCCCTTTTTTCACTCGAAAAGCCTGCTGCGAAACAGGAGTGCATGAGCACTTTTTTTTGCGCAGCATGACAAACCCGCAATTTTGCCGAAGGGTTGTATCAATTCAACTAATAAAAGATGAAAGTTTTTTTGCCGATAAACATCAGGATTGATGACAAGAAAATCTTGTTTGTGGGAGGCGGTAAAATCGCCATGCATAAAATCAAGACGGTGGAAAAGTACTCCCGAAACATTACTCTTGTTGCTCCCGAAATCCATGATGACTTGAAAGGTGCCGGATTTCAGGAGATCTATAAAGAGTATGAAAAATCAGACCTTGCCGGTTTTTTTCTGGTCTATGCCTGCACCAACAACCTTGAGATAAACCAGAGGATAAAAAAAGATGCCGCAGAGTGCGGAATTCTGGTCAATGTTGTCGATAACAGGGAATTGTCAGATTTTATCTCTCCGGCAATCATTAAACGGGGTGAGATGACCATTGCCATCTCTTCGAATGGAGAAAATGTTAAAAAGTCGGTTGAGTGGCGCAACAGAATACTGTCCATGCTCGAAACGGCCGGAATGTAAGTAATTCATAAATGAAAGGGTAGAGCAATGAAATCGGCTGAAGAGAGCAATAGAGCAACTGCCGGCCGTCAGCCGGGAGGATATGTTTATATCATTGGTGCAGGTCCGGGTGATCCGGAATTATTGACGATCAAGGCGGATCGGGTTCTCGGTGAAGCGGATGTGATTCTTTATGATGATCTGGTATGCAGTGAACTGATGGTCAGATACACTGCCCTGAAAATTTATACGGGCAAAAGAAAGAATTGTCACCATTTTGAGCAGGAGGCCATCAACGAAGAGATTCTTCGCCATGCACGGGCAGGAAAAAAAGTGGCGCGGCTGAAAGGTGGAGATCCCTTTATTTTTGGACGTGGAGGTGAGGAGATCGAGGTGCTGCGTCAAAACGGGATCGGCTATGAAATTATCCCTGGCATTACCGCCGCTCATGGCGCCAGTGCCTATACGGAGATACCGCTGACCATGCGAAAAGTCTCCTCCTCGGTCGCTTTTTGTACCGGTCACCCGGTCAGTAAAATCCAGGTGCCTGATGCCGATACCCTCGTCTACTATATGGTGGCCTCCACCGTGCATGACGTGCTTGATGCGGTTGCTCAAAAAGGGCGGGATGAACACACCCCGGTTGCCATTGTGCAGAATGCAACGCGCTACAACCAGAAAATTATTACGGGCACACTGGGGGAGTTGAGGAGAGGTGACAAGGCCGTTTATTCACCGGCACTTCTGATGATCGGCGACGCCATCAGCCTTTGTGTTGAGGATAACTGGTTCTCCAAAAAGAAAAAAGTGCTGATTGCCGGCGCCGACTCCGGGGTGTTCAATACGGGCGAGTTTATCAAGGTGCATTTTTCCTGTAAAGGAGAGGGTCCTGACCGTATGGAAAACGAGGAGCCTTTGGATCTCGATTTCATTGATCAGATCTATTTTTCATCACCCCTCTGTGTCAGAAATTTCCAAAAGTTTCATGCCGCGATTCCCGAAAAAATTACGGTGCAGGTGGCCGACGAGGGAACCCGTGCTGAATACAGCAAGCTTTTCGGCGGAGATGCTGCCACCATCACGTATTGAGCATTCCCGGGAATGCCGCACTGAATGAGCGGATGGCGAGGGTGGCGGAGAGCTTGAACCCTTCGCCATAGAGTGAGCCGATCTGCTCGCCGAAGTAGCGGGCGCGTGCTTCAAGGCCAGTGAGAAACTCAGGGCGCTTGATCATGGTTTTTGCTGTTTCGGTTGTCCCTTCCTGGTAAAATTGTGAGGCGAAGGCGAGCACGCCTTTTCTTGACGCTTCAAAGGTTTCCGAGATATCGACGATGATGTCGGGTTCAAGGTGTTTGAACTGGACATAGTAGAGCAGGTAGGCGGGGCGGTGGGGCTTTTGCGCCGTGCCGTTCATGGTGGTGGAGAGCTGCTGCAGACCGGCATAGTAGCACGCCTCGGTAACGAGTTTTGAGGCTTTGATGTGATCCGGGTGGCGCTCGTCGGGGGAGTTGGCAAAAACAACATCCGGCTGGAACTCTCTTATGACCGTGATGATTTCGGCGAGGTTCTCTTCGGTAGGGAAAAGTTTGGAGTCTCCGAGGTCAAGTGTTTTCCGGCAGTGGTACCCCATGAGGGTGGTGGCTTTTGCTGCTTCAGCTCTCCGTGTTTCAGGGGTGCCCACCGTCCCCATCTCTCCTCGAGTCAGGTCGCAGACGGCGACGGAGTGCCCTTCGGCAATGATTTTCAGCAGCGTGGCTCCACATGCAAGTTCCACGTCATCGGGATGTGCGCCGAAAGCCAGGGCATAGACTTTTTCTGGTGATTGCTTCAATTGCCTTGTGGTTATCTGTTATATTGGCCATCGTATACTATTTCTCACTAACAAGCCATTTCTGACCAATGCTCAATGTAAAGATTGTTCGCCTCAACAAGCAAGCCTTACTTCCCGTATATGCCACCGCTCATGCTGCAGGAATGGATATTTCCGCCTGCATTGAAGCGCCCGTCACCATCGAGCCATTTACCACAGCCTTGATTCCCTCCGGCTTTGCCCTTGAGTTGCCCAGTGGGTTCGAAGCCCAGCTTCGTCCCAGAAGCGGCCTTGCGTTGCGTTCCCTGATTTCACTGCCCAACACGCCGGCAACGATTGATGCCGATTATCGCGGAGAGGTGAAGGTGATTCTCATCAATTATGGCAAGGAACCCTTTATTGTCCGTCACGGTGACCGCATTGCCCAGATGGTGGTTGCGAGGGTTGAGCAGGTTTGTTTTGAAGAGGTCGAAGAGCTTGGCTCAACCGTGCGGGGTGACGGGGGATTTGGCCATACCGGCACAGGTCGCGGGTGAAACAAAGGCAGGCATCAACGAAGTATCACGTCTTAAAGGAATGGATATTTCGCTGATGCCCACACGTAAGGATATGCGTATCAGGGTTTTTTTGCCTGAGCTGGAGGAAGAGTTGGAGCAGGAGCCTTTACCTCCATGACGATCTCCTTGGGAGTATAGCGGATCTCCGTCACATCTTTTTTTGGACGGTTTTCTCTGCCTGTCGGCATGCCTGGTGCAGCAAAAACATTGTTCATCAATTGACCCAGTCCTGAACTGACATTGTCGAAGAGGTTCTGTACCTGATTTGAACCGACGCCGTTATTGAGGGTTTCGATCAGGCCGTTCCATAATTTGCCAAGTCCCTGAAAAGAGTTCTGAATCTGGTCTGAATTGATGGTCGAAGCAACCCCGTCAATCAACTGTCCGGTAGCATTGCTTACCGAACTGATCATTCCCTGCACTGATTCGGAATTGATGGTTGATGAAACCCCGTCAATCAACTGTCCGGTAGCATTGCTGACCGAGCTGATCATTCCCTGAACTGATTCGGAATTGATGGTCGATGAAACCCCGTCAATCAACTGTCCGGTAGCGTTGCTGACCGAACTTATCATCCCCTGCACCGATTCAATGGTTGAATCAATCAAGGTACCCACGGTTCCGATCAGATGGGCGATATCGCCATTGCCTACAGTTCCTTCCTGATTTTGCTGGGGGGCCGGTACAAGCGTACCCGCTGGCTTGTTGATCTCTTCTGTTGCCATAATTATTGGGTGGATTAAGGGTAAGTAATAATAAATAATTATTCCAATATAAGAACTTATTTCCTAAGTCGTTCAACTCTCAGGGCTATTTCAGGATGGCGGTGGCGGTTTTCCCCTCCCGATCAGGCAATAATGTTTTCCCTGTAATAACGGATAATGGCCTCCTGGTCAAATCCAAGGGCATACATGAGATGAATCGTTCCAAAACTCAGTTGGAGGGGGATTATGCCGTTTCGGTGATACTTCCGGGCCGATGTGGTAACCTCTGTTTCAAGGATATGAAACCGTTCAAGCCGCTCAATGCGGGTGAGGATATCATAATCTTCCATAATGAGTTTGCTTTCATCGAAGCCGCCGATATCGTTGAAAAGCGTTTTGTCGATAAAAAGCGACTGATCTCCTCCGCGGCAGATCAGTAACGGAAACTGTGTGAACCATCCAAACAGCGCCATGAGCGGGTGGTCATCATCAAAACTCATCCTGAAGCATCCGGCTTTTTTTCCGGCTGTTGCAGCCGAACGGATATCTTCGACAAAGGTTTCGGGTGGCAGGCTGTCGGCGTGGAGAAAATAGAGGATATCACCTCCTGCCAAACGGGCAGCGCAGTTCATCTGCGTGGCACGTCCCTTTGTACTGTGACAGACGGTTACCGGAAAGCTGGAGAGAATTTCGGGCGTACCGTCTGAACTGGCATCACTGACAATGATTTCAATACCTTCCGACTTTGTTGTAATGGCAAGAAGACACTGAAGCGAGCGGGCAATGATGGCCTCTTCGTTACAGGTCGGCATGATGATGCTTATTGTTGGTACGGCCATAATTTGCTTCTTTTCAGGTCGTCAAAGGTATCAATATCCGAAAGTTCTGCAAGTCGTTCGTACTCTATCCGGAGGCGCTGGAGTATTGTGGTGGTTTGGCTGAAAACATCAGGGGTGCTCCACTGCCGGTCAAGAAAGAGCTCAGGGAAAACCCGGTTCAGGCCGATAAGGTAAAAGCCCCCATCTGTGGCTGGCCCGATTACCGCATCACATTGCTCAAGGGCGCTGAATGCCTCATTAAGGATTTCACCACTCAACTCGTGACAGTCCGTTCCGATAAGCACGATGTGGCGAAAGCCGCTTTCAAACCCGGTCTCTATGGCATGAAACATGCGCTCTCCCAGATCATCTCCTTTCTGAAGCTTCGCCAAAAACTTTTGACTGAGAAAGAGATCGGAAGAGGGAATGAAGCGGGAGTAATAAACCATCCGTTCTGCATCGACACCCTCTGCAACCTTGGCAGTATGCTCTCTGAGCGTTTCGTAGACCTCAAGGGCCCTCTCTCCTCCAATCGAACGGGCAAGGCGTGTTTTGACTTCTCCTTTTACCGGGTTTTTGGTGAAAATAATGAGAAGCCGATTATTGTTCACAACAGAGAGCCCTGACAACTTGACCCAGCCCCGGCCGTACATCCATAGCAATGCTGGCCGAGCGTTATACGCCGGTTTCGGAGTCCCGCCCGGCTGAACTCGCTGATGTGCTGCGGAGCCGGTCTGGATAATGGTAACTGGAGCATCTGGTTGAAATCACAGTCGTAGAGTGCGCCGTCCCAACCGACAGAAAGGGTCGTTTTGCACATCAGGTTTTGCACGGCGAGGGGATTGAAGTTTTCAGCCAGAAGTTTCATGTACTCCGAGTAGCGGCCGTTTTCAAGCAGGTCGTTGAGAAAACGGCTGATCGGCATATTGGTGATGGTATAAAGATTATTGAAGAGAATGCCGTACTCTTCGAGCAGTCGTTTTCGGTACTCTTGCTCCAGTTGCTGCTGTCCTCCCGGCAGAGATGGGCCTTCAGGGTTGAAGACCAGGTTGAGTTCCAGATTGCCCTTCTCTTTACCATAGCCAAGGCTGTTGAGCAGTTGCAAGGCCTTGATGGAACGGTCAAAAACACCCGCTCCCCGTACATTGTCAACATCCGCTTTTACATAGCAGGGAAGTGAGGCAATGAGCGTGACCTGCTGCTCCTTAAAAAATTCCGGCAAATCCCGGTATTTTTCGTTTCCGGTCAAAAGGGTGAGGTTTGAACGCACAATGATTTTTATGTCGGCAGAGTGTGCTCTTATGCTTTCAATCAACCAGCGTAGTTCCGGGTGCATTTCTGGCGCTCCACCGGTAATATCGACGGTTTTTATCGTGCCGCAGGCAAGGGTATCAAGACACTCGAGCATTGTAGCTCGTGTCATCATCTCTTTGCGATCCGGTCCGGCATTGACATGACAGTGACGGCAGAGAAGATTGCAGGTATAGCCAATGTTGATCTGCAGGACATCAATATCTGATGCCAAAAGAGGCCCGGTGCCGCCTTCAGCAACTTTTTTACTGAAGGGCAGAATGCCGCACTTACTCTCTTCAAGCAGTTTTACCTGAGCTTCGGCGTTAGCGGGCAGACGATGTTGGCCCCCCAGTGATTCTGTTTTTTGCATGGCACTATTTCGGCAAAATGGAGCGTTAAGGGTTCCAACGTTGTTTCTGGTAATTTGTTCAGTTGCCAAATTTGCTGAGGAGCTTTTCTGCAACCAGCTTGCCGCTCAGTGCAGCTCCCTCCATAGAGGCCAGATAGTGCTGGTCGGTGTAATCGCCGGCAAGAAAAAAGTTTTTGACCGGGCTGATCTGGTCAGGGCGGAATTTATCGACATCCGGCACAGCCTTGTAAACCGACTGGGGAATTTTGACAATGGTCGATTTGAGCAGTTTTGCCTCGCGTGATTTCGGAAAGCGATTGTGGATATCTTTCATGACAAGCTCAATAATCACCTCATTGGGCATATCCATCAGTTGGTGAGCCGGGGCAAGCACCAGACTCATGACGCTGCCGCCGTTTGCTGTGCCGGTACCATTCTGGAAGTCATCGGGGCAGGTGATTGAGACATCGGCAAATGTCGCAAAAATTGTGCCCTGTGAAAACATGAGATTATCGGTATCGGTAATTTTTTGGTCAAACCAGAGTTGACAGTTTGCTACCGGACTGCCGACAAATTCGTGGAGGTTACGGAAATACTTATGGGCAAGCCACTTCTGGGGTATAATCTGTTTAAGGTTGTGGACCGGCAGGGCGGAAATATAGGCATCAGCCACAATTTTATGGCCATCCTGGAGTACAGCCTCCTGAATACTTTCGTCACTGTTGAGTTCAAACCCTTTCAGTTTTGCATCCACAAAAATGCGGCCACCCTTGCTCTGGATATATTGGCGCATCGGCTCAATCATGGAATCGCCGGGGTTTTTGCGGAAAAAGGCAAATTTTGTTGCGGTGTAATTGGTGCCAAAATATTTGAAAATGGTAATCATCGGCCGTGCGCTTATGACGTTGGGCTCAATGAAGTTCATGGCAAGCGCAATAGCTCTCCACAATTTCTGCAATGAGTGTTCCGAAGCGCCTCTCAGCCGATGCCACTCCGAATAGGTCTTATGGTCCTGGCTGCGGAAGTACTCCTCATTGCCCATCAGGGCAGGGTAGAGCCCCCTGATCAGCGAAATTTTATCCCAGAGTGTAAGAAAGTTGGTCTTCAGGCAGCCTGCAACCTCTCCCCAGGGGGAGGGAAGGTTCGCTTTTGTGAACGACGATTGTTTTCCATTCGGTTCAGCATAGATCAATGCATGTTCCTTCCATTGATAATTCTCTGCTGCGCCCACCTGTTTGAGGTATTTCTGAAGCTGCTGGTAACCACCAAAAACAATATGAAGTCCTGATTCTATGGAGTCGCCGTCATTGTCTTTCCAGACTGAAACCTTTCCGCCAAGTATTTTGCGCTTTTCATAAATCTCTACCTTGTGCCCTTTATCTACCAGCTCTACTGCTGCGCTAAGGCCCGCAACTCCTGCGCCGAAAATTACTATTTTCATCTTTTATAAAAGTCCCAGTCGCTTTAGGTTTATATCTCTGTGGTTGGTTGTTTTAATTCCCCTGAAAAAGTTACACACTGTTCGCATTGAAACGTTACGCTGTGATGACGGAGAGTGTCATTGTTTTAGATGGTCAAAACTCCCGGCTTCAGGACAGGCACAAGATATTGAATTATTTTCTATTTTTAAGGCCATTAGACTTTTCAGGCGCTATCAGCCTTTAACGCATGAAATGAGCAGGTACCGTGCAACAATTCCGAACAAGAACAGATAATTGGGGCTAAACTCCGTACAGAAGAGAGAGCTGTAACCGTCTCCTGGAATTGGCATAAACACGGCAAGGTTATTGCTCATCCTAAATTAGTTAAGAAATTTGCCGAAAAAGTTTCGAATAGTAAAGAGGATAGTTGTTTTTTTCTTATTATTATGTAATTTCTGTTAAATTTGTTTAAACAAGAGTGATGTTATGTCCGGACATCTTGATCTGATCGACCTCAAACTAATTGAGTCTCTTGGGGAAAATGGCAGAGTTCGATTGAGTGAACTTGCTGAAGTCGTAGGCCTTTCAATACCCTCTGTCAGTGAGCGGCTTGACAAGCTGCAGAAGAACGGTATCATCAAGGGCTTTACCATGGAAGTAGATGAACGGCAGCTCGGTTTTGATATTCATGCATTTGTACGGGTCAGAATTGATTCATCCAAGCACTATAAATCATTTATGGAGCATGTGATGAAGGAGGATGAGATCATGGAGTGTTTTTCTGTTACCGGCGAAGGGTCGCATATTTTAAAGGTGATGACCCACAACACGGCATCGCTTGAGCAGTTTCTTTCAAGAATACAGAGCTGGCCGGGTGTTCTCGGTACCAATACAAGCTTTGTGCTGACCCAGTTGAAGAAAAACAAAAAGATCAGTGCTGAAATCGTCCGCACCAATCTTCAGGACCGGCAGGTGCTGATAACGTTTGATGAAAAAAAATCAAGAAAATAAAGAGGGTTTCGGTTTTTATCAGAAGCAAGAAGGGTTATATCACGCAAATCAACAAGGAGGTTCGTTTTGAACAGCGATAGTAAAATTCCGGTTTCCACCTATTTTGGTTCGATGACATTTGATCAGAAGGCCATGCGCGCAAAACTTCCAAAAGAGGAGTTTACCGCATTGCAGGAGACCATCAAGGCAGGTAAAAAAATAACTGAAGAAATTGCCGGTGTTGTTGCACACGGCATGAAAGAGTGGGCCATGGAGAATGGTGCTACCCATTACACCCACTGGTTCCAGCCGATGACCGGTTCCACAGCCGAAAAACATGATGCATTTTTATCGATAGATCGCGATGGCACTCCGATTGAGCGCTTTTCGGGTGAACAACTGATTCAGGGTGAGCCTGACGCATCAAGCTTCCCTTCAGGCGGCATGCGTACCACCTTCGAAGCACGTGGCTACACCGCATGGGATCCCTCCAGCCCGGCGTTCCTCATGAAGGGCGGCAGAGATCTGACACTCTGTATTCCGACCGTCTTCATCTCCTACCACGGTGAAGCGCTCGATTCAAAAACTCCGCTGTTGCGCTCCATGGAGGCGGTCAGCAAATCTTCAATAAGGCTGCTTGAAATTCTCGGCGTCACCGGCATCTCACGGGTAAAAACCTTTGCCGGCTGCGAACAGGAGTATTTCCTTGTCGACAAAAAATTCTACTCCGAACGTCCTGACCTTGTCATGTGTGGACGTACCCTGCTTGGCGCCCTTCCACCAAAAGGCCAGCAGCTTGAGGATCACTATTTCGGTTCGATTCCTGACCGTGTGCTTGAGTTCATGCAGGATGTTGAGCATGAGCTTTACCTGCTCGGCATTCCAGCCAAAACGCGTCACAATGAGGTTGCCCCTCACCAGTTTGAAATAGCTCCGATTTTTGAAGAGGCCAATATCGCCGTCGATCACAACCTGCTGGTCATGGAAGTGATGAGAAAGGTTGCCGACAAGAAGGGTTTTGCCCTGCTGCTTGCCGAAAAGCCTTTTGCCGGCATCAACGGTTCAGGCAAGCACAACAACTGGTCGATCGGTACTGATACCGGAATCAATCTTCTTGATCCAGGTCATACACCTGAAACAAATGTCCACTTCCTTGTTTTCCTTGTTGCCGTTCTGAATGGTGTTTACAAGAGGTCAGATGTTCTGAGAATGTCTATCGCAAGCATGGGTAACGATCACCGTCTCGGCGCCAATGAGGCTCCTCCGGCTGTCGTAACCGTCTTCCTCGGTGAGCTGCTCGAAAAGGTGCTTGATGCAATCGAGAGCGGCAAGGTTGACCTGAAAACAGAAAAACAGGTGCTTAACCTCGGCCTTTCACAGGTGCCGCTGGTCAACAAGGACTATACCGACCGCAACCGTACCTCGCCATTCGCCTTTACCGGTAACAAGTTCGAGTTCCGCGCCGTAGGCTCTTCGCAGGCTGCTTCGGTGCCGAACATGGTGCTCAACACCCTTATGGCTGAAGCAGTTGATGAGATTGCCGATGCCATTCTCGCAAAAATCAAGGCAGGAAAAGAGCGGGATGCAGCAGTTCTTGAAACCCTTCGTGAGCAGATCACTGCTACCAAGCCGATCCGCTATCAGGGTGACAACTATGCTGAAGCCCTTCAGCAGGCAGCCAAAGAGAGAGGCCTTCCGAACCTGAAGAACACGCCGCAGGCACTCCGGGTACTGCTCAAGAAAGATGTTCAGGATATGTTTGTCAAGTATGGTGTGCTGACTGCAGAAGAGACCATTTCCCGACTGCATATCCGTCTCGAACGCTATGTCAAGGGTATCGATATTGAGGCCCGCACGTTGCAGCTTATGCTGAAGACCTTTGTCATTCCTGATGTTTCAGAATACCAGGGCGACCTTGGCAACTCCTTCAACAACCTGCTCTCTGCGGCTGACGCCATTGGTCTTTCCGACAAGGCACTCGGCAGCCAGGCAGGCAACCTTAAATTTCTGGCCGAAAATCTTTCGACCCTGATTGAGATGACTGCCGAGCTTGATGAAGCTGTCGAAAAGATTGAGTCCTTTGCAACCGAGTTCGAAAAGGCTGATTACTGTGCTGACGAGCTCCTTCCGTTCATGAGCGAGGTGCGCGTTATTGCCGACACTCTTGAGCAGATTGTTGACCGCAGTCGCTGGCAGCTTCCGACCTACTCGGAAATGCTCTTTCAGCACTGAACCACTCTCCAATGTGTAGAACAAGAAAAGGCTCGCTTCGGCGGGCCTTTTTTTTGTGAGGTGAAATTATTTTATTGCAAAGGTTGAGTTATGCCTTATTTTTAGCTTCTCTATGTACGTATTCTGAAAAGTAACCCTACACCGCCATGCCAGAGGTTTTTCACTATCCCGCGAGCTATCCCGCCCTGTGGCTTGATTACTATTTTCTTGCAACCTGGGTGCTGGGCATGCTCTTTCTCGGTCTGGTATGGGCCATTTTTTACCGGTTCGGAAAATTTACCTATGGCGTCGATCTTGGCTGTTTCTGGAAGACAGGTTTACTCGTTCTGCTCACCACCGTTTCACTTGGCGGGCCGATGTACTACAATACCCGTTTTGCGGGGGAGCATGGTCAGGATGGTGATTCCATAAAAATCGCTGGCGACCAGTTACTCTATCTGGACCGCAAGGGGAACGAAAAAAAGGTGCCGCTTGCTGCTATTACTTCCATTTATCAGGAGAGCATCACTTACAATCCACCGCCGAAAATCTTTATTGTTGCCGCAAAACCTCCACTCCGTGACTCGCTTTTTGTAACCACCAATCTTAAAGACTACCAGCGTTTTCTTTCCGATCTGTCGAAAAGAACCGGTATTGAAGCCAGGCTCCGCTGATTTTTTTTTGGGGGATATTTGATGATGCTTTTTTCCGGCCAGCCGCTGCCAGCCTGCGCACCGATTCTTGTTGTTGAAACAGGGAATACCATTGCTTCGATTGCGCTTTTCAGGGGTAGTGAGTGCCTCGAAGTGCACAAAGTGCCTTCTCCTGTCATGAGCAGCAGGGAGGGGGTCTCCCTGCAACTCTTGCCGGTTATCATGAATTATCCAGCTCTTCGTGATGCAGTGCTCTGCAGTGTCGTGCCTTCGCTGGATGATGCCATCTGCACTTTTCTTCGCTCCCATCTGCCGGGCGAGGTTATTAAGGTCACCTCTTCCATGCGGCTTCCCTTCACGCTGCACTACGATTCACCGGAGAGCTTCGGTGCCGACCGCATTGCCCTTTGCGCCCTCGGTTGCCAGCTCTATGCGGGCGAGGCTGTTATTGCCCTCGATATTGGTACCGCCATCACGGTTGATGTGCTTGATTCTTCTCACGACTATCTCGGCGGTCTCATCATGCCCGGCCTTGACCTCATGGCAAAATCCCTGCATGAACATACCGCAAAGCTTCCTCTGGTTGGTATTGATCGCCCTGAAGCACTTCTCGGGCTTTCGACGGTTGACTGCATCAGGAACGGGATTGTGCTCAGTTGCGTCTCCGGTATTGACGGGCTTCTCGCCAAACTTGAACGGTGGCTTCGTGAGGAGCATGGCGAAGAGCGTATCAGGGTGATTGCTGCGGGCGGTAACGCGCCGCTTGTTGCCACCATGCTCGACGCCTCACCCGTGGTCGAAGAGCATGCGGTGCTCAGGGGCAGCCGTTATCTCTTTTCGCTCAATGTGCCGGCTTCCTGCTGAAGAATCTCCGCCCCTCATCGATCGATTTCAGGACAAGGCTCTCCTCAACACTCTCTTCAAGCAGGAATGCCTCGCCCAGCTTTTTCAGCAAGACAAAACGGAGTTTTTTATCCAGTTTTTTCTTGTCGGAAAGCATCGCCTCAAGGAGCAGTGCGCTGTCGATATCGAGAAACCTCCGCTTCACCAGCCCTTTTGGAAAACGGAACTTCTGCAGCAGAGCGAGTCCCCGTTCAAGTGAGGGTTGGTCGAGATAGCCGAGATGGTGCGACAAAAAGAGGGCGCAGACCATGCCGATGGTTACCGCTTCGCCGTGCCGCAGGTAACGGTACTCGGCAAGCTTTTCAAGTCCATGCGCAAAGGTGTGGCCGAAATTGAGCGTTGCGCGAAGTCCACTCGTCTCCCTGAAATCCTTTTCGACGACATCAGCTTTGATAAAAGCGCTTTTTTTGATCGCTTCGGTCAAAAAGGGCTCCTGCAAGTTCATGATATCGCTGAAGTGGAGGTCAAGAAAACTGAAAAATGGCTCGTCGGAGATAAAGCCATATTTGACCACCTCAGCCATCCCGGCATAAATCTCACGCCGTGGCAGGGTTGCAAGGTATGCAGGGTCAATCATTATCAGCTCGGCCTCATGGAAAAATCCGATAAGGTTTTTGCCAAGCGGGTGATTGATGGCCACCTTTCCGCCAATGGAGCTGTCGGTCATGGCCAGCAGGGTGGTGGGGAGCTGAATCACCGGTATGCCCCTGAAGTAGCTTGCGGCAATAAAGCCGCCGAGATCACCCACAACACCGCCGCCCACGGCAAGCAGGTTCCAGCTCCGGTCAACATCAGCCTCAATCATGCTGCCGTAAAGGCGGTAGGCGGCGCTGAAGCTTTTGGAGGCTTCCCGTGCCGGGACAACCAGCTCTTGATACTGAAAACCCTCATCATGCAGCTTCTGGAGAATCGTCTCTCCGTACAGCTTGCGGGTGTGTTCATCAAAAAGTACCACAGTTTTTTTTGAAAGGCCGTGGGTTTTGAACAACGAACCCACTCCGGCAAGAACCGGTGTTCCAACAATTATCTTACTCACAGCTTCTGGTTTATTGTTGATTCCCGATAGTTGCCATGGTATTCCGCACATACCGTTCAATTTTGCGGGTAAGCTCCTCGACGGTTGACCCGATCCGTTTCACGTCAGTCTCGACAGTGATGTCGGCATTTTTATAGCGCGGTTCCCGTTTGGCAAGGATGGTCGTGATTTTCTCTTCAATCTCTTCGCGTGAAAGCTTTCGTCCGTTCACCCCCCTCAGCAAGGGGCGGTCAGTCTTGTTGCAGAGCCGGCGGGCAAGGGTTTTGGATGGGGATTTCAGATAGACCATCGTGCCGGATTTTTGTATGAGTGCGTATGACTGGTCGTTTTCGAGCACGCCTCCACCGAGGGAGACCACCAGACTGCTCTGTTTGACAAGTTCCATCAGGGAGCGCAGTTCAAGAGTCCGAAAGTATTCCTCACCGTGCTCTGCAAAAATCCGTGTAATGCTTTTTCCAGCTTCTTTTTCAATACTCTGGTCAAGGTCCACAAACTCATAACCGAGCGAGTTTGCAAGCAGCGGCCCTATAGTCGATTTACCCGATCCGCTGAAACCGGTTAAAAAAATGAGGGTGTATTCTTTATTCACGGCTGAATGTTCAAAATCTCTCTGTTTTACCTGTGGCTTGGCACAAGTGGTGCGAAGCTTCACGAAAATAAAAAAAATCCGGCACCTCTTCTCCTAAAAAGTCCGGATTGCGTCGTTATGCCCATTTTTTCCGGTGCACTATCCCATCTTAATCCATCTCAGCCCAGGCCAAACCAGGCATCAGAGGGTTTATTGTTTTCAGCACGAAGGCTCAACCACGTCTCCCAAATCGCACTCATTCTTGTTCGAATGGGGGGCAATGGGCGGTTTTCTCTACCATATTAACGGTATTTATAGGGTATATGCTTGGATTTTATAATGATATGGAGTTTTATTGGCCACTGTAAATCAAACGACACTTGCCATGAACTATCAGTTGCGATCACAGAAGAACGGTACCGGCAGAATTCCATACTGCTGTTGTTGCTGTATAAACGTTGAGATGCGGAAAAACCGATTGTCGATAGAGCGCCCTGCTGTTCAGGATTGATTATTTCGAAGCCGGCTTTTTTCGTTCAGAGAGTCGGCTTTTTCTTTTACAGGATTTTTTATGTCAATCATCATTCACAAATACAAAGGTTAACAAAAGGGAGAAATATGAAGAGGATATTATCACTTGCAGCAATGTTTGCAATTTTATCATACGCATCATCAGCATCGGCTGAGCTGAAGATTGGTGGTGAAGCATCTGTTCGTTTGAGGGACGATTTCGGGCACACAAAAAATGAGTTTGGTGACAAAGCGTCAACTCAAGACCAGTATTTTCAGTACCGCGTTCGCCTGAAACCTTCGGCTGATCTCGGTGATGGCTACTTCTTCAAGGCGTTGATTCAGAATGAAGAGGTTGCTGGCAGTTGGCAGACCGTTGCCGAAAACAACACTGAAAAATTCAATCTTGATGTTTCGCAATTTTACTTTGGTCACAACAGTGAAAACAGCCATTGGTCGCTTGGTCGTCTTCCTCTCGGAAGCTTTGACAACCCGATTCTGGATCTGACACTGTACGCTATTCCCGGCACTGGTCCTCAAGGTAAAAAATTGTATGCTGTTGATACTCCGATATCGACCAATCATTTTGACCGTTTGTTTGGCTTTAACTATGGCGTCAAGCTTGGTAACGGTGAACTGAACGCGGTTCTCGTTAACTTTGACAACATTTCTACTACCACTGCAGACAGAGGGCTTTTAAACGACGGCTATGGTTTTACGGCGTCATACAAGACGACGATTGGAAATGTCACTATTGTACCGCAGGCTTATGTTACCTTGACCCACTTGGGTGACGATCGTTCACCGTACAGTTTTGGTGCACAGGCATTCATTCCTGCCGGCAAGTCAAAGGTCACACTCAGTGGATTTTATACCGCAGACAGGAACACCTATAATGGAACCAGTTATGACTATAGCGGTTACATTTTCAGACTAAAGGGTGAGTCCGGCCCGGTGCTTGCCTGGATCGACTACAACAAGACCACGGATGATCAAGGGAACAAAGATTACAACAACACCTTCGTCTGGGCGCAGTACAAAATTAATGTGCATGAATCGGCAACAGGAACCTTCAGTTTGACACCGACCATCAGGTATCGCGCAAGCAGGGAGAATAACGCCATCGGAACCAAAGATAACGATCTGTTTCGCACAGAACTGTATGCAACAGTAACCTTCTGAACGATTTTTCTCCGTCATCCGGGCACCTGCAGTAACGTCATACGGGGACTGGGGGTGAGTGTGTGCATCTTGATTCTTCAGTGTTGCCCGGATGAATTTTTACATAAGGCGATGTGGGTGAGTGGTCTAAGCCAAGGGTCTGCAAAACTCTTTATCACAAGTTCGAATCTTGTCATCGCCTCTGGTTATCATGTTATTTTTAATGATTGTTGATGGAACTATTGTGAAATAAAAAGTTTGATTTTCTTCGATTTTGATTCTCCTCGCGCCCATCCGGGTGACGAAAGAAAAGTGTTGTCGGGTGCATTGTTCTTTCGTCATCCGGATGTTTTTTATTGGTTGTTCTTTAGTCAAATACCCATACCCTTTCTGTCAGCATCCAGTCACTTCGCTCGGCGCCGCTTGCGTCCCCAGCTCGCAAAATGGATGCTCATGATAACGGGCATACCATTGAAACAAAAAAAATGTCACACAGGATACACTGCTTAAGAAACTATTTTATGGGGATGCCAGTACCAATGTTCTGCTTTTGATTAACGAGGAAGCCTTCAACCCTGCAACAGGGAGCAAGGCAAAGATTGATTACCATTACCATCAAGAAGAAAATTCAGGAAAAATGTGTACTCTTACAATGGCAGCCATTGAAGAAAAAGGGCGTCAGTCGCGGGTCCGGACAAATAGCGCCACCACCCAAGCCAATACAGTCACCTTTTACTCGAAAGAGAGCATTACAATCGCAAAGATAATTTTAAGGATAAAAATATGACAGCAGTCGCAGAACGTATTTTCAAAGATGCTCTTGATTTGCTTCCTGTAGAAAGGGCTGAACTTATCGAAAAACTTTTTCAGAGTTTTGATTGTGCCGCACGCAATACCGTCGATACTGCGTGGGCAGAAGAGGTCGAATCCCGATTTGACGCTTATGATCGTGGTGAAATCAAGGCTTCATCAGCAGAAGATGTTTTTGCAAGGATCAATCAGAGATGAATATTCTCATTCTCTCCTTTGCAGAAGACGAATTTGCCGAGGCGGTGGATTATTACAACGAACAATGCCCCGGACTGGGTTATGAATTTGCTGCCGTCTGAGAACCGCTAAGTTTTGAAAATGTAAAATTTTACCATACTTTTTTCACAATAGTCATATTCCCCTTGTTTGCGTTTTTGGTTCTGCCCACATTTTTGGCGTGCTCTACGGTGTATCTCCCCATTACGTTCCTGTTCCCCAAAGAATACACTATATTGCAAGCACTTAATCCTCATTCCGGTTAATCCATTCAATCCCTGATCATGGCTCTTACATGGCTGCATGTTTCGGATTTTCACCTGAGTGACAAAGGGCCCTACAGTCAGGAAGTTATCCTTCGATCTCTTGTCTCTTCAGTCAAGCATTTCAGGGAAGAAGGGCATGTGCCTGACCTTATTTTTGCAACCGGTGATATTGCGCAAAACGGAAAGGCCAAAGAGTATGAGTCAGCGACAAAATTTTTCGATGACCTGCTTGATGCTGCGGGGCTCAATCGTGATCGACTTTTTATTGTTCCCGGTAACCATGATGTTGATCGCAAGTCAGGTAAATTTCTTCTCCGAACCCTTGACACCAAGGAAGATGCTGATGAATACTTTGAGCCTGACACGCCGATTCCTCACCTGACGCAGAAATTTCATGCATTTTCTGAATGGTATAACCACTATTTCAAAACTATTCGGTCGTTTCCTACGAATACAACATGTAGTTCGGTTGAAATTATCACCATCAACAAGTGTCGAATTGCAATACTGCCCCTTAACAGTGCGCTTTTCTGCATTGACGATCATGATCATGAGAAACTTTTCATAGGTCGCCTATGTCTTGATGAATCAAAGAAGCAGCTTGAAGCAGCCGACCTCACCGTTGCCTTGATTCACCACCCCCTTGACTGGTTAAATCCGGTAGAACGTTCAAACATAAAAGATGCTCTTGGTAAATCGGTTGATCTTTTGCTTCAAGGCCATTACCATGAGACAGAAACGGAAAGTATCGTGTCAGCAAATAGCGGATACCTGAAGCTTGCCGCAGGAGCTGCATACCAAGAAGGACGGTGGTCAAAGGCCGCCATGTATGCAACTTTCGATGGCAGTGGGGTAACGATTTTTCCCATCCGTTATGAGGAAAAATCCGGTGAGAAATGGACGCTCGATACCAGTCTTTATCCTTCGCCTGCTTATACGAAAAGGTTTCCAATTCCGGGGAGAGATGCTTCTCAGCAAGTCGGCTCGTTACCTTTGAGTGCTTTTGATAACGGGATGGGTGCTGGTTCAGTGCTCCCAGTGATAAAAAGCTACAAGTGCTACTGTGAAGCATTGAGGAACCAGTTCGAAATAGTTGCATCTCGGGGGCTCGACGATTATCAGGATATAGAGATTCCTCTGGAAGATGTGTTTATCGATCTTCACATCAGCGAACTGTATTGTAAAGTGGATGATCATGAAAGAGGGCATACCGTTGAAACGAAAAAAATGTCACAGGATGCACTGCTTAAAGAAATATTTCATGGAAATGCCCGTACCAATGTTCTGCTTTTGATCGGTGATCCGGGCTCAGGCAAAACCACGTTATTGCAGCATTATGCGATGCTCTGCCTCGAAGGCAGTCATGAGCGACTTTTTCCCAAAGCCGCCAGCGTCCGGGTTGTGTTTATTGAACTGCGTAAACTGCATTTCAATGTCCACAACAAACCTGTGCGGTTGGCAGCGCAGATTGTTGAGCTTAACAAGTCGTTATCTCTTGCTGCCGATGATGTGGAAACGTGGTGGCAGGGTATGGGTGAAACAGAGAGGGTTCTTGTTTTGCTTGACGGTCTTGATGAGGTCACTGAACTTGAAAAACGGAAAGCCATTTGTCAATGGATCGACGAAGAGGGCCATGCGTATCCCAATCGTTTTTTTGTTGTAACCACACGCAGAACCGGATATGTGACCAGCGATGGTGTTGAACTCACTCAAGGTCACAGACGAGCTGTTCTGGATGACCTTGAGCAGGCTCAGCAATTGGATTTTTTATTGAAGTGGTTCAGGGCGGCATCGAAATTTGAAAAGGAGCGGGGTTTCACGATACATGACAATACCCCTCCAGACGATAAGGCAAGGGAGCTGTACGGTTATCTCTATCCTGAAGAAGACGACAAGAGCGAAAAGAAGCGCAGCGAGGAAACTGAAAAGAAGAAAAAGGGCTTGCAGCAGATTGCAGGTATTCCGTTGCTGTTAAAGCTGATGGCTCTGCTTTACAAACTGCGTGATTTTAAACCCGATTCCCGAATTGCCTTGTATCGAGTTGTCATCGTGTATCTGCTTCGTGGAAGGGATAACGCCCGGCAGATATCGTATGGCATCGATCCGGAACAGTCAACAACGGTTCTCGGGCTTCTTGCCTATACCATGCATAAAAAAACATGTCTTGATCATTCTGAGGGCGAAATGAAAGAGATTATGGAAAGCCGTGTTAAGTTGATCAACCCTCTGGTAGGGCTGGATAGTTTTTTCCGCTTTATGGTAAACAGAAGTGGAATTCTGAAACCGAACGGTCATGCATTCCGGTTCTGGCACAAGACGTTCCAGGAGTATCTGGCAAGCAGGGAGATGGTGCGCGAAAGCTGGTCGGATGTTTTTGTAGGTTCGATCGTTAAGCATTATGATGACCGGGAGTGGGAGTGGGATGAAACACTGAGGTTTTATTTCGCCCAGATAGACGGACGTGTTTTTGACAGCTTTATGAATCAGTTGTTCAATCCGGAAATAACGGCTGATGTATTGCAGCGAAAGTTGCAGTTGATGAAAACCTTAATCCGGGAATCCAGGGAGTCCTCAACCGGTGCGTTATGCCGCAAGCTCAAAGATTCTCAACTGTCACTTGAAGTGCAATGGTATATACTTGATTGCCTTGAAGTCATAAACAAGCCAGATGCCCTTGATGCCGTTCGGGATTTTCAAGATCGAGCCAAACAAGTGTACGAACCTGATAACAACCTGAAACAGAGGGTACTTGATAAAGCTGACGGGCTTATTAGCCTACTGGAACGGACAGCCGGTATCAAGCGTGATCTTCCGCCGAAAGAAGAAAAAGAGAAAATAAAACATGACAGCCAGCCAAAACAACTGCCCCGTATCATCAGTAATGCATACGAAGACGATGCCCAATACATTCTTATCAAAAATGGCCGATATTCTGAAGATGGTAAAGAGCAAGTGGGGGGTCTCTATGTTGCCAAATATCCATTGACTAATAAACTCTATCGCAAATTTGTTGCCTGGCTGCAATTGGTTGAGAACAAGCAAGCGGACGATATCCTGAGTAGCAAGCTTTTTGATGTAGCGAGCACTATCCCAGGATTCCAGAACTATCTGGATGAAGAACCAAAACTGTCGATGAGGTTTCGCTCACGGTATGATGATGATCGGCGCTTTAAGGAAGATGATCAACCAGTCGTCGGTGTGAGCTGGTATGATGCTCAATTTTATTGCTTATGGCTCTCTCTCCAGGCAAGTAACAATCAGGATAGCAGCCGGTATCGTTTACCCACAGAATGGGAGTGGGAGTATGCCGCAGCAGGGAAAGAAAAACGTGAATATCCCTGGTCGAAAGAGAAGGGTGAACCAAACTCGACACTGCTTAATTATAATGGCAACGTAGGTGCAACAACACCCGTAGGTAGTTACCCCGAAGGAGCAACCACCCGAAGGGCTGTACGATATGGCTGGCAATGTGTGGGAGTGGACGGAAAGTTTGAGGGATGAAACGGGTTCGCGCCGTGTGATTCGTGGCGGGAGCTGGGGCAGCCCTGCCGAGCGCTGTCGGTCGGCTTATCGGGACGACTACCCTCCAGACTCCCGGAACGACTGCGTTGGCTTCCGCCTGGTTTTCGTCCCGTAGACAGTTGGCAGCTCATTTCGACTTTGCTTTTTGAGCGAGAGGGCAGTACCAACATTTTGGTGAGCGGCGGAGAGGGACGAACCGCCGCACGCCAAAATGTTCCGGTAACCACCGACCACAGAAACGACCACCGAAGGTGGTCCGCCGCTTATTTCAAAAGTGCCAGTCTTTTGCAGGGTTATCAAACAGGCTTATCGCTTTACACTGATGCAGATAAAACTTTTTACCATACCCATTGGTGACAGCAGCGCTCTCTTGCAGGAGATGAACACCTTTCTGAAGGCACATAAAATTCTGGAAATTGAGCAAAAGCTGATCAGCAACAATAACGGAGCCAACTGGTGCTTTTGTGTTCGTTACAACGAGCAAGCATTTAATCCAGCATCCGGGAGCAAGGCAAAGGTTGATTACCGTCAGATACTTGATGAACCAACATTCCTGAAATTTTCGCACCTGCGTGAAATACGCAAAACTGTAGCCGCAGCAGAAGGGCTCTCGGCTTTTATCGTCTTTACCGATGAAGAGCTTGCCGAGCTTGCCAAACTCGAAGAGATCACCATCAAGAGTATGCTCAGCATCAAAGGCATTGGCGAAAAGAAAGCTGAGCGCTTTGCTCATTATTTTATCGAAAATCCGGAATCCAATGAAGCGCCAGGGGCAATTGCTGCAGCAGATAGCTGATCTGAAGAACCTCTATGAAGCATTCTACAAGGCGCAAAAAGGCAAAGTTTTCAAACACGACGTTTACGCCTATTCCAAGCAGTTGCAGCAAAATTTGCAACGCTTGCAGCAGCAACTCCTTTCGGGTGCCGTCGAAACGGGCGGGTATCACACCTTCACCATTTACGACCCCAAAAAACGGCTGATTTGCGCCACCCCGTTTTCGCAGCGGGTGCTGCATCATGCCTTGATGAATGTCTGCCATGCCTCATTCGAAAAGCAGCAGGTTGCCACCAGTTTTGCAAGCCGTTCCGGAAAAGGCACCTATGCCGCGCTCGACAAAGCACGGGAGTATCATCGCCACTACCGCTGGTTCTTGAAACTTGATGTCCGCAAATATTTTGAGAGCATTGACCACTCAATTCTCAAACAGCAGCTTTATCGCATGTTCAAAGATCAAGCGCTGTTGCTGATTTTCGACCAAATAATTGACAGCTACTCTACCGTAGCCGGTAAAAGCGTTCCGATTGGCAATCTGACCAGTCAGTACTTTGCCAACCATTATCTTTCAGTGGCCGATTATTATGTCAAAAAGGAGTTGCGTGTGCCTGCTTATGTCCGTTATATGGACGATAGTGTGTTGTGGCATCATGATAAAAAGGCATTGCTCGAAATTGGCTACCGCTTTCAGGAATATCTTGCAAAAGAGTTGCGGCTTCAGCTCAAACCCTTTTGTTTGAACGAAAGCAAAAAAGGGTTGCCCTTTCTTGGCTATCTGCTCTTTCCGGGGTCTGTGCGCCTTGCCCGGATAAGCAAAAAGCGCTTTATCCAGAAATCCCTGCTTTATGACCACTACCTGCAAACAGCGCGATGGTCACAAAAAGAGTTCGCAAACCACACCATGCCATTGGTGGCATTTACCGAATACGCCAATGCAAAAGAATTTAGAAAAAATGTGTACTCTGCAATGGTGGCCAGTGAAGAAGAAGGGCATCAATCGTGGGTTCGCACCGTGTAATTCGTGGCGGGAGCTGGAACAACCCTGCCGAGAACTGTCGGTCGGCTAATCGGAACAACAACCCTCCAGACAACCGGAACAACAACGTTGGCTTCCGCCTGGTTTTCGTCCCGTAGCTCAAAAGCAAAGTCGGATGACTGCCTCTGAACAGATTGATGACCCCGCCCCTGTAAGCATCAGGGCAAAAAGAGCCACCACACAGGATGCCCGGCATTGGTAGGACGAGCCGGATAGCCGTTTCGAAGATGACGGGCATTTTTAATTTGTACAGTTCTTAAACAACATCAAACCGAACGTGAAGATGGATGACCCAACCGCGCAGCAAACCGCACCTCAATCAAACCGCGATGAAGAGCTCGATAAAGCCTTGGTTGCCGATCTCATTGAGCAGCCGAAACAGCTCGACAAACTGGCCAGAATTTTGCTGATTATCAGTTTTGTTATGCCGGTGCTCTACGCCATTGGCTTAAAGCTTTTCTCAGGCGCAGAAGCATCAAGCAGCAGCATCTGGCTCATGGTTTCGGCCTTTTTGAGCTGGTTTGTGTCACTTCTGTTGAGCCTCTTCGCCCTGCTCTCCGGCAAAGGGAATCGCGACAAGGCGGGCAAAGGCAGCGCAGCAGGCAACAAAGGCAAACCCGTAACAGTTGAAGCGCTCTACCTTGCCAGCGCTCGCTCCAAACGGCGCAGGCTGTTAGCCTCCAGCCTCTTCTGCTTCACAGGAATATGCTTTGCCGGGATCACTGTATTCAGCGCAGCATTCCCGGGCCTCTCCTCTATGCCGTCATCGGCCAATTTTGTGCTGATTCACGGAAGCGAGTTTACCATGGGCAGCCCTGAAACAGAAGTTGAAAGATCGACCGATGAAACGCAGCATCAGGTAAAAGTGAGTGACTTTTATATGGGCAAATATGAAGTGACGGTTGGTGAGTTCAAGCGCTTTATCGCAGAATCAGGCTATAAGACAGATGCCGAAAAAGCGGGGGATAGCTATGTTTGGAACGGCAGTAAAGCAGTACTCACAAAAGGGGTGAATTGGCGATATGGAGTCTCAGGCAGAGTGCGCCCCAAGAGCGAAGAGAACCATCCGGTAGTTCATGTAAGCTGGAACGATGCTGTAGAATATTGCCGATGGCTCTCCGAAAAAACAGGCAAGTGGTATCGTCTGCCAACTGAAGCAGAGTGGGAGTATGCCTGCCGTGCCGGAAGCCGTACCCCCTTCAACAAAGGAGGAAATATCACAACATCTCAGGCCAACTATGATGGCAACTATCCTTACAACAATAACCGGAGAGGCCAGTATCGTGCCAAGACGGTTGCGGTAGATACTTTTACGCCTAATGCCTGGGGTTTGTACAATATGCACGGGAATGTGTGGGAGTGGTGCGATGATGTGTACAGCGGCACATACTATGACGAATGCAAGGCAAAAGGGCTCGTTGAAAATCCCGGTGGGCCAGCACCTGAAGTGGGTTCGCCCCGTGTTGTTCGTGGCGGGAGCTGGTACTTCCCTGCCGTGAACTGTCGGTCGGCTTATCGGAACTACAACCCTCCAGACTCCCGGTTCAACTTCGTTGGCTTCCGCCTGGTTTTCGTCCCGTAGTCAGTTGGCTGCTCATGCCGGCTTTGTTTTTGAGCGAGAGGGCAGTACCAACATTTTGGTGAGCTGCGTTGAGGGACGAAACGCTGCACGCCAAAATGTTCTGGTAACAACCGATTACAGAAATGCCCGCCGAAGGTGGGCCGCCGCTGATGAAAATAGTGAAACATGTTGTATCGTAAACCATACACCAACATTTTGAATATTCTACTGATATGGAAACCATTATTACCATTCATATCGAAAAGCTGCCAGAGGGGGTTTATCTGGCAACTTCTGATACGTTGCAGGGACTTGTAGCTCAGGGGAGAACGATCAGTGAAACTCTTGAGATCGCTCGTGATGTAGCTAAAATGCTTCTTGAAGCAGGGCAGGAACCAGAAAAAGAGCTTCTTTTTGTCCAGGAATCTTTTGATTACCCGTTAATCGTAGGATTATAATGGGAAGGCTTGCGAATCATTCATATCGGGATATTATCAGGAAACTGAAAACATTCGGCTTTGAATTTTACAGGCAGGCTGCCGGAAGCCATGAACTCTGGTTTCATCCGGCCATGAAGATTTTTACTACCATTCCGAATCATCCGGGAGATATGCCAGAGGGAACATTGAGAGCCATCTTGAAACAGGCACAGGTCACAGTTGATGATTTTCTTCAAGCATAAGTTTTAGTTCTGAAAGTAAGATCATAGAATGGCGTGATGCAGTTCATGGTTCATTCTCAGCATAAATCAGCTTTTTGTTGAGCCGAGCTGGAGCTCGGCGCTCCCGGGGGACCCTCCCCTCTACCATATTTACGGTATTTCTCGTGGTCCGGTTTGGAGATGTGCTCCCTCTTGCGCTTTATTAACAATCGTTAATTTAGTCCGTGCCCTCCTCTTTGCAGGTAACGGGTATGGTGAATGGAGTAAGATCCCCAAATTTTTGAGAGCATGGCGGAACGTGAATCTGGTTTGACAGCCGTGACTGGTCCTGGAGTGTTGCGCCAGAAGCAGCACGATTACTATCTTTTGCGCATCAAGGCTGTTGCTGGCGATTTGAGTGCACTGCAACTTGCCAGCATTGCTGAAGTTGCTGAACTCTATGGCCGGGGAGTTGTTCATCTCTCCACTCGTCAGGGCGTTGAGATTCATCATGTGCATCATGATAATCTGGAGAGTGCACAACTTGCCTTGAGTCAGGCGGGAGTTGAAATGGGGGCTTCCGGCCCCCGGGTACGAGTCATTGTTGCCTGTCCGGGAGAGGCGACCTGTAAGTGGGGAGTCATAGATACCAAGAAGATTGCAACAGAGCTCGATCGTCGCTTTTTTTATAAGGAGGCTCCTTCAAAATTCAAGATGGCGGTAACGGGCTGCGCCAATAACTGTACCAAGGCAAACGAAAATGATATAGGTGTCAGGGGAGCCATCGAGCCGGATTGGATTGCCTCGTCGTGCTGTGATTGCCGGCTCTGTCTTTCGCTTTGTCCCGCCAAAGCGATTGTGCGTGACGAGATTGGTTCCAATGGCACAAGGGAGTACCATTACCGGGTTGACAGGGAGAGTTGCATCAACTGTACTGCGTGCACCCAGCATTGCCCCGGAGAGGCGTGGGTTGTCGGCAGGCAGGGCTATACGCTCTTTATCGGTGGTACGATGGGCAAGACTCCCCGTTTTGCTACCGTGCTGAAGAAGCTGGTTGAGGGCGAGGAGGAGCTGTACGACTTGATCCAGAAAACCCTGACCTGTTACCGCACGCATGGCCGGAAAAAAGAGCGTTTTGGCCATACGATTGATCGTATCGGGATAGAGACGGTGAGGGAGGAGATTCTTGGCGCCTGAGGGTGCTATAACAAGATCAAAAGAGTTATGAGCAGGGAAGTTGTTGAACAATTGAAGAATGAACTCTCTGGCAAAACGCCGCAAGAGATTCTGCGCTGGGCCGCCGCCTATTTCGGGGCAGGAGAGTGTGCACTGGCGTCAAGTTTTGGTGCAGAGGATCAGGTTATTACCGATATGCTTGAGAAGGAGCAACTCCGGATACCGATTTTTACCCTCGACACGGGGCGTCTTCCGCAGGAGACTTACGACCTCATTGACGCCACGAGAAAGCGCTACGGCATTGAAATTGAGGTGCTTGTGCCCGAAAAGGTCACGCTTGAAGCACTGTTGAGGCGCTACGGGCCAAACCTTTTTTATGAGAGTGTTGAGTTGCGGCGGGAGTGCTGCCGCATACGGAAGGTTGAGCCGCTTGCCGGGAAGCTTTCGACCCTCAAGGGGTGGATCTGCGGTTTACGGCGAGAGCAGTCAGTAACCAGAACAGGAGTTGAGCTGGTTGAGTGGGATGGGTCATTTGGACTCTTTAAAATCAATCCGCTGGCCGATATGAGTGACGCTGAAGTCTGGGACTATATCCGCCAGCACAAGGTGCCTTGCAACGCCCTTCATGCAGAGGGTTACCCGAGCATTGGATGTGCTCCCTGTACGAGGGCCATCAAGCCGGGCGAAGATATCCGGGCTGGTCGCTGGTGGTGGGAAATGCCGGAACACAAAGAGTGCGGACTGCACCGTGAACAACCGTAACCTTCTTGACAAACGAGTGTATGGATCATCTTGACAAACTTGAGGCACAAAGCGTATACATTCTCCGCGAAGCCTACCGTGAATTTAAAAGCCTCTGCATGCTCTGGTCGATCGGCAAAGACAGTACCGTGATGCTCTGGCTTGCGCGGAAGGCTTTTTTCGGGCACGTCCCCATTCCGCTGGTGCACATCGACACGCACTACAAGATTCCTGAAATGATTGCGTATCGTGACCGGTTTGCCCTTGAGTGGAACCTGAACATGATTTATGGTCAAAATAGCGAGGCCCTTGCCGAAAAACTCACTTTTCCGGATGGCAATACCGATCGTATAACCTGCTGCAAATATCTTAAAAGTGAAGCGCTGAAACATACGCTCTCCGGTGAGTGGCCCCGCTACAGGATGGATCATGAGCAACGGCGCTATCTGGTTGATGACGGGAGGGAGCCCTATACCGGTGTGATTGTCGGCGTCAGGGCTGATGAAGAGGGGAGCCGTTCAAAAGAGCGTTATTTTTCACCCCGCGACAAAGATAACGTCTGGGATGTCGGCGATCAGCCTCCCGAGTTCTGGAACCAGTTCAAGACCGATTTTGCTCCCGGTACCCATGTACGCATTCACCCGCTGCTCGACTGGACCGAGCAGAACATCTGGGAATATATCGAGCGCGAAAAGATACCAGTGGTCTCTCTCTATTTTAATCAGGGTGAGGGTATCCGCTATCGTTCTCTTGGCTGTTATCCCTGTACCAATCCGGTACTGTCGGATGCACGAACGGTGCCAGAAATCATTGATGAGCTGAAGAGTGGCAAGTTTTCAAACATTGCTGAACGCTCAGGCCGCGCCCAGGACAGTGAAGATGGCGGGCTGGAGACGCTTCGGCGCGACGGGTACATGTAATTGACAATTGATAAGGGTGGGTGACTCAATCTTTTTTTTGTAGATGTTATGAATGGACGAGCACAGATGAATATTGTTATTGTCGGTCATGTGGATCATGGTAAAAGCACTGTGATTGGTCGACTTCTGGCCGATACCGGCTCTTTGCCGCAGGGGAAGCTTGAAGCGGTCAGAGAGAGTTGCCGAAGGAATTCAAAGCCTTTTGAGTATGCCTTTTTGCTCGATGCCCTCAAGGATGAGCAGGCGCAGGGGATTACCATTGATATGGCCCGCTGTTTTTTCAAGACTGCCGCGCGTGATTACATCATCATTGATGCTCCCGGTCATATCGAGTTTTTGAAAAACATGATTACCGGCGCATCGAGGGCGGAGTCGGCCCTTCTCGTTATTGATGCCGACGAAGGTATCAAGGAGAACTCAAAGCGGCATGGCCAGATGGTAGCAATGCTTGGCGTCAAACAGGTGACGGTGCTGGCCAATAAAATGGATCTTGTGGGTTTCAGCCAGGATGTTTTTGAAAAACTGAAGGCTGATTACACCGCATTTCTTGAAGCAATCAACGTGACGCCGGTCAGCTTTATTCCCATCAGTGCCCGCGAGGGAGACAACATTGCCTCCCATTCCGAGCGGATGGAGTGGTACAAGGGAGCGACGGTTCTGGAGCAGCTCGACCAGTTTGTCAGCGAGAAGGAGTTGCATGAAAAGCCCTTCCGTTTTCCGGTTCAGGACATTTACAAGTTTACCCGCAGCAATGACGATCGGCGCATTGTTGCCGGAACAGTTGCCGCCGGACGAGTGCGGGTGGGTGACGAGGTACTCTTTCTCCCTTCAGGCAAAAAATCGGTTGTCCAGTCGGTCGAGTCGTTCAATACCGAGCAAAAAAATGTTGCATCAGCCGGAGAATCAACCGGGTTTACCCTTGCCACGCAGATTTATGTGCGGCCCGGTGAACTCATGGTCAAACCCGGCGAATCCCAGCCGGAGGTGGGCAGCCGCTTCAGGGTCAATATTTTCTGGGTTGGCCGGGCACCGATGCTCCGAAACAAATCGTACAAGCTCAAGATCGGTTCAGCACGGGCAACGGTCAAACTGGCGGAGATATGCAACACCCTCGACGCTTCCGATTTGACCAGCAGCAAAAGCAAACAGCAGATCGACTGCCGCGACGTTGGTGAGTGCATTCTTGAAACCACCCGCCCGATCGCCTTCGATACCACTGCGGTGAGCGAGGCTACCGGAAGGTTTGTTATTGTTGACAATTTTGAAATTGCCGGTGGCGGTGTTGTGGTCGAAAATCTTTCCGTTGGCGAGACACTCTTGCAGCAGCATATCCGGGATCGTGAGAGCAACTGGGAGGCAGGTTTTGTTCGTGCTGAACAGCGTGCCTCCGTCAACCGCCACAAGGCCAAGTTTATCGTTTTTACAGGAGCCAAGGGCACCGGCAAACGGGCTGTGGCCAAAGCGCTTGAGCAGGGGCTCTTTCAAAATGGCATGAACGCCTACTACCTCGGTGTAGCCAATATTGATCGCGGACTTGATGCTGATCTTGGCTCTCATTCCGATAGTGCCGGGGAGCGACTGCGGAGAATCGGCGAGCTGGCACGTATCCTCACCGATGCCGGGCTTATTTTTATCACCACCATTGATGATGCGGACGATTACGATATCGAAACGTTGAAGTTGCTTAACGAGCCCAACGACATTCTTGTTGTGAACATGGGTGAAAGCAGCTTTTCACGCTATCAGCCCGATCTTCAGTTGGCCGATGGAGGAGTTGTAGCCGATGCGGTGACTTTGGTTGCGGCTTTTCTTAAGGCAAAGGAGATCATTATCGACTATCAGATATGAGGGTTTAAAGGCCAAACCCTCTATTTCGCCTCCCGCGCAATCGGGAGGCTATTCTGTTTACTCCATTCAGATCTCATAATCGCCGGTAAAGACGCGTACCCGGTTCAGGGAGACAAAGACTTTTTCGCCTTTGGCAAGCTGAAGGTTCAGGTAGAGCTCTCTTGGAATTTCGGCGTCAATCGGGTGTTCAAACCCCTCGCACGCAAGGTTCAGGCCAATTTGTCCGCCCATGATGCGCACCTCCTGGATGGTTCCGGCGAGGTCGGATTCAGCACTGCGGATTCTGCTGATACCAATTTCGTGTGGCCGCACAAAGGCCTGGCTTGCCCTCTCTTCGGTATTCTTCAGTTCATCCGGTGCATCGACATGATGGGTTCCAAGGCTGACCTTGCCGTTTTTGATGCGCCCGTGGAAGACGTTGACATTACCAAGAAAGTTATAGACGAAGGCGTTGACCGGGTGATCGTAGACCTCCTGTGGCGTTCCCTGCTGTTCAATCCGCCCCTTGTTGATGACCACAATCCGGTCGGCCAGTTCAAGCGCCTCCTCCTGGTCGTGGGTGACAAAGATACTGGTGACATGGATTTCATCGTGCAGCTTCCGGAGCCAGCGGCGCAACTCCTGGCGTACCTTGGCATCAAGGGCCGAAAAGGGCTCGTCGAGCAGCAGCACCTTGGGATTGACGGCCAATGCCCTTGCAAGGGCGACACGCTGGCGCTGTCCACCCGAAAGCTGTGACGGGTAGCGTTTGATGGCCCAATCCATCTGCACCAGCTTCAGCAGATGTTCCACCCTCTCCTGAATGGCACTGCGGGAGGGGCGTTCACGCATCGGAAGCACTTTGAGGCCGAAGGCAACGTTCTCGAAAACCGTCAGACGGCGGAAAAGTGCATAGTGCTGAAAGACAAAGCCGACATTTTTTTTCCGGGGCGGCAGGTTTGTTGTGTCTTTGTTTTCCAGAATGATTTTTCCTGAATCGGGCAGTTCCAGACCGGCAATGATACGCAAGAGGGTGGTTTTGCCGCATCCTGAGGGTCCAAGCAGCGCAACAAGCTCGCCCGAAGCGACGTTAAGGTTGATGTTGTCGAGCGCCGTGTAGCCGGTAAATTTTTTGGTAATGTTCTGAAGTTCAATGCTCATGGCAGTTCCTGATGGTGAAAGCTGTTTTTCTGAAATTGTTTTTCAAGAGTCACTTTGACCCCTACGGTGAGGAGGGCCAGAAAGACAAGGATTGAGGCAACGGCGAATGATGCGGCAAAATTGTATTCGCTGTAAAGAATTTCCACATGCAGCGGGATGGTGTTTGTCTGCCCACGGATATGGCCCGAAACAACCGAGACCGCTCCAAACTCTCCGATGGAGCGGGCGCTACAGAGGATCATGCCGTAGAGCAGCCCCCAGCGAATGTTGGGCAGGGTGATTTTACCAAAAATTTGCCATCCCCTTGCTCCCAGTGTGAGGGCCGCCTCCTCTTCATCGCGTCCCTGCGCCTCCATCAGCGGAATCAGCTCCCGCGCAACAAAGGGGAAGGTGACAAAGAGGGTAGCAATAACAATGCCAGGGGTTGAAAAGATAATTTTAATCCCCTGTTCTCCGAGCCATGAGCCAAAAGGGGTGCGACTGCCGACAAGCAGCACAAAAATGAGGCCGGCAATAACCGGGGAGACCGCAAACGGCAGATCCAGCAGGGTCTTGAGCGTCGCTTTTCCCTTGAAATTGAATTTTGTAATAGCCCATGCCGCCGTGACACCAAAAAATGCGTTGAGTGGCACAACAATGGCGACAGTTGTCAGCGTCAGTTTTACGGCTTCGAGCGCGTAAGGCTCGCGTATGGATTCCAGATAGTACTCCCATCCTTTCGAGAATGCCTGGGCAAAAACCAGCCCAAGGGGCAGAAAGATAAAGCCTGTAAAAAAGAGCAGTGTCACGCCTATCAGTACAATTTGCACTGGCAGGGGGTCAGAGATCCTCTTTTTGACAATCGGGGCGCTTTCCGGTGTTTGTGGTTTCTGCATAATTTATTTAACGGTATTCTTTTTGTTGCCACTCCTGTACTGCGTTCAGCAGCAGAAGCATGGAAAAGGAGATAAGGAGAAGCACCAGCGCGACGGCCGAAGCTCCTGCGTAGTCAAACTGGTCAAGTTTTGACATGATCATCAGTGGAGCAATCTCGGTTTTCATCGGCAGATTGCCGGCAATGAAAATCACGGAGCCATACTCTCCGATGCCTCGCGCAAAGGCAAGGGTTGAGCCAGTGAGCAGGGCCGGAAAGAGATGGGGCAGCAGAATTTTGCGGAAGGTCTGCCAGCGGGTTGCTCCAAGGCACTGCGCCGCCTCCTCAATCTCCTGTTCCACCTCTTCGAGTACAGGCTGAATGGTGCGAACCACAAAGGGAAAACCGATGAAAATCAGCGCCACCACGATTCCTGTCGGTGAGTTGATAATTTCAATGTTCCATTTTGCCAGGGTTTCGCCGAGCCAGCCAACAGGGGAGTAGAGGGTGGCAAAGCAGATACCGGCAACAGCGGTCGGCAAAGCAAAGGGGAGATCGACGAGGGCGTCAAGAAACTGTTTTCCGGGGAAGCGGTAGCGTACCAGCACCCATGCTGTCAGGAGTCCGACAATGGCATCAAAAAGGGCAGCAAAGAGTGCGGTAGAAAAACTCAGTCGATAGGATGCAAGCACACGGGGAGCCGTCACAGCATGGATAAAGGGCTCCCATCCCATGGGAATGGTGTTGAAAAAGATCATGCTCAGCGGAACAATCACGATGGCCGAGAGGTAGAATACCGTGTAGCCCATCGAGAGACCGAACCCTGGCAGAATGTTGCGTCTCTTTTTTTGAAACAATGTCATCAAAATTTTTTTTAGTGCTTTTTACAGCAAAAAACGGGAGATACGGTTCATCTCCCGTTTTTCTGGCAAGCTGCTCTGCAGTTAGTTGGCCACTAATCGTGATCTTCAGGGAAGATAAATTTGATCGAAAACGCCACCATCGTTAAAGTGGGTTTTCTGGGCGGTACGCCAGTTGCCGAACACTTCATTCAGGGTAAAGAGCTTGATTTTCGGGAAGTTTGCCGCATATTTTTTTAGTGCAGCAGGGTTACGGGGCCGATAGGAGTTCTGTGCAATGATATCCTGTGCCTGCGGAGTGTAGAGGAAGTTCAGATAAGCTTCGGCAAGCTTGCGGGTACCGTGTTTTGTGACGTTTTTATCGACGACCGCAACAGGTGGTTCTGCCAGAATACTGATGGCTGGTGAAACAATTTCAAACTTGTCTGAGCCGAACTCTTTCAGAATCAGGTGAGCTTCATTTTCCCATGCCAGCAGAACGTCTCCAAGGCCGCGCTGTGCGAAGGTGAGTGTTGAGCCACGGGCTCCGGTGTCAAGCACAGGGACGTTTTTGTACAGTGCCTTGACAAAATTTTTAGCCTGTACTGCTGATCCGGTCTGTTTCTGTTTATAGCCCCATGCAGCCAGATAGTTCCACCGTGCGCCGCCTGATGTTTTCGGGTTAGGGGTGATGACTGAAACGCCTGGCTTTACAATGTCGTCCCATGTTGTAATGTGTTTTGGATTACCTTTCCGCACCACGAATACAATGGTGGATGTGTAAGGTGTGCTGTTGTTCGGCAGCCGCTGCTGCCAGTTCGCGGGCAGGAGTTTACTGTCGGAGATTGCGTCGATATCGTAGGCAAGTGCCAGCGTTACAACATCAGCTTCCAAGCCGTCGATGACTGCCCGGGCCTGTTTTCCCGAACCACCGTGTGACTGATCGATTTGCACTGTTTGCCCGGTTTTTTTTTGCCAGTACTGGGCAAAAGCTGCGTTTTCGCTTTGATAGAGCTCTCTTGTGGGGTCATAGGAGACATTGAGCAGTTTTATCACCGCAGCTTCAGCGATAGTTCCCGGAAGTCCGGATGCCGCAATCAATGATGCCGTAATGGTGATTTTTTTTATCCATGCAAGATTCATGTTTTTCTCCTTTGTATTTGATTTTTCAGTGTTGTTGTGCAAAAAATTGTCATAAAAAAAGCCGGCTCCCCCATGGTGTCAGGAACCGGCAAAGGCAAAAATGCTCTCTGGTGTTACCTGTTACACTCGTATATCCTCATGTCAGCGACATTGCTTATACGACAGCAAGAGGTGCCGCAGCAGACCAAATTATTTACAGTTAGCGTGTGCATGTTTTCTCTGTTTGGTTCACGATTGTTAATAAAGCGGAATGTTTTCAAGGTTTCCAAGCGTATACCATAAATATACCGTAAAGATGGTATGCCGGCCGGTGAGGAGTGAGGAGACGGGTGTGCGGTGGATTTTACAGGAAGGTGTTTACAGCCAGGAGCCCACTTTTCGCGCTGCGGTGAAGCTGCTCCAGGCGAGTGCAGAAAGAAGCATGTCGTCTCCCGGGAAGCTGTCTGAAAAGGCATGGACGGCCGATTCATCGACCCGGTAGGGAGCAAGTGCCGTAAGCAGAGCAAGTCGTCCGGCGGTTTTATCAGTCACTCCGAGCGGTGATATTGCCTCTTCACACCACAGGTTGTTTATTCCGGGGTCACTTCCGTTCCATTTTTCCACCGCGTTGCCCACCATGGCTCTCACTTCTGCGGAAAGCGCAAAGGCACCGGAACGCTCAATCGAGTGAGCGAAGCGGGCAAACGCTCCGGCAATCGTTTTTGATGGTTGAGCCCAGAAGAGGTCACTTGGCAGCGGGGCTTCCGCGAGGAGCTCAAGCGATGCTCCCGGCTCTTTCGGGCGGCGTATCGCACCTCCAAAAAACCAGGCGGCCATCTGCATCGAAACCCTTTTCGGGAGGCCAGAGGTAAACGGTAGCGGAGAGGTACCAAGAAGAATGGTGACCATACGGTTGATATAGTGGAACAGCACTGCTGTACCTTTAACTGCCGGTGCATCTTCAAAAGAAAAAGGCGGCTTTTGCAGAATCGGTGAACCGGGTGTCCGTGTGGCCGAAGCCCATGCGGCGGTATCGCGGAGAAAGGGGTCGGCAAGGGCTTTCGAGTAGTCATGCCCTGACGATCCGAGCAGCATGATGCTGTGGGCATCGACACAGAAGGGACAGCGGTTGAGGGCTGAAACTGATGCTGCCACCATCTCCCTGGCATCACGGCGCCCGCTGCCGGCAAGCAGCGTCTCCCTGCAGGCCATCCAGATTCCTGCCAGCAGCTCCGGGACCGGCAGATGAAGCGTAAAGGGCTCAACCTCTGCCCCGAACTCCTTTCGTACCTGGGCAAGCACCTTGCCTGACAGGCTCTCAGCGGCAGGGGTGGGGAGGGATTGGAAATATCTGATGCTCATGAGGGTATTTTATGTGGAATGATACCATGAGCAACAATCTGCTGCCGTCAAAAGTTTTCCGCTTTTTCAGTCCATAGTTTTTTTTACGAAATATCTACGGATAGCGTTATGATTGAATAACGATTGTTCCAGAAACAAACAGGAAGGGGCAATGGAATGGAATAAACAAGGAGAGATGCTATGACACAGAAAAAGATTGCGGTTATTGTGGGGAGTCTTCGCAGGGAATCCTTCAACCGGAAAATGGCAAGGGCCCTCATGATGCTTGCCCCTGAATCGATGGAACTTGAAATAATCGAGATCGGCGGGCTTCCGCTCTATAACGAAGACCTCGAAAACGATACACCTCCTGCGGCCTGGACGGAGTTTCGTGAACGGGTATCGAGGTTTGACGGGGTTCTGTTCGTTACGCCGGAATACAACCGGTCAGTTCCTGCCGTGCTCAAAAATGCTCTCGATGTGGGTTCCCGGCCCCATGGGAAAAACATCTGGCGCGGAAAACCCGGTGCCGTGATGAGTGTTTCGCCGGGTGCAATCGGAGGATTCGGCGCAAACCATCATCTGCGCCAGTCGCTGGTGTCTGTTAACGTCCCAACCATGCAGCAGCCCGAGGCCTACATCGGAAACGTCATGGACCTGTTCAACGAGAGCGGTAACCTTGCGAGTAATTCGTTCAGGGGGTTCGCAACGAAGTTCATGCAGGCATTCTCTGAGTGGGTCGAAACCAACACCTGCTGCAAGGCGCAATAACATGCCGGACAGGAAGGGGAGTTAGCGGGTTTATGGGTATCCCGATTACCTCACCTTCCCGATCAGTTCGTATGCGGTGGTGTCGCTGATGGTTGCCATGCAGAATGAGCCGACGGTGACCGCCATGTCACCAATCGAGAGAATGCACTCATTATCGACCTCGGGGGCGTCATATTCGGTACGGCCAATGGCGGTGCTCTCCTCAATCTGGTCAATCAGCACTTTCACCGTTTTTCCGGCAAAAACGCGGTTGTTCAGCTCTGCGACGGCCTCCTGCGTCTCCATCAGTTCGGCCACCCGTTCCTGCTTCTCTTCGGGGGTGATCGTCTCTTCAAGCGCGAATGAGGGTGCGTGTTCCTCGTGGCAGTAGGGGAAGCAGCCGAGGCGGTCAAAACGGGTCGTCTCCACAAACTCCAGCAGCTCATCAAACTCTTCACGGGTTTCTCCGGGATAGCCGGCAATCATGGTGGTACGCAGGCGGATATCGGGGTTCTTTTCGCGGATGGTTTCGATGAGCCGAATGGTTTCCAGCTTGTTGATCCCGCGGTTCATTGAGCGCAGGATACGATCATTGCAATGCTGGAGGGGAATATCGAGATAGTTGCAGATGTTTTCCCTCTGGCGCATCGTATCAATCACTGCAAGCGGAAAGTTTACCGGATAGGCGTAGAGCAGGCGGATCCAGTCGAATTCCATGTCGGAGAGGCGCAGCACCAGGTCGTTCAGCATCGACTTGCCCATGGTGTCGTAGCCGAACATGCTGATATCCTGCGCAATAACGTTCAGCTCCCTGACGCCTGACCCCTTCAGAAGGGCAGCTTCACGCAGGAGTTGCTCGGTGGGCTGGCTGCGGTAGCGCCCCCTGATGGTCGGAATTGAGCAGAACGAGCAGGTGTGGTTGCACCCTTCGGCAATCTTGAGATAGGTGTAGTGGGGAGGTGTAAGGCGCGAGCGGTGGTCATAAAGATCTGCGCGATAGTTGGCACCAAGAGCGGCAAGAATTTCGGGCAGTTCGCGGGTGCCAAAAAAACCATCCACTTCGGCCATCTCTTCCTGGAGTTCACGGCGGTAGAGTTCGGTGAGGCATCCCATCACATAGACCCGCTTGACTTTTCCCTCACTCTTTTTCTCAATGGCGGCGAGGCTTTCGGCGATGGACTCCTCTTTGGCATCTTCGATAAAGCCGCAGGTGTTGATGAGGATGGTGTCGGCCTCATCGGCGGTTTCGGTAAAGATGATGCCCGAGGCCTCAGCCTGTGCCATCAGCCGTTCAGAATCGACCGTGTTTTTGGAGCAGCCGAGGCTCAGAAGAAAGAGTTTATGCGTTGTCATTGTAATTGAATCGTTCAAGAAAATCTTGTTTCCACTCCATGAATGAGCCTTTCTGGATCTCCGCCCGTGCTGTTGCGGTGAGCCACATGAAAAAGGAGATGTTTTGCAGTGTGCAGAGTTTAAGGCCGAGGATTTCACCGACGTTCAAGAGGTGGCGGATATAGGCGCGTGAATAGTTCCGGCAAACCTCGTTGTCGAAACCCTCGTCGATGGAGCTGAAGTCGGCGGAATATTTGGCGGAGCGAAGGTTCATTTTGCCCTGGCGGGTATAGACCCTGCCGTTTCGCCCTTCACGCGTCGGGATGACGCAATCGAACATGTCGATACCGCGTTCAATGGCGTTCAAAATGTTTTCCGGTGTGCCGACTCCCATCAGGTAGCGCGGTTTATGTTCCGGCAGCAGCGGGTGAGAGAGATCAAGGATACGGTACATCTCGGCGGCAGGTTCTCCGACCGCCATGCCGCCGATCGCGTAGCCGTCAAAATCAAGGTCAACCAGCGCTTTGGTTGAAAGGATGCGCAGGTCGGCATGGATTCCGCCCTGCGTGATACCGAAAAGGTATTGCTCGTGGCCGTAAAGCGGGGAGGTGAGGCTGAAATGCCTCCTTGCCCGTTCAGCCCAGCGAATGGTCAGCTCTCCCGATATGCGGACATACTCTCTTTCGGCTGTTGAGGGGGGGCACTCATCAAGCGGCATCATGATGTCGCTGCCGATAATGCGCTCGGTATCAATCACATTTTCGGGGGTGAAGTGCTGTTTTGAGCCGTCAAGGTGCGACTTGAACATGACCCCCTCCTCGCTGATTTTGCGCAGATCGGAGAGCGAGTAAACCTGGTAGCCGCCGCTGTCGGTCAAAAGCGGGCCATCCCAGTTCATGAACCGATGGACACCTCCCGCTTGTTGCAGGATCTCGTTTCCCGGTTTCAGGTAGAGATGGTAGGTATTGGCCAGAATGATATGAACGTTGAGCTCTTTGAGCTCGTGTGGTTCAACTGATTTGACGCTTGCTCGGGTGCCTACCGGCATAAAGACCGGCGTTGGAATGGTTCCGTGGCCGGTTTCAAGAACTCCGCATCGGGCCGAACTGTGCGGATCGGTGGTAATAAGGCTGAATTTCATCTGCCAAGGTAGCCAAAGCCCGGCACAAAACAAAAGAGCCGCACAAGCCTTCGCCCTGAAGTGGAGATATTATTATATTACGGCAAATATTACGGCAAATATTGCGTATTATCCTAGGGGGATTGTATTTTATCTGTTCAGGGAGTGGGTTGATTGTATCGATATACAAAAGGCGGTATTGTGAACGTTTTGACGAGTATTGAGAAATAGTAAAGAGAATGAAAATTTATCCATTTGTTACAGGTCTGCTGGTGACCGGGCTTCTTGCCTTTTTGAACGGAAACCTGATGGCTGAGAAAGAGCACAGCCTTTTTGCCGCTGAGAAGGTAACACTCAAGGATTTCCAGACAAGGAGAGATGAGCCTGTCAAGCCTCTTGAAGCTCCGAAAGTGGCTGATCAAGCGATGGTTGAGCTTGGCAAAAAACTCTTTTTTGATCCCCGGCTTTCAACGTCAGGATTCATGTCGTGCAACTCATGCCACAATCTCAGTATGGGCGGCAGTGACAATCTGAAAACCTCTGTTGGTCATAACTTGCGGAAAGGAGCAATCAATGCCCCAACCGTACTGAATGCAAGTTTAAATTTTGTGCAGTTCTGGGATGGACGGGCAAAAAATTTTAAGGAGCTCCTGACGGTTGGCGATTATGCTTATGGAGGAAAGGTTGCGTTCATCGAAGGGAAGAATAAGCCCAGCAAACAGAGTGATATTTTACCGCGTCATTCGCGCAGGGTTACCTTTACTCACGATATCGCTGTTGCGATCCTGCGATCAATTCCCCTTTATGTTGAAGAGTTCAGCCGGGTATTTCAATCCGCCAGGATCGATATAGCGCAGATGATAACTGCCCTGACAGCGTTTGAAGAGACGCTTGTTACACCGAACTCCCGCTTTGATCAATGGCTGAGTGGTAATGATAATGCGATAACCCGACAGGAGCTTGCAGGATACGAACTCTTCAAGAGCAGTGGATGTACAAATTGTCACAACGGCCCATCTCTCGGCGGGAACTCATTCCAGAAAATAGGTGTCGTGGAACCCTATAAGTCAACGAATGCTTCAACAGGCCGTTTTGCCGTCACAAAAATCGATGCGGATCGCTTCAAATTCAAGGTGCCGACGCTGAGGAATGTTGAGCTTACCTATCCCTATTTCCATGACGGCGGCGCGGCAACACTTTCGAAGGCTGTTGAGGTGATGGGCCAGATTCAGTCAGGCAAAAAGTTCACGGCCGATGAGAATGCGGGCATTGTTGCCTTCCTGAAGAGCTTGACCGGTGACCAGCCGAAATTCGAGCTTCCACATCTTCCTCCATCATCAGACACGACACCAACTCCGCAGCCATTTGGTAAATAAACGTCTGAGCGTTACGGGAGAAAAGCTTCGTCAAAGTTTTTCTCCCATGGTGATTCGTTGATGGTGGATATGAAAAGCTGTAGCGCTGCTCTTTGAACAGAAATTAACCTCCAATAACGTGCTGCAGAACAATATTCGTTGCGGTTAACCGTTTTTCCCGCCAATGTGTGGTGGGGGGCAAAATGCACAGCACATCCTGTGCCATGCAGGCTTTCCTGACACCGGTCACCATACGTTGCTAATGATTTATTTCTCCTCGTGAGTTGTTGTTATTCAGAGAGAGCATTGAGGACTGCATTCTGTCATCTGCCGCACCCTCTTTATCGCCGATTTGTTCCTTGACTGAAGCTCTGCTGTTGTATGCCGCGTAGAGCAACCGCCTGTTGCCGGGCTTTTTCTTGATGATTTCACTGAAGTCTTCCAGGGCGCCATACATCTCACCAACGTTGACTCTTGCAATGCCCCTGTTTCCGTAAGCCGTGATCGCTTCACGGAAGCGCAATCCAATCGTTAAGGCCATGGTATAATCCTCTATGGCACCGGCATAATCTCCGGAGCTGCTCCGTACATTGGCCCTGTTGCAGTATGCATCCGCATTATCAGGATGAGCAACAATGATCCGGCTTATCTCCCTTGCCGTACCCCGGTATCCACCCATAGCATCTTTCATCATCGCTCACTTCCGGCTTATTGTTCAAGACATCATCGCTGTTGACGAGGTGCTGGCTCTCCCATGAGTTCCTCGTTTCAATTCAAAATCTCTTCAAACCCACTCTTCGCTCAAGGTTTCACCCTGCAGGCTGATTACCACTTTTTTAACAGGAACCTTGCGCGAGGCCTTCTTTAACGCTTCTGCAACAATCGACATCAAACCGCCACAGCAGGGCACCTCCATAATTGCCACGGTGATGGTGTTGACCAGAGACAAGTCGATCATGGCGGCAAGTTTGTCAACATAGTTGTCCATCTCCGAATCAAGTTTCGGGCAGGCTATTGCAAGGCTTTTGTTGCGCATAAACTTTCCATGAAAATCTCCCACTGCAAATGCAGCACAGTCGGCTGCCAGCAAAAGATCGGAACCCTGAAAATAGGGCGCCTGCGGAGAAACAAGGTGGAGCTGGATCGGCCACTGGCGAAGTGCACTCTGGACGGGCGCACCGGGCATAGTGGCAACCGCTCTGTCAGCTTTGCCGCTGGTATTAAAGTCTATTGTCCTGCTGCCTGGGCATCCACCGGCGTGTGCGGCATGATGAGCTGCCGGCTCGCGGAGAGCTTCACGTTCAAGCGGGTTGGCAATTCCTTGCTCTTTCAGGTACTCAAGTGCCTGCTCTAAAAATTCGTTCTGACCGTGATCCATAAGGTGGTGCAAATGAGCCGCAATAACATTGGGCCCGCCTTTTGCAATACTCTCGTGCATAACGCGCTTTTCGTCATAAGGTTCGGCTTCACGACTTGCAATTTTCATCGCTCCGGTCGGACAATGGCCGATACAGGCGCCCAGTCCATCGCAAAAAAGGTCACTGATAAGGCGGGCTTTGCCATCTATAACCTGCAACGCTCCTTCAGGACAACCCGGAATGCAGTCGCCGCATCCGGTACATCTTGTTTCATCTATAGTGATAATCTGCCGTTTCATCTTTTACTCCGTTTATGGATTCAACACCGCGTGCTCAATTTTTCCATCTTTGCAGCAAAAATCAGTAGTGCCGGAATTGCGTAATCAGTATTCCTGACAAGTGCTTTCTGTTTTCTTTTTCTAATTGATATTAATATAGTATCAGTTGTTTTTAAATCCAAGAGATATTTTCTGTACCGCAAAACAAACGGCAGGGGCACGCCATGGCGTGCCCTATGGCGCCACAGGCCAAGGGGAAGGGTGTCTGGCGGAGCAGAAATTTAGGGCGTAAGCGTTGGTTTCATTGGTTGTTGTGGCAGGACAGACGGTATGGGCGTGCCACGGTCACTCCTTCGCTCCCGGCATGAAGGCATTTGCGGTGAGGTCGGCGGTCATCCGGTGGCACAATCAACTCAGTCAAGAATCCTGCGGCCTGGTACGGTGGAACGTATTATGACGATTGTAAAGCAAAAGGTATGGTGACCAATCCTGCGGGGACAGAAACTGGTTCGGGCCGTGTGCTTCGTGGGGGGAGCTGGTTCATTGGTGCCGCTCGCCGTCGTCTGCATCGTGACCACGCAGCAGCTAACCCTCCACGCTCCGCAAAGGCCAAGCTCCGCCCAGTCATCGCTCCGCCTGATGTGCCGCAAATCGTCTTTTGTGTGCTTTGTGCAGTTTTTACGCACTCGCCAACTTATTAATCTTGCTTCTGTTGTGAGCAAGTTGCGAATTTAATTACTTCGTCTGAAAACCGGGGCGCGATTATATCTTTTTTTTTACGCTTCCGTTTTGAACTCAGAAGTGGTGTGGAACTCAAGTTCGGGGTAGTCATCCCTTGCAATTTTGAGCATCCAGTCGCTTTCGGCAAAAAAGACAGGATGATTCTCTTTGTCGTGCGCAATGGCGTTCCATTTGCGGCGAAGAAACTCTTCGAGCATCTCTTTGTTGTTGCCGGTAATCCAGAATGCTTTTTTGAAGCGCAGGGGAGTGAAGTCGCACTGGGCGCCATATTCGTGTTCCAGACGGAATTTGATGACGTCAAACTGTAACTCTCCAACCGTACCGATAATTTTGCGGGCACCGTGCTGGATAAAAAGCTGGGCAACACCCTCTTCGGTGAGCTGGCGTACCCCTTTGTCGAGCTGTTTGGCCTTCATCGGGTCTCGGTTTTCGAGCGCCTTGAAAATTTCAGGCGAAAAGCTCGGGATTCCACGGAAATGGAGCTCTTCACCTTCGGTGAGCGAGTCGCCGATTTTCAGGGAGCCGTTGTCGTAGAGACCGATGACGTCGCCCGGCCAGGATTCATCAACGACACTTTTTTCGTTGGCCATGAACTGGGTCGGGCTTGAAAAGCGAATTTTTTTCTTCAGCCTGGTGTGGTAGTAGAACTTGTTGCGCTCGAAACTGCCGGAGCAGATTCGGAAAAAAGCGGTGCGGTCGCGGTGGTTTGGATCGAGATTTGCATGGATTTTAAAGACAAATCCGCTCATGGTCTCTTCAGAGGCTTTGACGATGCGCTCCGTTGCTTCCCGCTCATCGGGGCTTGGCGCGACAGCAAGGAAGGTTTCGAGCAGCTCCCTGACACCGAAGTTGTTGATGGCGCTGCCGAAAAAGACCGGTGCGAGCAGCCCGGCCTGGTAGGTCTCTTCGTGAAATGGTTCGTAAACCCCTTCAATCAGGGCAACATCTTCCCGGAGTTTTTTGCCGAAACTTTCCGGAATCCATTTATCCAGTTCAGGGTCGTTCAGGTCATTGACACGGATATTGCTTTCGCTGATGCGGGTGGTATTGGCTTCAAAAAGGTTGAGTTCTTTGTTGTAAAGGTTGTAGACACCCTTGAAGGTCTGTCCCTGACTGATTGGCCAGGTGAGGGGCCTAACACTGATTTGGAGCTTGTGTTCAAGTTCGTCAAGGAGTTCAAAGGGGTTGCGCCCTTCACGATCCATCTTGTTGATAAAGATGATGACGGGAGTCTGGCGCATACGGCAAACCTCCATCAGCTTTTCGGTCTGTTCCTCTACCCCTTTGACGCAATCGACCACAAGAATGACGCTGTCAACGGCGGTCAGTGTCCGGTAGGTATCTTCGGCAAAGTCCTTGTGACCTGGTGTATCGAGAATATTGACCCGTTTTCCGTTGTATTCAAACCCCATGACTGAAGTAGCCACGGAGATTCCGCGCTGCTTTTCGATTTCCATGAAGTCACTGGTTGCTGTTTTGCGGATTTTGTTGCTTTTTACAGCTCCGGCGGTCTGAATTGCACCACCAAAGAGCAGGAATTTTTCTGTCAGTGTGGTTTTTCCGGCATCAGGATGGCTGATGATGGCAAATGTTTTGCGTCTTGCGGTCTCTTTTATTAAATCCATTATGGGTATTGGCTCTCTGCTTCCAGTGCGCTGCGCTTCGCTGGGTATGGTGAAAAAAATAGTGTTGCCAGCCTCTGGGTTATACCAGTGTGAAATCTCTTTTTCACCCTTTGCGGCAGCAGTCGACGGCTGGTGGGGTTGTGGCCCTTTTGGCCGGCAAAGATACAAAGATAGGGCTAAAAAACAGAATCTTGTGATTCTCCGAACAATTTCGCCATGAGATTATCATGTAATACCGTATTTTCGGATTCGATCTGATCGCAATACGTTGGACCCCTGTCTCCCGAAAAGTAAATTAACAGAAAAAGCGGAGTTATTATGAAAAATAACAGGTTCGGCATTGTAATTGCCGTGTTTTTTTGCTCATGCATGATCCTGTCGGGCTGCAGCAAAAGAGAAAAAATCAGCGGACTGCAACAACTGGACGGCAAAGAGTTTGCAATTCCGACTGGCACTGTTGCCGATCAGCTTGTGCTTTCGAAGTTGCCGAAGGCCAGGTTCAAGTATTTTAACAGCGTCATGGATGCTGTGATGGCCGTTAAAGCCGGCAAGGCGGATGCTGCGGCTTATGATGAGCCCATTTTGAAAAACATTGCCGCTAAAAACAGTGGCCTTGTTGTGCTCAAGGAGATGATTACGGTTGATAACTATGGCTTTGCTGTCCGCCTTGGTGATCGGCAGTTGAAAAATACGATCGACGGTGTGGTGAGCGATCTGAAGAAAGATGGCACGGCTGACAAAATGATGAAGCGCTGGTTCCCCACATCCGGAAATCCTGCTCCAATGCCGGAGATTGCGTCAAGTGGCGGCAATGGCGTGTTGAGAATGGGCACGGCAAGCGTGACCGAGCCCTTTTCATTTGTCGATGGGTCGGGAGAGGTGGTCGGGTATGATATCGAACTTGCCCGGCAAGTTGCCAAAAAGCTTGGCAAGCGGCTCGAAATTGTGAATATGGATTTTGGCGGGATGATCCCTGCATTGATTTCGGGCAAGGTTGACATGATTGCCGCCTGCATCACCATCACCAGCGAGCGGTCGAAGCAGGTACTCTTTTCGGAACCCTATTATACCGGCGGCATCGCTGCGCTTGTAAGAGAATGAGCGGTTTTGAACTTGATGGTGGGGGACTCTTGTCACTCTTTGCCTCTTTTACCGGAAGCTTTCAGAGTAATATCATGCAGGAGAGCCGTTATCTCCTTATTCTCGAAGGGTTGAAAACCACCGTCATGATCTCGGTTTTTTCAACCCTTTTCGGCACACTCCTCGGGGCGCTGGTCTGTTTCATGCGAATGTCGCACAGCAGGGTGTTGAGCCTCATTGCGAAGGTGTACATATCGGTTTTACGAGGCACTCCCGTGCTGGTCTTTTTGATGCTGATGTTCTATGTCGTTTTTGCTTCGGTCGATGTTAATCCTGTCATTGTCTCGGTCATTGCATTCGGGATGAATTTTGCCGCCTATGTTGCCGAAATTTACCGGGCAGGTATCGAGAGTATCGACAAGGGGCAGAGTGAGGCTGGCATTGCCATGGGCTTTACCAGGGTCTCGACTTTTCTTTTTATTGTTCTGCCTCAAACGGTGTTGCGCATTTTGCCGGTCTACAAGGGAGAGTTTATTTCGCTGGTCAAAATGACCTCGGTTGTTGGCTATATCGCCGTACAGGATTTGACGAAGGCCAGCGATATTATCCGAAGCCGTACGTTTGATGCTTTTTTTCCGCTTTTTATGGTGGCAATCCTCTATTTCTCCATTTCATGGGTTCTTACGCTTTCACTTGACTATGTCGAACGGCAGGTGGATCCCAAATCAAAAAGAAAGCAAATTGAAAGCGCATGATAAAGGTTGAGCATCTGTCGAAAAAATTCGGAAATCTTGTTGTACTTGAAGATGTCAATATTGAAATCAGGGAAGGGGAGGTTATTTCGATAATTGGTCCTTCCGGAACCGGAAAAAGTACCTTGTTGCGCTGTATCAATCTGCTTGAGCGGCCAAGTGGCGGTTCCATCTTTATTGACGGGGTTGATATTCTTGATTCGAAGACCGATGTGCCGAAGATTCGGCAGAAGATGAACATGGTTTTTCAGTCGTTCAATCTTTTTGCCCATCTCTCCGTTATGGACAATCTGACCATCGCGCCGGTCAAGTTGTTGGGCAAGAGTAAAAAAGAGGCTGAAGAGAGCGCCATGAAGATTCTCACGTTGGTAGGGCTTGCTGATAAGGCTTGCAATTTTCCGGATGAACTCTCCGGCGGGCAGAAACAGAGGGTTGCCATTGCCCGCTGTCTGGCAATGGAGCCTGAAATAATTCTTTTTGATGAACCAACCTCATCACTTGATCCGACAATGGTCAGTGAAGTGTTGTCGGTTATTCGCCGTCTGGCCAAGGATGGCATGACGATGGTTATCGTCACTCATGAGATGGATTTTGCCAGAGACCTTTCCAATCGTGTTTTGTATATGGATGAGGGGGTTATTTATGAAGAGGGAACGGCGGCGCAGATTTTTGATAATCCGCTGAAGGAGAAAACAAGAGCCTTTATCAACAGGATAAGAAGCATCAACTATCATATCAACTCTCCAAGATATGACCCTCACACGATGAGTGCCGAGATAGAGGCTTTTTGTGAAAAGCAGATTTTACCGCTGAAAACGCGACAGAATTTGCTGTTTATTGTTGAAGAGATCCTCCGCATCTACATTCCTCATCTCTATACCACCAGCCTTGAGATGACCCTTGCCTATTCGGAAAAGAAACAAAGTGTTGAACTTGTTTTCGAAAGCGGGGGTGAGGCAATGAACCCTCTCGACAAAAATCTCCTGCCTGATGAGTCGGCCGAGAGCCCTGTCTGGAGCATGATGCAGAGCATTGATTATCAGCGAGTTAACGACAAGAACAGGGTGACGCTGATTTTGCATTAACGATGGCGGGTGTTGCTCCTGTTGCCTGCATGAGATCGGTTCGGGCCGCTTTTGATGGCTTGGCCTGGAAGTTGGGAGGGCGGCAGGGTTAAAAAAAATGCCGCATTATTGCTCTCAAGGGTGTTTATCGGTTGCCGGATTTTGAAAAAATCGCTATACTTGCACAGCTTTTTTAACCTACTACAAGCCTGGTCACGCTATGAATTTTAATCCCTGGCACGATGTTGAGATAGGAGAGGGTCAGCCGAATGTCGTCAACGCCATTATCGAGATTTCCAAAGGCAGCAAAACAAAGTACGAACTTGACAAAAAAACCGGTATGCTGAAGCTTGACCGGGTGCTTTATTCTGCTGTTTTTTATCCGGCCAATTATGGATTTATTCCAAAAACGCTCGGTGACGATCATGATCCGCTTGATATTCTTGTGATTTCCCAGTCTGACATTGTCCCGATGTGCATGGTGAGGGCGAGAGTTATCGGCGTCATGCGCATGATCGATCATGGAGAGGGAGACGACAAGATCATTGCTGTTGCCGAAGATGATGTCAGCATGAACAATGTTCACAACATCGATCAGTTGCCACCCTACTTCGCTTCCGAGTTGAAGCACTTTTTTGAAGAGTATAAATCGCTTGAAGAGAAGACTGTACTTGTTGAGGAGTTCCAGGGCGCGGAAATTGCGCGCCAGAGCATTGTTCATGCCATCGACAACTACAAAAAGGTCTACGCATAGGGTTTGTGCCGCATGACGATTGTGGTGAAAGGCGGTCATTGCTGAGGCAGTGACCGCCTTTCGTCTCTTCTTCAATAATGAATTATGACGAAAGTGCACGAAAATAAAAACGTTCCCAAAGTTTTTGAGGATCTGCACCCAAGTCATCAACAACCTCCCCCTGATTTTTTTTGATGTGGGGGAAATGTGATATATTGGCCGGGTTAATTCTTTTGTGGGTAAAACGCTCCATTTTTGATATGCTCTCATTAACGACTGGTGAACTTGCCGAAAGGGCTGGAAGGATAAAACTTGTCATTTCGGACAATGACGGAGTTTTTACTGATAATGGCGTCTATTATTCGGAGAGGGGAGAGGAGCTGAAGCGCTATTCCATCAGGGATGGAATGGGCGTTGAGCGGTTGAGAAACTTTGGAATCGATACCGCAATCATGAGTGGCGAGGTTTCGCCAAGTATCAGGATGCGTGCTGAAAAGCTCGGGATAAAGAGGCTCTATCTTGGCGCAAAAGATAAGTTGGCGCTGCTTGAAAAGGTCATTGCGGAGATCGGCTTTCAACGTGATGAACTCGCCTATATTGGCGATGACGTCAATGATGTTGAGATTATGAGCGAGATCGCCCATGAGGGATTGACGGCGTGCCCTCGTGATGCAACTGTTTTTGTTGAACCCTATATTCATTATCGTGCCCATGCCGATGGAGGGTATGGCGCATTCAGGGATTTTGCCGAGTGGCTGATTATGCTCAGAAACTCCTGACTGTTTTTTTATCACTATCGATTCCGTGCATCTCTTTATGGAGGCTGGACGGCTCGTGTTATCAAAAGTTACGTTATGGCGGAAGTTACCATAGGAAACAGAAAAGCAGGGGACGGACATCCTGTGTTCGTCATTGCTGAAATCGGCATCAACCATAACGGGTCGATGGATGTGGCAAAAAAATTGATTGCAGGCGCGGCATTTGCCGGATGTGATGCGGTCAAGTTTCAGAAGCGCACTCCGGAGCTTTGTGTGCCACCGAGCCAGCGTGACATTGAGCGTGATACCCCCTGGGGCCGTATGAAGTATATCGATTACCGCTACAAGGTTGAGTTCGGTCGTGAAGAGTATGAGGAGATAGATCGTTACAGCAAGGAGCATGGCATTTTATGGTTTGCATCCTGCTGGGATGAAGAGTCGGTGGATTTTATGGAACAGTTTGAGCCTCCCTGTTACAAAGGTGCTTCGGCATCCTTGACCGATCTTCCTCTCCTGAAGAAAACTGCGGCTACCGGAAGACCGCTCATTATCTCTACCGGCATGTCTACCATGGAAGAAGTTGAAACGACCGTTAATGAACTCGGCCACTCCAATCTGCTTATTGCTCATACCAATTCAACTTACCCCTCTCCGATCGAAGAGCTGAATCTCAGGATGATTACCACCCTCAAATCCCGTTATCCCGATGTACCGATTGGTTATTCAGGCCATGAAGTGGGGCTTTCGACGACATGGGCGGCTGTAGCACTTGGGGCGACCTTTATTGAGCGCCATGTCACCCTCGACCGCGCCATGTGGGGATCTGACCAGGCGGCATCAGTCGAACTGTCGGGTATGGCAAGGCTTGTCTCGAACATTCGCGACATTGAGAAAGCTCTCGGTGACGGCGTCAAGCGGGTCTATGAAGGTGAGGCAGCAGCCCGTAAAAAATTGCGACGCTCCTGAAGCGTTCCCCTTTTCCCTTTATAATGTCTTTGATCAGAAACATCTATCAATAAAGCAGCATACAACCATGAATACTAACGGCACTTCGACGGTTCAGGAGTTTGAATATAAGGCTGAAATGAAGCAGCTTTTGGATCTTATCGTCCATTCACTCTACACCCATCCCGAAATATATCTCAGAGAGTTGATTTCAAACGCATCTGATGCCCTGAGCAAGGCTCGTTTCAATGCCTTGACCGATCAGGAGATGCTCGACAAGGAGGCTGATCTGGCCATCCGCATCTCCATCGACCCGGCCGAGATGACTTTTGTCATCGAAGACAGTGGAGTGGGTATGACGGAAGAGGAGCTGATTGCCAATCTTGGCACGGTAGCAAAGTCGGGCACCCTCGGCTTCATGCAGTCACTCAAAGAGCAGCAGAAGCAGCTTGATGGCAACCTTATCGGGCAGTTCGGCGTGGGATTTTACTCAGTCTTCATGGTAACCGAAGAGGTTACGGTAGAGACAAGAAGCTCGCATCCCGGTTCTGCAGGGTTCCGCTGGCGCTCCAGTGGCCAGGGTACCTATACCATTGAAAAAATTGAGAAGGCCAGCCGGGGAACCAGAATCTCTTTCAAACTCAAAGAGGAGCACAAAGAGTTTGCCGAAGAGTACCGCGTTGAGCAGATTGTCAAGAAATATTCAAACTTCGTTGATTTCCCGATCTATCTCGGCGACAAGCAGCTCAACAGCATTACCGCACTCTGGCAGCGCTCAAAAAGTGAGCTGAAGGATGAGGAGGTCAATGAGTTCTACAAGTTCATTGCAAACGATTACAAGGATCCGCTCGACTATCTGCCGGTTTCGGTCGAAGGAGTGGTAACCTTCAAGGCGCTTCTTTTTCTGCCGAAAGAGGCTCCTCCGGAGATGCTTTACCGTCAGGGCGAGCTCGAAAACCACGGGCCGCAGCTCTATGTCAAAAAGGTGCTGATCCAGAATGAGTGCCGCGACCTTTTGCCTGAGTACCTTCGTTTTATTGCAGGTGTTGTTGATACCGAAGATCTTTCGCTCAATGTTTCAAGAGAGGTTGTGCAGTCGAGCCCGGTGATGGCCAAAATCCGCCAGATTCTTACGGGAAAAATTCTTGGCTGGTTTGAATCTCTTGCCAAAGAGCAGCCGGATAAGTTCAAGACCTTTTACAAGGCATTTGGCCCCATTATCAAAATCGGCCTGAATACCGACTATACCAATCGCGACAAACTCATTGAGCTGCTGCGCTTTGAAAGCACAAAAACGGTTGATGGTGAATTTGTGACCCTCAAGGAGTATAGCGAACGAATGGCGGCTGATCAGAAAGAGATCTATTACCATTCAGGCACCAGCCGGGCTCAATTGCTGGCCCATCCGAATCTTGAGTATTTCCAGGATATGGGTATTGAGGTGCTGCTGCTCAGCGATCCTGTGGACGTCTTTGTCATTCCCTCAATTCATGAGTATGATAAAAAGCCGCTGAAGTCGATTGAAAAAGCCGATATAGACTTCTCGAAGCAAAAGAAAGAGAGTGCTGAACCCCTTGCAGAGAACCTGCTTGCTCCGGTATTGCAGCTTTTCCGCGAAACTCTTGGAGAGGGGATTGAGGATGTCATAGAGTCGCACCGTTTGGTCAACTCTCCGGTAACGCTGGTGAGCGGAAAGGATGGTCTTGACAGCCAGATCGAAAAGATGATGAAGATGATGCAGAGTGACATGCCTGCCGCAAAGAGGATCCTTGAAGTCAATACCTCGCATCCTATTATCAGGAACCTTGCAGGCATGATTATTGCCGATGCTGCCAATCCGCTGATAAAAACAGCCATGAAACAGCTTTATGAAGGTGCGCTGCTGCTTGAAGGCGGGCTTGAAACAACCACCGGATTTTTATCGAGAATGAATGAGCTGATTGAGGCCGCAACACTCTCCAGGTAGGAGGATTCAAAAACTTTTAATCCGTGAATTTGTGAACAAGGGAAGGGATTTCGATACAAGGGGAGTTGCGGTTTTTCAGAAGAGTGAGATAACCGAGTATGAGATTTATAAATATCTTGCGGGCAGGGTGCGCGGACTCAAAAGCCGTCGCATTCTCTCCCAGATTGCCGATGACGAGATGCGTCACTACAACGTCTGGAAAACCTATACCCGGCAGGATGTTGCTCCCAACCGTATCAAGGTGTGGTTTATCACCTTCATCAGCCTGGTCTTCGGTTTTACCTTTGCCGTCAAGCTGATGGAAAACAGCGAAAAACGTGCTCATTTTCTCTACAGCCGTTTTCCGGGTTCGTTCAAGGAGGTCAATGGCATTATTCGTGACGAGGAGGAGCATGAGCAGGCGTTGCAGATGATTTTTGATGAAGAGCGCCTCCAACACATCGGTTCAGTTGTTTTTGCTCTCAACAATGCGCTTGTTGAACTGATGGGTGTACTGGCGGGCCTCACCTTTGCGCTGCAGAACAGCAGGGCTGTAGCACTCACGGCATCCATTACCGGTATCGCTGCGGCACTCTCTATGGGAGCGTCAATTTACCTCGCAGCAAAATCAGAGCAGGGTGCGACAAATCCTCTGGTTACGGCCTTCTCAACCGGGTTTGCCTATATTCTGACCGTGCTGCTGCTGATTGCGCCCTATTTTATTTTTAACGATCTCGTACGTTCTTTTGGAGCCTCATTGTTCCTCGCTATCGTTATCATAGGGCTTTTCAACTACTATATCTCCGTTGTGCGGCATCTCTCCTTCAAAAGCCGTTTTCTGGAAATGGTCGCGCTGTGTTCTTCTGTTGCGGCACTCAGTTTTCTGGCCGGCTACCTCATCCGCGTCGCATTCGGTTCCATCATATAGTTTTTGCCGGTGACGGCGGTCTCCTCTTTTCACTCAAAGGGGGAGTTCGCCATGGCCGATTGCAGCAGCGAAGCAATGGCGGCACCATCAATTGTCTGTCCGGTGTTGACAGCCATCGCCATACTCTCCTCATCGGCACTCAATTGCTCAACCTGCTCCAGTTGTGAGGCCAGCACTGCCGTGTCGGCATCAGACGCATCGTTCCCTGCCTGAGAACGCCTTTGCACCCTTTCCATAAGCAGCTCTTCGGAGGCAAAAAAGCGCAGAATCCGGTATGGGGCCTGTCGGGCAGCGGCAAGATCGATGAAGAGTTTCCGGTTGCAGCGTTTGAGAAAGGTGGCATCTACGATGACCGTCATTCCCCCGGCGAGGCAGAGAGAGGCAAGGTCGAGCAGTCTCTGGTAGGTTTGCCGGCTTATCTCCCTGCTGTAGAGGGCTCCCTTTTCTTCGCTTCGTTCAAGCGGCTTAAGGCCCGCCAGCCTTTTTCGTTCGATATCCGACCGCAGGTGCACAGCTTGTATCCTTTGGGCGATATCGCGTGAAAAAAAAGTTTTGCCGCTTCCGGAAACTCCGAAAGTGAGGATGAGCAGAGGCTTTTTGTTGCGGGTGAAGTCGAGTGCAAGCTGGATGTATGAACGGTGCTCTTCAAGAATCTTTTTGGCCTCGTTCTTGCTGCTTGTCTGGGAGTAACGGATGGCGGTTACTTTTGCCCTCACCATGGCCCGGTAGACAACATAGAAGCGCAGCAGCGGCAGGGCGCTGTAATCCCCGCTCTGAGTCAGATAGTTGTTCAAAAGCCGCCAGGCAAGGCCCGATTCTCCTCCATGCGCAAGATCCATGAACAGAAACGCCAGGTCGCTGATGACGTCAATCATGGAGAGGTTCTCATTGAACTCGATACAGTCAAAGATGATAATACGCCCCTTCCACCAGACCATATTTCCGGTATGCATGTCGCCGTGACATTGGCGAATGAAGCCTCCGCTCTTTCTCTCAAGGAAAAGAGGGTAGAGCCGCTGATGCTCCCTGATGCTCCAATTCCTGAGAAATTCAAGCCGTTCAATCTCATTGCGGCTCGTGGCGATTGGCTCCATACAGCTAAAATTGTGCAGGATCGGCTTTATGAGATTCTCCGGGTGGCCGAAGCCGCTTTCGGAGGATGCTGCGGGCAGGGAGGCGTGAAAGTTGGCGATCATGCCGGAAAGCGTGTCGATATGCTCCTCGTTGAGGAGTTTTTTGGCAAGCATTCTGTCGAGTTCCATTGCCCGGTCAAAGCGTACCATTTTTACGGCATAGTCAATAACCTCACCCTCTGCGTCCATCAGTATTCTGTTTGCAGAGCGCACAATCGGCACAACAGAGAGGTAGATTTCCCGGCAGAGTCTCCGGTTAAGCCGAAGCTCCTCATTGCAGCAATGGTGGCGTTTCTCAAGTGTTGAAAAATCAAGAAACCCCAGGTTCAGCGGTTTTTTTACCTTGTAGGCAAAGGAGTCGGTGAGAAAAATCCATGAGATATGGGTCTCAACAACCTCAATTTTTCCGGAGGTATGAGGGTAAGCTTCCGGATGGCTCAACGCTTCGGTTAGCAACATCATGGCATTATTTTGTCCAGAGTCTCAGTGTCGGGCCGTAAAAAACCTCATTTCGACAATATAGGGGAGGGGGGAGAAGCCAGCAAGAATCATCTCCACCAAAAATGGATTCCTTTGAAAAAAATGTAAATTGGGAATCTATAGCCGAGCTACGCCATTCATCATATTCATGCATCTCAACTCACCTTTATGATACATCTTGCAAGGATACTTTGTCCGACAGACTACTCCGCCACATCGGATAACGCTGTGCGCTATGCCGTTGAATTTGCCCGGAAAGTCGGGGCCCATGTCAGGTTTCTGCATATCCTGTCTGCCGGAACCCCTCCTGAAAAAACGGTTGACGCTTCTGTACCCGCTTCTGCTGAGCAAGAAGAGGATGATTTCCTTCCGGATAATTTTTCAGCTCTCCTGATGGCCGAGAAAAAGAAGGGGCTGGATGCCGATTTTCGCATTCTCAAGGGTGAAGCTCCAAAGGTTATTGCTGAACAGGCAAGTTCCTGGGGTGCCGATTTGATTATCATGGGTTCACACGGTCGTACCGGTTTGCAGCGGCTCATGATGGGCAGTGTTGCCGAAGAGGTTTTCCGTTCTTCTGATATTCCCGTCCTGCTGGTCAAGGAGCCTGCGGCGGCAAAAATTATTGTTGAATAACATTCAAGAGGCCAAGTCATTATCAATTTTAGTGCTGAACACTTTTATGGAACATTTCAGGCAGTCAATTCTCGCCCTTATTACAGAAACATCGGCAAACTTGCCGAGCGACGTCCGTTGTGCCCTTGCAGCCGCAATTGAGCGCGAAGATCCGCTCTCCCAGGCCGGTCTTGCCATGTCGACCATCTCGGTCAATATCGACATGGCTGTCGACAATATCTCTCCGGTCTGCCAGGATACCGGCATGCCCACATTTTTTATTCATACACCCCGTGGAGCCGATCAACTGCTCATGAAACGGGAGATTGAAGAAGCTATTGCAGAAGCCTCCCGAACCGGCAAACTCCGCCCCAATGCGGTTGATGCCATCAGCGGCAAGAATTCCGGCACCAATCTCGGCAACCATTTTCCGTCGATTCATTTTGAGCCTTGGGAAAAGGATGAGATAGAGGTCAAGCTGATTCTTAAAGGTGGCGGATGTGAAAACAAAAACATTCAGTACTCGCTGCCCGATGAAATCCCTGGTCTCGGAAGCGCTTCACGTGATCTTGACGGTGTCCGCAAGTGTTTGCTGCACGCAGTTTACCAGGCGCAGGGCCAGGGGTGCAGCCCCGGTGTTATCGGTGTCGGTATCGGTGGCGACCGCACCAGCGGCTTTGAGCTTGCCAAAAAGCAGCTTTTCCGTACCATTGAGGACCGCAACCCCGACAGTGAACTTGACGCTCTTGAGCAGGAGATTCTCCAGAACGCCAACACCATGGATATTGGCCCGATGGGATTTGGCGGAAAAACCACCCTTTTTGGCTGTAAAATCGGCAAATCACACCGTGTTCCGGCGAGCTTTTTTGTCTCTGTTGCCTACAACTGCTGGGCATACCGCCGTCTTGGCGTGCTGCTTGATCCCGAGACAGGCTCAATTGAGCACTGGCAGTACAGGGAGGCCGACGAAATCAAACGCATGGCCAAAGGCGAGGGAATGCCCCTGACCGGCAAAGAGGTGGTGTTGCAGGCTCCTGTCACCGAAGAGCAAGTCCGCAGCCTCAAGGTTGGCGATGTTGTGCTTATCCAGGGCACCATGCACACCGGGCGCGATGCGTTCCACCACTACATCATGCACCACGACTTGCCCGATAATCTCGATACCACCGGAGGAATTCTTTTCCATTGCGGACCGGTCATCATGAAAAACGAGGATGGCAGTTACCGCGTTACCGCCGCCGGACCGACCACCTCAATCCGTGAGGAGCCTTTTCAGGCGGACGTCATCAAAAAACTCGGACTGAGGGCAATTATTGGTAAAGGGGGCATGGGCCCGAAAACCCTCAAAGGGTTGCAGGAGCACGGGGCAGTCTATCTCAATGCCATCGGAGGCGCGGCGCAGTACTATGCCCGCTGCATTGACAAAGTGACCGGTGTTGATTTTCTCGAAGAGATGGGCGTGCCCGAAGCCATGTGGCATCTGGAGGTGAACTCCTTCCCGGCCATTGTTACCATGGATGCACACGGCAACAGCCTGCACAGCAAGATTGAAGAGGAGTCGTTCCGTCAACTTGGCACCTTTGCCAACGACACCCACTGATTTTGAACGTGCACCGGTTGCCAATCTCATTTAACTGATAAAGAGGACGCTGATGAAAAAAATAAGATTTATGGACGTCTCATTCCGGGACGGGTTTCAGTCGTGTTTTGGCGCGAGGGTCAAGACTGAGGACTTTTTGCCCGCACTTGAAGCCGCCGTTCATGCCGGAACCGATAACTTTGAAATAGGCGGCGGTGCCCGCTTCCAGAGCCTCTACTTTTACTGCGAAGAGGACGCTTTTGCCATGATGGATGCCGCCCGCAGGGTTGTGGGGCCCGATATCAACCTGCAGACCCTTTCGAGAGGGGCCAACGTTGTCGGGCTTGTTTCACAATCGCGCGATATTATCGATTTGCATGCCCGTCTTTTTAAAAAGCACGGCATTACGACTATACGAAATTTTGACGCCTTGATGGATATCCGCAACCTCTCCTTTTCAGGCCAATGCATCCATGATGCCGGGTTGAAACACCAGGTTGTGGTAGCCATGATGGGCCTTGCGCCCGGACTGCAAGAGAGCTACTGCCACACCCCGCAGTTCTATCTCGACAAACTGCGCGAAATTCTTGATGCCGAAATTCCGTTCGACAGCGTCGCTTTCAAGGATGCTTCAGGCACAACAACCCCGGCAGTCGTCCATGAGACCATCAAGGGGGCTCGGAAGATGCTGCCTGAAGGGACTGAAATCCAGTTCCATACCCACGATACAGCCGGAATGGGCGTAGCCTGTAACTATGCGGCCATCACAGGCGGTGCCGACATTATTGATCTTTCCATGGCTCCGGTCAGTGGCGGAACGGCTGAAGTGGATATCCTCACCATGTGGCAGCGACTCAGGGGTACCGAATACACCCTCGACATTGACCAGGAAAAATACCTTGAGGTGGAGGCGCTCTTTATTGACCAGATGTACAAATACTACATGCCCCCCGAGGCGACGGCCGTGAATCCGGTTATCTCCTTTTCACCCATGCCCGGTGGCGCACTTACCGCCAACACCCAGATGATGCGCGACAACAACACGCTTCACCTCTTTCCCGCAGTAATCAACAACATGCGTGAAGTGGTGGTCAAGGGTGGGTTTGGCGCATCGGTCACCCCCGTTTCACAATTTTACTTCCAGCAGGCCTTTGCCAACACCATTCAGGGTCACTGGAAAAAGATAACGGACGGTTATGGCAAAATGGTGCTTGGGTACTTTGGCAAGACCCCTGCCCGACCTGACGATGAGGTTGTCCGTCTCGCCTCAGAGCAGCTTGGCCTTGCACCAACGGTTGAAGATGTGCACGATATCAACGACCGTAACCCGGAACTTGGCGTAGCCTACAACAGGTCGCTGCTCCAGAAAGCCAATATTCCGCAGACCGACGAAAATATCTTTATCGCGGCAACCTGCGGCGCCAAAGGTATTGCCTTTCTTCAGGGTGATTGTGTAACCGGTATTCGCTACAAGGCCGATATCGCGGTTGAAATCAAGGCGACACCAAGAGCGGAGGTTGTTGCGGCCTACCATGAGGCGCACAAACACGATATCCACCAGGAAGAGGTTAATCACCGGCTCGAAGAGCTTTTTTCAAAGCTTCCAACAGCAGCCGTGCCAGCTTTATCGGCCTCTGCCTCGGCCTCAAAAGTCATTTCGATGGCCGGAAACTTCACCGTTTTTGTTGATGGAGCGCCCTTTACGGTCTCTTTTGCTGAAGGATCAGCCATCAATCCCCAGAGCGTTGCCGCTCCGCCAGTGGCCGAGGCCCAGCCGACTCCACAGACACACGCAGGCACGCCCGTACCCGCAGTGATGCCCGGCAATGTTTTTTCGATTTCAGTCAAGGTTGGTGACGACGTCAAAGAGGGAGAAGAGGTTGCCGTCATTGAAGCCATGAAGATGGAAAACCCGGTGAAAGCCCCCTGCGCCGGAAAAATTCTCGCCATTACGGTAGCCAAAGGAGACGCTGTAGGGATGGGAGAGATTATGATGACCATCGGATAACAATCGTTCTGTCTGCGTACTCCCGGGATGCCAGTCTCGGGGGGCGCGCCAGGGTGATCTTCTTGTCGGTCACCTTGAATTCAAACAAAAAGGCTCTCCCTTCGGCTTTCAGCGTCAGCTCAATTCATCTCTTGTTGTTCACATTCCCGGTAAAGACGGAAAAGATCCCGAGTTGGGGCTTGGCGTTCCCAAGGGGTCAGAGCATACCAGACCTTTTTGCGCTTTGATGGTATTTTTTTTATATTCGTTTATAAAGAAGCGGTAATAAATTTTAAGAGTCTGTATATGATCGCTTGTGAAGAAAAGGCGCCGATGCCTTTGCCGGTTAAACGCGCTATCATGAAGTTTGGCCAGGATTTGTCGCTTGCGAGACGTCGTCGCCGGTTTTCACAGCAGTCGATGGCGGAGCGGATAGGTATTTCGGTTTCCAGCCTGAGGCGGCTGGAAAAAGGCGATCCGACGTTGAGCTGGGGTACCATTGCTCGTGCCATGTATGTGCTTGGTGAAATCGGGAAGCTTAACCAACTGCTTGATACGGCAAACGATGGTATCGGGCTTATGTTGATGGATGAGCAGTTGCCCCGGCGCATCCGCTCCCGCAAGCCTTCCCCGGAGGCCGGTGCGCTATGACGAGGGCCATACAGCGAGGCGCTACCGTATGCCTTGGTGAAGGCGGGACGGTTATTGGCCAACTTGCCTACTCCCGTAGTGGTGTGCGTGAAAACTCCTCATTTGCCTATAGCCCGCACTGGCTTCAGTCGATAGATCGCTTTTCCGTCTCTCCTGACCTGCTGTTGACCGAAACGCATCAGTACCACAAGGCAGCTTCCGAAAATGATTCTGTTTTTCATTCCGCCATTGCCGATACGGCGCCTGATGGTTGGGGTTGCCGTGTTATTGCGCGTGACCATGCAAAGCGTCGTACTGTGCAGCTTGCACAAGGTACTGAACAGGCATTTGCTCCTCTTACGCAATGGGACTATCTGGTCGGTGTGGATGATTTCAGTCGGATTGGCGCCCTGCGTTTGCGTGATGAAACGGGAAACTATCTGCGCACCATCGAGAGTGGCGACAGGGCAACTCCACCCTTGCTTGAGCTTGGATTAATGCTTGGTGCAAGCCATGCCGTTGAGCGGGGGAGAGAGACTGAAGCCGATCTTCGTTACCTCCGTGGCAGGGGAACCTCACTTGGCGGGCTTCGTCCGAAATGCTCCGTTATTGATGACGATGGGCAGTTGGCCATCGGCAAGTTTTCAAGTGTCAAGGATCAGCGCAGTGTAACCAAAGGTGAAGTACTGGCCTTGCGCCTTGCTCTGGTTGCCGGGATTGAGGCCGCCCAGGCTCGTATTGTTTATGCCGGCAACGCTCCGGTGGCTGTCGTGCGTCGTTTTGATCGTACGCTTCAGGGTGGTCGTATTCCCTATTTGTCGGCTGCATCTCTCCTTCAGGCCCGACGGGATGATGAGCGAGCATACAGCGAGATAGCCGAGCGTATCATCGCCACCTGTGCAGACCCAAAACATGATCTTGCAGAGTTGTGGCGTCGTATTGTCTTTAACCTCCTGATTACCAATGTGGATGACCATCTGCACAATCATGGCTTTCTGCATGTTGGTCACGGCTTGTGGCGGCTTGCGCCGGCTTTTGATCTTAACCCATTCCCCGACAAGGATCAGGAACTCAAAACCTGGTTGACGGAGGATACGGGGCCGGTATCCTCCATTAAAGATGTGGTGCGTGTTGCCGCTCAGTTCTGGCTCAACAGGGAGCAAGCGCTCGATATCCTGCGGCAGGTCTGCGATGCCGTAGAGAGCTGGCGCGTTGTGGCTCTTACTTCGGTGGTTGGCATGGAACCTCATGACCTGGACGATTTTGCGCCAGCTTTTGAGCATGAGCAGATGAGGCAGGCGGCGACTCTTCTTTTGAAGGGTTAAGTGGATGGATGTGCAAAACTCACGAAATAATTGTTCCTGATTTGAGTGGCATACTGCGAAATTCTGGTAAATTAGCGAACGGAAAAGAGCAGAAGCAGACTGAAAAGAGAAATGCAGCATTCCATGCCACCAGTTACCAAAAAAGCCACCACTGAATTTCCGCCCGATGAGCTGCTGATTTTTATCGGGCACAGCGACGACGCTTCGGCGGAAGCAAATGCTATTCTTGAACTGCAATCGGAAATCGAGAAGGACTTTCGCCTGCTGCGGAAATCAAACGGGAATCGCTCACCTTTTCATCGTATCAGGCTGTGGGAGTGGACCCTTGACGCACTGGCACTACCCGGAGGCCAGGAGACGGCAGTTACCCCTGCCCTTGAGCGTGCACAGATAGCCATTTTTGTTTTCAGGGAGCGGGTTGGAAAGGTTACCTGGCAAGAGCTTGAAAAGGCCAGAGAGCTTAGCAGGAAGCAGAATGTCCATGTTTTTGCTTTTTTCCCTGAGTCTGATCCACATCAGGGCAAGTTTCCAAATTTAGAGGCCAAGTGTCAAGCTGCGGACAATTGGGCTGCGTTAACGAAATGTCAGAAAGAGCTGACAACCTCTTGGACAAATCCTGATGCTTGCTCTGTTACACCTTGTCCAACCTATCAGAATATCGAAGAGCTCAAGGTCGTTGTACTTGAAAAGCTTAAAGTGGCGATGGCGGATATTCTTGCAATCGACTCTTCGGGTTCAGGTGTCGTTGCGTCGAAGAAACCTGATGCAAAGTTGATGTTGCGCCGTTATCATGCCGCGCTCCGCGAGGAGCTTGGTTACATCCGTATGCTTGGTTTGCCGGGCGTTGAGAGTGTCAAGGTCAACCTCAATGACGACACTTTTGTGCCGCTCCGTTTTTCCGACAGGCAGGAGAGTGGCTTTCATCCTGGGAAACAGGAACTGTTTCAGCGGCGTGACGGGGGTGAGGAAATGCTTAACCCCGACGAAGTGATGCAACGTGCCTTCAAAAAGCGCCGGATGCTGCTCGTTATTGGTGATCCAGGCTCAGGCAAAACAACCCTGATCAAATATTATGCACTGTGTGCTCTTGAGGATGATCACTTCAAAAGGCTTGGTTTTGCTGCTCCGGTCAACGTTTTTTATTTGCCGCTGCGCGACCTTGTCCGTCATGAAAAAGGTCATTACGACTCACTTCCGGCAAACCTCGCCCGCTGGTCGGAAAAGCACCATCAGCCCATAGATACAATATTTTTTGATGAGTGGCTTCAAAACGGCACGCCCCTCATTTTACTCGATGGTCTTGATGAAATCAGCAATACGCGGGATCGAACCGAAGTGTGCACGTGGATTGATGCAGCCTTGCATACCTTCACTACAGCCCGTTTTGTGGTCACATCAAGGGCAACTGGCTACCGCAAAGATGAGGGCATTGAGCTTGCGGTCGATTACGAGCGGGCCGATGTGCAGGATTTCACGGTGGAACAGCAGGAGCGTTTTTTGAAAAACTGGTTCACCGATGCCTTTCTGAAAGAGCCCTGTCCGAAAGATATTGATGAAACAGAGTGGCTGCGGCTGCAACGTGCAGAGGCCGAAGAGCGCACCAAAAAGATGGTTACCCATCTGAAGGATGAGAAGAACAAGGGGTTGCGCCAACTGGCGGCTATACCGATGATCTTGCAGATTATGGCCATTCTCTGGAAAGATCGCGACTACATGCCCGAAAGCCGGGTCAAGCTCTATGAGGCGTCGCTCGACTACCTGCTCGAATTCCGCGACAAGCGCCGTGGAATTGTTCCGCCTCTTTCAGCGGCGCGGGCCCGGCAGGTGCTTGCTCCAATCTCCCTTTGGATGCAGGAAAAGCTCAAAAAAGATGAGGCGACAGGCGGAGAGATGTACAAAAAAATGCAGGAGCAACTTGATAAACAAGACAAACCGCCCTCGGTTGAGGATTTTTGCGACTACCTGGTCAAACGGGCGGGCCTGCTGGTGGAGACCGGAGCGCACGATTATCTCTTCCGTCATAAATCATTCCGTGAATATCTGGCAGGAGTTCAGCTCGTCACCAAAGTGCGTTCAACCAGATATATCGGGAACCTGATTGCAGGTTTTGGTCACGACTGGTGGGAGGAGCCGATCCGCTTTTTCATGGCACAGGGCGACGAAGAGATTTTCAACCTCTTTATGAAAAAGCTCTTTGACTCACCCGTCAGCGACCAGTTGAACCAGAAGCAGCAGTTGCTGTTGCAGACCATCATTGAAGAGGCCCCGCTGAAAAAGGTTGACGCCCTCTGCAAAAAGCTGCTTGACCCTGCAACCACAGACAGCCGACAGCGGGTGATTCTGGACTGCGTCAAAGCCATCGGCAAACCCTCAGCGCTTGAAACGTTGCAGCAGTTCACCCTTGAGGGGCTCGCCAAAAACAGGGATGTTGCTGATCGGGCAGAAGAGGTCTTTCTCGCTCTTGGAGGGCAACAATCTTCCGTTCAATCAAAAAAGAGTGTCAGCAATAAAACCACCTCATATCGCAACCCGAATGAAGAGAATGCAGAGTATATCCTGATTCCTGGTGGAAGTTACCTTTACTCGGTGACGGAAAATGAGGAGCCTGTCAGGGATCTCTATTTTGCCAAATATCCGGTAACCAACAAGCTCTACCGCTCATTCATTGTCTGGCTGGAGGCAACAGAGCCGCCGGAGTTGCATGCAGCATTCACAGCGGAGCTGAACGCAATTGCACAGCGTAACGAATGGGGCAAGGGTTTTGCCGGTTATCTCAAGAAGGGCAATAACAACCTTGCCGGTCCCTTTCGTTCAAGGTATGATGAAGATCGTAAATACGATGGAGAGGATCAGCCCATCGTTGGCGTCACCTGGTATGCCGCCCGAGCCTACGCTCTCTGGCTTTCGCTGCTTGAAGGGGAGATGGGACGTTATCGTCTCCCGAATGAAGTGGAGTGGGAGTGGGCCGCCGGTGGTAAGCTGGGGAGAACGGGAGAGAAAGTACGCACCTATCCGTGGAAGGAAGAGAAGGGCGGGCCCGGCCCAACACTTGCCAACTATAATAAAAACATAGGCACAACAACACCGGTTGGAAACTATCCTGAAGGTGCCACACCGGAAGGGATTTACGATATGGCTGGCAACGTCTGGGAGTGGATGGAGAACTGGTATGACAAAGACGAAGATTGGGTTGCCTTGCGCGGGGGCTCGTGGTATAGCGAAGCTGATGCTCTCTGCTGCTCCTCCCGGTTCAGCGTCGATCCGAGGAACGACGTCAGCATCGTGGGTTTTCGAGTGATTCGTTCCAGTCCTTTTTCTTCCTGAATTTCTGACACTCTGTTCTCTGGAAATCTGAAAAAGCGGGCTTACTCGACAGGGAAAAACTGAGATGGAGAGGCTGGAATTTTTTTTGTAATCATGATGCTGTGAAGGTCGTTCCGGAACTGCATGAGCATGTCGTTGCTGACTGCGTTGCCTTCAATCGTTAGTGTTGCAGGTTTTGTGCTGGCGTCAAAAGGTATGACAATTAATCGGGGCAGCAGAGTGAATTATACCCGTTTTGCTGTATAAGCAGGTATAAATTTGTATAAACATGCATCGGGCTCTGCGGGATGAGGATGGGGTGTTGTGAGAGTTGGTCGCGAGGGGTAAGGATTGATAAGAGTTGAACCACAAAAAACTGAACCATGAGTGACAAACGGTATCGTGAAATAAAGATTCTGATTGCCTCACCTGGCGATGTTACGCCGGAACGTGATTGCGCTGAAAGAGTAATTCGTCGTCTCGAAATTTATGATGACAATACGGTGCGTTTGTTGCTGACACCCAAAAGGTGGGAGTTTGACGCTGCTTCCGAAATGGGGAAGCCGCCTCAGGAAATTATCAATCGTCAGCTTGTTGATGAGTGTGACTGTGTCGTCTGTATCTTCTGGACAAGGATCGGGACTCCAACCGATGTTGCACCTGGTGGCGCGGTTGAAGAGCTTGAGCGTATGGTTACGGCTGGAAAACTGGTGATGCTCTATTTTTCCAGGGCTGATCCTGCTTTTGACGCGATTGATCCTGAACAGTTTGCTCGTTTACATCTTTGGAAGAAAACACTGGTTGATGAGAAGCGCGGACTCGTCAAAGTGTATCAAAATATTCATGAGTTTGAAGGAATGCTGGAGCGGGAACTTCGGCAGCAGTTGCCTGCCTGGTTTGGTGGCGGCAATGAGGGGGTTTGCAAAGTTGATCATATCCCTACAGCTTTCGCCTTACTCCAACGCTATCATGCCACCCTGAAGCGGCAGTTTGGCGATATGACGCTGATGGGTTCACCAGCGTTTGGTCATCTGCCTTTAAAGTTCTCCGAAACCTATGTTTCGTTAAGTCTTTCTGGTTCTTTGCATTGTGAAGATCGCACCACTGCCGAAGGGTGCCACTGTGACGAAGTTGCTTATGAGAAAAGCAGTAAACCGGAAAAGGTGATGCGTGGGGTCTTTTTTGAGCAGAACTATCCATTGTTGCTTATTATCGGCGATCCGGGATCGGGAAAAACGACGTTGCTGAAGCATTATGCGCTCTGTTGCCTCGATGAAAAGCTATCTGGCGAATTTGGGTTCAGTGAGCCGGTTCATCTCTTTTTTCTGCCGTTGCGTGAGCTGCAAAAAAGTGAACGCGGTTATGCTGAACTTGAGGATAACCTTGCAGTGTGGTCAGAAAAAAATGTTTGTTCAATTGATGTGGCGCATTTTTCTTTGTGGCTTGAGCAACCCTCAACGTTGGTGCTGCTCGATGGGTTGGATGAAATCAGTCATGTTGACGACCGGATAGCTGTTTGCCAGTGGATTGACCATACGGTTGGTCGCTTAACCAAGGCTAAGTTTGTGGTAACGTCGCGGAGTACTGGTTACCGGAAAGGCGATGGTATTGAGCTGGAGTCAGGTCATCGTCGGGCGGATATTCTTGATTTTTCATCGGAGCAAAAGACCGAGTTTTTGCATCGCTGGTTCAAAGCGGCGTTTCTTGCAGAGATTCGTCCCGATAAAACTGAAATGGCGGAGTGGCAAAAGCAGCAGGTAGAGGAGGCGTCCAAAAAGGAAAAGGCGATTCTTGCTTTTCTTGCTGAAGAAAAAAACAAAAGTTTGCGTCTGCTGGCGGGCGTGCCTTTGCTGTTGCAGATTATGGCAATGCTCTGGAAAGAGCGTGGCTATTTGGCCAAAGATCGAATCGAGTTGTACGATGCAGCATTGAACTTTATGCTTGATTATCGCGATCGCCGTCGAGGAATGGAACCACTGCTTGCAGCAAAAGATGCACGGAGGGTGCTGAGCCCGGTTTCGCTCTGGATGCAGGAAGAGCTGCAAAAAGATGAAGTCGACCGGGCTGATATGCAGCAACAAATGCAGGTGCAGCTTGATACGCTTAACAAGTCATTACTGGCAGAAGAATTTTGCCGGAACCTTCTTGATAGAGCAGGTTTGCTGCTGGAGTATGGTGATCGTTACTATGTTTTCCGCCACAAATCATTCCGCGAGTACATGGCCGGTGTGCAGCTTGTCAAGAATATGCATCGGCCTGAGGCGCTGAAGAATCTGGTGAGCCATTTTGGTGACGACTGGTGGACGGAAGTGTTCCGCTTTTTTATTGCCCATGTTGAGGATGCTGATCTGTTCAACAGATTTATGAAACTGCTCTTTGATTCGCCGGTCACAGATATTTTGGAACAGAAGCAGCTTGATTTGCTGATAGCTCTTATTGAAGAGGCTCCGCAGTGCAAGATTGATGCCTTGAAAAACAAACTGCTTGCTCGAGGAACCTCTCTTGAACGTCAGCGTTATCTTATTGAGTGCCTGAAGGCTTTTCATAAACCGGATGCCGATGAGGTATTACAAGAGTTCCGGAAGTCAGGCTTGTCGAAAGAAAAGGTGGGTGTGGCTGATGTACAGCATGACAAACTGGCTGCAGAGTATATTTTGATCAAGGGCGGGACATTTATCTATTCTCAGACGAAGAAGCCTGAAACAGTGCAAGATCTGTACGTTGCAAAATACACGGTGACAAACAAGCACTACCGTCAGTTTATCAACTATCTGGATGCTCAAGAGCCTGAATTTGCACAAATAGTTTCTGTTCAAAAGTATACAGAAGGCTTGCAGAAACTGGCCTCAGGCATCAAGGGATTCAGTGAGTGGCTGAATAAAGAAACCTCTTTGGTAACCCGCTTTCGCTCAAATTATGATGACGACAAGCGATTCAACAAGGATGATCAGCCAGTCGTCGGGGTAAGCTGGTATGCTGCGTGTGCTTATTGCCTCTGGCTTTCGTTGCTTGAAGGTGACCGGGCACGGTACGAACTTCCAAATGAAGTGCAGTGGGAGTGGGCTGCAGGAGGCCAGCGTGATAAACCCGATAAGGTAGTAACGGTTCGTGACTATCCCTGGCAGGAAGAAAAAGGTGGACCAAATAAAATGCTGGCAAATTATAATGAACATGAGGGCGGAACCACATCGGTAGGCCGTTATCCTGCAGGCGCCACACCGGAAGGGCTGTACGATATGGCGGGCAACGTCTGGGAGTGGATGGAGAACTGGTATGATAATGATGAAGATTGGCTTGCCTGGCGCGGAGGTTCGTGGTATAACAAAGCTGATGCCCTGCGCTGCTCCTCCCGGTACGGCAGCAGTCCGTTGCTCAACTACTTCGACATGGGTTTTCGAGTGATTCGTTCCAGTCCTTTTTCTTCCTGCATTTCTGATACTCTGTTATCTGGAAATCTGAAAAAGCAAGCTTACTCGACAGGGAAAAACTGAAATGGAGAGGCTGGAATTTTTTTTTGCAGAGCCGCTCAGTCGCAGCTTGTCCACAAACAACTGAATACTGACAACTACCATGCCAAATCACGAAATGCTGATCGTCAAAAAAGCCTTTGATTTTTCGAAATGGCTGCTGCACCATACCGGAAAGTTCCCGAAGAGCTATCGGTTCAGCATTGCTGTTCGC
>CAJAIK010000086.1 GCA_903939765.1 uncultured Chlorobiaceae bacterium | reverse complement strand
CATCTCTTCTTTCACATTCATCAAGTGGCGTATCGACAAAAATCTCCACAAACTCCCCTTCGTCAAAAAGGCTCCGCGCCATCTCACGGTCACTTTTGAATGGCGAGATAAAACTCACCAGAACAATCAGCCCGGCATCAACCATCAATCGGGCCACTTCTGCAATGCGCCGGATATTTTCTACACGATCAGCTTCAGTAAACCCCAAATCCCTGTTCAGCCCATGCCGGATATTATCGCCATCAAGCAGGCAGGTATGGCGGCCTTCGGCATAGAGCTGTTTTTCGAGGATATTGGCAATGGTCGACTTTCCCGATCCCGACAGTCCTGTAAACCAGAGGCAACGCGGCTTCTGATGCTTTATAGCAGAGCGTGCCGCTTTATTGATTTCAAGCGCCTGCCAATGAATGTTTTTTGCCCGGCGCAGCGCAAAATTGATCATGCCTGCGCCAACCGTTTCAAAGCTCAGTTTATCAATCAGTATAAAACCACCAAGAAGACGATTAACCCCGTAAGGCTCAAAAACGATCGGAGCAGAGGTGGAGAGATTGACCGTACCGATTTCATTCAGGCCGAGTGTTTCCGTCGCCAGATGTGCGCCCGTATTGACATCTTCACGATACTTGATTTTGGTAATCGTAACAGTTACCTCCCGGCAGGCATGTTTCATCACATACTGTCGGCCAGGTGTCATCACCGTTTCGGTCATCCAGAGGAGACGCGCTTCGAACTGATCAGCGGATTGAGGCGGATCGTCTGCAGCAGCCACCACATCACCCCGGCTTGCGTCAACCTCATCCATCAGCGTGAGGGTGACGCTTTGGCCCTGGCAGGCATGGCCAACTTCACCAAATCCCCTGATAATCGACTTGACCCTCGTCTGAACACCTGAAGGGAGAATACGCAGAGCATCCCCTGGACGGATTTCTCCCTCGGCTATACGTCCGCAATAACCACGAAAATCAAGATTTGGGCGATTAATCCATTGCAGCGGCATGCGAAACGCATTGCGATCCGCCGCATCAAGCACATCCACACGCTCAAGATAGTCCATCATGCTTGGGCCGCTGTACCATGGTGTACGGGTGCTCGTGAAGAGGACATTATCGCCCTCCAGTCCTGAAAGGGGAATGGCCTGAATGGTGTGAAAGGCAAAGCCCTCGGCAAATTTCCGATAATCCGCTTCAATTTCAGAGAACACCCGCTCATCAAAACCGACAAGATCCATCTTGTTGACCGCAAGCACAAGATGGCGAATACCCATCATGGCGGCAATACGGCTGTGACGCCGGGTTTGCACCAGAACGCCTTTACGCGCATCAACAAGAATAACTGCCAGATCGGCGGTCGAGGCACCTGTCGCCATATTACGGGTATACTGTTCATGCCCGGGGGTATCGGCCACAATATAGCGTCGCCGGTCAGTAGCAAAAAAGCGGTAGGCGACATCAATCGTGATCCCCTGCTCACGCTCAGCCTGTAACCCGTCAACGAGCAGCGCCAGATCAATCTTCTCTCCCTGGGTACCATAGTGGCGTGAATCACTTTCGAGCGAAGTGAGCTGGTCATCAAAAATATTTTTGCTCTCAAAAAGCAATCGGCCAATCAGCGTGCTCTTGCCATCATCAACACTGCCGCAGGTAATAAAGCGGAGAGTCTCCTTCCGGCTCTCGGCTTCAATCAAGGCTATACTATCCTTTACGTGCTCGCTTTCCATTAAAAATAGCCCTCCTGTTTTTTCTTTTCCATTGAGCCGGGCACATCAGAATCGATCAGGCGCCCCTGCCGTTCCGAGCAGCTCGCATGAAGCGTTTCGGCAATCACCGCCTCAAGCGTACAAGCGTCAGACTCAATGGCGGCAGAGAGTGGCCAGCAGCCGAGCGTTCTGAAGCGCACCCGTTTCAGCACCGACTCTTCACCCGCCTCAAAAGGAAAGCGCTCATCATCCACCATAATCCACTGCCCGCCCCTCTGGACCACGGGCCTCTCGGCTGCAAGGTAGAGCGGCACAATGGCAATACGCTCATCACGGATATATTGCCAGATATCAAGCTCGGTCCAATTGCTTATCGGAAATACCCGGATGGTTTCACCGGCATGGATACGGGTATTATAGAGCGACCAGAGTTCCGGCCGCTGGGCCTTTGGCTCCCATCGGTGACCGGAAGATCGAAAAGAGAATATCCTCTCCTTTGCACGGCTTTTCTCTTCATCCCGTCGCGCTCCGCCAAAAATCACATCAAAATCATGAAGGTCAAGCGCCTGCTTCAGCGCCTGAGTTTTCATCACATCGGTATGGTAATTACTGCCATGAACAAAGGGGTTAATACCAGCCGACTCTCCTTCAGGATTTTTGTAAACCAGCAGCTTCATACCGCTTTCGGCCGCCATACGGTCGCGGTGGGTATACATGGAGCGGAACTTCCAGCCGGTATCGACATGCATCAGTGGAAAGGGGGGAGTGGCCGGATAAAAAGCCTTGCGGGCAAGATGAAGCATAACGGATGAATCCTTGCCGATCGAATAGAGCATCACCGGATTTCTCGCTGTCGCAACAGCTTCACGGATAATTTCGATTGATTCATCTTCGAGGGAAAAGGTGGCCATAATGATTATCTGGTAAACCCGGCTCTTCTTGAACCGGTTATTTTGAACGAACTGCATTGCCACAACATACGTCAAGCAAGCATATCCTGGTGAACGTCATCAGAATCCGGTGATGCCTCCCGGCATAGCCTGAAGCAGCTTGAAACGCCTGAAGCCAGCCGCATGGAGCTTTTTGAGGTCAAAAGAGAGCATCCCCAGCTCTTTGCGCGGCATGGTGGCTTTTGAGCAATTGAAGGGCGCACCAGTGAATTTATTCATTTTTGAAATGGCCGTGTAGCACAGTTTTGCCGGGCAGTTAAATGCGCAGCCGGCATTGGCAAAAAGGGTTATTCTTTTTTTTGTCTCAGCAGGAATTGCTTGAAGAAACTCCGGTTGGACATTCAGCCGCATCGGCAGAATGACGGTGTCATATAATGCAAGTGCCGCATCAATTTTTTCATGGGTATCAATATTCTTGATCACACTCGCTTCAAGCTGATAGTGGGGATAGTCGCGGCGGATCCACTGCGCCAACTGGTCAGTTGTTGTGATGATGGAATTTCCCGGGCGGTGATATTTTTCAAAAAGCCACTGGTACTCCCGATACTCCTCCTCTGTGACATAAAGATTGGTGAGGGGGATACGAAGCCCTATGGAGTGACGGTAGAGGGTTGCCACATCCTGATCGTTCAGTTGAGGCCCATAGAAAGGGCGTCCGCCATAGAGGGTGCAGCGCTCAACAAAGCCAAAAAGACTGTCGATACGCTCAAGCGGAAGCGCCCCGAAATTCAGCCTCAAAAACTCCATGACCGGCATCTCTCCGGCCTTGCCGCGGGCTGATATGGTAAAACTGATAGTATCCATCTTACGCTACTGTTTTGGATAGAACCAGTCGTTATACCACTTGCACGCATTGGCAATAAGATCCTTGATGCGGGGTGGAATCTCGTGCGGTTTTGGCGGAGAGATACGACCCTGCTGCCGGTGGCAATATTTGTACCGGTAATGGCTGTCACTCTCATGCGCCCTTACCGTCAAGTTTTCAATATCGATAGTGTGGGGCGAAAGCTCCAGCCAGCCGTAGATGCGCGACATCGTCTCCACAGGCTTTGCAACAAGATCCTCGAATTTCACGAAATAGAGCTGATCCTTGACCGACTGCGGCAGATCCTTGACGGCCTGTATCGAAGAGAGCGGAGCACCGATCGACTTATCCTGGGCAAAGAGCTTGTCGGCCCTTCCCAAGCGGTCATAATCGGCGAGATGGTCGATAAAATCGACAAGAATGCTCTTCTGGTGCTGCGCCTCTATGGAGCCGTAAATCTGGTTCAGCTCGCGAATGGGCACCAGGATACGGGCGGTGGGATCAAGATGGAGAAGCAACTCAATGCAGTGAAGCCATGCCCTGTTCTTGTCAACAACAACTGCTGTGCCAGAGTCACCATACCATCCATGCAGAAAACCCTGCATCGCCGTACGGAGGTGATCGTAGGTTGTTTCATACTGCACATCAAGCTGCGAAAGAAAAAACTGGTCGTCACTGATGAAGCGGCGCATCGTCAGGAGGGCGTTGCAGAGCGGCGAACTGTGCCCCTCGCAACTGATTTCGGGATGTTCGCCGAGCAGTTGGCAAAGCAGCGTCGATCCAGCCCTCGGCAAACCGGCAACGCCGACAAATCGTGGAATCATGTTGTTCACGTTTTGTTCAAAATGGCGGGGTGGCCAAGCCGGCCACCCCTTTGCAATTGGAATATACTTTTTTACTCTGAAATCAGTGCTATCTGTTACGACGGCTTCATGGAGAGATCTATCACCCAGCTCTTGCCATTGATTGTAACAAGAAGCTTGATTCCAGGAGCATTTTCCGGAATATCCGTTGCCGTAAAAGTCATGGTCTCAGGGTTGTAGTACAGCCACCGGGGTAACGGGCTGCCGTCAAGCAGCGTAATTACGGCATCACCACCGGATGCGGCACCTTTATTAACCTCCTCCGGCAGCTCAAAGCTGAAAACAGCGCCCGGCTTCCAGAGCTCTTCGGGAACCGTGACGCCAATCAACCCTCGTTCAGAACCTGACGGAAAAGTGATAATCTCCACCTTGAGAAATTGCCCTTCAGTGATGGGCAGCGGTGGAGGAGTTGTTGGAGCTCCCTGAAACAAGGGGCCATCTACCTGCCTGGGTTCATCCAGCACTGGTGGGCGCTCAAAAGGATTTCTGGGTGCATCAGGGCTCAGCGTCTGCCATGCGAGGTAGGGGTAGCCATGGTTTTTGTCAGCCTCAATTTTCCAGATGCCGGTACCGGGTGTGAAGTCCCATGCCGGAGCAGGATCAGGATTGCCGTTCGCGGTTGTTGAAGTCGTAAAATTCGCAAGAAGCTTCATGTCGGCAGTGCTCATGCCCCACACCTCTCCAGGAACGTCTGGAGTACCGTCCCCAACACCCGTCAAAGGGTTTACACCTGATTCGTAATAGGAATGCACGATATCACCATCATTGCTCCCAACCAGAGCACCGACATAACTTCCGCCTGTCACCATACCCCTCGCGTAGGTATTCGTGATGGGGCCGTCATTATATCCCACCAGGCCACCGACATAATCCCCACTTCCTTCCACGTTGCCCGTAGCATAGGAGTTGCTGATGTCTCCGTAATTACTTCCTGCGAGGCCGCCGACATAATTTCCGTCTCCTACTACGTTGCCCGTGGCGTAGCATTCGGTGGTGGTGTCGCCATTATCATTGACCCCCGTAAGTCCGCCAACGTAATCTCCGTGTCCAACGACGTTGCCCGTGGCGTAACTTTTCTCTATGATGCCATCATTGTGCCCCACCAGGCCGCCAGCATAATTTCCGTATCCTACCACACTGCCCGTGGCATAACTTTTGCTTATGGTGCCGTAATCATTGTGCCCCACCAGGCCGCCAACAGACTCTGCGCGTCCTGCAACACTGCCCGTGGCGTAACTTTTGCTGATGCTGCCGTAATTATTGTGCCCCACCAAACCACCGACATAATGCCCACTTCCTTCCACGCTGCCTGAAGCATAGCTACCAGTGATACTACTGCCACTACCATCACTTTTCCCCAGCAGACCACCGACACTGCTATCCCCTGTCACGTTGCCTGTAGCATAGGAGTTGGTGATTCTTCCGCCAGACTGATACCCCACAAGGCCACCGACACCGTAAGACCCATCCACGGTGGCCGATGAATAACTGTTTGAGATGGAGCCTTCATTGTGCCCCACCAGACCGCCAGAATCGGAACCAGAATCTGTTACACGAGTACCTGTTGCAGCGTAGCAGTTGGTTATAGAGCCGTAATTCGCCCCCACCAGACCGCCGATATCGTTTTTTCCTGTTATGTCACTGTTATCCGACACGTGAGAGTCGGTGATGGTGCCGTAATTGTACCCCACCAGACCACCGACATAGT
>CAJAIK010000085.1 GCA_903939765.1 uncultured Chlorobiaceae bacterium | reverse complement strand
TTCCTGAGTTGTGCCACTTAGTGCGAAAGCTCTGAATCCAAGAGACTACCGAGCACGCTGCCCGCAAAGTCACTGGCATCCATCTGCATCACGAGCACCTCGCCGGTTTGTTCATTACGAATATGAGCTTCATGAACCTGCAAAAGCTCTTTCCGGATCTGGCGTAATGATCGTTTCGTATTGATCTCCAGGTATTTGCCCATCATCAAGCCCATGAAGCAGACGAGCATGTGGGCCCTGATGGCTTCCTGGGTGCGATGGAAGATCGGCCTGGCCTGCAGGTCCGACTTGCTCATGCGGAACGCCTGTTCCACATGCCAGAGGTCATGGTAGTATGCGACCACCTCGGCGCTCGACATCGTTTTCTCTGGGATGTTGGTGACATAGCCCTTTATGCCGAGCAGTTTCTGTGTCTTTGCCTGAAGAACCGTGTCGAAGATGAACGGCTTGTCCTTCTCTTTGGATTTCTTGACGAACTTGGCCCGCCGACCGGGTTCGTTGCGCTCAAGCAGGTCAAGCGCCCGCTTGACCTGCTTGTCGAACTCCCGTTTGTCTTTCTTGTACCGGGCATCGGAGAACTCGCAGATCATGGTGGCATTCTCGACAGCCACATAGATGAATCGGTGCATTGCCTTGTCCGTACGGGGCAGCGTTCGATCAATTTGATCGATGAATCCTGCTGCGGTGCTCGCCAGCCTGGCCCCCACGATGTAACAGTACCCTTCCTTCTCGAGTTGCTGCATGTTGGCTTTCGAGAGCATGGCGGCATCGGCCACGATTACCGGCTTGGTTTCGCCGACCCGTTCCTGAAACCGGCGCACGATGGCCAGCATGGTATGGCCTTCGAAGGTGTTGCCTTCGAACACCTCGTGCATTACTGGAAACCCTGAGCGGGTGGTGATCAGGCCGATGACGATCTGCGGCTGCATCGGTTTGTTGTCCTTGGAGAAACCCGGTTTCTGGAAGTCGTATTCCTTGAAGGACTCGAAGTACAGCGTGGTGACATCGTACAGCACCAGACTGAACTTCTCTTGCAGTTCGTCATGAGCGGTCTGGATAGCGGCGCCCTCGATCGCCGCCTGATGCTCAAGAAGCTTCGGTAGCATGCGTTGGAGCGTTCTTCTGGCATACTGGACATTGAAATGCGACTCCAGAAGTTCCAGCGTCCTCAGCTTCGAGGCTGGCTCGATGATGCGCATGAGCGCCAGATCCAGATACAACTCGGGCAGGTCGCCAAGGCCGCATTTTCGGGCGCAGGCCAGCAGTACCTTGCGGGCAAACTGATGAGTGACACCGACAAGTTTGGAGCGGGCAAAAGCATCCTGAAACGATGAGGGGGGATGCGGTGGCGAAGTTTCGGCAAAGAGGTTTGGTTGCCTGCAATGGGCTTCGGCGTATTGTCGGGCCTCGGCCATCAACAGTTCCAGCTCGTGCTCAGAATGAGCACTGCCGATATGCTTGAGGGAGGAACGCTGCTTCCCTTTGTTCTGGACTACCTGGACGGCGGTTGCCCCAGATGCTGTCCGAACTGTTCTGATTGTCAAGTCTCCGCGCATGGACGCAAGATACCATTAGTGCGAAAACTCGGAAATCAGAAAATGCTAACCACAAAGAAAAAAATGACTTAATTTTTCGGGTCGGCAGATTTTCAAAAAGTGGCACAACTCAGGTGCTTCCAGACGGACACTTCCCGCTTTATTTCCTCAGTGAATTCTTCCGTCGATTTATACTAAAAAGCTGGATAACGTGTTTTAACGGAAGTCTCTTTCGGATTTCTTGTGATAACATTGCCTTCGTTTTTTTATGGCTTTTTTTCTTAAAGCTACCCCTTCCTGCAGCATGACAAGAAATAACACGAGTTGTTCTTGAATGGGTTTATTCATGCTCTTATTGGCGTTTTTTGTTCACTAAAATTGTGGCGGCCAGCCTTTTGAAGCTTTGCCCGTGATGAAGCGCATTCGTGTATTTCATAGTTATCTACCGGGGCACCGGCACGAAATGATGGCGCACGGAAGAAGTGCATAAAGAAATCAGGGTGCGGCTTATCATGACCGGTACGATGCGTTGGCGAAAAACTTTTGTAACTGATGAACCTTTTGTTTTATCGCTTTGTTTATTAAAGTTACAGTTGGCAGGCGGGCATTCAGGTATAGCGCGAAATAGTCATTTCAATTAAAAGGAGGAGTAACATGCTTGAAACCATCATCATTATTCTGCTGGTCCTCTGGCTCTTGGGTGTTGTTACGTCGTATACCATGGGGGGACTGATTCATGGGTTACTGGTCATTGCTATCGTGGTTATTCTTATTCGTGTCATTCAAGGTCGTCGAATTTGATTTTTTTAAACCCGTAACATCCGGAAAAAACGACGTTACTGATCTGCTATCGAGTTTTGGCGTTGGAGCTGTATGCTTATCACTCTGAACAACATGTTTAACAGGAGAACAAGAATGAAAAAATCCATCTGGCTTGTCGCAGGTGTTGCAGTAATGCTTCTCGGTAGTCACGTTGCCGATGTTGAGGGCGCGGTTAATGTACAGATCCATTCACGTAATGGACATTCGTTTGTGCTTGAGTCGCGTCCGAGTTTTGTCATGCTGCCTGAGCAAGGTTTTTCAGTAGCTGTCGGAAGTCCTTACGATATCGTCTTCTACAACAACCGCTACTACATAAACCAGAACGGCTTCTGGTATCGTTCTTCAAGCTACCGCGGACCGTGGAGCTTTATCAAGACAAAACATCTTCCGTCCCGGATCAGAAGACACCGTTTGGAGGACATAAGGAGATTCCGGGATACTGAGAACCGCAGGAATGACCAAAGGCATAATCTGCAACAGCAGCACGGCGACGAAAATAACCGCAGGACTCTGGAGCAGCAGCGCGGCGATGAAAATAACCGCAGAACCCTGGAGCGGCAGCGCAGCGACCAAAATCGTAAATGGTAACGACGGGACGATGCTGAGGCTTTGTGGTACAGGAGGTTGAGTGATTTGTTGCTCATGATCCAGGGGAGGGGGGCTGGAGGCACGTTCAGCCCTTCTTTGCTCTGATGATGTAAGTCGCTTTATTTTTATACGTTGGAATGAAATTGCAGGTATTGTCGTATGAAGAAAATTTGAAAATTTAACAAAGGAGAGATGCTGTGAAGTTGCAAGAAGTTTATAAAAAGAAAGCTGCTGCTGAGTTGGAACTGGCGCAGGCCAGACTGGTTGAATTCAGGGCGGAAGCGAAGAATTTGGGCGCTGAAGCTCATCTTAACTATGCAAGACAGCTTGATGATTTTGAGCATGGAATTGATACGGCGAAGGATAAGCTCAAAGAATTGGGTGAGGCTGGAGAGGATGTCTGGGAGAAACTTAAAGATGGCGTCGAGAGTGCTTTGCGGTCATCAAGTGCTGCCCTTGAGGATATTGCTGACAAGGTTAAAAAGTAGCGGTATTTATTCATTGCGCTCAAATTGATCCGCAATTGTACCGTGTTGCGGATTTTATTTGTTCTCATGTGCTGTTTTGAACTGAAAAAGGTGGTTAAAAGAGAAGTATAATTTTATGGAGGAGCAGCCATGATGAAGGAGACCAGAACACCGATGGATTTGATGGATGATATTTACAGTCTTGCGTATTGTCTGACTGGTTCCGGGGCAGCAGCCAATGAACTTGTTAACAGAACGTATCTGAATATTGACAGGGATACTCCTGAGAGAGAGGTCTTCAGGATATTCGGAGAGTGTTACTTTGATAGTTATGCTCATGAAAAGGGTACTCGTTTTTCGAAACCTGTACGTAAACCTTTAGAGCGCTTGGTCGCGTCTTTGCTTGATCGGGATGAAGACATAAAACTGTCGGTTTTGCTTTCAGAGATTTCCGGACTTAAACATCGGGCGACATCGAAAATAATCGGCAAACCCCTTGATACAAAAAGGGTATGGTTATCAACAAAACGCAAATTGCATGCAGAAAGACGTTTCGCTGTTGACAACCGTCTTTTGCTTGGTGTTTCCATCAAGAGGGACGGTGCGCTGTGAAAAAACTTCGAATTGCTCAGATAGCTCCCTTAGTCGCATATCGCAAAAAATCAGTTCTATTGCTCAAGCATGGAGTTGGCGTTTTTTGCTGATTCGGAGGACGCTGTTTTCTGATGGAAAATTAATAGCTAAAAGTGTGCCGCGTAGAACGCTGCGTAAATCAATACCCTGTCAGGAGTGTATACCATGAAAAAATCGTTCAGTTGGCGCATTTTTATAAGCCTTGGTCTTTTTCTCTCTTTCTTCATGCTTCTGGTTTCGGGGGTGATTCTCTATATCGGGCCATCCGGCAGAGGCCCGGGTGCGGTTGTCTGGCATATGATCGGTCTGACAAAGCCGGAGTGGCAAAATCAGCACATTATTTTTGGATTTGCCTTTTCCCTGATCACTCTGTTTCATCTTTTCGCCATTAACTGGAAGGCATTCTTTGCATATCTACAAACAAAATTCAGAGAAGGGGTTAAAGGCCCTGGAGAGCTTCTTGTCATAGTCTTCCTTTTTCTTCTTTTCGGTATCGGGACCTATTTCAAAGTTCAGCCATTTTCGGGGATACTGGAGTTGGGCAAAAGCATTTCAAAATCTCTGGAAGTTAAAACACCGCAGCCTCCGGCAATGCTGCGGAGGTAACGTATTGCGTGTACAGATCAGGAATCCCGGGTGCGTTTGAGAGTGGAAAAGGGTTAAGGCATTTATCAATAATTCCTGAACAGGTAAGCAATGAGATCAATACTGTATCCGGTTGTGGTGCTGTTTTTTCTTTTCGCATGTTTCTCATTGCAGGCTGAAGAGATGCCGACATGGCAACAGTGCGTCAATGAAGCCCGAGAGGCGCATCCCGACCTCTCTTCCGCTCTTGCGCTCCTGCAGCAGGCTGAAGCGGATAAACGCATTACGGCAGGAGCATGTCTTCCGCAGGTGAGCCTTTCCGCAAGCTCTCGAGAGAATGGCACAACGGCTAAAGACGGCAACCTTTTTTCAGCGTTCTCTTATTCGTTGTTGGCTCAGCAGCTTATTTTTGACGGCCATAAAACAGCAAACCAGATTGCAAGTAACAGAGAGGCGATCAAGGGCGCCCGGTACAACTATAATATGGTTTCCGCCGATATTCGTTTTGCCCTCCGTTCGGCATTTACGCAATTGCTCAAAGCTCAGGATTTAGTCGGTCTTGCTGGCCAGATCGCCGAAAGGCGGCGGAACAATGTCCGTCTGATCAGCCTGCGATACCAGGGAGGAAGGGAGCATATCGGTTCGCTTCGCCAGGCTGAGGCTGATCTTGCCCAAGCAGAGTTTGAAGTTTCCCAGGCTAAGCGAGGCCTCGTGCTTGCCCAGACTACCCTAGCCTCAGCGCTTGGTCGCGATAGTCATAAGCCGCTCAGGGTTCGGGGAGCATTCAGGGTAACCGAGTTGTTGACAAGCAAGCCTGATCTTGCCCTGCTTGTAAAAAACAATCCACTGTTTCAGTTGCTTGATACCAAAAGCAAAGCTGCGCGTTACGAGCTTAATGCAGCAAAAAGCACTTTTTCTCCTCAACTTTATCTGACGTCATCAATCGGGAGGGGCACTTCTGACCGCTTGCCATTGGATGCGGTAGACTGGAATGCAGGTATTACGGTTTCCGTGCCGATTTTTGAAGGTGGAAGTGGACAAGCAAGGGTTTCCAGAGCCATGGCAGTGCTGAGTCAGCAGAATGCACAGGAAAAAAGTGGCTATCTCCAGCTCTTCAATATTCTCGAAACGAGCTGGAAAAATTTTCAGGATGCCCGTCAGATGGTGGTGGTCAGGAAAAAGTTTCTTGATGCTGCCATGGAACGCTCCACCATTGCCAACGCGCAATACTCAAACGGTCTCATTACGTTCAATGATTGGGTGATTATTGAGAACAATCTGGTAAGTGCAAAAAAGGAGTTTCTCAATGCCGGAGCAGATATGCTGATTGCCGAGGCTCAATGGATTCAGTCAAAAGGAGGAGGGCTTGATGGTCAGCAGGAATAAGCTTGTTTGGGGTATTGTGGTTTTAGTCGCTGTTATCGGGGGAGCGGTATTCTATGTTTTCAATACAAACCGTTCCACCCAGAAGAGCTTTGAGGAGGTACGGCCGTCACGGGGAACCATCAGTTCATCAGTATCGACGACCGGAGCTGTTGAACCGCAAACCCGTGTAAAAATCCAGTCCTCGGTCGGCGGGAGAATTGAAGAGATTCTTGTTGAGGAGGGCCGGCTTGTGAAGAAAGGGATGGTGCTTGCCATGCTCAGTTCAACCGAGCGGGCCGCGTTGCTTGACGCCGCTAAGTTGCAGGGAAAAAGTGAACAGACCTACTGGGATAATGTGTATAAAAAAACAGCAGTCATAGCCCCTATGGACGGGCAGGTCATTGTGCGCAGCGTCGATCCAGGTCAGACCGTGACAACGAGTGACTCGCTTTTTGTGCTCTCTGACCGGCTTCTGGTCAAGGCTTATGTTGATGAAACCGATATCGGACGAGTCAAAGTGGGACAACGGGCGGTGGTCGGTCTTGATGCCTATCCTGAAATTCAGGTGAACGGGGTTGTCGGTCACATCTACTACGAGTCACATTTGCAGAATAATGTCAATATCTACAATGTGGATGTTGTTCCTGACCAGATTCCTGAAGTTTTTCGCTCAGGCATGAGTGCTAATGTCAAGATTATTGTTGAGGAGAAATATAATGCATTGCTGTTACCGATCCGGGCTGTAGAGAGCAGGAACGGTAAAACGGTGGTTCTTCAGAGGAGAGGAAGCAAGCCGGAGGATGTGCGATACACCGCAGTGTTGACCGGGATGCAGGATGAAAGCAGGATAGAGATTCTTGATGGCCTGTCGGACAACTCTGTTGTATTGCTTCCTGATACCTCTTTTGTGATCCCGGGAAAAAAAGGCGGCTCAAATCCCTTTATGCCTCAGCGCAGCAGGACACGATGATGAAACCAATGCTTCAGCTTGTTGATGTTCACCGCACCTATCAGATTGGAGAAAGCACCGTTCAGGCGTTGCGTGGTGTTTCCGTAACCATAGAGCGTGGTGAGTTTGTTGCCATCATGGGAGCTTCGGGATCAGGTAAATCCTCGCTGCTTCAGATTCTTGGCCTGCTCGACAATCCCGATAAAGGGGAATTTCTGATGTTCGGCAAGAATGTCAACACCTTGACGGAAGATGAACAGGCTGGAGTGCGCAATAGTGTTGCCGGATTTGTCTTCCAGCAGTTTCACCTGCTCAAGCGTATGAGTATCCTTGAGAATGTGCGGCTTCCGCATATCTACAGCGGGCTCAAAGGCGATTTCCATAAAGAAGCGACAGAACGGCTCCGGCAGGTTGGGCTTGAAGCGAGAGTGGATCATACGCCGAATCAGCTTTCAGGGGGCGAACAGCAGCGTGTAGCTATAGCCAGATCGCTGATCCGCGATCCGCTTATCATTTTTGCCGATGAGCCGACAGGTAACCTTGATTCAAAAAACTCCGCAGAGATCATGAAGATCTTTAAAGCTCTGCATGAACAGGGCAAGACGGTTATCATGGTTACTCATGAAAACGATATTGCGGCCTATGCCGGCCGGGTCATTGTCATGAAAGATGGCGTCATTATCTCCGATGAGCGCAGGACGGGGCTGGAGCCCCCGGTGGTTGTGGCCGGAGAGGGCGGATTTGAGCTGCAGGGTGCCGGAAAAGGTTCGCTCTGGCAGGATGGCCGGTTTACCGGGTTTATGGCACAGGCCTTTCAGTCAATCCTTGCCAACAAGATGCGCTCTTTTCTCTCCGTCCTCGGCATTCTGGTCGGTGTTGCCTCAGTGATTGCGATGATGGCGCTCGGCGAAGGAGCAAAAGCAGCCATGCAGGAACAGTTGAAATCGATGGGCTCGAACATGCTTTCGATCAGGGGAGGATCGGCCAAGATTCATGGCGCGGCCCAGGGTGCAGGTGCCGTCGCACGCTTTACCTTTATTGACGTTGACGATATAGCTTCGCTCCATACACTGGTAAAAAATGCTGCCGGGGTAGTAAACGGTAACGCCCAGATCGTTTACGGCAACAAAAACTGGAGCTCGACCCTGACCGGAGTGGGGTTTGATTATGGCACCATGCGTGCGACAATGCCTACTGTCGGAAGATGGTTTACCCGTGAAGAGATTCAAAAGCGGGACAAGTTGGCCATTATTGGCGTGACGGTTGTCAAAGAGCTCTTTGGCAGCACCAATCCGCTTGGCAAAACCATCAAAATCAACCGCATTAATTTTATGGTTATCGGCATTTCTCCGGCTAAAGGGTTTTCCGGACCTCAGGATGAGGATGATGTTGTCATGATTCCTGTGACGACAGCCATGTACCGTGTACTTGGTAAAGATTACCTCAGCAGCATCTTTGTCGAGGTTGCTTCGCCAACCTTGATTGAGCAAGCCAAAGTGGCCGTCAGTGAACAGATTCGCAAAAGGCACCGTCTGAAGGAAGGGGATGATTCGTTCAATATCAGGGATATGACCGAAATCCAGAAAATGCTTACCAGTACCACTCAGACCATGAGCCTGCTGCTCGGTTCCATTGCAGCCATTTCACTGCTTGTCGGAGGGATCGGCATTATGAATATCATGCTTGTTTCCGTGACCGAGCGAACCCGCGAGATCGGGTTGCGCAAGGCTATCGGCGCCAGAAAAAGCGATATCATGCTGCAGTTTCTTGTTGAGTCGGTCGGTTTGACTATCAGCGGAGGGTTTATAGGGGTTCTTGCCGGTATCGGCATCTCTCTTGTTCTCTCCTATTTTGCCGGGTGGGCGGTAAAAACCTCCCTGATATCGGTTGTGCTTGCAACCACTTTTTCAGCACTTATCGGTGTTTTTTTTGGTCTCTGGCCTGCCAAAAAAGCCGCGGAACTGAACCCGCTTGAAGCTCTTCGCTATGAGTAATGGTGACGGCTCAGGTATCTATAACGGTTATCGCTCGATTAAAACTGGATAAGATGATGAAAATTAATACAGTAACACTGGTGATGCTGATGGCGCTGGCTGGATGCTCAGCATCGTACAGGGGCGATAGTAAAAGCTTTAACAAATCGGATTCGGCAAACCATGGACGCTCCATCGTGAGCAAAGAAGAAGCCTTAACGTTGAAACAATCGCTATCCTGGATACCAAAAAGCTGTTTGGTCTCGTCACCTCTTACACAATGGGAAAATCTGTTTGTGCTTTACTGGTCCACACGATAGTGGTCATTCTGATACTTTTAAAAACGGGAGCCTGTATTTATGGAAAAGGATAATAAGGAGTTTTTAGCTGTTGCTCATCAAAAGTTTGCGGCATTCAGAGAGCTGAGCGAGCAGTCAGGGCCGGAACAGGCCTGGGAGAAAATGCTGGAAGGCTTCCCGGAAAAGCAGAAACAACGCATGACGCCGTTTCTTGCTGAGTCAACTCTGGCAGAGGGTTTTAACCGGGCTGTTCCGTTTTTCAGGAGTGCCGGAATGGATATGCAGGTTGTTGATATTTCGAACAGAGGAAGAGACGCTGCATTGGAAATACAGAAGTATTGCCCTTATCTGGATATCTGTAAAGAGCATGGTTTTGACACTCCATGCCATGTAATCTGTGAAATGGACGTTGAAGCAACCCGGCGGGCTTTTCCGGAGATGAAGGGTGAAATTCTCAGCCGTCAGGCTTTTGGCAGTTGTGTCTGCCTGTTTAAATATGAACGCTCTGCCGGTTAACTCAACCGGGTTTTTACCTGCCAAACTTTTTTCCCCTTGAGACGCCGTTCGGAAACAGGCGATTGCCCGGAAAGCATTTCGTAAGGGTTGCTTTTTTACATTGTTCTGCCGGCAAGGATTTTCCAGGAGATACAATAATAACGTATACTGTAACACGCGTTTTCAGCAGCGTTGTAAGGTCGAACCGGGGTAACAGTTGTCCCGTCATGAGCATGTGTCATGCGTTGTGGCTTGGTGCAGTAACTGCAGACGGTGGTCGATGGGATTGTTCAACGCTATGAGGATGAGTTCGATGCTAATCCGTCGATAATTGGCAGGAGCAAATGATATTTGCACTGTTCTGTCAGATTCTGTTGGTTTGAGCTAAACTGATCGTGCCTATGCTGGAGTGGTTTGCCCGTATGCCTCGCCTTGAATTGGCGGAACCCTGGTGGCTTTTGCTGTTGCCGCTTCTTGCCCTGGCGTTCTGGTTCAGGGCTTGGCTGGAGCGTGCTGGCCGCTCTCCTGCGATTCTTTTTCCTGCTCTTGAGCGCATGAAGGATTCGGGGTTTGCAGCTCCCCGCTGGTTGCATACGTTGCCGCAATGGCTGCGGTGGAGTGCTCTTGTGCTCTCTGTTCTGGCGCTTACGGGTCCTTACCTTCTTTTTCGTCAGACTGAAGCTGAATCGAAGGGGATCGACGTGATGCTGGCGCTTGATATTTCGGAATCCATGCTTCAGGGTGATTTTGGCGGTAAAAGCCGTCTTGATGCGGCCCGGGAGGTTGCCCGCAGCTTTGTTTTGCGTCGTTCCAATGACCGGATTGGTCTTGTGGTTTTTCGAGGAAAGGGGTATACGCAGTGTCCGTTGACGCTCGATCATGAGGTTCTGGCCATGCTGCTTGACCGCCTTTCATCCGGGGTGATACAGGATGACGGGACAGCAATTGGCTCAGCGATTCTTATCGCGGTCAACCGGCTCAAAGTATCAGAGTCGTTGCATAAGGTACTTATTCTTGTTACTGATGGTGAAAATAATACAGGAGAGATTGGGCCCGCCACGGCTGCCGGGATTGCCGCCCGGAGTGGAATCAGGATTTATGTCGTCGATGCTGGCATTAACGCTGCGGAAGGGCGCCGTGATCAATTTGGGGAGAGCAGCACTCATTCGCAGAAAGATGAGGAGTCGCTCCAGGGCATTGCCCGAATGACTGGCGGAGGCTATTTCAAGGTTGAAGATCCGGCAGCATTTGATGAAACGATCAGAGCCATAGACCGGCTTGAAAAAAAAAGGTTTGCCGGGCCGGTTATGGAGCATCGTTCAGAATTGTTTTTTCAGCTTCTGCTGCTCGTGCTTCTGCTGCTTTTTCTTGAGGCATTTTTGTCAAATACCCGACTTCTCAGGATACCATAGCTTACGGACTATTGAAATGTCGCATATAACGGAATGTGCCCATGTGTTTTACCTGGCCTGAAAATATTGGCTATTTGCTACTTTTGATGCCTCTTGCCTTGATTTTTGGCTATGGAGTCGTGAGGTTGCGTCAGGCGCGTGAGGCCGTTGTCGGGCCGACTGTGGCCGATGGTATGATGAGAGCTGTGTCGATGAGGGTCGTGGTGGTTAAAAAAGTGTTGCTTTTTTGTGGTATCGCATTGTTGTTGTTTGCCATGACAGGTCCACGGTTTTGCAGTGGAGGCCGGCCTGTATTGCGCAAAGGTGCAGATATCGTTTTTATGCTTGACATTTCCCGGAGTATGAGAGCGAGGGATGTTCTTCCTGATCGTCTCGGGCAGGCGAAACAGGAGATTTCGAGTATCAGTCGTGCTGTCGTTGGCGGACGGAGGGCTCTTCTTCTTTTTGCCGCCAGCCCCCTCGTTCAGTGCCCGCTCACGACTGATAAGGAGGCATTTGATGCCCTGCTTGGCATGGCGTCACCTGAGCTTATTGAGGAGCAGGGAACCTCATTCCATACGGCTCTTGAGCTTGCACGGACTCTTCTTGAGCCACAATCTGAACGCACCGTGGCAGGGGTAAAAGGAGAGAAGATTCTGGTTCTGCTGAGTGACGGGGAGGATCATGCCGGAGAGGTACGGCAAGCGGTTCAGCAGTTGAAAGAGGCAGGTATTCATCTTTTTGTCATAGGGGTTGGCATGCGTCAGCCTGTTGTGATTCCCACAGGAGAGGCCGGGGATGGCGTCAAGCGCGATGAAAACGGAAGGGTGGTGATGACCAGTTTCAGGGCTGAAACATTGCAGATGCTGGCCCGTGATGCTGGCGGATTTTACTTTCATAGCAGGGCAGAGCAGACTGTTTACGGGGCGGTTTCCGATCGCATTAACCGCATTGCGGCGGCATCTCGCTGGGTGATGGAGCCTGGCGAGCGCGAACCGATTTATCGCTATTTTCTGGCGGCAGGCCTTGTTTTTTTGCTTCTTGAAACTTGTTCGTTGTCAGGTGGTGCAAGGCCGCGGTGAGGGGCTCGTCGGCGAGTCGCTCAAGGAGGGCATTACTCCTTTCTTGTTGAAAAAATTATTACATTAACCCTTACAATCAAGTACAAGCAGTTCATTTTCAGACGAAAAACAGAGACGTTATGGAGCAGCAGAACAGTGGTAGAAAAGCGCTTGACTCTTTCGAGAAGGCGAAGCTTGGATTGAAGGTTTTCAACATGCCATTTGCTCAAGCAGAAGAGGTGATTGATGACTATGTGAGTGAGGGTGATTATGATCCTGCTGGTGTGGAGCTGTTCAAGGAGCAACTTGATACCCAGCGTCACATCCAGGAGAAAAGTGTTGAGCTTTTGACGACGAGCAGTCAAATTTTGCGGCTTGTGGTTGGTGCCTTTATAAGGAATATGCCGCAATCATCATCTGCTTCAGATCGCAACAAATCCTGAGCCTGAACGTTTCATAAAACAGTCAGAACCATGCAGTTTGATCCGAACAAATTCACCTTGAAGGCCCAGGAGGCCCTGCAGGCTGCGTCGACTCTTGCTGGCAGCAATCAGCATCAGCAGATAGAGCCGGAACATCTTCTTGCTGCCATGTTTGCTGATAGCGGCAGTATTGCCGTGCAGATAGCGCAGAAGCTCGAGGCTCAGTCAGAAATGCTGCAAACAGCGCTTGAGCGCGAAATCGGGCGAATTCCAAAGGTCACCGGAGCATCGGCAACGGGCCAGTATCTTTCACAGAATCTTGGCAAGGTTTTTGACGTTGCGCTGAAAGAGGCCGAAAGTCTGAAGGATGAGTATATCAGCTCGGAACATCTGTTGATTGCCATGAGCGAGGCAGGGATTCCTGTTTCACGAATGTTGCAGGATGCGGGATTTAACCGCAACTCCATTCTCAAGGTGCTTACCACTATCAGGGGGACTCAGCGCGTGACCAGCCAGAGCGCGGAGGAGAGCTATAATTCACTGAAAAAATATTCGCGCAACCTCAATGATCAGGCGCGCAAGGGTAAACTCGATCCGGTTATCGGTCGTGATGAGGAGATACGCAGGGTATTGCAGATTCTCAGTCGCCGTACCAAGAACAATCCGGTACTGATCGGAGAGCCAGGGGTTGGCAAGACAGCGTTGGTTGAGGGAATCGCACAACGCATTGTGGCTGGCGATGTGCCTGAAAACCTCAAGAGCAAGCAGATTGCAGCGCTCGACATTGCCCAGCTTGTTGCCGGAGCCAAGTTTCGTGGAGAGTTTGAGGAGCGCCTGAAAGCGGTGGTGCGCGAGGTGCAGTCGGCCGATGGCGAGATTATTCTTTTTATTGATGAACTTCACCTGCTTGTGGGTGCCGGGTCTGCTGAAGGTTCCATGGATGCGGCCAATATCCTCAAGCCTGCGCTTGCTCGTGGTGAACTGCGCTGTATCGGGGCTACCACGCTTGACGAGTACCGCAAGCATATCGAAAAGGACGCTGCTCTCGAGCGGCGCTTTCAGACCGTGCTGGTCGATCAGCCGAGTGTGGAAGACACCGTATCGATTCTCCGAGGCCTCAAGGAGAAATACGAGATTCATCACGGTGTGCGTATCAAGGATGCGGCCATTGTAGCTGCGGCCGAACTCTCAAATCGCTATATCGCAGATCGTTTTTTGCCCGACAAGGCGATTGACTTGATAGATGAGGCCTCGTCGCGTCTGCGCCTTGAAATCGACAGCAGTCCCGAAGAGCTTGATCGGATAAACCGGGAGATCCGGCGCCTCGAAATCGAACGTGAAGCCCTGAAGCGCGAGATCGAAGTTGGGGGGTAATTGCCTGCATTTGTATTGTTTTGAAAAATATTGTTCTCTTATTTCAGTCGTCAGTACGGAAGGCTTCATTCATTGGCTAAGGTACTGTTATGAGGTTATTATGTAAAAGAGTCTCCTTTCTGCTTGCGCTCATTTTGCTGGAACTCCCCTCGCCTTCAAGCGCAAAAATATCGAAAATTCCGGTTGAACAGCTTGAGGGTAAAACGCGCTTGAGCGTCGTTCCCTGTGCTGATTATAAAGCAGGTGCGCTGCATACCCTGCTCTTCGGTACCCATTGGCGATCACTTTGGACGACCCCTGTTGAGATGCCGGTGCTTGATCTGAACTCCTTTGCCGGTGGATTGGTGCCGTTTGAAAAAGGGGGTGGGTTTCAGACGATGACGTTGAGTTTCAGGGGGGCAAATGGCAAGACGTATCGGTTCCGATCTCTCGACAAAGATCCCTCACGCGGTATGCCTCCAAAATTGAAGGAGAGTGTTGTTGCCACTGTTTTGCAAGATCAGGTCACAACCTCAAATCCCGTTTCCGGTTTCATTGTCTCCCCATTGCTTGATGCAGCCAGCGTCTACAATGTCGCTCCGGAATTTGCGGTATTGCCTTACGACAAAGCTGGTCTCGGCGAGTATTTTGATGAATTTGCAGGTCTTGCGGGGACAATAGAGGAGCGCCCTGACGAAAGCGAGAGCGCCGGGGCAGGTTTTAAAGGTGCGGATAAAATATCCGGCACGTATGCCGTTTTTAACAATCTTGAAAAAGATAACGACAACCAGGTCGATAGCGCCGCATTTTTAAGGGCGAGGTTACTCGATCTCTTTATCGGTGACTGGGATCGTCACTCCGATCAGTGGAAATGGGCCGGTTACAAAAATGATGGTAAAACCGTGTGGGTTCCCATTCCCCGAGACAGGGATCAGGCCTTTTCCAGGCAGGACGGCATTTTTTCATGGATTATTACCAGGGTTGTTCCCCGGATTACGGATTTCGGCCCGAATTATCCGAGCATTAAAAATTTAAGCTTCTCCGGTCGTCCTCTTGACCGGCGTCTTTTGTCCGGGATTGACCGCGCGAAGTGGGATGCTGTTACAATCGAAATCAAGCAGAAACTGACCGACCAGCTCATCCATGATGCCGTCATGAAGATGCCTCCGGCAATGTATGACAAGGAGGGCGCCCGTCTTGAACGCGAGCTTCGGGCGAGAAGGGATATGCTTGAAAAAGCATCCGGAGAACTCTATCTGCTTTATGCTGAAAATGTGGATGTTTATGCAAGCAATAAAGATGAATATGCGACGGTTCACCGTTCGGCGGACGGCCGTATAGAGGTTGCAATTTTCAAAAGGGATGGCAAGAGCGGTGCTGGAAAAGGGAAGCCCTTCTATTCCCGTATTTTCAATCCGCTCGAAACAAATGAGGTACGACTCTACCTGCAGGGTGGTGATGACCGGGCAGTTGTTGACGGGCCGGTCTGCAAGGGCGGGGTGAAAGTCAGGGTCATAGGCGGCGAGGGTCAGGATGCCTTTGAAGATTATTCGGCGGGTGCTCTCTCCAAAGATGCTGATACCTCCGGAATTATGACATTTTTCTATGATGATGGCAACAAATCGGAATTTGTTGCCGGGAAGCATACCGTCGTTGACCGGCATACGGTTCCCGTTCCGGTTGTTGATCAGGAGAAATATGATCTGACAGTGCGCGATGCAGGCCGGCAGATTGGTTTTCGTCCAAGTGTTGATTATTCCGCAGAGACCGGATTGTTTCTTGGCATGGGGGCAACTCTTGTGGACTACGACTTCAGGGCCACCCCTTATCGTTACAGGATGAAACTGAGCGGCGGTGTTGCTTCCGGCAATGATCTTCGTTATAAATTGAATTATACGGGAGATTTCCGGTCGATTTTCAGGAACACGTCACTTCTTGTTGAAGCTGGTACAACAGGCCTTGATATCATTAACTTCTACGGGCTTGGAAATGAGAAATACTATAATGGTACCGGTCTCGAAGAGGATGATTTCGAAATTCTCAATCAAGCCATCTCCGTCAGGGCTTTATTGCGTTATCCGATGGATAAAAACTATTACTGGAGTGCAGGAGTCGGTGCGAAATGGATAGACTTTGCTCTTGCTCCGGGTTCATTCAATGAGCTGCACAGAGCTGAAATTCCCGGTATTGATCATAATTTTGCTGGTGGCTTGCAGCTCGGATTTCATTATGATTCACGCGATAGCGGTGACGAAATTACTCTCTCACCAAGAACGCCTGCCAGTACCACCGCAGGCCAGGCTGGCAACACAACGGCGCTCAGCGGAATCATGGTGGATGTCAGTGGGAAGTATTATCCCGAATTTTTTGGAAATGCACATGCATATGGAAAAATCGGCGGTGAATTCCGCGGCTATATTCCGCTGGTTTCATCCCGTTATTCACGACTTGCTCTCCGCTTTGGAGGTGAGAAAATCTGGGGTAATTATCCCTTTTATGAAGCAGCTTTTCTTGGCGGCTCAACTTCGCTGAGGGGTTATGACCGGCAACGTTTTGCCGGAGACGCATCACTCTATGCCGGTTCTGAACTCCGTCTCTACCTGGGTACCTTCAAGTTTCTTGTGCCGATCATGTACGGCCCACTGGTTTTTGCTGAAACCGGCAGGGTTTTTCTTGATGATGAGCATTCCAGCGCATGGCATAGCAGCGCCGGCGGAGGGTTGTGGTTCGGCGGTATTGAGTCGCGCTATTCTGCAAGCATCGCTTTTGCGCAAGGATTTGACGATGGCCGACTGATGGAGGATTATGGAATCTATCTCAAAACGGGGTTCAGTTTTTAGCAATTCCGACGGGAACGACGTTCATTTCCAGGGGCCTGCGCCCCTGGACATTGTTCCTGATCTCTTCGTGTAACAGCTCCTCATTTACTCTTATACAAAGCTGATTTTTACATCCCTGCTGTGTCGTTTTGTCTTCCAACAGTTTTGTTGCCAACAGAGTCGTTGGCAATTCATCGGTGAAGAGGTAAAAAACATGCAGTCGAGATACAAGAAGTGGCAAAAGATGTCGTCAAAAAGATTGAGGCCATCGCAGGGGCACAGCACACCGTGCCTGACAGGGTGGGCGCACGTAGGGGCACGGCACACCGTGCCTGACAGGATGGGCGCA
>CAJAIK010000084.1 GCA_903939765.1 uncultured Chlorobiaceae bacterium | reverse complement strand
TCGCACTATTTCCAATCATATTTTTTCCTCAGATTGTAGGTGTTTGCCCAGACAAACCAACCGTTATTCGAATTACCGCCTACCAACAACACCTGCAGGCATACCACAGTCCCTTTTATCCCAAAGAACAAAAAAAAATCACGGCGCACTCCGAGCTGCTACGCAGCTTTTTTGAAGCAGAGACGCCCGCCGAAAGTCGTACTCGTATACGAAGCCGCGCGATACGCATACCAGCAAAACGGCCCCGCAGTCGCTCCGTCAGCCGAAGCACCGCCCACCAACAACACCCGCAGGCCTGCATCCTGATAGTAATAATCCCTCATTTTCGTTGAGCTGCTGCCCGCAACATTAGACGGCAACACAATACCCAACCCAGAAAATGGGATCCCACCGTACCCGTCAGTAGCAGGGAGAGTGATATTTACCCCTAATACCGTCTGCAGCCTGGTCCATCCCGAGACATTTGTATAATCGTACGGCGGTTGAGGCTTATAGTAAAAGTCGTGATCACTAACGAGAGCAGTGACTCTTTCCGACACGTTCCCCCATGGATTTTCGACGCCGAGCACGAAAGAATAATCTGTCGCATAACCTCCGGTCGTCCCGACTTGCACTGCTCCGTAGTAGTCATAAGCAGCAAGGCCTAAGCCGCACTTACCGATATAACTGCCGTTTATCCATGTCCCTCCGGATAGATTGATACGTCCGGCGCCAACAATAGCCGGTATGTCGTAGCTTGCAAAAATTGACAGCAACAAAATCCTCTGATATTGTACTGTCAGGAAATCCTGCATTTGCCATCCAGATCCACGGGCAGCAGCAAGCGCATCCATCTGAGTAGCGTTAGTGCCGGTCAGACCCCACGCACCCGATCGCTCAGTGACCGGATATACATCAGCAAGGCCATCAGCGGGGCTTTTTGCGACGCTGTAAAGCCTATTTCCAGCACCACTGTTATACACCGACGCTTCGAATGTGGCCTGATAGACTGCGGACATACCAGTAAAAAGCGGGTGCAACGTAAATCCAGCAAGAGGTAAGTGGCTAAGCATCACATAATACCAGTTACCCCACGTACCCATTTTCATATACGCCGGCAGATACTCGACCATAATCTGCCCGTCGGAACCGCCGAGCGGAACACTTGTCCCGTCGGTATATTTCGTCTTGTCCAGCCAACTGATTTCTTTTGTCACCGTGCCATTATCCTGCAAACTGACCATCCGCAGACTAGCGATAATCGGAGAGACCCATCGACCGCAGAAAACTCCATTTGGAATACCCTGGGCTTTACCAAGACGTGTGAACGTATCGGAATACGTGTTATAAGCAAATCCAAAATAGTCTTGCGACTGGATTGACCCTTCAATCGCAGATATCCTTGCAGTAAGTCCTGCTAAATCGATCATTAGTTTTCTGTCCGGCCACCCCATATTACCACACATTTAAAGTTGCCGTCACCGTCGCCCCGCTTGCAGCGGGAGCTGTCGCATAAACCCAAATCTTGGCATATGGCGGTATCGCCGGCCAATACATCTTGCTGCCAGACCCGTCATGAGCTGCCAAAATATTATCGCCCGACACCGCAGCCGGCACAGCACCCGATGCCGCAGCCTTATACGTCACCGTCACCGCCGCCGCACAATCCACCTGCAGGCCAAAATCACCCGATGCACCAAGAGCGCCAAGGTCCACCAGTTTACCCGCAGACGTCACACCAGCCGCAAGCACAAGCCCAACAAACAAGTTTTCAATAACCATTACTATTTCGCATCAAAATTAATCCACGCGCCCTCGGGTATATCCGCCTTCGCTGGCACCCAGCTCTTTTTATCCGGAGAGGGTAGCCAGACAGGCCAATCCGTCACCGTCTTACCAAGCCGGGCAACACCGGTAGTCTCCCCAGGCGCAACCAAAACCCTCGACTGCCCGCACCCGTTAAGCATCTGGATGATGCTCAGGAAGAGGCACATCAGACATACCCGACTCAGCAATTTTCGCTTCAAACTCATCATCAGCCATTCCCCTCCCCGGAGCATTAACCATTTTCTCACTCATAATTGACCGCACAGCAGTCCGAAGCAGCGGCAAAACCCTCGGCGACATCACCGCCGCCAGCAGCGCCTCAAGCAGTTTTACCAACAAGGCAGCCATCACTTGGCGTTTTTTGCATTACCAATATTGATGGCCAGCCAGCTCACCACTTTTTTGACGTACCACAGCACAGAACCTTCCGCCGGTGTCGGCACCAACGCATCAACAATCGACGCACCAGCGATTACTACAGCCGGAATAACCACCGCCGCCACAGGCCCAAGACTCCCGAGAACTCCATCCATAACACCCCCCCCGTTTACAGTTTTCTGAATTACACTTGCTCAAACAATGCTCTCTCACGCGCCCTGCGAGATACCAACCCCGGCAGCACCACTCCCTTAGCTCTTACCCAAACATCAAACTCTTTTGCAGCTCCAGCAGCATCCCCATCATTAAGCTTATCAAGCAGCGTCGATCGCTTTAAGCTTCCAAGACCAAGATTAAACGCAAATGAACAGAGGGCATCAAACTGACCCTGCCGAAGCGGCACCTTCACCAACGCCCGAATACCCTTTTCGACCACCGCCACATCATCACGCAAAAACTCCGACGCCTGATCCAGAGATATCCGCATACCATCCGTAACCCCTTTCGTATGCCCCCATCCAATCGTAAGAATTCCTGCCGGACACCGGTAAGACGCCAAGAACAACCCTTCACAATCCTTGATGATCGCGTATGCATTCGGGCTCGCTTTTAACTCCTGATTCGTCATTCTTATACATCAAGACCCATGAAGCCCGTCATAAACCGTTGTGGCGGAGCAAAAACACTAACACCCGCATTTTCCAATCCACTCGCCGGCTCAACACCAGAAATTCCCAAAGAGAACGGCCCCAAATCTCGCATCTTGCGTTCCAGGCTTTTATACAGATCCATCACTTCTTTTGGATACGCTCCCCGGCGAAAATAGAGATGGCACTTTGTCAACTGCCGATGAAACTCTTTAACCATCGATACAGCAGGCAGTGGCAAGTTATAATAACGACCAGCATACAACTCCAGATCCTTGACAGCGCTCGAATACGCCTCATCGAGAGCAACCGTACCAACAACTCCCAACCCTGTATCATCAGTCATATCGATGATATCCTGCATCGACATAACCCCTGACAATTCATCCAGCGTAATAGTCTCCATCACCAACCACTCAAGTACCGTTTAAAAGCCGTTTAAACCCGTTCAATTTCAATAAACACCCATCCCAACACCCCTTTCAACCCCTACGCCGCAAACGCCCTTTACAAACCTTTTTCAATCAGAGCCTGATTCCACCCAGTTTTGCTACACAACGCTTCGTCATTGCCGCCATATCCATCTGGAGCTGCACCATGTGCTGATAAAAATTCCCAACTTTTTCCATAGGATAAACTTTGAGGCCAACGCCTGTCGTCATCGCCGTCAGATCAACCTTTTCTCCACTCTTGAAAGCAAATACACTTGTACAATCGGTTGATGCTCCGACAGTCTCGGTAAACGGAATAATCCGGCTGCCGTCATGTTTACGCCCCGTTGGCACAATCTTTACACCGTTGTAATCACCAATCTTGGCACCAAACTCATTGAGCGATACTGCGCACTGATCACGCGCCACAGTAGACAGCCTAGTCAAAAGCTGACCGTCCATCATCAAGCAGTCCGCACCACCGTCTACCGACTCGATGAGGTTGTCAATCCCCTCGATAAACTTCTGTTGCGCAACTCGTGCAGCGTCAGAATTGCCAAGTGACACCTGCAGCCCTGCTCCGTTTCCAAGCGTGATAATCCGCCCCGAGCCTCCATCCGCAACAAGCAAAGCAATGATCTTGCGCAACCCGTTGAACTGATGCAGTGAGACCGGAGGCGTAGCCCCATCCGTAGCCGTTGAATCGCCATCGAGGAAGTAATACATGAAATTACGACCGGCATTGAGCGCCCAGTTTTTGAGCTTGAGCATCATTTCCGAAGGAATATCCGTTGCCCTCTCCTCATAAGCCGAGTCCAGCCGAACATTTTTACCAAGAATCTGCAGAGCAAAATCCCCGTACCCTGGGGTAAAATCCTGTGTCGCGAAATCGCTGCCAATCGTACGAGTCCCCAGCGTACCGTCAATATCATCCGCCATACGCTCATGAGCGCCGGAACCTGGAGCCTTGAAAAAATGCAGATACTCAAGGGCTGGCGCATATTTTCGCAGCTCCGTCATAACCATCGCGGTGACCGGGTCACTCGCGGAAATCTGGTAAAGAAACATAGTGTAGTCCTGGTTACAGTTATGATAAATTCCAGCTCCGGGTTATCGATCGCAGTGCGCATCTCGCCGGAGCATCCCTCTCACAGGCCCCTAAGGGCTTCGTCGGTTAATCTTTTTTCTTCACCGCGTCATACTGCGACCGCAGTGAATCTTCAGGTGAGACGTTGCCAACAGCGCTTCCGGACACCTTACCCGTCGCAACATCCGAAAAAACAACCTGCACAGGCCCGGCTGACAACAGCGTCTTCAGCGACTCAAAACTTGACCGCTCAGTCGTCGTGCCATCTGCGGCCGCAAACGTGCGCGGCTGAACACCCTGCAGATCGAGCAGGATTCCTTCAACGATGTCTCGGATAGATGGCGGTACCCTGTCAACAACGCTGTCAAGGAACACTGTCACCTCCGCTACACGCTTTTCCGCCTCAAACTGTGCGGCGCGGTTCAGCGCATCGGTAGCAGCAGTTCTCAGTTGCTCATTTTCTGTCCGGAGCCGATTAAACTCGGCCGTCTCTTCTGCAGTCATCCCCATATCTGTACTGTTTGTATTGTTATCGTTACTGGCCACAAATCCCACCGCAGGACTCAGGCCGCCATCAGGGCCATCACCATGAGTGTCCAGCTTATCCTCGGGCATCGGCTTCATTAAAAAATCCATCATGTAAACCGGGATAAACTTATCTGCAGCCTCGATGCCGTTCTGCGCAATCTCGCGTTCACGGAGCGTACGGAATATGGATCCCGCATCCTGCATCCATGAGCGCAGATGCCACTCCCAGCTTACTCCGAACGCTGTCGTGACTGGCCTGTCAAGATCTTCAGCTCCAAACTCGACCTCAACAACACTTGAGCAAGGGACAGCAGATTCGGAAAAGACAGTACCAAGACCACTGACCGCCGGATTCGGGACAAACCCGATATGCACCAGCTCATCAAACTTACCGAGTCCGATACTGATCTGATTTAACCCCTGCTTGATAAGAGACGGTATGGCATCCTCGGCAAACTTTTCCGGGACGGCAGACAACTCATAACCACCTGCAACTTCATGCCCCTCAATACTCTCTTTACGGCAGAATCCATAGATCGGCAGGGAATTCTCGGGATGCAGCAGCGTATACGGTATAAGTGCAGGAGATAACCGCCGAGTCGCATCAAGTACCCCACGCACCCGCTCCGGCGGCCAAACCTGTTCACCGGCATTCTTGTGTATGCCGCTCTTGAAAATTTTATGTCGTTTAAACTTTGGCATGATTTGGCTTCTCGTTGATAAGGTCCCTCAAAAGGGAGATCAAGCATCTCTTAAAACCAAAACATACCACACAGGCTACCCTCAACTAAACACTTTCAGTTCAGTGAATTAGACTCAAAAGAAACAATCCTGCTTAACCACTATTTTACAAGAAACTCCACCGGCCACAGGCAGTGAACCAGCATCAGTCACCACAACCCGCAAAAATGCCGGAAATCTTTACCCCAAACGTCCTCCAGCTCGGAATCTCGTGCTTGCTCCTTGCAGCGCTCGTTATTTACAGCCGCAGTCAACAATCCTGGATAAAATCCGAAAAAGACCGGTGGAGTGCCGAAATCACTTTACGCGAAAAGAAAAACCAGAGCGACAAAGAGATCTGGGAAAAGAAGGGCCAGAACGATAAAGAGATGCTCACCAGCTTGATTGAGAAAAACTACACAATCCTCACAAGCGTGATGAACGACAGCCGGGAACAAATTCAGGCAATCACACGCCTGGTCGAACGGATTAAAACCATGCAAACTAGTTATGACCAGGCATTCCACGACCTATTCGCAAAGCATGATGGTCACGACAAAGACCGGTGCATCTATCACATAAAAGAGGATTTCAAACGCTCATGAGCAGCAGCACATCACGACAACTCAAACTCGGCCAGCTTGAACAGCTCCGCCAGAAGATCAAAACGCTGGAAGCACAGGCAGCAATCTCAAATCTCATGATTGAGATGAAAACCAGCACGATCCTGCCCGATCTCGCAAAACGCGACACCGTCACGATCCTGCAGGCCGCACAAGACCTGCACGCCACCACAACACATCTCCGCGAAGCAAAAGCCTTGGCGGACGAACTCAACGCCGAACTCTACGACTGATGGCAAAAAAGCCGGAATACTATCCAGACGCTCAGCGCCTCTACGTACAAGAACGCCTCACTTTTGAGGCCATCGCTCAGCAATTACCCGTCAGCGACCGCACCCTGCGAGAGTGGGCAAAAGAAGGCGAATGGGTTGAACGACGGGAAGCCTTCGCGGAAGTACAGACAAAGTCACACGACAAACTCCACAAAATGCTCGGTCTTCTTATCGACCGGGCCTGCGAAGCCATCGAGGAAGGCAAAGACCCAAACCCGGCACAACTTAATTTTATTAAAGGTATGGCCCCATCGTTGGTCAAGCTCAAAGCCTACGAAGAAAATGCACTGCCCTCCGGATCAAGTGGCGCCGAAGAAAAAGCCCGAGCCGCTACACGGTACGAAACGGTAATGGAAGAGATGCAGAAAACCCTTCAACAACTCGGTCTTGCAGGATAAACCTATACATCCAGAGGCACTCGCAGCGCACTCCGAGGTAGTCGAAGAAAAGGTCTTCTTCGCATACCAACTCGAAGTTATACGCGATGAGCACATCGCTCAACTCGTTGAAAAAGGACGGCAGACCGGACTCTCCTGGGCCATCGCCTACAAGGCGCAAAAATGGACAGGGCAGGAGGGACGCTACCCGACATTTTTTGCAACAAAGACTCGCATCCTTGCAAAACAGTTTATTACCGACTGTGCTGCATGGGCAAAGCTCACTCGCCTGATAAAAAGTACCGTAGACGCTACTTATGAAGACGAGGTCAAAGTCTTCAACAGCAGCACCAAAGAAGAAGAACAAGTGCACACCTACAACGTCCGCTTTCAGAACAAGCTTGAAGTAACCGCACTTTCCAGCAACGCCGATGCCATGAGAGGATGGCGAGGCTATAAGGTGGCTGACGAGTTCGCCATCCATAAGCAACAAGCAGAAATGCTCGATGCTATCCTGCCGTCCAGGCAATGGCGCTTTCCCTTCACTTTTTGCAGCACGCATAAAGGAGTCAGCAGCGAGTTCAACAAAATGATAAAAAAGTTCCGGGCAGGGAAATACGGCCCCGACTGGAACCTTATCAGCATCCCAATTCAACGCGCAGTCGCTGAAGGACTGCTCGATAAAATCTATAAACGCCAATTCTCCAAAGCAGAAAAGCAGGAATGGCTCCAAAACCTCGAACGCGAAGAAGGGCCAAAACGCTGGGCGCAAGAATACTGCTGCATCGCAGAAGATGAAGAAGGCGCCTTCTTCAGCTACGATCTTTTAATCAGTTGCGAAATCGAAGATATCCTCTACGCAGAGATCAAAAAATTCAGCGGTGAAGGCCAATCAGAAGAGGCCAAAAAATGGTTTGAGTCCATCGCCTTCAAAGCCTCCATACTCGGATACGGAAGGTTTTATCTCGGTATGGATATCGGGCGAGACGTCAACTACACCGTCCTCACCCTGACTGAAGAAATCGCCGGCATCACCTTTGTGCGGGCAATCTGCGCGCTCGAAAATATGCCCTTCGCCGTACAGCAGGATTGCGCCCGTATACTGATTCGGATCAACCGGTTTGTCCGCGCATGTGTTGACAATCGCGGAATGGGCCGTGAAACCGTCGAGCGGCTCCAAAAAGGCGGAGACGGAAAACCCGGATTCGGAGAATTTGTCGTCGAAAAGATTGACTTCTCACTGGTACTCAAAGAAACCATTGCGTATGCAGTCTATCGGAAACTGATCGACAAAACGCTCAAGTTACCCGTCAACGACATTGTCCGAGACGACTTCCACAGCATCCAAAAAGAGCGCACAGATGCCGGCAACATCCGCTACGTCGCAAAAGAAAACGAACTCGACCCCAACAGCCACGGCGACTACTACACCGCCGCCAGTTTAGCCATACACGCCGCAAGCGGCAATGCACCAAGCCTTGATACCCTCATTGCCGCAGCAAACACGGCTACAAAAATGACTCCTGGCGGAATACTCATACCAGAACACCAATACCACGATCTCAACCTCTACAGGAGCTTTTTACAATGATACTCGATCGCAACGGCAACCCCATAAAAAGCAACATCGCCAACCTGCACAACGACATCGCCACACGCGAAATCGTCGAGGCAATCGCCAACCTTGCTGATCTGATGCCACACCCAAGCCGGGTGCTCAAAACCATCAGCAAACAGATCATTGAATTCGAAAAGACACTGCTCCAGCCAGACGTTTCCGCCGCATCACTCAACATCCACGACGGTGTCAAAGCGCTCCAGTGGGATGTAAGCCAGGCACAAGAAGACGGCCCGAGAGCCGCATGGTTCAAATCGCTCTTCAAAAGTCTGCCAAATATCCCTGAAATCTGCAGCAACGCCGTCAGCGCAAGGGAATTCGGATACACTGTTTTTGAAGTCATGTGGGCTAAAGATGGTAACACCGTCATACCGATTACCATCACCGAAAAACCCCGTGAATGGTTCCTTTTCGACCAGGCAGGCAACCTCAGGCTCATCACAAAAGAAAATAAAGACGGTATTCTGCTTGATGAAAAATACCCCCGGAAATTCATCCTCATCCGCCACGGACACAGCTACAAAAACCCCTACGGCTTGGGGCTCCTCGAAATCGTCTACTGGCTCGTGCAAGGGCTCAACAACAACTTCGAGTGGCTGCTGCAATTTTTAGAAGACGACGGACGCGACCACTGGATAGCATACGTATCCCAGGATGCCAACCAGAACTATATCAACAAAGTCCAGACGGCACTATCAGTCCTGCGACGTCGGAGTGTCGCCGTGCTTTTCGAAGGAGTTCGGGCCGAACAAAAAGAAAACCGTGGCCGCAAAAGCAGCAGTGACGTCTTCACCGCTTTTGATAGCCTCGCCGTCACCAAAATTAACAAACTCTGGATGGGATCAGACCTCTCTATGCAGCTCGGAGACGTCGGAGCACGCGCCAGCAGCCAGACAGGATCAGAAATTCGGGATGGGGCAATAAAAAGCTCCAAAACTCTGGCCGAAGAACTTTTTAACACCGTAATTCGGTGGACAAAAGAACTCAATAAATTGCCCGGCAGCGATGACGAAGAGCTGAGCTTCGTACTGTCAAAACCGGCACAAACGACAAAAGAGCAGGCTGAGATCGATAAAATCTATGCTCAATCCACAGGGAAAAAAGTGGGGCTCAAACTCCTTGCACGGCGTGGATACGAAGAGGGTGATTTCGACGATGCCACACCCGCAACACCAAACCCCGTCACCGTATTCTCGAACGGATACGATATCGACCCCCTCCTCAGCGCAGCCGAAGGTTTAAAAAAAAAGCACTGACGGGCGAAGGGTATCGCGGGCTCCCTGGAGATAAAAACGAAACAAACAGGATCCTCAACCCACAGCCTGATGAAGACTTTATAAACGCCTGGTCAACAGCCCTTGAACAAGCATTAAACGACGCCTGGAGCAAAGGCGCTGCGAGCGTCAACGACTGGATCCAGCAGCACGAAGGCACAACCTTCTCCGCTGCCGACCCCATCAAAAAAGGCCTTTTCAAATTCGGCAACAAAGACGCCGCAGCATTCCACCGACTCAAAGGATTCTGCAGCGCCGTCATCACCGACGCAGAACTCGCCGATGCCGTAAAAGAAAGCCTGGCACAATCCCTTGCCGAAGGCAAAAGCCTCCGCGACTGGCGCAAAACCGCCAACGAAGTCTTCGACAAACAAGGCGTCACAAGGCTCAACAGCTTTCAGGCAGAGCGCATCTACCGCAACGAAACCTCCATGGCATTCGGAGCCGGCCAGTTTGCAAAACTCCAGGAAGTCTCCGACCGATACCCATACTGGCAGTACAGCACCGCACACGACGAACGCGTCCGTGCCAGCCACCGAGCCCTCGACGGCAAAATCTTCAAAACCTCCGACAGCCAATACTACCCGCCAGTCGGCTTCAACTGCCGCTGCACCGCTATTCCGGTCAGCCGCCTGGAAGCGGAAAAGAGAGGCATTACCGGACCCGACACCGTCACCCCCGAAATGCGCAGCCAACTCGCCAACGCCGAATTCATTGGCGACAAAGTAGGCAACTACGCCGACTGGCTCAACCACAAACTGAGCGCCATGAGCAAAGCCACCAGAGAGCTTATCAAACAAAAACTTGTCGATCTCGCAAAAGAGACTGCAACAACAGAAAAAACCGTAACCCCATGAGTCACGACATCACCAAAACCCTCCGCAACCGGAGCGCACAACAAGCCCAAATGACCGCCCTGATGCACAAAATCAAGGCCGAACAATTCCGGTATATCGCCGTCGAAACCCTCGGCAAAAAAACCGAGAAAGACACCCTGTTGGAAGCCTCTCGCCACCTAACCAAAGCAACAAGCTCAGAGATCCTTGCTGCACTGCAAGAAGTCGAAAGCATCAAAGGCAAAAAGTATACCGGTGACCCGCCCTATGCAGGCATCGCACTCACCCTGCAACAAGGAGGCATAACAAAAGCCGAACTGCCAGACTGGATTACACACTGCAAGCGCACCACCTTCGCCAGCGGCAACCGCTACCAGCCCCTGCCCTCGCACGACGAAGCCTGGCAAGCCTACAGCGCCGTCCATACCGCAATAACAAGCAAACGACTGGCCGCCGAGCAACTCAAGTTCCGCATCCCCGCCGTCCAGCTCCTCGATACGGAAATCCGCCAGGCCGCTGAATGGGGATTCTGGGACGACATGAGCCAGAACCTTAAACGCCGGGCATTCCTGCTCCTTCCAGTCAACAAGCAACGCGCCATCAGGGAACAAGACCTAACGCCCGAAGAAGCAATGCAGCAAACCAGAGCACACTTCGACAACATGCAGGAGCTGTTCAAATGAGCAACCAAATCATCGAAATTAAAATAGAAGGCCTCGATACCGCACGCCGCGAAATCGCCAACTTCCCCCGAAAAATCCAGGCAACCCTGCGCGATCACAGCGTACTCAGCCAAATCGGCACCCAAATGGCACTCAGCGCAAAAAAAACCATCGACGCAGGAGGGCGACCTGTCGCCTACAAACCCCTCGCAGAAAGCACAAAAGCGGAAAAACTCCGCAAATACAAAAAAGAAAGCCACATCCTCGTAGCCGGTGGCCAGCTCCGGCAATCTCTCGACTACGAAGTCAGCGGAGGCCAACTCTACCTCACCAGCCAAAGCTACCTCAAATACCACCAATTTGAGGACGGCCGCAAAAAAGCCAACTTTCCCGCACGCCCCATCTGGGGAGTCCAGGACGAAGACAAACCAGAAATCCTCGACATCGTCATCACAGCCCTCAAAAAATAACCGCGTAAAATTTGCACAGTCAAAAAACAAACCGTATGGTAATACATCACCCACACACCATAACGCGCCCTGATGCCTGCTCCACGCAAACAAACGCCCGAAATCGTCACATTCATCGCTAAGATCGCCGGTGAAGATATCGCCGTCGCCGTGTGGAAAGAGTTCCAGGGAGAACAACCCTACATCCCACGTTTCCCCAGGCGCGAAGACGCCAAACAAAACTACATCGCCGATAATTTCGGCAAAAAAGACCTCCGCCAAATAGCCAAAGATCTGGACATCACCGTCCGGCAAGTCCAGAAGCGCCTCAATCTACCCCGCAAACCAACACAGATCAGCCTCTTTTAAAGCCGTTAAACGACTATTTAACCCCTGTTAAATAAACGAAAAAGCACCGGTGACGAGTCGGGGCTTTTTCGTTATGAATCTTGCTTAAGGGACAGCCATTTACCAGCCATCAAAAAACCATAGTCTACCTCTCCGCCTGCGCCCGCATCTGCTCCAGCGCAAACTTGACCCTCCCCACATGATCCCGCTCAATCCACTCCACACTCCGGATGCTAAACCGCTTATCAAGCCAAGCCCCATAAGCCGCCAAAGCCTCACGCCGTGACGTCTGCCGCGTAACATCCATCCACATCGCCTCAAGCATCCGGAGCTGCCGCGCAGTTGCCATCAACGCCGACCGCCCCTTCAAATCCCGGTACGGCTGCCGAAACTGCTGATGCTCCGGTATCCGGTCAACCATCCCCTGCAAACACTTTGCCACCGCATGCCCCTGCGTAATAGTCAACTCCGTGCAGCTCTCCACCCCATACCCCCACAACAGTGCCCGGTAATTCTCCTCCGAAATCCCCGACAACCCCTGCAGCGTCTTGATCCGCCTGACGATCATCGGCGGCAACACCGGCTTCACTTTTTGAGCATCAGCCATTGTTCTCCTCCTCATTTTTTTTGTCTTTCAATTCGGCGGATATTTGGCGTTTCACTGCTTCCAACGCTGCAACCTGTGCTTTAAGGAGCCCGCAAGAAGATCCGGAATCCCGATAGTAGCAAGCCTCATCATCTTGAGCAGGCATAATTTCACACAAGCAATGCTTGCATTTTTTTGCCCCGGCACATTCATAAGTCACATCAAACCTTCCATCCCACAGCGTTACAACAATGTTCATAGCTCAATGACCTCCAACCCCTCAAGCTTTTTGTACTGCCTGATCAGCAATCCGGGAGTGCAAAAACAAGGCTCATACCACACCAGAACCCTATCCGGATACTCTTTCTTTAACTTGTTTATAATCGCAATCTGGCGCTTACTTTTTCCGTCGAGATCTTGTTTTTTAAACAGTGATGTGGTACGAGTCTTTTTCCTCCAGACCTTTTCAACAAAACTGTCATAATCACCATGCGACGGCCATCCGGTAGATATCCTGATTTTCTCGTCAATAAAGACAAACAAAGAATACTGTATCCTTGTCCGCGATGATCGCCTCCATTGCACAGTGATCTTTCGTCCATCAAGAGCAAAATGCACTGACGCAAATTGGTTCTGCAGCTTCGTATTGATAACCTCCCACTGTTCTGCTGATATTGCCATTTCTTATACTATTGCTCGTTTTATAGCCGCCTTATGCATCCCGATCTGCTCACACCCAAGCCTCGATACCGTGAAATAATCGGGCTCCCGAAAAAACATCCAACCTCTTTGTACATTTCGCATACATCCCTGAAATGTGTCGCATCCCGGATCTGATATAAAGCGATTCCGATAGCCCCAAATTCTTTTTGGGTATCTCCCAGGCTCTGATCCAGTTGCGTGACGAAGTAGATCTCTGTCTTCTTTCAAAATTTCCTCTTCAGATTTTGCCATTTCCGTCAAATTTTATTCCAAAAACTATTCTTTGTCGTAAAGAAGGAGGGAATCGAACCCCCTCCCGGCCATGTCACAACCGGGAATCACCGATCTTCTTCAACCACCACCAATCAGTACACCCGCGTCAACTTCTCCACCTTCTCCTGCATCCCATCCTCAATATCCTTCGCCAACACCGCCCCATCCAGCACCAGCAGCTCCACCATCGCCAGCATATTACCAATCTCACACCCAAGCCGACGCTGCCCCGTAAGCCCGTTATGCTTCCCCTGCAGCCCGAACCGGATCACCTTGCTCTTCATGTGAATCACCTCCGCCGCCTCCTCCGCCAAATGCTCCAGCGTCCGATCAAGATTCCGATACCCCGGAGCCTTGATCTTCCGTTCAAACCGAGGCCCTCCGCTTGTCTGCACACTCAACCGCTGATGCACCACCATCGCCTTCCGGTGAGCTTCAATCGCCTCACTCTTCGTCTCACAATACCGGTGAAAAACCTGGCGCTTCCCCACATGGATATACGCCCGCCACTTCCTCCGCTTCGGCGAGTACGACACACCAACCACCGGCTCCTTGTCACTCAAATCAATTTCCACCCCCGCCGCCACAGACGGCATCACCTGCACAATCATCGTCGTCGCCTGTGGTTCCCGCTTACGCCTGTTCATCACTCACTCCCGGAAACTGCATTAATACCTGCACTTCAGCAATTCGGCAACCAAACTTGATTACCCACAATCCAGCACACAACACCATTGATCCAAACCATAACCTTATACTAACCTTCCACTCTCGCCCTATCTTGATAGCTCGGGCAATCACTCGGTTTACTTGCGGATACAAAGCCATCATCCCGGCTCCCACCGAGAGCATAACAACAATCCGCACAACCTCTGCAGCCACACTCATAACACCTCCGCAGTTTGATTTTTGGCAATAATCGTCAGCGACCTCGCCAAACAGTCCAGACTCGACGAGATCGACTGTATGGCATCCGTTGACTCTTCAGACGACTGAAGCAGTCTGGCCATATTCCTCTCCAGCGACTCCACCCTCAGTTTTAGTGCTTGAATCTTAATCTCCGCCTGCTGAAACTTTTCACTATTACTCACTATGCCGCCCTCCAGTAATTGTTTTTGAGACCACGATCACTCTATCCCGCACCCAAACAAAAGCCAGTACCGAATACCCAAGCACCAGCAATAACAAACATCCAAACCAATTATCCAGTAGGCTCCACTCTTCCTCTTCATCCCTCATTTTCAACCTCCTCCATAAATTTGATTTCAACCTTCGCCCGAATCTCCCTGATCATCTCCTGGCTTTGCAACAACTCCGACAGCACTCGCTGCGCCTCGTAAACATCTATGGGAAACGACACCATCAATTCATCAACCAGCACTTTAACCGCCGTCTTGACTCTTGTTTGCAGCTTCATTTGCCCTCCCTTGTTTTCAACCATGACTCAATCTTATTGACAAGCTTCTTCCGGGCGCTTATCGCTTCTGTATTGGTGATAATCTCCCCGATATACAGCATTGATATTGCTCTATCAGCATTATCATACCAAAGCGGCAGTCCCTCAATTTGCTCCGACAGCTTAGGTGCCAGCACTCCAAATCTCAACTCTCCGGCATTCATTTTGCACCTCCTTTCGGGCTTCTCTCCATACCATCCGACCGGCAAGTCGTTGTCCGGCGATGCTCCTTCGCCCCACGGCAAAACGCAAAGTGCGACTCATACCCGAACACCGTATCCGGAGCTTTTCTATGGGTCACCCCATCGTGATCGGTGAGCGTCATCTTGCCATCACCTCGCCGCAAATCCATCTCACAAGGCATCATCTTCCCGGCAACCGTCCTCAAAAAATGCACCCGAGACCCGCACGATGGGCAATACACCGGACCATCCTTCCGCACACCCTTCAGCTCCACCAACTCCTTATTATCCCGCACAGCAGCACCCAGTTCACCAGCCTTGCAGGGCCCCTTCGCCGTAATGCAACCCGTACAATCGCTCGGGTGCTGATCAATAGCCCGCGTCTTTTTCTTCTCCTGATCATTGAGCGTTTCAACCCAGACCAGCTTTCCGTCAACGATAGCTCCTATCATATCGCCTCCATGGATAATTGTTGCGCCGTCACTTTCACCATTCTTTCGGATACCTCCTGCGCCGACCGGCGCGACACCGCCAGTACAGCGAAAAAGAGCTCTTCAAGTTTGCGGATATCACCGCCGCAATACTGGTAAAACGACTCCGGAACACCCTCGCCAACCAGTGGGAGCACGCTTTCAAGCAGCATCCGTGCATCACCAATCTCCCTTACCCGACCGCGCTCGATGCCGGCACGCACCCGCACCCGGTTCCAGATGTACTCAAAATCCCTCCGGAGAGACTGCAACTGCCCCATAAACCTCGGCAACCCGACGTAGACGATGCCGATGCCCGCCCAATCATTGATCCGGCGCACCACATCAAGCACCTGCGGCTTTAAATGTTCCGCCTCATCCAGCACCAGCACTCGGCCGGATCCGCGCAGACGGTCACAAATCGACACCAGCAACTCATGGATAGACCCGCGAGCCTCAACCCCGCACGACTGAGCAATAGCTCCAAGCACCATCCTGGCGGGAAACGAATGGTGGCACTCAATCAGCATCGACCCCGCATTCTTGGCGACATACTCCCGTGCAGCACGGGTTTTTCCTGACCCCGAATGAGCCGTCACCACACCGATTTTCCCCTTCAGATGGCAGTTGCGGATAGCCTTCGTGACAGCCAGATACACCTCGGTTTCAACCGTGATCGGGAACCGCTCCTCTTCCTGCACCGCCATCGTCCGCACCTCTTTACGCCTTGCAAGAAACCCGGCAACCTTCTCAGCCATTGCCTCCTCCGAACCCTTGTACTTCCGGGCAAACCAGGCTGATAACAACCCTGCACTGACCCCGATCTGCAACGATGTCGCGTTTTGGCTCAACCCTTCAGCCTCCATCACCTCCCGGAGCTGCTCACACAACCGATCAGGCTCTTGCAACGTCCTTTGTAATGTTTTATCTTCCATGGCACTGTTTTGTTAAGTTGTTCTTTCCTCAAAGCCCGCTCGTAACGGGCTTTGAGCTTTTTTAGTGGTAAAACCCTCTTCTTTTTTCCTCATCTTCAATCTGTATCTGCAGGATATCCTTATACGAGAATTCCGGCTGCTCACGCCCCGCTGGTTCCGGATCAACCAGCAACCACTCCTCCGGAATCTCCATCGCATCCGTACCCGTCTTTTTTGCCGACGCAGCCTCCTTTTGAGCCTGTTCCTCAGCCGCCTTAACCTGCTGACGCACCACATCAGGCATCACCTCACCCTGCACAAGCTGGCTGAACCCCTTTTCAGCAGCGCTCAAAAGACCGGTTTTAGCTTTCCGCCTCGTTGACCGGTGCAAACTGTTCTTGATGCTTGCCGCCACTCTGTACGCCTCAACATCTTTAGGCGTCCCCAGCAGTTTTGCCGCTGGATGAATCCCACCGTTCGGGCAAAACTCCTGCGCAAAACACAAGAACTCACCGTTCGGATGGTACACCGCGACCCCGTCCAGCCGGTCAAAATCGTACCGCACCACCAGCTCCCGCTGCCCCTTGGCCAAATCGTGCAACTCGGGTGACAGATACTGCCGTCCAAACAACGAAATCCCGTTCCGCTTCAATGTCCTGGTGATCTGCGGCATCATCAGGAACGTCAGTTCATCCCGCGAAATCAGCCGTTCCTGCATCGTCTCCTTCTCCTTTTCCCGCAGCAAAACCAACCCCGCTTCCAGTGCCTCATAAGGACTTTTCCCTTCAAGCTGGCTGCTTTTACTGGTATGGCGCAAGTTGTTATCATGCATCCACAAAGCAACCAGGTAATGAGCCTCGGCAATCGTTGGCGCAGTATTCAACTGCAACTTTTCAGCGATCTCACGGTGCATAAACTCACCTCTGCGCAAATGCGCCGGCTTCATCGCAATCGACGTACCGGTATAGTTCGGCATCGACCGTTCCATCTCCGCAAAGTTCCCCCAGAACCGCTCAATCGTCTTCTCCTGTCCGTTATACACCCGCGAGTAGGAGACGCCCTTGAAACCCATTGGCTTGAGCTGATCATAAAGGCCAATACCGCCGACATCGACCATCGTACTGCCTTTCAATCCCGTGAAGTAGTGCGATTTAAACGCCTTGCCGTTATCGATCTTCAGCGACCGGGGAACAAACGCGATCGCGTCATCCCCAGTGAGGATATTGCCCAGCCAAAGCATACTGCGCCTGAATGATGATGCGATAGCCGCCGTGTTTTCGCTTGGCATAATCTCCCAGCCAAGGATGGCCCGACTCGCTTGATCCTGATGGCTGATCAGCATCATCCGCATTGGCTGGCCAGTCACCGGATGCTGAATCGGGAATGCAATCTTATGGCCATCCGAGACCATAATTTCACCTGGCAAAATCAGCTTGTTGTTCCGGGATATGTATGGAGCACACTTGTCGTTGTAAGCCTTTTCACCCTCACGCGCCATCACCACCGACGCCTCATTATTGACATGGTACTCCTTCAGGAATCGGCGCACACGGCTTTCAGTTACCTGCTCCATACCGCGATCGTAAAGCTTCCGGTTCACCTTCCGCACCACCTCTGATATTTTTGGCTGGTTACCATGCAGGTAGTAAGCCAGGATCATTTCACCCTGCTCCATCGAGATGCCAACCACCGCCGCGCCATCTCTCGTGTACCGGTAATTCGGTGCCAGGCTCGACGGTAAACCATTATTGTCTTTCAAGGTCTGGATCCACCGGTCAATCGTTTTCCACGTCGCAGTTCCAATCCGTTCAAGCAAAATCGGCCACTCACCAGCCGCATACCGGCTGATAAAAGCCTCTTTTGCCTCCAATATCATCCCATGTTTCGCCCGCGAAATAGCCTCCTTGTAATGCATCACCACATCATACCGATCAAGAGCTGTTTGCCTCTGCTGCTCACTCATTTCATCAAACGGTTTGCAGTTCGATTCAGCCGTTTTTTCCATCTCCTCAGCCACAAAACCGTGCTCCTTCCGCCACCGCATTTGAGCATCAACAGGCAGCGAAGAAAGCGCAATCCGGTACTGCATTCCGCCATTACCGTGAACCAGTTTCGTGACGTATTTTCCTGCCTTACAATTCTTCTGTACAGCCCGAAATGACACCCCAAGCAAGTTCGCACCATCCTGAACACTTATGAACGCCTCTAAACCTTGTAAATGTTTAAGTTCTTGACAGTTGACCAAGGTACGAACACTACCTCTGTCGTTCGCACCTTGGTTCGCACCTTGGTTCGCACCTTTGGGTGTGATTTTCAGACTGCCAGGGAAATGAATAATGTTGCTCATCGGGTTAACCTTGAAGGTTCTTCTTGCACTGTTGATTGATCAACTCATACTCCTTTTCCATCAACTCTTTTGTCTCGTTGAACTTCATCATCCAGTGCTTAACCCCTGTTTTCACCCCCATACGCACCCGGTGAGGGCTGATCACCTCAGGCTTTCCCGACTGGGCACGCCGTACCATCTCCTCAAGAGCAATACGGTGCCAGATACCCCGATAAGGCTTCACCCGAAGATTTATTCTCTGTACTTCACTCATCTTTTTATTATTTTCACTTTCCGTTCACTTGTGCACCAAACCAGACTCACAATGGAAGAAAAACGCATCCTCGAAAACATCCTTGTCGCCCAAACCCTTGTTATTGCTGAACAAATCAGAATCAAAGAGAATCGATCAGACCAGACTATACCTTTTGAGTACTGCGTGAAGGATGCCATTGTGTACATCGATAAACACCGTAGCGCCATCTTGACTGCGCTTCACCTGAAAGGATTAGTCTGATACGACCGGCCTTAACTCCATCATATCTGTTGAGATTTGCTCGTAATCGTCTTTTATGGTCTCTGACCAATGCTCAAGCACTGCCCCATCAGATAAGAAGATGTAAATTCTGTTTCCGGAGAATTGGAGAGCTGTAACCTTTTCAAGATCAAGAGTTAGAGTCCCGTAGCGCCTTGCCGTTGATGTCAGGTAAACGTCATCTTCTCCTTTGTGATGATAAAAGTATCTCATGGTGTTTCTGTTTTGTTGTTGCGTTTATTTTCCTTAATCTTTCACAAGTAATATAAATCAATTTGATTTAATCATCAAATAAAAATCAGCTCAATTTGATTTAACAAATAAACCGGCAGGGTGCATAATTGACTGAAAACGCTGAAATAGGGGCAAGGATCAAGGCTTTTGCTGATTCCAAAGGATGGAGTAAAACCTATCTTGCAAATGTTTTAGGCATTCATCAGCAAAACATAAACAGGTATTTGACCGGGAAATCAGACCCAAGTAGAGTTATAATCAATTTGATTTGCTACGGCTTAAACCCTGAATGGGCAAAAAGCGGCGAAGGGGAGATGTATGCAACGCAGGATGGTGGTAAAGAAGAGGAAAACGATAAAAAGCAGGACGAAACGCCCGTTCAACAGCCACAAAACGACCGTTTAAACGACGTTTTAAAGCGGGTTGAAACCCTTGAAATAGACGCAAAGAAAAGGGAGAAAGGTAGCGAAACCATTCAGATACCGCTGTTTATGCACGCCGTAGCCGCTGGCGACCCGTGTAGCGCAACGTCTGACATCGAAAAATACATTACCGTCCCCAAAGAGATCACGCGCCACCCCGAAAGCACCTGGGCAGTACGCGCAAACGGCGACAGTATGATAGGGGCAGGGATCGAAACCGGAGACATCCTCATAGCAGACAACAAAGCACCCGTAAAACACCGCTGCATCGTCATAGCAAGCATCAACGGAGCCCAAACAGTAAAACGCATCCTCATTCAAAAAGGAGCCGTCATCCTCTCACCCGAAAACAGCCATTACGACTCCTTGCTACTCAAAGAAACCGACGACGTCAAAATTCTCGGCACCATCCTCTACATAATCCGGCAAGTTTACTGAACTTCCGCCCCAAATTTCGCAAACTCCCTGTCAAAAACCCGAAGTAACCGGAAAAAAACCGGCAAATTTCGCAACAAAGCTTTTTCTCTCTTTCTTTTCTATCGTATTATTTATTAAAGAGATACAAGCCCATCACCCAAAACCAATATTCCCCAAACTTCCGGTTCCTTTATAACGGTCGTCGGTAAAATTATGATCACTCCGGATTTGATGATTTTCCGGCTTGATACCGATGAGGCACGGGAGGAGTTTGAAGCGGGACAGAGTTTGCTGCTTGGTCTTTATGGATTCGAGAAGCGCTCTTCCAATTCAGAGCCGGAGCATATTCCCGCCGGGGAGGAGCAGCTTATCAAGCGGCCTTACTCCATCGCCTCAGCCAAGACCGAGACCAGTCAGCTTGAGTTCTACATTTCACAGGTCAAATCCGGTCAGTTGACTTCGAGGCTTTTCAACCTCAATGTTGGTGACCGGCTTTACGTGGGTACCAAGATCACGGGTATTTTCCGTCTTGATGAAACACCTGACGGCAGTGATATTGTCATGGTTGCAACAGGGACAGGGATTGCCCCTTATATCAGTTTTTTGCGTTCACATATTGTTGAACGGCCCGAAAGCAAAATGGTGGTGATACAGGGTGCGGCTCATCGCTGGGATCTTGGATATTACAGCGAATTAACCTTTCTGGAAAAGAGCTTTGCCAACTTTTTTTATGTACCAACACTTACTGATGCTGACGATCGTTGGGATGGTTACAAGTTATGTATTGAGGATCTGTTAAGAAATGATGTTTTGCAGAATGAGTTCAATATCTCGCCCGATCCTGAGCGGACTAACTTTTTTGTCTCTGGCAAGCCTGAGATGGTTGCTCATGTATCGGAGTGGCTGCATGATTTCGGATACACGCGGCATCAACCGGATGAACCGGGGGAGCTGTATATCGAGGAGTTTTGAGGTGATGGTATCGGTATTTGTGCGGAGGCTGTTTTCTGTGTGGAGTCGTGCAGCGGCAAGTGGTTATAAAACAGCAGGGTGGACAATAAAGGACTCGAACCTTTGACCTCTCGCGTGTGAGGCGAACGCTCTAACCAACTGAGCTAATTGTCCGTAAACAAGTCAGCCACAGTATAGGAGTTACGAGCCAGTTTTGCAACGCTTGTGCCCGTTTTTTTTTCTGGATCGGGGAAAATGATTTGCCCGGCCTCCTTTTTTTGAAACAGGTGATTTGTTAAATTGAAAGATAAATAGCGCAGATCTTTAATATTCAGGGAACGATGATTAAACAAGCAATTGGCGTAGCCGCCCCAGCAGTTCTTCTTGCACCGATCGCGGTGCCCATTCTTCACGGTCTGACCGGTATTGCCGTGGTTGGAATTGGTCTTTTTGCCGCAGGCACGGTTGTTGCCAAAACGGTAGGTGCTTTGGCCCCACCTCCGAAGCGCCCCAATCCTTCGGAAATGCCGCCGGTCGACTGAACTGACGTGCTGGCTGCCAGGATCGTGAAACGTGCTTCAGGGGGGCCGTTGTGGAGCTTTATGGCTTTTTTCCTCATACAGCTTCTTTTTTTCTGCGGATGTGCGGGCAAGGGCCCGTCGTCCATGACGGGGAATTCTCTTCCAACTCTTCAAAAAAAGAATAGTATGAGTATCGTGACGCAAAAGGCGATTTTTGCTGGAGGATGCTTCTGGGGTGTTGAGTACCATTTCAATAGATTGGAAGGTGTGCTTTCAGCCAAATCGGGGTATACGGGCGGGATGATAGACCATCCGACCTACAAACAGGTTTGCACCGGGAAAACCGGACATGCTGAAGCGGTAGAGGTTGAGTTCGATCCGGTACAGGTCAGCTATGAAACGCTTGCAAAACTCTTTTTTGAGATTCACGACCCGACCGAACTTAACCGGCAGGGGCCTGATATTGGTACGCAGTACCGGTCTGCTGTTTTTTATACCGATGATGAGCAGAAGAAGGTGGCCGAAAAGCTTATCGGCGAGCTGAAGGCAAAAGGATACAAGGTTGTGACCACTCTTGAAAAAGCCGGGCCCTTCTGGGTCGCGGAGGAGTACCATCAGGACTATTACGAACGGAACGGTCATCAGCCCTACTGCCATATCTATCAGAAGCGGTTTTAGAGGGAAGCCTGAGCAACAACCTGTTGCGATACGGCCTCTTTTTCAGAGAGAGTCTGCTTTGCCGAGGCTCGACTATCCCTGCAAAATCCTGAACACTTCCGGAATGGTGTCGCAGACCGAGTAGTATTTGCCGTGTTCTTCGCTTACCATATTTTCGGCGGCAATACGCTCAAAAAAGAGGAGCAGCGGGTTCCAGAAGCCGTTGAGGTTGAGCAGTATGATGGGTTTGTGATGGTGGCCAAGATGTTTCCAGGTGATCACTTCAATCAGCTCATCGAGGGTACCGAATCCGCCGGGAAGAACAAGATAGGCCTCTCCCCATTCGGCAAGTTTCATTTTTCGTTCGTGCATGGTTTCAACCACAAGCAGTTCACTCAGGCCGTAATGGGCGACCTCCCGCTCTTCAAGAAATCGTGGAATGACTCCTCTGACCGTTCCTCCGTTTTCCATAACGGCATCGGCAATGCTGCCCATCAGTCCGACCCGACCGCCGCCAAAGACCAGTCCGATACCCCTTTCCGCAAATTCACGACCAAGATCGGCGGCGGCACTGAAATAGTCGCGGGGCGCCATGTTGCTTGAACTGCAATAGACGGTTACGGATGAGATCATGGTGTGCAGGGTTTCGGGTATGAACAAAATTTATTTTTCATGAGCTTTCCGTTATTCATTTGTTTGTTTCAAGCATCTTATTCGTAATGCTGCCTTCGGTTGAGATGTAAATGTACGTTTTGGGGTCCTGAATTTTTTTGATGTTAAAAATTGATTCCGCTCTTTTCCATAGTTCAGTTTCGCTGGCGTAATCAAGATTTTTAAAACCTTCCAACGCAATAAACGAAGTTCTTTTGCCAAAAAGTGTTGCGCCAACAACGCAATCCTGAACGTTTATCAACTGTTTTAAATCATAGCAATCCCTTACAAAAATATCATGATCGGTAAATACACCTCCAACGATTATGTCGATATCCTGATTTTCCTGCATGTAGAGGTATCGGCTTGACAAGTGATTACGGAGATATTGGTCATCACTGTCGATAAAGGTGACGTACTTGCCAAATGATGCCTGAATACCCGCATTTCTGCTCATATTGAGCTTTTTGTTTCCGTGTTTCAGGTATCTGATATTCTCATGCTTGTGGAGCAAGGGATTAATTATTTCAAATGTATTATCACTACTTCCGTCATCAACAATGAGAAGCTCCCAGTTTTCAAAATCTTGATTCATGACGCTCTGAACCGCATTCATCAAAAGTGGTGACCGGTTGAAGGTGGGTAATATCACCGATATTTCAGGCTGGTAGCAGAAGCGCATAAGAAGTAAAGAGGATTATTTCCTGAAAAGTGCTTGATTTTTTTTGTAACTGAATCTCATGGCCTTGCGGCTCTGATGGCAAAGGCGCAGACCAGCATTCCAGCAACCAGAAAGTTTTGCGCAATGGCGTTATAGCGGACGTCCATCGTTGCTGGTGATTTCACCAGGGCAAACTGCAGAAAAAATTGCGGAATGACGAGGGCACCGACAATGATGCCATACGTGCTCTGGCCGATTATGAAGAGGTAGCTTGATGCAAGGAGCTGACCAAGATTGATGAGCACGGCGGCAAGCAGTGCGGCTTTGGTTTCCCCGAAGGCAACAGGAAGGGTTCTGATGCCGACTTGCCGGTCACCTTCGATTGATTTGAAGTCGTTGATGGTCATGGTGCCGGTGCTGGAGAGGGTGAAAAGCGCGGCGACAATCAGCGAAGGCTGAAGCGATGAGAGGGTAAAGGCGGGATGATAGGCAATCTCTCCGGCTATCCACGGTATGATGAGGTAGGAGACGGCAACAATGATATTGCCCGCCCAGAGCCTTTTTTTGAGTTTGATGGGGTTTGCGCTGTAGAGGTGCGCATTGACAATGCCGATGACAACGTAAAAGCCGATAAGCGGATGAATCAGATAGCCGGTGATAACGGAAAGAATCGACCAGAGAGCAATCAGGATGGTGGCATTTTTGAGCGAGATGGCTCCGCCGGGAATGGGGCGGTTCGGTTCGTTGATTTCATCGAGATCCCGGTCAAAATAGTCGTTGAGCATCTGGCAGGTTCCACTTGCCAGGGGGCCGGTCAGCAGCATGGCGAGAAAAAATTTCATGCCAGCAACCTCCCTCCATCCAAAACTGCCGCTTGCCACCGCTCCGCAGATAAAGCTCCACATCACCGGAATCCAGGTGACCGGTTTAAGGAAGCGGATGATCAGCGCAAGTTTGGAGATGTTCTCAACCGGCATAGGCCGGCCATGAACCAGTTTCCGGACACTCAAGGGTGTCGTGAACTCTCCATGATCCTGCTGATGAGGCTTTGAGCTTTTGATGGGATGAAAATCACTCACACGTACAGACTTTGGTTTGAGAAATGCTGACAGCTTGGAAAATAACAGGTAAAACTGAAGAAATGAATCATCGGCCATAAAAGTGCACTGTTATCGCATAATATCCTGAAGAATTTTTTTAAACTGTAGGTAAGGATTTGATCTTACGTTTTTAATATCCGGGAAAATCCTCTCTTGTTGGCACATCATCATCGTAAAGGGGAGATATCTCTTATGGTTGGTCGTCGTTTATTCAATGAAATGAAAAAGACCTTTCTCTTTCACGCCATTGCAGCCCACTTCAGTAACGGGCTTATTCCAGTGGGAGTACTCTATCTGCTCTTGACCATTTCAACCGGGAACATTTATTTTGAACATACCGTTGAACACTTGATTGTTATCGTCATGCTTGCCATTCCGGTCTCCTTTTTTTCAGGCATTCATGATTGGAAAAAGAAATATCGTGCAGCCAAAGCGCCAATTTTCATAAAAAAAATAAGGCTCTCGGTTCTGCTTTTTCTTTTGTGTGCCTCTGCGGTTGTTCTCCGGCTCACTATTCCTGATGTGATGAGCCATCAAGGTATTGAACACTGGCTCTATCTGGCGCTTCTTTTTTCCATGTTGCCAGTTGTGACGCTGCTCGGCCATTATGGCGGCAAACTTTCTTCCCAGTCACGGCAGACAACCAAGCCCGCGTGAGGGTGCAAAAGTTTGATGCGTTATTGTACATCTTCTATCAAAAACGAAAGAGCTTTATGATCAACACTCCGTTGCTGATGGCGTTTTTTACAACATCAGCTCTTCTTGCTCTCTCTCCCGGCCCCGACAATCTTTTTGTTTTGGCTCAATCGACCCAGAATGGACGGATGGCGGGTATTTTTGTAACACTCGGTCTTGCTACAGGGCTTATTGGTCATACGGTCGCCGTTGCCTTGGGTCTTGCTGCCATCGTCCACTCTTCGGCGCTTGCGTTTACGATCCTGAAGCTTTCGGGTGCTGTATATCTTCTTTACCTTGCGTGGCAGGCTATCAGGGCAGGCGTTTCAACCAGTGAGACGGATCGTCTACCCTCTCTTTCCAGAGGTCGTCTTTACCGGCGGGGGATTGTCATGAATTTGACCAATCCCAAAGTTTCATTCTTTTTCATGGCTTTTCTGCCACAGTTTGTCGATCCGCGTCGGGGTTCGATGATGGTTCAGTTCTTTCTGCTTGGGGCAGTTTTTATCATGGCAACCCTGCTTGTTTTTGGTTTTATCAGTGTTCTTGCGGGTGGAGTTGGCGAAAGGTTCCGCAACTCAGCCCTTGCACAGAGAATAGTCAACAGGATTGCTGCCGCAGTTTTTGTTGGCCTTGCCATAAAACTTTCGATATCAAATCGTTAAATGGGGAATTATGAATTTCATGAATTCGTTTTATGTCCTGAAAATATGTACAATGAGGGGAAAACAGTTTCTCCTTCCCTTCATAGTTCGAAGAGCCATAATAAAAGCATAGTTTATCAGACAAGACCAATGCCAGACATAATTCTGATGTCAGCGATTTTTCGCTCCCGGAAACAGCCATACAACAAATCAAGGAAGCTCTTTTTTCCAATGTTCCAATACGTTAAGCTTTTTGTTGCTTTTGTAATCACAGCAGCCACGATAACACCCTTCTCCCTGCACTCGCAGACAAGAGATGAGGTTCCCATAAGCTCATTTATCGTCAAGGAGAGAGGTCGTTCCGTACCCTTGATGGCCAAGGATATTGAGAGAGCGGTCTCTCCGGCAAGCCTGACAAAGATACTCACCTGCATCATGGCCATTGAAAGCGGAAGGCTTGAAGAGGATGTTGTGATTACCAAAGAGGCGACCATGGTTGAGCCCTCAAAAGCAGGGTTTAACCAGGGGGATAGAATTAAACTGATCGATCTGGTCAAGGCGGCATTGGTTAATTCAAGCAATGATGCTGCATTTGCCATAGCCATACATCTTTCCGGCAATGTTGATTCGTTTGTTGCAGCCATGAACTACAGGGCTCAGCGGATCGGCATGAAAAATTCAAGATTTACCAATCCGGCAGGTTTTGACAATGGTATCTATGCTGGCAACATCTCTACCGCAGAGGATCTTTTGCGTCTGACAGAATATGCCGTGAAAAATCCTGTTTTCAATCAGGTCGCGAGGCTTGAAGAGGCTGTTTTTATGGAGCAGACGACCCGCAAGCTCTATTGCCTGAGAACCCACAACAAGCTTCTCGATAAATATCCCTATGCTGTTGGCATCAAAACCGGTTACACCTGCAGGGCAGGGGGGTGTCTGATTGCGAGGGCTATCAAGGATAATCGGGATATTCTCCTTGTGATGCTGAATGCAAAAACAGACCGGTGGAATGTTGCGGCAAACATTTTTGATACAGCGTTTTCATCAACTCAGCCAAATGCAGAGTGGTTCTCCCGGATATTTCGGGGCGACTCAGGCAATGCGACGGTTGCAGCATCCGTCGACAGGGTTGACAGGAGAGTGTACAGCAGGCCAACGTCAGTGCGCAAGTCGACGAGAAATATGCTTGCCGGACTCCGAAGCAGCAGGCGGTCGCAACATAATGCCGTTGTCGAGTTGAGAGGCATCAGAAGGGGGACGCATCATGCAGTTGCCGAGTTGAGAGCCAGCGGAAAGTCGAAGCGATCTATAGTTGCCGGATTGAAATACCGCGGGAGTTCAAACAGTCATCAGCTTGCCGGGCTGAAACGCGGTCACAGAGTGAAAAATCATGACGTTGTTTTATCAAAGCCAGTCAGGAAAAACAGACGGAGAGTAGCGATTGTTTCTCCTCAAGTGATTATAAATAAAAGCCGTTTGTCATGAAGAATTTTTTTTGGCAGTAATAACCGGTTAAAATAAAATTGAATAATGATCAAACATATCGTCATGTGGCGCCTGAAAGAGGTGGCGCATGGGAATGACTCGCAAACCAATGCAACCCTTATCAAGGAAAAGCTTACGTCGTTGAGGGGAAGAATTCCCGGTATGATTGCGCTTGAGGTAGGATTTGATTTCAGCAGAACCGACAGTTCCTGTGATGTTGTGTTGTACAGTGAATTTATCGATCGTCAGGCTCTCGAAGCCTATCAGGAAAACCCGGAACATGCAGCATTGAAGCCCTTTATCGGTACGGCAAGTTCAGAGCGCCGGATTGCTGATTATGATGTGTAATAATAAAAAAGCGGACGGCAACTACCGTTCCGCTTTTTTATTGTGATTTTTTCTTAAGCCTGAACAATGCATTCTGCAGGGCAGACAGCAGCACAGCCCGGAGCGTCAGCGTATCCTACGCATTCGGTGCAGGTGTTTGCGTCGATCTGATACAAATCATCGCCAGCAGAAATTGCATTGACCGGACATTCTGGTTCGCAGGCTCCGCAGTAGGTACATTCTTCAGTAATGTAAAGTGCCATAGTGACTTCCTCGCTTAAATGGTTGTAAAAAAAAAGGAAAGAACGATTCGGATGAACTTTACCCAATATAAGATTTTTTTTTAGCTCAAAAAAACGGAGCACTACTTAGCGCTTTATTTTGAGCGGCACAACTCCAGGCAGAGCCATGCTCAGACCTTGATGATACAGTCAACCGGGCAGACCTCAACGCAGGCAGCCTCATTATGCCAGCCGATGCAGTCAATACAGGCAGATTCATCAATAACATAAGTGTCGTTACCGGCAGAAATTGCATTGACCGGACATTCTGGTTCACATGCTCCGCAATAGGTGCACGTATCGGTGATTCGATGTGCCATTTTTTTCCCGTTTACATTATAAAAATTAGCTCAATTTTTCAACCCGGCATGTTCTATAAACTTCAGGCAATCTGAGAGGCGGGCTCCCTGTAATCGAAATATGGATTTTCCATGGAGAGGTAGTGCTGCACATACTCTTTTACACCATCCTCAATTGGTGTGAGTGTTTCATTGAATCCTGCCTGCCGGAGCTTTGTAATATCGGCACAGGTGTAATACTGGTATTTGTCACGCAGGGTTTCCGGCATGGGGATGTAGTTGATGACAGCCTGACGGTTGAGCGCCGAGAAGGTCGCCGCAGCAAGCTCATTGAAACTTCTCGGTGTTCCGCAGCCTACATTGAAGATTCCTGCCACTGAAGGGTTTTCAATCATCCATGCCATAATTCTGGTACAGTCCCTGACGTAGACAAAATCCCTCAACTGTTCGCCGTCACGGTAGTCGGGTCTGTGCGACTGAAAGAGATTCAACGATCCTTTTTCGCCGATCTGATGGAACGCTTTGTAGACGACACTGCTCATATCTCCCTTGTGATACTCGTTCGGGCCGTAGACATTGAAGAATTTCAGGCCAGCAGCATGGTCGAGGAGGTGGTGCTTCAGTGCCCAGCAGTCGAAAAGTTGCTTGGAGTATCCGTACATATTCAGGGGACGGAGTGCGGAGAGTTCTTCAATGGTATCATTGTAGCCGTTCGATCCGTCACCATAGGTTGCGGCGCTTGATGCATAGATAAGCCGGACGTCACGCTTCATGCAGAACGATGCAATTTTTTTTGAGTAGCCAAAATTGTTGACGAGCAAGTGGTCGGCATCAGTTTCTGTTGTTGAACTGTTCGCCCCCATATGGATAATGGCCGAAATCCCTTCCAGCGCGTTCCGTTCAAGCAGCTCAGCAAAAAGCTTTATTGAGATAACATCAGAAAACCGGAGTCCGGAAATGTTACGCCATTTTTCGGTTGCGGTGGATCCGAGATCATCAACGACAATGACATCCTCTTCACCATTCTTGTTGAGCTCCCAAAGCATGGCACTGCCGATAAATCCCGCACCGCCGGTGATAATGATCATAAAGAAACAAGTATAGATTGAAGTTAAGGCTCCTCAAATATACAGGAGGCCGGTAAAAAAACAAAAGCGAGTCATCCGCTTAAGGGTTCAGTAACCCATACACCGCATTCATGAGTGTCTTTGCAGAAAAAGGCTTCTGTATGAAGTGTGCCTCATCATCGTCTATTTGATTATGAGAAATAATCTCTGTTGTATAACCCGACATAAAAATTGTTTTGAGATTCGGACGTATTGTTCGCAGCTTTTTTGAGAGTTCATTGCCATTCATTTCGGGCATAACCACATCGGTAAGGAGCAGGTTTATCGGACCATCGTTCACCATTGCAATGTTGAGCGCTTCACTGGTTGTCAGGGCAGTGAGCACACGGTATCCTCTGCTCTCAAGTATAAATCGGCAGAGTTTCAGAATATCGGGTTCATCTTCGACGACCAGTATTGTTGCTCTGCCAGTGTTTTTCTCCGCTTCAGTCTGCTGCAGTCCAGGTTCAGTTTGAACAGCAGACTTTTTAAAAAGGGGTAGCAAGATTCTGAACAGGCTGCCTTCTCCCGATTTGCTTTCGCATTCGAGGGAGCCGTTGTTTTGTTTCACGATACCATAGACGGTTGAAAGTCCCATGCCGGTACCTTTCCCCACCTCTTTGGTGGTAAAAAATGGTTCAAAAATATGGGGCAGATCCTTTTTTGTAATGCCGCAGCCATTGTCGCTGACGGTAAGTGCCGCATAGTCACCGGGCATGAGGCAATGCGGGCTGAAAGCACCATTGATGGTATCAATGTGTACCATGTTGGTTTCAATGGTGATGCAGCCGGTGCCGGTTATGGCGTCACGGGCATTAATACAAAGGTTGGCCAGAATCTGGTTGATTTGCGAGGGATCAATCCTGACCTGCATGAGCTTTGTTTCGGCTACCCAGACCAGCGTGATTTTTTCGCCGATTAACCGCCTCAACATCGGCAGCATCTCTTCGATAATGGTGTTTATTTGAAGAATCTTTGACTGTACGGTCTGCTTGCGGGCGAATGCGAGAAGCTGACTGGTCAGATCGGCAGAGTGGGAGGCCGCTTTGTGGATGATCTCCAGACTGTCATAGATCGGCAGTTCAGGATCACATTCCTCCATTAACATGTCGGTATATCCAATAATAACCCCAAGCATGTTGTTGAAGTCATGGGCAATACCGCCAGCAAGCTGGCCTACCACCTCCATTTTCTGGAAGTGCTGAAGCTGGGATTGCAGTTTTTCGAGTTCTTCATCGGCAAGCTTTTTGGCAATAATATCCCATGCAATCTCTGCAACCATTTTTACCCAATGTCGATCATCCTCATCGTAATTGGAGGGCTTGTTTACAACCCCAAGAGTTGCCACAACCGTCTCACCTTGCATAAGAGGAACTACCAGTGTCCGCATGATCAAAGAATGGAAACTCGGTGGTTTTTTTCCATCCTCAATTGCTTTATAATTATTGTTGATTATGGCATCCCTCTTTTCTATGGCTTCACCCCATAACCCGGTTTCATTCAGCGATGGATGTGGTGCGCCAGTTGCGGCCTCAAGCAAGCTTTTTTGCATGTTGGTTGACATGACTTGTATTGTCGAGGGGAGGTGGTTATTGCCAAAAAGGTTACAGAAGCCGATGGTGCTTCCTGTCAACTGTTCAGCTTCGTTGATGGTAGCCTGCAGTAACGCTTCCACCGAATGGGTCGCGGCCATTTCGAACAGGCGGATGCGAAACAGAGAGAGCCTTTCAAGGTGCTTCCGCTGATTGATGTCATGGATAATGCAGTAGACAAGAGCTTTGCCATTGATGTCAACTTTATTGGCAAATACCTCTACATCACGGATGGAACTGTCCGCTCTGCGGTGACGAAAGGTAAAAGAGAGTTGTTGTGATGATACCCATTTTCTCAGGATTTGTTTTACCTTTTCCGGAGGGATCGTATTGATTTCATTAATGCGCATCTGTTTGAGTACTTCAACCGACCAGCCATAAAACTCCTCAGCGGCCTGATTGGCATTAACAATATGGCCCGTATCAGGATCAAAAATGAGCTGGATTGCGGAGTGGCTTTCAAAGAGCTTCCTGAATCGCTCCTCGTTTTGCTGTAATGCCTCTTCGTCCTGTTTGCGCTTGGTAATGTCGATGCCCATCCCGATAAGGAATGGGGTGCCATTGATTATGATCCGATTTCCGGTGATGAGGAACCAGCGAAATTCAGGCCCTCCCCGAAGAAGAACGCGTGTTTCAACGACCTCTTCATTGCCAAAAGTAAAAGCGTTCAGGACTTTTTCTGAGATCAGCGCTCGATCATCCGGATGAATGGTCTCAATTGCCTTAAAGCAGCCCATCTCGTGTTCACTTTTTCCGACAATGGTGTCACGCTGATAGCTGTTCCATCCGACATATCGACCTTTGGCATCAAGGATGTAAAATGCTCCCGGAATAGATTCAATAATGGCTTTACTGATGGCATAATCATTTTTCAGTGTCAGCTCACTCAACTTCAGATCAGTCACATCTTGACAGATGATCAAAAGTCGAGTGACCTCAGCGTCCCTCGAGAGAGTGGGATAGATAGTATGGCGCAAAATCCGATTGTTCCTTTCATCCTCCCAGGAGAGCTCTCTTTTTGAGTGAAACACCGTTTCGGCCTTTTCCCGCCGGTAAGATGAAATTTCAGATGGGAGAAGATTGTATACATTGGCGCCAACACACTCTTGCGGTATTTTATCAAACCGGGCAGCAAAGGCCTCGTTGGCGTCAAGAATTACCCCCTCCCGGTTCATGACGAAGACCATTTCAGGAAAAGAGTCAAACCATGCGGGCGTAGTTTTCTGGCATTGCTCTTTACCCATTTCGCGCTTCGTTTTTCTGTCGGTATTGCACATGCTATTCATGAGGGTCCGATCATGACTTTAGACATTGCTTACACAAATCTTATCGTGAGTCACAGCCGTACTCCAAACAACAGGTCCATGTTGAGCCAATGTGTGACATATACAGGACTCTATGCCGTAGTATAACGAATTGAGCATGTTATGCAATCATTTTACTCCGCAATTTACCGGTAATTGGCTTTTTTGCGAAGTAAGATGATTTCGTTTGATGTGCGACCGAAGAAGGGTGATGCCAATGGTGCAATATTTTCTGAAGAAGATGCCCGGAAATCACAACACGGCCCTATTTCTGATTTTTTTTACGGTAACGTTCTCTATAAGGCTAACTTGCTTTAAGATGACCCATATTGACAGGATTTGTTTTTGACAAAAGCTTCCTTCCCCATAAGAGCCACAGCCTGACGGTTTCGACAGGCTTACCCACAATCTCGGAAATCTGGCGGTGTTTCATGCCCGATATTTCGCTCAACAGAACGGAGAGCTTTATATCGGTAGCCCACTGCATGAGTGAATCGACAATTTGAAGGTTGCTTTTGCAGGGCTTGTCAGGTGTACAGAAATCGGTCTGTTGGCCGAACCGGGCTACATAGCACTCCCTGAACGTTCTCAGCAACTCTATCTCCTCAGTTCCGGTATTCGCAGAATAATAAGTACTGTAAACAAGCTCCTGAGAGAGCTCTTCGCTTCCTGTCATCCAGTAGGCAAGAGAATAAACATCATCAAGAAGATCAAGAGCCGATTTTTTTATTCTTTTCATCTCTCCTCCATTATAATTGGATTTTTTTTGTCCTGTTTTAATTTATAAAAAAAATGAGGATTGTCCTGATTATTTTCATTGAATTGTTTGAAAAAGATGTTTTTTAAAGAAAAGAGTGCAGGTGCCGTGTTTTGCGGTTCATCCTGCTGTTTTGAACGCGTTACCGCAATAAACAGAGAAATGCAGCATGAAGAGAGATATTGGGCACCTGCTTAATCCAGCATTGAAAAATATTGCAGCCTACCGTGTTGAGGGTGGGCAGCAGGCTGAAATAAAGCTGAATCAAAACGAAAGTCCCTTTGATGTGCCGATGTGGCTCAAGGAGGAAATTATTGGAGAGTTTATCAGGGAGTCATGGAATCGCTATCCGGATATTCTTCCTTACCGGGGGATGCAGGCCTATGCTGATTTTCTTGGCATATCGCCCGATTCAGTGATGATGAGCAACGGATCAAATGAGATGCTCTATACCATATTTCTTGCCTGTCTCGGTCCTGGCAGGAAGGTACTGATTCCCGATCCCTCGTTTTCACTTTACGAAAAAATAGCACTGCTTCTGCAGTCGGAGATTGTTTTTGTCCCCATGCGTGCGGATCTTGATTTTGATATAGAGGCCATTCTTCGTACAGCGCATGATGAGGCTGTTGATTTTATTGTTCTCTCCACACCGAACAATCCAACAGGCAAGTCGCTCACTTTTGATGAGGTTCGCAGGATTGCACAATCGACTGACGCCATCGTGCTGGTTGACGAGGCTTACATTGAGTTTTCCCGGCAGCGATCCGTTCTTGAACTGATCGACGAACTTCCGAATCTTGTTGTGCTTCGCACAATGTCCAAAGCTCTTGCACTGGCTGGAATCCGTATCGGTTTTGCGATTGCAAATCCATTGCTGATGGCCGAAATCGCCAAGCCGAAAATTCCTTTTGCATCGAGCAGGCTTGCCGAAATAACGCTCACAAAGGTGCTGGCGAATTACTCTCTCGTGACTGATGCGGTCTCCTATATCCTTCATGAACGAGAAAAGCTCTATGCAGCTCTCCTTCATCTTGATGGAGTTGAGCCATTTCTGAGTGACACCAATTTTTTGATTATCAGGGTTGGCAATGCGGGGGAGCTGTTCCAAAAGCTCCAGAGTCAGGGTATTCTGGTGAGAAATGTCTCTGGTTACCACCTCATGGAGAACTGCCTGCGATTCAATGTCGGCCTCGTTGATGAAAATCAGCGCCTTATTGAAAAACTCAGCTCACTGTAGGTTATGTCGCAGTTCAGAAAGTTGCATGGCACAGAGATGGATCGGCTGACTGTTGAGCACTATTGCGGCTCGCCGAAGCATCCGATTATTCTGATGCTTCACAATATCCGCAGCATGTGGAATGTTGGTTCAATGTTTCGCACGGCTGACGGCGCAGGGATCGAAAAAATCATTCTTTCCGGTTATACGGCAACCCCGCCGAGAAAAGAGATTGACAAAACGGCACTGGGAGCCCAGGATACGGTTGCCTGGGAGTATCATGCCGATCCGCGGGAGGCCCTGAAAAGCATGAAGCACAACGGTGTGAGAATCTGCGGACTTGAAATTGCCGAAGGGAGTCACCCCTGTGCGGACCTCACTCCCTCTGATTTTCCCATCTGCCTTATCGTTGGGAACGAGGTTGATGGTCTTGAAGAGGAGCTGCTCCAGTTATGTGATGAGGTGCTTGAAATTCCCCAGTACGGCACAAAACATTCATTGAATGTTGCGGTCGCTGCCGGGATTGTTTTGTTTGAGTTGGTGCAAATTTATAGAAGAGCCATGTAACTTTTTGTTTTTTGTATTTGTTTTGTTTACTTGAAGGCTAAATGTTTATAACCGCGTTCTTCGATGCTTCATTACAAGACATACGAGTTGGATAACCCACAGGCTCCCTGGGTTGTTTTTGTTCACGGGGCTGGTGGCAGTTCTTCAATATGGTTTTTGCAGATAAAAGAGTTTATCCGTCACTTCAATGTCCTGCTTGTCGATTTGAGGGGACATGGCAAGTCAAAAGGCGTTGTTGG
>CAJAIK010000083.1 GCA_903939765.1 uncultured Chlorobiaceae bacterium | reverse complement strand
TGATTCCAGTGCCTGACGATCCTCAGGCTTTAACTGATAGACTTTATTCTTTCGTGCCATAATTGCATTACTAACAATGAGTTACATGCAATATAACATTATTATGCATTAAAACAATTAACTAACCAAACGATACACTAGGATCAGTTTGCTTGGTCATCTCGCAATGAACCTGTTGAAGGTGCATAACTTCTGGAACCAAGTGATATATAAGATCGGAATCTTCTAGTAGACCTTTGTCAATGGGGAATTGGCCTCCCAGGTATTCTTCAACGTGGTGAATGCTCTGCGTAATGTAGGCAAAGTGATATTCTTCATTGAAAGGCCTTGTCTTAAATATGTGACTATCTTCGACAATAGAGGTATGCATGAAAAGACCAATTGCCTTCAGACTTTTTTCTGCACTATGGGCCTGAATTAACGCGGGTCCGTAGAAGCACGGAATGGAGTTAAGTTCGTAGTGGGTGAACTCACCTTTTACCAGAACAGCTCTAAAAAATATGTTTCGCTTAATCAGTCGATGCTGCAAATCTTGGGCGAACTCACAAAGATACATAACCATGCATTGGCGACTATCTTTTGAGTCCGGCCAATCCATGTTATAAATTAGGATTGTGTCGGAAAATACAATCGCCTTAAATCCAGAGTCACGCAGAGCATTGAGGCTCGTAATCACTTCATAGAGATCATTGATGCGCGGTGACCCCTCCATCGCCAGAGCTGAGAAACCAAGTATGTCGATGTAGAGTAAGTGGCGAAGCTTCATACTGAGATTTCTAACAAGAATTAGATTGATCCGCCTATACTGCGAATTTTTGAGTTGCAATCCATATAAGACGTCAATTTCAAACCACCACGGATACCATTAACCGGATTTATATAAATCATTTAAACCTACTTGTGCGTTTTATTTCAGCGTCTTTATGGATCGGCATAAAAACGTTGCTTACAAGCCGCCAACAGGGCTACGAACTTCGGAGGCGCCCCGATGTAAAACATGGTTTTTCGTACATCAATACAGACGATACATTCCTGATCGTTTCAAATGTCATATCAGCTTTCCTGCAAGTGCAAGTGGGTAGTAAAAGAACTACTGCATGCATGGCGAGTAGATTATCTTTCGCTGCCCGCAACCACCGTAGCTGCTCGAAGTTATCAACCACCTGTATCAAGGTAATAAACGTAATCTCACGTCCCAAAACATATTACGCTATAACGACAGTATAACTACAGGTTCATGACGTCCCTGCAGCAACCCGACAAACCGGCATCAGCAGAGCAATACGGAAAGTATCAGGCAGCACGTAGCTGCCCTTCTTGAAATTGGAGTGGTTACAGGGATAGATGTATGACGCCAGTTTTTTGAAGGATGCATCCTCTTCACCGGTGGAGAAAGGAGTCGAGACAAAAAAAGCCGGAGACGCAAGGCATATCCGGCTTTAAAAGCGTGTGATGCTCCCAAACGAAGCTACTTCTTCATCACTGCGGCATCATCCATGAACTTCTTCAGGCCGGCATCGGTGAGCGGGTGGTTCGCAAGCTGCTTGATAACACTGTAGGGAATGGTGGCGATGTCAGCTCCCATCATGGCTGCTGTGACGACATGTTGCGGATGGCGGACACTGGCAACGATCACTTCGGTCGGGTATCCGTAATTGTCGTAGATGGTGACAATCTGCTTGACAAGCTCCATGCCATCGGTGCTGATGTCGTCAAGGCGACCGACGAAGGGGCTCACAAAGTCTGCTCCGGCCTTGGCGGCAAGCAGCGCCTGGTTCGGCGAAAAAACGAGCGTGGCGTTGGTGCGGATGCCGACAGATGAGAAATGTTTGATGGCTTTCAGTCCGTCGATCGTGAGCGGACATTTCACCACCACGTTCTCGTGGATTGCGGCGAGGTCCTCGCCTTCGGCGATCATCTCCTCGGCCTTGAGGCAGGTGACCTCGGCACTGACCGGACCGTCAACAATCTCGCATATCCGGGCGATGTGCGCCTTGAAGTCGTTGTAGGTGAAGTTCGACGGATCACCAACGATTTTCGCAATAAGCGACGGGTTGGTGGTAACGCCATCAAGCACGCCGAGTTCGGCGGCGGCAAGGATTTCGTCGAGATTTGCTGTATCAATAAAGAATTTCATTTGTTCTCCTCAAATGGTTACCTGTTTACGGTCAAGCAGGGCATTGAAGTTTTTCGGCTGGCGACCGTCCCAACTGCGTTTGTGCCAGGCATAGCCTGCAATCAGCGGCAAAGCAATGGTTGCCTCAGCAAAGACCATCTGCTCATGAACGGTATCAACCTTGCCCCATGAACTGGCCTCTTTGAGGGTTGAGCCTGAAAGCGCACCATCACGCTCGTCGGCGACCGTTATTTGTACCGCGTAGGTGTGCATGGATACATCGTCGTGGCCAAGCACTTCGGCCGCAACAACAATATCCTGGGTAAAGTTTTTCGGCACACCTCCACCAATCATGAAAATACCGGTCTTGTCGTTCTCGATCTTGATTCTGGTCAGTTCACGAAAATCCTTCACCGAGTCAATCGCGACATGCTGCTCGGGATTATGCCACTGGTGATGGACCAGCCCGAATCCGGCAGAGCAATCCGAAAAAGCGGGACAGAAAATCGGCACGCCCTTTTCGTAGGCCTTGTAGACTATCGAGTTCTTGTCAAAGTTGTTTGCCTCAATATATTTGGCCATTTCCACAACAAACTCGCGTGAAGAGTACGCCCCGGGCTGCATGGAGTTGGCAATGAGCGCGGTTGTATCATCACAGACGCGAAGGTCATCTTCGTCAATAAAGGTATCGTAAATGCGATCGATATGCAGTTCGCGGAGAATGGCATCATCAATAAACGGGGAGCCCTTGTAGTGATGGAATCCAAGGGCTTCAAAAAAGTCCTGATCAACAATGTTGGCGCCTGTAGAGACGATAACGTCAACCATATTATTGTCGATCATGTCGATAATTACCTGCTTCAACCCGGCGCTGATCAGCGAACCGGCAAGGGTGAGGATAACGGCACACTCCCTGTCCTGCTGCATGAGATCCACAATCGTGGCGGCTCTTGCAAGATTGCGCGCCTGAAAAGCAGTATCGCTCATCTGGTCAATAAGAGGGACTATATTCAGTTGCTTGATATCAATATGACGAACCGGCGCGCTCAGCAACTCCTCTTTTCTGAATCCTGACTGCATAAACTATTCCCCGACACGATTATAAAATGACAAAACAAAAAAAGAGAGTAAGCTGACTATATCACACACTCAAATTACCGGATGCTGCTTCCTTCCGGATCTGACATGGTTGGGCAACTGAGCGTTGTATAGGACTTACTCTCTAATATATATCAGTTTTTGAACTTCCCGTCTCATCAGATCAGGAGATCAAAAACAAGTTGTTCAATATAATCTATCATAACGTGAAAACAAAAAACAAACAAAGCTCTTTTATCTTTCTGTCAACTGTTATAAATTCAGGGACATTGGGAGCTTTATAGTAACAACGACCCTGCCTGAAACAGCCTCACTCGCTGCCGGGTTACGCAGCAACAATTATTGTTATGGGAACACAAAGAATTTTAAGCGGGATGCGCCCTACCGGCAAACTCCATCTTGGTCATTTTACCGGTGCCCTTGAAAGCTGGGTTGAGCAGCAGAATCTGCTTGACGAGCATGGCTCAAGGGTTTACGATACCTGCTTCCTTATTGCCGATTATCACAACCTGACGACCTCGCTCGATACCAGCGAAATCTATACGCATACGCTTGATATGTTGATCGACTGGCTCGCCGCAGGCATTGATCCCCAAAAAAGCCCTCTTTTTCGCCAGTCGCAGGTAAAGGAACATGCCGAGCTCTTTCTGCTTTTTGCCATGCTGATCACCTCGTCGCGTCTTGAGAGGAACCCGACACTGAAGGAGCAGATACGTGACCTGAATATGGATTCCCTGATTTATGGCCATCTGGGTTACCCTGTTCTGCAGGCAGCCGATATTCTGCTCTACAAGGGCAATGTAGTTCCGGTGGGCGAAGACCAGATTCCGCATGTAGAGATTACCCGGGAAATTGCACGCAAATTCAATAAGCACTATTCTCATCCCGTTCTGGGAGAGGTTTTTGCTGAACCGGAACCTAAAATAACGAAATTCTCCCGCCTGGTCGGCCTTGATGGAAAGGCAAAGATGTCAAAATCTCTCGGTAATACGATTCTCCTTTCAGACGGCCCCGAAGAGGTGATGAAAAAAATGCGCACGGCGGTAACCGATACACAAAAAATCCGCAAAAACGATCCGGGGCATCCTGAAGTCTGCACGGTCTTCAGTTACCACAAAAAATTTACCCCGCAGGAACAGCTCGACAATATAGAGCACGATTGCCGCGCAGGCTCACTTGGCTGTGTGGAGTGCAAAAAACTCTGTGCCGGAAATATTTCACTGGAACTGGCTCCTCTGATTGAAAAACGCCGTTATTATGAGGCCAACATGGATCTGGTAAAAGAGATCCTTCTTGAGGGTGAAAGAAAAGCAAAAGCCATTGCCTGCCAGACCATGCAGGAGGTTCGAGCGGCCATGAGGCTCGGCGAAACAACCTGCTGCAACCATCGTTAACCCCCCATGATGAACAACAAACAGGCTTTTATTTTTGACATGGATGGAGTGCTGACCGATAATATGCAATTCCATGCCGACTCCTGGGTCGAACTCTTCAAGGATTTTGGACTCCAGGGACTTGACGCCGAACGATATATGGTTGAAACGGCGGGTATGAAAGGCCATGACGTCCTCCGTTACTTTCTCGACCCGCAGATCAGTGAGCAGGAAGCTGAACGGCTTTCCGAGCTGAAGGATTTTCTTTATCGGGTCATGTCGCGCGACCGCATCAAAGCGATGCCTGGTCTCGGGCAATTTCTTGATGCTGCAATCAAGCGGGGCGTCAAGCTTGGAATCGGCTCCGGTGCCGTTCCGAAAAACATCGACTACGTCCTCGGAATCCTTGACATGAATGACAAATTCGAGGCCATTGTGGATCCTTTCCAGGTACGTCACGGCAAGCCTCAACCTGATATTTTTTTACGTGTTGCCGCGCTTTTGGAGGTACCCCCTTCGGCATGTATTGTGTTTGAGGATGCCATCCCGGGCGTTGAGGCTGCCAGAAAAGCCGGAATGCAGTGCGTTGCCGTCACCACAACCAACAGCGCCGATGCCTTCAGCCATTTCGATAATGTGTTGCAGGTCATTGACGATTTTACCCACCTTTGCCCTGACGAGCTTTTGAAAAAGCTCAATGAGAAGCAACCCATGACCATCTTATAACGAATCTGATGCAAGAATTTTTTCGTCCTCTCATCCATAGTGCACTCTGCTCTGCAGGCATTACTACCGACAAATCAATCCAGATCGAACAGCCTGCCGACAAGAAGTTCGGCGACTTTTCGACAAACATAGCCTTGCTTGCCGCCAGGGAGTGCAAAAGGAACCCCCGTGAACTCGCTCAAACCATTATCGAGCACCTGCATTTTCCTCCGGATACCATTGCCAAAGTTGAGGTTGCCGGTGCGGGATTCATCAACTTTTATCTCACACCGCACTTTATCATGCAGTCGGTTGCACAGGTGCTGCTTGAGGAAGACCGGTACGGAAACGGGAGTATTGGCCAGGGAGAAAAGGCGGTTGTTGAATATGTCAGCGCCAATCCAACCGGGCCGCTGACCATAGGACGTGGCCGGGGTGGCGTGCTTGGCGACTGCATTGCAAACCTCTTTGCAACGCAGGGCTACGAGGTTACAAGGGAGTACTATTTCAATGATGCCGGCCGACAGATGCAGATTCTGGGTGAATCCGTACGACTCCGGTATCTGGAGCGCTGCGGCCAGGTGATTGAGTTCCCCGCCACCCATTATCAGGGTGAGTATATCGGCGATATTGCTGAAGAGATCTACCGTGATCATGGAACGGCGCTGGCGGAAAGTACGGAGATAGAGTTGTTCAAAAAAAGGGCGGAAGAGGTCATTTTTGCCTCGATTCGCAAGACGCTTGAACGCCTCAGCATCCGGCATGACTCATTTTTTAATGAACATAACCTCTACAAACCCAATGAAGAGGGTATTACCGCCAACCAGAGCGTGATTGATGCCCTTGCAAGCAAAGGGTTCATAACAGAATACGATGGCGCGACCTGGTTTCAGACCACAAAGCTCGGGCAGGAAAAAGACAAGGTGCTCATCAAATCTTCAGGCGAACCGAGCTACCGTCTGCCCGATATTGCCTATCATATCACCAAGTTTGAGCGAGGGTTCAATGTGATCGTCAATGTTTTCGGCGCTGACCATATCGACGAATACCCTGACGTGCTTGAGGCCCTTAAAATTCTTGGTTACGATACCACGCGAGTCAAGGTCGCCATCAACCAGTTTGTGACCACAACGGTTGACGGGCAAACCCTGAAAATGTCAACAAGAAAGGGTAATGCCGACTTGCTGGACGATCTGATTGACGATGTCGGAGCGGATGCAACCCGACTCTTTTTCATCATGCGAGGGAAAGATTCACACCTGAACTTCGATGTTGAACTGGCAAAAAAACAGTCAAAAGACAATCCTGTCTTTTATCTGCAATACGCCCACGCAAGAATATGCAGCCTCTTGCGTGTAGCGAAGCTGGAAATCGGGTTCGACCCTGCCACGAACACCAGTCACCACCTGCTGCAACTGCTCGGTTCTCCGGCAGAACTGCAACTGGGATTTGCCCTGCTTGATTATCCCGATATGATAAAAACAAGCCTGCGTCTCCTTGAGCCACAAAAAATGGTCGAATACCTGCACTCTCTGGCAGAAGTTTTTCACCGATTCTATCAGGAGTGTCCTATTCTCAAGGCAGAGCCGGATATCGCCAGTGCGCGACTCTTTCTTTCACTGGCTACTCGCCAGGTATTGCGCAACGGTTTCAGAATTCTGGGCGTTTCAGCGCCTGAGTCGATGTAGCCGAATCCGGCAGATGGCGGTAAAGCCCGTGCTCAACAATATAGCGATGCACTGATGGCGGAACAAGATGGGAGAACGGGGCTCCTGCTGCAACAAAATCCCTGATGAGGGTGGAGGAAATTGGAGAGGTGAACTCGATCATGGTAACCTCTCTTTTCTCTCTGATGGTTTCATGCAGGGGCCTGCACTGTCGGGTTGATGCCCGGCTGAAGACCACAATATCACACAATGAAAAAAGCGCATCAGGCTCCTTCCACGAGGAAAAATCCCTGAAACTGTCTTCGCCGACAAGCAGGGTCAGCTTATCGGTTGGGTAGAGGAGGTGGAGATGACGCAAGAGATCGACCGTATAGGAGGGCTGCTTTTTTTCCAGTTCCCACCCGCTCACCTCACTGCAAGAGCCCGTTCGATTGATTTCACGGGAAAGAAGCGTTGCCATGCACATCCTGTGCTCATCGGTTGTTCCGCTGTTTTGCTTGAAAGGATTATTCGAAACCGAAATAATTATCCTGTCAAGGCAAAGCAGCTCTCTGGCAAACAGAGAGAGGGCAAGATGGCCATTGTGCGGCGGATCGAACGATGCGCCAAAAACTGCCAGATGCACAACTGACTCTGATCAGTTTTTGAAATTCTGCCTGATTTTCTCCCTGACACCTTTCATTTCTTTCTCTTTGTCAGGATAAAGCTGGACATACTGATCGAGCGTTTGCCCTGCATCAAACCATTTTTTGCGCTTCATCAAGACATCAATTTTTGCAGCAAGAGCTGGCTTCATGTATATGGTGTCAGCATAACGCTTGATCACTTCATCATAAAAAATGACCGCCGCCTTGTACTTTTTAAGCTGAACATACTGGCGAGCTATAAAGTAGGTGTTTTTTGCAAGTTTTTCTCTCAATACAGGAATTGCTTTTTCAGCATACCGCAAGCTGTCAATCCGGGAAAACCGGGATGTTGCCGCAGCATAGCTCTGCTTATAGTCTGAGTTCCCGGGGTTAATCTTCAACAACTCTCTGTACGTCTCAACATCGCTGGCAAGCTTCGTTGAATCCGTCATGGGATAAACATCAAGATAGAGCGCAAACTGCTCTATGGCTTTGTTGGTATACTGCTGATCGAGTTCAAAATGGGGAGAGAGTTTTTCATAGGATTTTGCAAGAAGGAACTGCGATGTCTGAGCATAAGGGGTAGACGACATCTGCTGCTGCAGCCTGGTAAACATCTCCGCAGAAAGGATATACTGTCCGGAACGATAATAAGACTGAGCAAGGAAATACAGCACATCATCCTCAAGGTCAGTTGCACGGGATGTAAAAAGGAGTGCTTCAAATGCTATGGCGGCCTCCTGAAAATCGCCCTTATTGTACATATTTATTGCTCTGGCATATCCTTCATTGACTCGGGATGTTGCTGTAGTTACGGGCTTCGAGGATGAACATCCGGAACTCATCAGTAACCCAATCGTCAAAAGCATCACTGCTGAGCGTGAAAAAAATCTGGTAACCGACATAGAAGAACTCCATTATTCTTTTTATAGAAAAGAGAAAACGTATAAGACGAAACACAGGAAAAAGAAACCGATATAGAACGGTTTTTTGTGGAGCTTAGGGGAGTCGAACCCCTGACCTTCTCATTGCGAACGAGACGCTCTACCAACTGAGCTAAAGCCCCGACCATTCGATTCTACAAATTTTCAGCGCGGTCTGCAACCCCGCGGCATCGTATAAGGATAAAAAAATAGCCTGCATTGGCAGGCTATTGACTGTTGAGCTCTTCAGAGAACACCGCAAATCACCTGCCCGTTTCAGGAGACAAGAGTACGACGGAGCAATTGAAGCTGATGGCTGATAGTACCATCAAAAATCGTGTCACCAATTTTAACGGCAACACCACCAATAAACTTCTCATTGAGAAGCATCCTTGCCCTGATTTTTTTGCCGGTAAAAGCTGCAATCGTTGCCACCAGTTCATTGGACTGCTCGTCAGAAAGCTGAACCGCACTGGTAACATCAACATTGATCACCCCTCTTTTTTCATCAAGAAGGATTTGAAATTCATCAATAATTTCAGGTAAAAGACCCGCACGTTTCTTTCTGGTGATCAACCTTAAAAAGAGAAACATTTTCTCACCAACAGAACCTTTAAAGATCTCTTCAAGTATATGAATTTTCCTGTCCCCTTTAACAAGCGGACTTCGCAAGGCATGAACAAGATCACGGGAGTTTTCAAGAACCTCCTTGATCACTTGCAGCTCCTCAACAATAGTATCAAGAAAATTACCCTCTTCTGCGGCTGACAGGAGAGCGGAGGCGTATCGACGACTTGCAATGAGACTTGACATGACGGTGCGGAGTTTTCAGTTACGTTTTGTTGAAAGATCCTGAATCATACTGTCAACGATCTTTTTTTGCATGTCGGCATCAAGAGCGGTCTTGATAATTTTTTCAGCACCCTTGACGGCAAGATCAGCAACTTCATTCCTCAGCACATCGAGCGCACGGCGTTTTTCCTGCTCAATTTCATCTTTTGCCGACGCAATCATTTTTTTTGCTTCTGCCTGGGCCTTGTCGGTAAAATCAGCGCGAAGCTTTTCGGCATAATCCTTTCCTTCACGAATAATCCTGTCTGACTCAGCATCGGCCTTTGCAAGCAATTGCTTGTTTTTAAGCAGAATAGCCTCAGACTCATCCTTTGCCTGATGCGCACGGTCAATGGATGACTGAATTCCCTTTTCCCGCTCATCCAAAGCGCCGAGGATAGGGCCCCAGGCAACTTTTTTCAGTATAAGCAACACAATCACAAATGTTACCGCAGTCCAGAAAATAAGGCCGGGGTTCGGCTCCAGAAGACTACCGGCAAGAAGTATAATTCCTGACGTAAGCATGAACAATGTTTCCGTTAACGATTAATAAAGCCCGATTGCGGTCTGGGGAGATCAGCCGCAATCGGGATATCTTCTGTATCGAATCTGCAACCTTGCTCGATCTTACTTAAGAGCAAGCAGCACACAGATAACTTCACCGAACAGGGCCACACCTTCGATAAGAGCAGCAGCAATAATCATGGTAGTACGGATATCCGAAGTAGCTTCCGGCTGACGGGCAGTACCCTCAGCGGCTGATGCTGCGATATTACCAATACCAAGACCTGCGCCAATAACAGCCAGACCGGCGCCAAGACCTGCACCTAAATAAGCTAAACCAAAACCTTCCATCTTGTAATTACCTCCGTTTATTTGTTATAAGTTTTTTGCTAAAGGATAATTAGCAGTTTTGAAACCGGCGAATAAAAAAACATAAAAGAAAAACTTGTCACGTATCAATACCAGAATCAGTTTAATGATGAGCTACTGCCGCCTCGTGCTCGTCATTGCCGGAGTGCGCTGTGGCCAGACCGATAAAGAGCGCTGAAAGCATGGTAAAGACAAATGCCTGCAGGAACGCAACGAACAGCTCAAGCAGATAGATAAAAATGGCAAATGGAACCGAGACTGTTGCCGCCACAACGTAACTTTTCAGAATGAAGCTGATGAAGATCAAACTGAGAATAATGATATGACCGGCTGTCATATTTGCGAAAAGTCGAACAGTAAGCGCAAACGGCTTCGTAAACTGACCGATTATTTCGATAGGCACCATAATAATCCAGAGCGACCAGTGAGTCCCTGCGGTAAGATGCTGAAGATACCCTTTGACACCGTGAGCCTTGAATGCGGCAATCTGGGTTACGAAAAAGGTAAAGATGGAAAGGGTGAGCGTGACGTTGACGTTGCCCGTCGCCGTTGCACCGTAGGGAATAAGACCCAGAAGATTACAGAACAGAATAAAAAAGAAAACCGTCAGCAGGTAAGGAAGATGCTTTTCGTAGCCATGCCCGATATTTGACTTGGCCACATCAAGCCTGACAAACTCTACCAGCGCCTCAATCGCGTTGGCAAGCCCCTTGGGAGCCTGACGGGCAGTCAGGGTTTTGTATTTGAGACCGACTACAGAAAAAACAATCAAAAGCAACGCCGATACAAGCCAGAGCATCACCACATGTTTGGTGATGGAGATATCCATGCCACCCAAAACCGGAACGGCTGCAGGTACTGAGAGCCTGGGAAGCTCCACACTTCCGAAAGGCTCAAAAGCAAAAACGTGATTGTCAAGAATATGATGCATGATAACATCACCGGCCTTTTCCTCTTCAGGAGCAGCCTCCGCACCACCGTGTACGGCTTCAACCGCAGGAGTTACCGCCATATTTCCGGAAGCACCCGAAGAGCGCTCTGCCGATGCTGCAGCAAGACCATATCCACTGAGCAGAAGAGGCAGAAGAACTGCAAATACCTTGAAGATAGCCTTAGACCTTGTAACGCTTAACCGTTTCATGCAGTATTCTTTTTCTGTTTGTTTTTCTTTTGATACCCGAGAATCTCAACGATCACATAAATACAGTAAAAAGCAAAGAATGAGAAAACAAAATCATTGACAACCGCAAGCTTTCCGATAATCACGACAGCGATAATAGTCATCAAGAAAAGTAACCGAACTGTCAGTCCACCGAAAACAACCTTGGTGAAAAGTGCTGATTCCTTGTCAAATCCATACTCAAAAAGCAGGTAACCTGCGACAGTATTGAACACCACCATTATCCATGCAAGAAAGAGCGAGAATAAATCAACACTGCCAGAACCGAGAGTAAAAAAAATTAATCCCCACAAAGTGATGGACAAGATACATAACTTAATAAAAAATTCAAACATTGGCTTCATCTCTACCGCTTCTTTCTTGATTAACAGCCTTTATGACTGTGAAATGTGCTATTTCCTCTTGTTTGCTGACCGAACAACCTTCATGAGCAGAAGAGCCATGCCAACCATGCCGACCAGCACTCCAACTAAAAAGAGCCATGGTGATGTCGAGAACTCGCTGTCTGCCCAATATCCAAGCAAGACAAAAAAAGCAAAACTCACTGCAATCTGCAGACCAAGGCCCATATAATCAGAAAGCGCACGGGCAGAACGCCCTAAATTATCAGCGAACCTCTCATCATCAGGTTTTATCATCATCGATAACCCTTGTTTACATTCTTACCCCACATGCAGCTTGAAAAAGAGCTCAAAAGAACACACACGATGAACAAAATATCGACTAAAGATAATACTCTTCATGAAATATTGAACCCTTTGCCAGCAATTTTTCCTGTGAATGACTGGCCCTGCAGAAAAAAACCTATTTTATCTGAAACACCTTCTTCTTCAAAAGAACGTCGACTCAGCCTTAATAAAAATGGAACCCGCGGCCAATACCCCTATAAGAACAAACAGCACAACACCATCACGGATGGCAGAAAAATTCATTGCCCCTGATTGCTTCCGACCTTACGATGAGGTCGTCGCACTGCAAAGTACCAGAAACGGGGGGATAAGCGACGGGGCCTTTTGCTCATTGAACCTTGGAAGAAATACAGAGGACCGTGAGGAGCTGGTCCACGAAAACACCCGACGCCTCTGCTCCGCCGCAGGCATCAATCCTGATCGAATGGTTACCTCCCGGCAAGTACACGGTACAGAGATACTTTTCGCAAAAGAACCTGGTAATTACGATGGTTATGACGCGCTCATTACTGACAGAAAAAACCTCTTTCTTTGTATCTTTACTGCGGACTGCTATCCCGTACTCATCTACGACCCGAGGCACAACGCTTCAGGAGCGGTTCATGCCGGATGGAAAGGGAGTGCCGATGGGATTGTGTTGAAAACCATCGAAGCCATGCGGAAGAATTTTAACTCCTGCCCGGAAGAGTGCCGCGCCTATATCGGTACGGGAATATCTCATGAGGCTTACGAGGTCGACCGGGAGATCGCACTGAAGTTCCCTGCGGAAAGCCGCAAGTATTCCCCCTTTATGCCGAGAAACAACAAATATCTGCTTGATTTGGGCATAGTCAACTATCGGCAGCTTCTTGCATCCGGAATCTCTCCGTCAAATATTGAGCGCTCGCCCTTCTGCTCAGTTCGCGACAGCAAACTGTTTTTTTCCCATCGACGCGATCAGGGAAAAACCGGACGCATGATCTCCCTTATCGGCGTAACTGAACAGAAATGCACCTGACAGGCTCAAAGAGCTGTGAAGCCCGCTGACTTTTTTACGAAGCGCTCCTTCCATAAGCTCCATACAGTGCATGAGCCTGACGGCATATATCCTCCCTGAAATCGGGATGGGCAATAGTTGCCAATGCCTCAGCTCTCTGTCGAAGATTTTTTCCATGGAGATTAACAATCCCGAACTCGGTTACAACGTACTGCACATGAGCCCTTGTGGTGACAACACCAGCCCCCGGTTTAAGCTGCGGAACAATACGAGACAACCCGCTTGCGGTGGTTGATGGCAACGCAATAATCGGCTTGCCCCCTTCGGAAAGAGCTGCCCCCCGGATAAAATCCATCTGCCCGCCAACACCTGAATAATATTTCTGCCCTATCGAATCAGCGCAGACCTGACCGGACATGTCAATTTCAAGAGCGCTGTTGATTGCTGTCACCTTGGGATTTCTTCTGATTTCCCGGGTATCGTTGACATAATCAGAAGGAAGCATTGCAATCAATGGATTATCATCAACAAAATCATAAAGCCGCCGGGTTCCAACAAGAAAGCTTGCGACCATGATCTCCTTATGGCTTCGCTTTTTGCGACCGTTGATCACTCCTTTTTCGACCAGCTCAATCACTCCATCCGAAAACATCTCGGAATGAATACCAAGATCGCGGTGGCCGAAAAGTGCGGCAAGAGTGGCATCCGGAATGGCGCCAATCCCTAACTGCAACGTAGCACCGTCCTCGACAATGGAGGCAATATGGCGACCTATACTGACCTCAATGTCACTCAACACGTGACGGGGAGTTTCAGGAAGAGGGTCTTCCACAGAGACCATCGCATGAATCTTGCTTATATGAAGCATTCCTTCACCATGGGTGCGGGGCATATTCGGGTTCACCTGGGCGATAACCAGCTTTGCCGCATGCACGGCTGCAAGGGTCGCGTCAACCGAAACTCCGAGAGAACAATAGCCATGACGGTCCGGCGGAGAGACGTGCACAAGCGCAACATCAAGAGGAAGTATCTTTTTCAGGAAAAGAGAGGGAATGTCACTCAAAAAGACGGGAATGGCATCACCATCACCGTCCTGAACCGACTTGCGAACATTTTTACCAACAAACAGGGCATTCAATCTGAAACTTTCACGATATTCCGGTCTTGCGTACGGAGCATCACCTTCAGTATGAAGACTGACGATTTCTACATTTCTCAGCTCTTCCGAGCGCTGAACCATCGCGTCAATCAACCTCTGCGGTGTTGCTGCTGCTGTGTGTAAATAAACCCTGTCTCCCGACTTGATTCCGGCTACCGCATCCTCTGCGGAAAGAGTACTATAATTCATTACTGCCTTTAAATATTTACTTAAAATTCCCTGTCAGTTACCACTGTTTTTTCTGCGAAGATATGCAGGAGTATCTGATAGTCCCTTCTGGATTTTATCTTCATGCTCTCCTCTTCCGCCCGTAAGCGGTGGATTGTAATCAACATCATGGCCGGTATTTTTACGACCGCCAGCACCCCCGATCTCATGAGGATCATTAATTGATAACTGCCTTCTGATATAGGCAGGAATGCGCAAATCCTCCTCCTGACGTTCAGGATAAAGAGATGCTGTCTGGCGATTGGATGAAGAGACCTGTCCAAGCCTGATGCCCGGCACCGGAGCTACAAATGGCCGAGCAGCAGGAGTTGTTCCGTCCTCCTGCGTCTTTCGCCTGAAACCGGTAACAATAACGGTAACCCTGATTTCACCAGAGACCTGCGGCTCGTCAACATATCCGTTGATAATCTTGGCGTCACTGCCAACCTGCTCCTCGATGTAATTCATTGCATCCGACATGTCTCTCATGGTGACCTCACCGGTAATATTGACGAGCACCCCTTTGGCACCCTTTACCGAGACACCTTCAAGAAGAGGGCTGTTGAGGGCATCCGATGAGGCTTTCAATGCCCGGCGCTCTCCGGCAGCAGCAGCCGAACCCATGACCGCATCACCAGCCCCGGCCATAATACTGCGAACGTCGGCAAAGTCAACATTGACATGTCCATGACGGGTAATAATATCCGCGATGCCTTTGGCCGCCCTGTACAGCACATCGTTTGCCATATTAAAGGCTTCAGTGGCACTTACCCCCTCTTCAGCAATACTGAGAATTTTTTCATTTTCGACAAGAATAAGGGTATCGATGTATTTTCGCAGTTCAACGATGCCGCCATCGGCAATGTTTGCCTTTACCTGACCCTCGAAGTTAAACGGCCTTGTCACAACTCCGATGGTAAGGATCCCCATATTTCTTGCAATAGAGGCAATTACCGGAGCGGCACCAGTCCCGGTCCCTTTGCCCATGCCCGCAGCAATAAAGACAAGATCAGCCCCTCGAAGCTGGGCGGCAATAATTTCACGGTCATCTTCTGCTGCCTGACGGCCTTTGGCGGGATCAGCTCCGGCACCCAACCCATTCGTTGCTTTCTTGCCAATTTGCACTCTGAGCGGAGCTTTTGAATTCAGCAGTGCCTGTCGGTCGGTATTGAAAACGATATACTCGACACCACTGATTTTACGGTCAATCATGTTATTTACCGCATTGCCACCGCAACCGCCGACGCCGACAATCCTTATGGTAACCCCTTTTCCCTGGTCACTGTCAAACAGGCCCGGATCAAGCTCAAATGCCATTTTTTTCAGTTCTCCGGTTTAAAAGGCTCTTATTTGGACTCTTATCATAGATTATCCCAGAATTTCTTCATCCTTTCAACAATTTTCTTCCCGGCAGGGGTCTGCTCCTGGACCATGGGCTCTTCCCTGTTTACAGGAGGTATATCAGGGGGCAGCTCCTGTGGCAACGGAAACGTGTGACCAACTGAAAGATTGTTCTGAAATGCATGGGCAACGAGACCCATCACCGTGGCGTACATAGGGTTATTGACGGAACCTTTGATACCGCCGGAGACACCTTCCGGATAGCCGATACGAACATCAAGACCAAAAACATCATGCGCAAGCTCTTCAGTACCTGGAAGAAGCGAACCCCCGCCTGTTATAATAGCGCCCGCATTGAGATATTCATAATAGCCCGACCGCTGCACCGAATCCCGCACAAGCTCCAGAATCTCCATCATCCTCGCTTCGATAATCATCGTCAGCGAGCTTTTAGGCACAGATTTCTGCGTACGGCCTTCTATACCCTCAATAAGAAGATCCTCATCCTCTCCGCTCAGCTTGCTGAAGGCACATCCATGCTTTATTTTCAGCTCTTCGGCAACCTCATAAAGAGCCCTCACCCCATGAGCAATATCATGAGTAACATCGTTTGCGGCAACCTTGATAACCTCTGAATAGCGGATTGCTCCGTCAATGTAGATGGCCACCTCGGTAGTACCTCCGCCAATGTCAATGACCACCACACCACTTTTCTTCTCACGCTCTTTCATCACGGCCATACCCGAAGCAACGGGCTCAAACGTAACGGCACTGATCTCCAGTCCCGCCTTTTCGACACACTGCTTGATATTACGAATTTTTGTTCTCAGACCGACCACAATATAGGCGCTCCCCCTCATCGTCGTCCCGGCCATACCTATCGGATCAAGAAGTCCCTCCTGATCGTCAACAATGAATTCCTGCGGAATGACATGAATAATTTCGTGATCAATATCCAGATAACGAATATTCGTTTTGGCCTTTTCCAGAAAACGTTTCACATCAGAATCATTGACAATACCAGTCTGGTTAATGCTGATTTCTGAATTACTGTGAATACAGTGAACATGTGCTCCGGAAATGCCTACATTGACACCGTGGATACGAATGGAAGACTCGCGCTCCGCATCAGCTACCGCCGATCTGATTGCGGCGACAGTCTTGTTGATATTGACAACCGTTGCGCGTTGAAGACCGTCGGAATTAGAACGCCCTTTGCCAAGAACGTTGAGCTTTCCTATTTCATCTTTTTCAGCAACCACAACACACACCTTGGTTGTGCCAATATCAAGGCCTACGGCAATATTGCTTTTCAGCATTTTTCTATTCTATACATAATTATCACAGGGAAACATTCTGAGGCACCACCAGAGATAGAGTATCCCTGGTAAAAATCCTGTCTCTGAACCTCAAATCCACCGTCTCATAGGAGTCAAAACCTTTTTTAGAAACCACCTTTTGCCAGAATATCTCGAATTTTTTCAACTTTTCCTTGTAATTCCCGTCATTGCCGACAATAAAACGGGCAGGAGACTGAGCTGTATTGCACCATGCCATATTGTTACGGGCAAGATAAAGTTCACCAATAAGAAGACTTGCATAATCAGTCTGTGAAAGCGCATCAAGAAAATCCCTCATCAGTGCGATGTCGCACCGGTCAAGTTGCCGCAAACCGTTGCTGGCCATATGCAATCGGGTTATTCCTGAAATTTTCAGCAATTTTGGAGCATGCCCCGAAAAATCCTTTCTCTCCGGCAAAAGAAACCCGTCACCATCAATAGCCATAACCCGTCCATCAAGAACCGTTAACGCTACAGGCTCCCGCTCAAAAATCTTGATCCGGACAACTCCATTCATCTCCTTGCCAATCTCGGCATTCCTGAGATACGGAATGGTCATGATCCTCTTTTTCAGCTCTCCGGTGTCAAGATTCTGTAAATTTCTGCCCTTAAAGAGATTCAGGCGCAATATAAGCTCCCTTTCTGAAATAATTGAGGCTCCATCGACAACAAAATCCCTGACAACAACCTCTTTTTTCCACTGCGATGCATAGAATGCCAGAGCGGCAAGAGCAGCAAGAATTATTATAAAAATAAAGAGCCGGGCAAACCAACTTCCACTGGAGGCTGGCAAATTACGAGGCTCTTCCTTGTATTCGGAATCAGACATAAGAAAATGCTTTTTCGAATCCGTTCATGACTCCGTTTAACCCTGTATTGAAAGAGTGCCACATTGCGTTGCATCGCCCTTTCTGCAAACATCAGCAACTTTCGATGCAAGGTGGGTAATATCTCCTGCACCCATGAAAAGAAGCAGGTTACCATTGACGCACAACTCCACAAGAGATAAAAAAAGAGTCTCCATATCAGCAATAAACTCAACATGCTTTCCGCCTGCCTTACGGACAGCATCAGCTACCAGCTCCCCGTTAACTCCCGGATAATCCTCGCCCTTTTCACGGGCAGGATAGACATCAGCAATATAAACCATGTCCGCCCTTGAAAGAGCCCACCCGTATTCATGCGCGAACTCCCTTGTTCTTGAAAAGAGATGCGGCTGAAAAATTGCAACGACTTTAGAATTCAACCATCCACTTTTGGCTCCTTTGACGGTTGCCTTCACTTCTGATGGATGGTGAGCATAATCATCGACAACCATAAGTCCATGACCATTATCATATTTTATCTGAAACCGTCTTCTCATGCCGCTGTACCTCCCAAGGCCGGCAATCAGTCGCTCAGGCATGATTCCCAGCTCAAGACCTGTCGAAAAAGCCGCCAGAGCATTGAGTACATTGTGGCGTCCCGGCACATTGATGCAAACATCACGATACTCCTGGCCGTAAGCCTGTATAGAAAACGTGGTGCGCTGTTTTTCAAAAACAATGTCTGAGGCCATCACATCGGCAGGCTCCTCTATGCCAAATGTGGTATAAAGGCGGTTCATCAATGGAATGATCGTTCTGATTTCCGGCCAATCGACACAACAGATCACCCGGCCGTAAAAAGGCACTTTGTTGGCAAAAGTAACAAACGCCTGCTTCAGTTCATCAAGCGTGCCATAGGTATCCATATGCTCCGACTCAAGGCTGTTGATAACCGCAATGGTGGGAGTAAGCTTTAAAAAAGCACGATCATACTCATCAGCCTCAATAACCATAAATTTTCCCTCACCAACAACGGTGCTGCCTTTAAGATAGTCTGAGATTCCACCAATCATGACTGTCGGCGACTCACCGGACTCAATCAGCATGGTCGCAATCATGGCCGTCGTTGTTGTTTTTCCATGCGTACCAGCAATGCATATTCCGTATTTATAGCGCATGAGCTCACCAAGCATCTCATCTCGCTTGATAACAGGAATACCTGCTTTTGCGGCGGCAATGACTTCAACGTTTTCCCCTGACCTGATTGCAGAGGAGTAGACAACAACATCACTCGACGTAACCTGCTCTGCCCGGTGTCCATGATAAATTATTGCGCCGTGCTCGGCAAGCTTCTCGGTCACCTCACCAGACGCAAGATCAGAACCCGTCACCCTGAACCCCGACTTCAGAAGCAGTTCGGCAATCGCACTCATACCTGCGCCACCAACCCCGACAATGTGGACGCTTTTTGTTTTCCCCAATTCCATGTGTGTAAGTATCCTCTTTCTTAATAAAATTTTGCAAGGCCGACGATTCGCAAAGCAAGCTGACGAGCTGCATCAGGATATGCCAGTTTCCGGGAAGCAGCTCCCATATCTCCAAGCTTCTCACTATCATGCAGCAACTCAAGAATCCCGTCTATTGAGGCCTGCTGACCAAGACGGTCATCCTCAATCAGCATGGATGCCCCGCTCGTAACAAGCGCCCGTGCATTATGACGCTGATGGTCGCCGGTTGCGTAAGGGTAAGGAACGAGAACCGAAGGCTTTCCAAGATTGGTCAGCTCGGCAATGGATGATGCGCCTGCCCGGCACAAAACAAGATCAGCCGCACTGTAAGCCGATCCCATCTCCGCAATGTACGGAGAAATCCATAGATAAGGGGAGCGCTTAACCTGACTGTTTATACGTTCAAAATCGAGCGATCCGGTCTGCCATATCAGATTTGCTGATTCCATAATGGCCGGAAGCCCCTCAAGCACCGCATTGTTTATTGAGCGCGCACCACGACTTCCTCCAAAAACAAGAAGAGTTGGACGCGCTTCATGCAGAGAGAACCGGGCCCTTGCCGCCGCGGAGTGCTGCAACTCAAACGAGCGTGCAGGATTACCGGACACAAAAATCTGCTCTTTTTTTCTTATAAACCTGCGCGCCTCCTCAAACGAAAGATGCACCTCACTGGCCAGCGCGGCAAGGAGTTTTGTCGTTACACCTGGAAATGCATTTTGCTCCTGAATAAGTGTTTTTTTTCCCATAAGTTGAGCCGCAAGCAGCAGTGGGGCACTGACAAATCCCCCTGTACCGACAACAACATCAGGAGCTTCCCTGCTGATAAGGGCAACTGCACCTCCCAGAGCCGCAACAAAATCAGCGACAACACCGACATTTGCCAGCAGAGCTGCAAGCGAGCGTCCTCTTTTTAAACCTCTGACAGGAATAAGATGCAACCGGTAACCAAGTCTTGGCACTTCGGTCGCCTCAATGCCACTGTTCGTACCAGCAAAAGAAATACCTGCATCCGGCCCCAGTTTCCGGAGCTCTTCAGCCATAGCTACGGCCGGATATAAATGACCTCCCGTCCCGCCACCAGCAAAGAGCACGTTCATACTCTCCTCCCTTCCATGACGTTGGACCGAATACCTTTTTCAGGCACCGGGCTTTTGTACCCTGATATACTCATAAGAATCCCGACTCCGAGAGAGTTAAAAAGGAGCGCTGTACCTCCATAGCTGATAAAAGGGAGCGCAACACCGGTCGTCGGAAGCAGGTGACAGGCAACCGCAATATTGACAAAGGCAAAAAGAGAGATGGCCATCGTAACCCCGGTGGCAACATATTTACCAAAATTATCGGGCGCATGTTTGGCGATAATAAGGCCGCAAACTAAAAATCCCGCAAAAAGAGCAATGACGACAAGCGCGCCAACAAACCCGTACTCCTCACCTATAACAACAAAAACAAAGTCGTTATAAGAAAGTGGAAGATAGAGCTCCCTCTGCTTGCTGGCCCCGATACCGAGGCCCAACAACCCCCCGTTCCCCAAGCCAAGCAATGCCTGCGTAACCTGATACGTAGCCCCTTTTTCATTTCCGCTGGTAAACGAAAGCAAACGGGCAAGCCGGTACGGTGCGGCGATGGCAAAAACCCCAGCCAGAGGAATGAGCAGCAATCCGGTAGCCATGAGATGGCGAATACTGACACCCCCGATAAACATAAGTGTAAAACCTGTAATGGCAATAAGCGATGCCGTACTGAAATTCGGCTCAATAGCCACAAGGGATACGACGACCAGCAAAAGGAGGAGCATGGGATAATAGGAATTATAAAGATCCTTTATATATCCCTGTTTTTCGCTGATGAGTCTTGAAAAGTGAAAGATAACAGCATATTTGGCAAAATCAGATACCTGAAATTTGAGCGGACCAAAACCTATCCAGCGTGCAGCTCCAGAAATAAGGCCGACCACCTTCATGGCAAAAAGAAGCATCAAAAGCAGAATACTGGCAAAAAGAATGATTTTGCTGGTTTTCCAGAATACATGATAGTCAAGCTGGGCCACAACGAGCACCGTGCCGATTCCGAACAAAGAAAAAACAATCTGGCGCCACAAAAAATACTCGGAGCTTGAGTACTTCGTGACCGCCCATCCCGCTCCGCTGCTATAGACCACAACAACGCCTACGCTCATGAGAATGGCGACAATCAGTACCAGAAGCTTTCCGACTACACCATCCCTTCCCGACTGCTGTGAACGGTCGCTTTGTGTGGAAACTTCCGCAGGCTCCGGAATGTAATCCGTATTCAGCATGGTGATAACTGATGGACACATTGTTTAAACTGCATGCCGCGATCCTCGAAATTGTTAAACATATCAAAGCTTGCACACCCGGGTGAAAAAAGCACTGTCTGACCGGGCCTGACAGCATTATGTGCAAATAAAACAGCATCATTCAATGTCGCCACCGCTTCAACAGGCACAACTTCCTTAAAAGCTGCGGTTATCTTTCCACGTGATTCGCCGATAGCGATGATCAAAGATACTTTTTTTCGGACAAGCTCCGTAATCGACGCGTAATCATTTCCTTTATCCCTTCCTCCAGCAATAAGTATCGCCGTACCTGGAAGCGCTTCAAGCGCCTGACGCATGGCATTGATATTGGTCGCCTTTGAATCATTGACCCAATCAGCCCCGTTGATGGTCAAAACATACTCCTGACGATGCTCAACCCCCCTGAACTCCCTGAGTACCCGGCGAACCACGTCATTGTCGATGCCCAATGCCCTTGCTACAGCAACCGCCGCAAGCACGTTAGAGATATTATGGCGACCGCGAAAACTGTTTTTCAGAAACTCTGATGTCTCAATAACACGGTCATCCCCGTCAACCGTGCGGACACACAGGGCGTCGCCCTCAAGAACAACGATACAAGAGGCCTGCTTTGCTTCAAAGACCAAATCCATGCCAAACGGTACAATCCTGAATGGAAAACGCTCCATACCATCAATAAAATGTTCCCTGAGCAGCGGATCATCACCATTACAGACCAGCGTATCAACTGCCCTCTGGTTGGCATAAATGCTGAATTTTGCAGCCGCATAACTGTTCATATCTCCGCCGTAACGATCGAGGTGGTCTGGAGTAATGTTCGTAATAACAGCAACATCCGGCCTGAACGTGGGGGAGCGCTCCAACTGGTAACTGCTCAACTCGACAACCGCAACGTCACCGATGTTCATATCAGAAACCATCGAAGAAAACGGCACTCCTATATTGCCGACACTGAACGCCCGATATCCTTGCCGGAGGCCATCCTCCTCACAGATACGATGAACCAGTGTCGATGTCGTGGTTTTTCCATCCGTACCGGTAATCCCGACAATCCTTGCCTTGCAGAACCAACTTGCTATCTCAATCTCACTATAAAGAGGAATTCCCTTTGCCTGCATGGTTGTAACAACTTCGGCATGGGGTGGAATGCCCGGGCTAAGGACACAAAAATCAGCCTCGTACACCCGCGCCGAATGGCCCTCCTGTTCAAAGGAGAGCGGCATCTCCCTGAGACGCAACAGATCAACTGCACCTATTCTTCCAAATTCGCTGACCAGCACCTTCGCACCTTTACGACAGAGCAGTTCCGCTGCAGCCATTCCGCTTTTCCCTGCACCAATGACCGATACTTTTTTACCCGTTAGATCCATGTCGCTCTTATCTGAGTTTTAAGGTCATGAGACTGGCAAGAAAAAAAAGAATGGTCAAAATCCAGAACCTGATCACAATCTTCTGTTCAGCCCACCCTTTCAACTGAAAATGGTGATGAAGAGGCGCCATCAAAAAAATCCTCCGGCCCTGACCGTACCTCATTTTCGTGTACTTGAAATAGAGGACCTGAAGAGACACAGAGAGCGTTTCAAGAAAAAATATCCCGGCAATCAAGGGCAGAAGCAGTTCCTGCTTGATCAAAAGCGCAATGACAGCAATCGCACTGCCAAGGGCAAGGGATCCGGTATCGCCCATGATGATCTCTGCCGGATTGGAGTTGAACCATAAAAAGCCCACACACGCCATGACAATTGCGATGCATACTACAGCAATTTCACCACCACCGGGAATAAATGGAATGTTCAGGTATACTGCATACACTGCATTTCCTGCCAGATAGGAAAAACCGCCAAGACCCATGACCACAATGGCCGAACTTCCGGCAGCAAGACCGTCAAGCCCGTCGGTCAGATTAACCGCATTCGATACGGCGGTGATAATAAAGATGACGATTGGAATATAAAAATAACCGTAATCAAGGGTCAGATGCTTGAAAAAAGGGACCGTTGTCGTAGACAGCAGTACAGAAAAAGCAGGATCAAACCAGGTATACAGACCAACCACCAAGCCCAGAGAGAACTGCCCGATCAGTTTGTATCGAGCCGAAAGCCCACCCTTGATTTTCAGAACAACCTTTCGGTAATCATCAATAAGACCAATGACGCCCATCCAGAGAATGGCAAGCATGATCAGCCAGACATGCGGATCAGTGAATTTCGACCAGAGCAGCACCGAAATCTCAATGGAAAAAATGATAAGCACCCCTCCCATTGTGGGCAGCGCTTTTTTCTTTTTATGCTCCGGAGGCGCTTCCTCCTTGATCGGCTCAATGAACCTTGCTTTCAGGTATCTGATAAATCCCGGGCCAGCAAAAAGGATAATCAGCAATGCCGTAATCCCTGCAGCACTTGCCCTGAAGGTCAGATACTCAATGACATGAAGTCCCGGAGGATCAAAAAGATCATCGATATATTTCAACAAATAATAAAGCATTCCGTATTTCTTATCTGGTTATGGTTCTTGCATTGATGAGCGCATCAACAACCTGCTCAAGCTTCATTCCCCTGGATCCTTTAAAAAGCAGTGTATCACCCGCCTCCAACACGCAGAGTAATGCTGCAAGAAGTTTTTCACGGCACTCGAAATGGCCCTGAAAAAGTTCCGGAGCCTCACGGCCAATAATCAAGGCCTTCTCTCCAAAAGTAAACAACACGTCAACCGAGCTTTTTTTGATATAACGGCCGATTGCCTCATGCTGAGCCTCTCCGGCCACTCCAAGTTCAAGCATATCACCCAGAACGGCAACCCTTTTACCGGTACAGGGAATATCACAAAGGGCGTCAATCGCACCGCGCATTGAGTCTGAATTGGCATTGTATGTATCATTGAGGATTTTCAGACCGCATGAGTCTATGACCTCAAGCCGTTTCCATCCAGGAGCAGGAGCAAGACGCTCAAGTCCCACCCGGATCTGAGAGAGTGAAAGTCCAAAATGCTGCCCGACGGCGGCGGCGGCAATGGCATTGAAGACATTATGCTTCCCTGTAAAGTTCAGACTAACCGACTCAGTCCCGGCCGAGGAACATAAAAGAAAAGAGAGCGTGCCTGCCGTGTTTACCGAAATCTCCCGAGCCCAACAGCTATTTCCCAAACTATTTGCAACTCCATAACTGACCGACTTCTCCAGCCCTGCGGCAGCCTTGCAGAGCCGTGAATCATCTGTATTGACAAAGGCGGTACCGCCATTCTGGCGCAGATAGTCGAAAAGCTGTGTTTCAGCCTTGGCAACCCCGTCAAGATCAAGCAGAAATTCCAGATGCTCATGGCCGATATTGGTCAGGAGAGCATGGGTCGGCCTGGCGATACGGGCAAGCAATTCCATCTCTCCGGGATGATTAATGCCCACCTCGACAACGGCGATATCGGTGTCATGACGAAGTTGCAACAGTGTCAGCGGAACCCCAAGATGGTTGTTTTTATTGCCCTGGCTCATCTGAACCTTGAACCCTCTTCCCAGTACCGACGCAACCATCTCCTTCGTTGTGGTCTTTCCATTACTGCCCCCGATAGCCACAACAGGAATGGAAAATTTGCTCCTGTAAATCGTGGCAAGCTGCTGCAACCCGGCAACAGGGTCATCGGTAACAATAAACCCCTTGCCAGGCGGTGGCTCAACAGAACCCTGCGCCTCATACCATTGACGACTTACCATTGCCCAACATGCACCCTTTTCAAACACCGTGCCAATAAAGCCATGTCCGTCCGCATTCTCACCCTTCAAGGCGATAAAAATTTCACCACCTGTCACCTCTCTTGAATCAATGACCACGACAGGCGATGCAATCTCCCACGGTGGTTGCAGGGGCACACCATGGGGCGCCCCGGCGACCACCTCACCAACGTTACGGAAATCATCAATCGTCAACACGCCTTTCACCCTTACCTGCACACACACTCCTTCTCCGGATGTCCGGATATGTTTTCCTGCATATATGTTTTAATAAGCTCCTGATCTGAAAAATAATGTTTCCGTCCTGCAATCTCCTGATACTTTTCGTGCCCTTTTCCTGCAACAAGAAGAACATCTCCCTTTTTAAGCATCAAAACCGCCCGTCTGATAGCTTCCGCACGATCGGAGATCCTCATATAATGATCACCGGTAATACCTCGCTCAATTTCATCAAGAATTCCCTCTGGCTCTTCGTTGCGGGGATTGTCAGAGGTAATGATAACCTCATCGGCTATTTCGGAAGCAATTCGGCCCATTTCTGAACGCTTGCTGCGGTCCCTGTTGCCGCCACACCCGAAAACCACGACAAGACGTGATCCCTCAGGCTTGAGTTGGCGCAAAACTTCGAGCACCTTGAGCAGTGCATCCGGAGTATGTGCATAATCAACAAACGCACACCATCCCTGACTACTCTCACCAACTCTTTCCATACGCCCCTCAACCGTGGATATCGCGGAGAGTGAGCTGCAGATCTCTTCGGAACCGAGCCCCATGCCGTTACCGATGGCCGCAGCTTCAAGCACATTCATGACATTGAAGTGTCCCGGAAGGCCGACCTTCACCGTCATAACCGTATCAGGAAAATAGAGGGCTACCGTGCTCGACGCAAGAGTGCTTTCAAGAATATCTGCCTCAAAAATCCTGCTGTGCGGGAAAGCGGGCGGAGTCCCTTTACGTAACGTACAACAATATATTTTTTCATAAGCTACGCGATCAGCCATCTGCGCGGCCAAGGGATCATCACTATTGAATACCGCAAACCCTTCAGGAGAAAGCTGGTCAAAGAGTCGCTGCTTGGCAGCAGCGTACTCCTCCATGGATACATGAAAGTCAAGATGCTCCCGTGTCAGGTTGGTAAACAGTGCCGCATGAAAGCGGATGCCAAAGACCCTCTGCAGCACCAGGGCGTGAGAGGAAACCTCCATCACTGCCGCCCGGCATCCCGCATCCACCATCTTGCGGAAGAGGGCGTGCAGCCCGTGAGCCTCGGGAGTGGTACGGTCAAGCGGAATATCAAGCTCTCCGATTTTGCAAAGATTGGTCCCGATATAACCGGCAGGAATACCGCCGGCGTTGAACATTGCCGTTATCAGTTTTGCTGTCGTTGTCTTGCCGTTGGTACCGGTAACGCCGATAACCAGCAACTGATCGGAAGCATTTCCATAAAAAATCCGGGCCGCCTCAGCAAGTGCCTTTCGTGCATCAGATACCTTTATATAGCAGCATGAGGTGGAAATATCTGTCGGAAACTCCTCACAGATAACCGCCACAGCTCCTCTCTCTATAGCGCTGCTGATAAAACGGGAGCCATCGTCACAATAGCCTTTTACGGCAACAAAAAGCGAGCCGAAACAAACCTCTCGCGAATCACTGGTAACCTGGTGAATCAAGCCACGGAGGCTGCTTTTTCCAGCAATCGCCAAACAGGCAACTCCTTTGAGCAACTCCTCCAGTTGCACCCCCTCGGTACGCTCTCCTGACACCATCATGGGGATTTTCTGTTAATGTTTTGTAGAGCAAGCGCCACCCTTATCACTTTTTTATTTACAACCCTGCTGCCGGGAGCAATGCTCTGGCGAACAACAACCCCATCAAAATCTCCTGAATAATCCATCTCCAGATTGAGCCATTTCAACAGACGCTGGGCATCACGTCCCTTAAACCCCCGAAGTTCGGGCACGACCACCGTCACAATCGAATCAAGAAGCGACCTCTCCGTAGAACGGATAGCAAGGTTTTTCTGCATCTCTTCGGAGCAGGCAATGATTCTTGATGCTATGCCGGAAAAAACCGGAGCCGCAACCGTGGCCGCATAATAAGCCGTCTTGGGGTTTTCAACAATTACGATAATCGCATAACGGGGAGTCTCTACCGGAAAATAGCCGACAAATGAAGAGACATAAACCGGATTGGCATACGAACCTCCTGCAGCACGCCTCGCCGTTCCGGTCTTGCCAGCAACGGTCACACCTGGAACCGCCGCATTTTTTGCCGTTCCACTGTCAACAACAGCCTTAAAATACTCCTTCCCGAGATATCTCGCCGTCTCTGCGGAAACCACTCGCCGGACTTTTTCGGGAGAGCACTCCCGAACAACCTGACCGTCAGCATCAGTAACCCTTTTGATGATGTATGGCTTCATTAAATCGCCATCATTGGCAATTGCCGCATAGGCCTGCAACGTCTGCAGTGGGGTGGCCATAACCTGATAGCCGTAACCCATCCAGGGAAGCGTGGTACGATCCCAATGCGAAAGCTGCCTGACAAGTCCCGGTGCTTCACCAACAAGTCCAACACCGGTTCTCTTTCCAAACCCGAAATTTCTTGTATAGGCATTGAACTGCTCACGCCCGATCTCCATAGCCGTCTTGGCTGCGACAATATTGCTTGAAAACATGATAGCCTCACGGAATGTGATGGTACCGTAAGGCTCATGATCGCGGATCTTGAGATTATAGATAGGCATAACCCCATTATTGGCGAACACCTTGTCATCAGCTTTTCTATGCAGGACTTCCGTTGCTCCAGCAGCCATGACCAGTTTGAATGTTGATCCGGGTTCGTACATTTCTGTCACCGCGCGGTTTCGCGAATTCTGGCGAGTCCATGTCGATCTCTGATTCAGATCAAATGAGGGATTATTGGCCATGGCAAGAATCTCTCCGGTACGAACATCCATAACAATACTTGACGCCGCATCCGCATTGAACGTATTGACCGCCTTGGCAAGTTCGTCTTCAACAATACTTTGAATATTCCCGTCGATAGTCAACTGTACCGTATTGCCTTTTATCGCATCCTGCTGCTCGGCATCGGGCGACGGATAACGGATGCCCGTAGCCGATCTCTGAAAAATTCTCGTACCGTCACGACCTCTTAACTCCTTGTCGAGCTGCAATTCGAGACCGCTGCTTCCCCATATTTCGCTTGATGCGCTCCCGATAGAGCCGATAACCTGAGCCGCAACATTCAGATAATAACGCTGCTGCTGGCGATCATACCATACGCCGGGAATTTTTTTCTGCATAAGCTGCATCAGCGGCAATGCCTTTGCAACAGGTATTTTGCGGCCAAGCACCGCAACTCCTTTGTGGCGGCTCAGTTGCTGAAGACAAACCGACCTGTCGGAGCCCAGATACCTGGAAAACAGAGTGGCAACAGCACCGGAATTATCGTATGTTTTCTGTTTATTACTTTTCCTGAACTTTACCGGCTTACCGTTTTTATCAAACAGAGGAGTGTTGCGGACAATCACAGGATCAGCATAGAAGGAGATGGATTCGATACTTTCGGCAAGCATACGGGAATGGCGATCGAGAATAGCTCCCCGCTGGGCACGTTCAGTGACCACCCGCTCATACTGTTTCGCCGCTTTTTGGTGGTATTTCCCGGCATTGACCACCTGAATACTGAGCAGCATCCCGATAATAGCGACAATAAAGATCGAAAAAAGAGCAACGACAATACCCAGCCGCTTGCCAAACTCCCGATCGCCGGGTCTCCCGGTCTCCTGCTGGTCATTCATGGTTCAAGTTCAACAGGAGGAATGCTTGAAGATACAAGTCCAAGTGCTGATGCATCTTGAGCAATATTACGAATACTATGCAGTTCATCCATTTTGAGCTCCTGTGACGTTATGACGCTGGAGGTCATCTGGATCTGTTCCCTGAGCCGTTCATTCTGCAATGCAAGATTGTTAATGGCAAGATTGTTGTTTGTCTGGAAAAGAATAATCCCCACACCGACCAGAATGTACAAAAAAGAGCTTGGGCGCAACAACGAACCGATATCGAACTCAAGCGTATTGCTGACCAACTCCCTGAACCCTGAATCCTGCCATCCTCTGGTTTCACCGAAACGTCCAACAACCGGCTGATCACCGAACATTTTATTTCCAAAGCCCTTTATATGCCGTAAAAAATTATGCAGATAGGGGCTAATCGCATTACGGGCGTCCACTGCTGCCTCCCTGATAAATTTTTTCAATAACTCTCAACTTGGCACTTCTTGCCCTTGAATTTGTCGCAATCTCCTGCTGGGAGGCAATCAGGGGCTTCCGGGTAATTGATGTAACCGATCCCCATGCAAGAGGCTCCCTCAAGCCGACCCCTTTAGGCCCCCAGTCACTCCGGGATTTTTCGGCAAAAACCCTTTTCACGATTCTATCCTCCAGAGAGTGATAGCTGATGACCGCCATCCGACCATGCTCATCAAGGCAATCGATCCCGTCATCAAGCACCCGACTGAGAACATCCAGCTCCGCATTCACCTCAATTCTCAATGCCTGAAACACCCTTGAAAGGGTCTTGATCACTCGCTCACCACCGTGCGCATTACCACGGATAATATCGGCAAGCTCCTGCGTACTGCTGATCGCCCCATTGCTCTGACGATACGCCACAATAGCTCTTGCAATACTTCGACTCCTGGGCTCTTCCCCATATCGGTAAAAAAGCTGCGCAAGTTGCTTTTCTTCATACGTATTGACTATCTCACAAGCACTTACGGAGGCATTACTATCCATCCTCATATCAAGCGGCCCCTCCCTCATATAACTGAACCCACGTTCAGCCGTGTCAATCTGAAACGATGAAACCCCGAGATCAAGCAATATTCCGGCAACATGTGGTTTCAACCCTCGTTCACCGCAAACCTTCGAAATGATGCCCCCAATATCAAAAAAATTGCCCTTGACCAGCACGGCCCGATCTTCGAATTCCCTGAGCTTTTCGCGCGCCGCCCTCAATGCGGCTTCGTCCTGATCAATGCCGATAAGCAGCGATCCTTCAAAAAAACCGGCCTCAAAAAGCACGCGCAAGATGGCCAGAGAGTGACCACCTCCACCAAGAGTCCCATCAACATAAATACCGGGTTTTCTGACCAGGAGTGCAACAATTTCGGTGACAAGCACCGGATCGTGAAATATATCCCGCGTTATAGCCATCAAAAGTACCTTCCTGCAAGAGATGCAAAACGACCGGCACTCTCCTGCAAGAGAGAAAAAAGGCGCTCCGGTTCCCAGATAATCATTTTTGTATCAGCCCCAATAATCACAACATCCTTTGTTATACCCGCATGCTCAAGAAATTCCCTCGACAGAGGAACCCTCCCGTGACGATCCAGCTCGACCGTTTCAAGACTTTCATACATCAACGTCTTCAGCAGACGCTCTTCCGGATTAAAATCCGAAAGTCCGGAGATCGACTTCCTCATTCCCGCCCATATAAACGGCTCATACAGCTCAATGGAGCGGTCGGGTGCCTTCAAAATATAAAGCACTTCCACAGGCTCCGAAACCACAGGCTCAAACTTCCGGCGAAACCTTGCAGGAATCATCAGACGTCCTTTCTCATCTACGGAATGTCTCTCTTTTCCAATAAAGCCCGCCATTATGGCAATCCCATTAATTCCCGGTTGTGCATATTCGGAGACAAACAGACGTTTTTTACACCTTCAGAGGAAACAGAAATAGCTGAGAACAAGATTAAAAACGAGAAAGTTCCCATTTTTTACCACTTTCCTCCACCACAAAATGTATATAAAAAGGATGCACTAAAAAAATATTAGTCTATTTTAATACTTCAGTTGAAAAAGATTTTTCGAATAACAGAAAACCCGATGAAAACAGGAGCGAAAGAGATCGTGGTCGATGGATATAACCTGATTCACAAGCTTTATCCCTCACTAACCTCAGCATCACTCCATGTTCTGCGCCAGAAAACAGAAAAACTGCTCCTCTGTTTTCAGCAGCAAAGCCGTTGCCCGATCACCATTGTCTACGACGGTAAAGGGAGCCACCGGGAGTGTGCTTTTGGCGCCCCACTGCACATTGTTTTTACGCCAGCCTCAAAAAGTGCCGACCTGTGGATCATTGATTACGTAAAGTCGTTGAACACAAAGGTAAAAATGGTTACTATTGTAAGTTCGGATGATGAGATTCGACGGTACACAACAGCATTCGGTGCCAGATGCATAAAATCTGAAGTGTTTGCCCTGCAACTGTTTGAGATGGCCTCTGCTGGTACCGTGCAGAACGGTAATGAGCGCTCGAACGGCAGAACGGCCAAAGAAAAAAAATGTAATGGCGAATTGCTGAGCGACCGGGAAGTTGCCCGATGGATGACGCTCTTCTCCCGCGAAAAAGAATAGCAACAACACGACTCATTTTCTATATACTACTCTTGTTTGACAACAACGCATCACTCTTAACCACCGTCATTATGATGACAGACAGCACCGTTAGCAATAGAGCGCATTGGCAGGAACTTGACGACTGGAGAAAAAAAATCGATACTCTCGACCAGCAATTATCCTCCCTGCTCTGTGAAAGGCTGCATTGCGCTCAAAATATCAGCTCACTGAAATCACGAATTGGAGAGCAGGTACTCCAGCCCGAGCGCGAAAAAGAGGTATTGAGCAATGTCCTTAACCATGCCGACTCGCCACTGAAAGCCCATGCGCTGGAAAAAATCTATCAATGTATCATTGAAGAGACCAGGCTGTTTCAACATGAATGGAAAAACAGCCAGCCAGGTATTCAGGTCAGCTAAACAAGCTCTCTTTAGACATGGCATCGAAAAAAACGTTCCCACGTAACCCGCTTATAGTAAGCATTGCCGCTTTACTGACGGCGTTGGCTTGCTTTTTATTCCTGCCAGGGCTCAATACCGCTTCCAGTACAACCAGCCTGATTGTTCACCGCAATATGGGAGTAAATGCCATTGTGGATGAATTATACCGCAACGGTACGATTAACCGCAAATGGCCGGCACTCGTCACCGTAACCATTATTCCAAGGCTGCACCATATCAAGCCAGGGAGATACACCATTGCGCCGGGAATGTCGAATTTCATGCTTATGTACTACCTCCATTCGCATCGCCAGGATGAGGTTCGTGTCACCCTCCCCGAAGGACTTGATCTCAAAAGGGTTGCACGCATCCTGTCGCGAAACCTTGATTTTGATTCAACATCATTCATGGCCGCAGCATCCAGGCCCAGCCTGCTTATGAGACGCGGCATTATGGCAAAAAATGCGGAAGGCTACCTGCTTCCCGGAACATACAACTTCGCCTGGGCAAGTACGCCTGAGGAGGCCGCAGGATTTCTTATCGGCAGATTTCGCCATTTTTATACCGACAGCCTGAAGAGTATTGCCGCCAAAAGGGGACTCAACGAAACCGGATTGCTGACCCTCGCCTCCATTGTAGAAGCTGAGACTCCGCTTGATCGTGAAAAAAATCTTGTTGCAAGCGTTTATCTCAATCGACTGAAAAAAAACATGCGACTGCAGGCAGATCCAACGGTACAGTATGCCCTTGGAGGAGAGGCCCGCCGACTCTATTACAAGGATCTTGCGGCGGATTCTCCCTACAACACCTATCGCCATAACGGACTTCCTCCGGGCCCTATCGGTAACCCCGGAGCTGCATCAATTCTCGCTGTACTGAACCCGGCGGAGAGCAACTTTCTCTACTTTGTTGCCACCGGAAAAGGGGGACATAACTTTGCCGAATCTCTTGCAGAACATAATGCTAACATAAAAAAATACAAAAGCGCCCTCCACGACACACCGTGAGTGACCCACAGCTGTCACATCACCGTTGAGGAGATTGATTTTAATTGCCTATAATGCAACACGGACGCCGATCATTTTTTCAATAAATCATCAGAGCAATGCAGAAAAAAAGTTTATCCGACATATCAATTCAAGGCAAACGGGTATTGATGCGTGTTGATTTCAACGTTCCTCTCGACAGTAGCAAAAAAATTACTGACGATAAAAGAATTGTTGAATCCCTTCCTTCCATCAGAAAAGTCATGGAAAACGGGGGCCGACTTATTTTGATGTCCCACCTTGGACGACCAAAAGGAAAAGTGAATAGTGAGTACTCGCTTGCCCCCGTTGCATTGCGACTTGCTGAACTGCTCGATTGCCCGGTTACCATGGCCAAAGATTGCATCGGTACCGAGGTGATGAAGCAGGTGCTTGCACTGCAGGACGGAGAGGTGATGCTGCTTGAAAATCTGAGATTTCACCCCGAAGAAGAGAGCAATGACCCCGATTTTTCCCGCGAACTTGCCTCACTTGGCGAAATCTACGTCAACGACGCATTCGGCACAGCGCATCGGGCCCATGCATCAACAGAGGGAATTACACACTACGTCCAGACTGCCGTTGCCGGTTTTCTCATAGAGCGAGAGCTCCTCTATCTGGGAAAAGCGCTGCAGGAACCGGAACGCCCCTTTGTGGCAATTCTTGGCGGCTCAAAAATATCAGGCAAAATAGATGTCCTCGAAAACCTTTTCAAAAAGGTCGATACCGTTCTTATTGGCGGAGCCATGGTCTTCACCTTTTTCAAAGCTCAGGGTTACGAAATCGGCAACTCTCTGGTCGAAGAGAGCAAGATTGAACTGGCACTGAAAATACTTGCAGAAGCAAAAGCCAAAAACATCAAACTGCTTCTCCCCTCAGATGTTATTGTTGCGGCTGAAATTTCAGCAACTGCCGACTGCCACGCGGAGATGATCACCAACATAGCGGAAGGGATGATCGGCGTCGATATCGGCCCTCTTACCGCAGAAGCCTACCGGAACGAAATTCTCTCCGCACGCACCGTACTCTGGAACGGCCCGATGGGCGTCTTTGAAATCGACAATTTTGCTGCCGGCACGATGGCTGTCGCAAATGCCATGGCCGAAGCAACCGCAAAAGGGGCTACAACAATTATCGGCGGCGGTGACTCTGCGGCAGCAGTTGCCAAAGCGGGTCTGGCAAAGGAGATTACCCATATCTCAACCGGAGGTGGAGCAAGCCTTGAATTTCTTGAAGGCAAGGAGCTCCCTGGTATTGCTGCACTGAACGACTGAGCGGTTCCGTACAACAAAAGTATTGACGAAATTTATCACTTTGACGCTCATTCCCGCTGCCAGTCGGCAGCGGGATGTGCAGAACAATATCTCTTGATGACTTACTCCAACCAGCCATACAGTCCCGGAGGTTTTCAGTTTATACCTCCAGCAATAAAAACCATCATCCTTGCCAATGTTGCGGTTTTTTTGCTGCAATTCTTCACCCCATTCGGCGCAATCATTCAAGGGCTCGGAGCTCTCTGGCCTGTTGGCTCCGAAAACTTCCGACTCTGGCAGCCAGTGACCTACATGTTTCTGCATGGCAGCGGCACCCATCTCTTTTTCAACATGTTCGCCCTCTGGATGTTCGGAGCTGAAATAGAAAACCAGTGGGGTACAAGGGAATTCAACATCTACTATTTTACCTGCGGTATCGGTGCTGCAATCATCAACCTGCTGGCAACCATAGGCGATCCGTATCCAACTGTCGGCGCTTCCGGAGCCATTTACGGCGTCCTGCTCGCCTTCGGCATGATGTTCCCCAACCGCTACATCTTTCTCTATTTTCTCTTCCCCGTCAAGGCAAAATATTTTATTGCCGGCTATGCGTTTATCGAGTTTATCTCCGGTTTCGGCAGCAGGGCAATGGGAAGCGGCAGCAACATCGCTCATTTCGCACACCTCGGCGGCATGTTGATCGGCTTTATCTTCATTACCATCAAACGGGCCGAGTGGTCGTTTTCCGGGCTCTTCAGCAAATTCCGTCCATCCGGAAAAAAGAAAAGTGGCCCGCGACTCCATACTCAAAACAGGGTGGCGCCACCAGTTTCCGAAGCAGAAATCAACGCTATACTCGACAAGATTTCCGAGCGCGGCTATGGATCACTGACTGAAGAAGAGCGCCGCAAACTGCTCAAGGCCGGGGGAAAATAGTGGCTGAATTTGCTTTTAGCCTGTTACTGCGTTAGTCGTAACAAGCGCTCCACAAGAATTGGTTTGGTAATGAAAAGGCCCACACAATAGCCATCAAAATTGATTCCGACTATGCTGATGCTTCGTATCATCGAGTGATAGCAAAACAATGTGCGTTGGCGACAATCAAGGTGCTGAAATGGACTTCACAAAGCCAAAGGTCGAGTAGTGAACACTATTCGACCTCTGGCTTTCCGATTTACAGTAACAAACCGTTATTAAGCGCTCATCAAAAGGTGAGTAGACCAGAGGAATTTCACCTCCAGCCCCTCGCAGAACTACACGGGAACCTCTCGGCTCATATAGCTCCCATCATCCAGCCGTCGAGGTATACCCCGCTTTCCAATGCGCAAATAAGTTTGGCTTTTCTTTCGC
>CAJAIK010000082.1 GCA_903939765.1 uncultured Chlorobiaceae bacterium | reverse complement strand
TCAGGCAGTTACATCTCCATATTCAAGCCATTATCTGGCGTAATACATTCAATCGCTTCAGATTCCACGCAATGCTGACAAGATCCCATTCATCTCTTACATTCTCTATGCCTCTGAGCAGAAACTGCCGGAAGCCCAGCACTGATTTGATGACCCCAAACACCGGCTCAACCGTACATTTGCGTTTTGCATAGACGGCCTTGCCGTCCTTTGTCTTCAACCGATGTTTCATTTTTGTCACAACGTCAGCATCTTTGGCTATTGGCTCGGGTTCGCTGAATCGGTCAGCAGGCGACTGGTTATGAGATTCTCTGCTTGCTGCGATGTAGGGGGTTATCGTTTCTTTTTCACAAAGCTCAACATTCTTTTCACTGAAATATCCGGCGTCGGCAATCGCCTCGGTTAACGTTCCCAGCTTTGCAGGTAGTTTGTTCAGCTCATCAAGAGCGGGCCGGAGCTCAAGTTTATCGTTTGTATGTTGGGTAACATGAACTCCGACTATCAACATGGTGTCGACATCGACACTTGCCTGAGCGTTATAGCCCTGCATGAATTCGTCGCCCGATGCTGGCATGATTCGTGACTCCTCATCCGTCAAATTGACCTGGTCACGATCCTTCACTCCTGGCTCTGGAGCTTTTGGTGGTTTTCCGCCAGGTTTTTTTCCACTCTTTTGACTTTTGCGCTCACGCTCTGCCAGCTTTTTCTCATGTTCAGCTTTTTCTTTTTCGTATCGCTCCTCAGCTCGACGTTCAATTTCAAGCTTTGCTCTGGCAATAGCTTCAAGCCTCTTTTCACGGCGTTCAAGCTCTTCAGGAATACTCATCCCATCCGGGATTGTTGACTGGTCTGCCTGTTCAGCCTGACGAAGCAGGGAGTCAACTTCCGCTTTCAATTGCTTTTCGAGTTTGCAGGCATGTCCCCAACTCAGTGCCTGATGCTTGGAGGCATTGGCCTTGATTTTGGTCCCATCTATACTGATCTTGCCGATCTTGAGGATGTTCATTTCATGGGCAAGAGTCAAAATCTGGATAAAAAATGGTTTCAGTTCAGCGAGAAAGCGTTTTCTGAAATTTGCTATGGTATCATGATCCGGATGACTGTTTCCGGTGATATAGCGGACCGCTATGGATTCATAAGTGGCAAGTTCCAGCTTCCTGCTTGAAAAGGTTCCGGTGGCATAACCGTAAAACAGGAGGCTTAACAACATTTCCGGATCATAGGCTTTGCAGCCTCTGCCTGCATAGGCGTCTCTTAATGGAGTAAGATCAAGTTGTGCAACAATATCAACAACAAAGCGTGCGAGATGATTGACCGGCAACCAATCCTGAACAGATGGCGGCAAAAGATAGAGTGTATTTCGATCGGCTGAAAGAAAGTCTGAATGCATTGCTTTTTCGTGGGCAGTTAAGCGATTATGATGCAAGAAATATACGACTTATCTTGTTTATTATAAAAAGCTTATGCTGCTATTTTTACGATCTCGTCTTGCTGGATAATCCGACAGGCTGCTAGAAGGGGTAGCACCTGAAACTTTCTCGCATTGGTCAGTCAAGCTTTGACAATGGCAGTAACGGAAGCAATTGTGCCGACAGTGTCCGCACAATCAGCAGATAGCTTTGGTAGAATCGAGGATGTTTTACATCAGCTCAGTACCGCAATACCCTTTCGATCGATCACGTCCAATAAACGCTTGGCAGCTCCACCAGGCTTTTTTACCCCTTGCTCCCACTGCTGAACGGTCGTTTTTCCAATCCCGAGCATCAAAGCAAAAACAGGCTGGCTGAGATGGTTTGTTGTCCGAATACGACGGATGTCCTCCGGAAGAAAAACTTTTTTTCCCGGCAAACAAAGCGATTCTACTGTACGCATCGTTACTTCGTCCATAGCTCCGACCTCAAAAAGGTCTTTGGCCATTTCATGGGCTATATCAAGAATTTTACTCATGAGCTGTTACCTCCCTGTATTTCTTTGTCGATAAAAGTGCTTGTAACTGTTTTTCTGTCGCACTTAAGAAGTCTTTGGCTGTAAGTTGAAGCGCGATTTTCTCTTTGTTTGAAATGTTAGCTTTGTCGTTTTTAGCAAAAGCATAGAGGAAAACAACCCTGCTCCCATCACTCTGCCGGTAACCGACAATAACACGGTAACCGGAACGTTTGCCTCCGCCTTCCCGAGGGATTCGTTTCTTGAACAAGCACCCTCCCAAGGAACCTTCAACATTCCCGGCGACGACATCCTTAGCCGTTGCCCACAAAACAGAGTCAGAAAACTCCTCATCATCCGCCCAGCGGGAAAACCATTTATTTATAAAAACTCTCATTGCAACAAAGATATCACTAAGTGCTATACTTTGCAACTAAATTTATGACACCAGCAACCATTCTTAAAACCAACATTCATGGCAACCACTGATAGGAGAGCACGCAAAACCGGGGTAGCACTCCACTCTGACGTCGATGTCTTATCAGCTCTCCGACAAACGCAAGTATTGATAGAGTGTCTCTCGACTGATACCAAAATCCCGGGCCACCTGGCTTTTCTGTTGGCCATCAGCTATACGGAGTTTCATCTCAGCGATCTGTTCGCTGTTGAGCGATTTCTTGCGGCCACGATAGGCTCCCTGCTGTTTTGCAAGCTCAATCCCTTCCCGCTGCCGCTCACGGATCAATGCCCGCTCAAATTCAGCGAATGCGCCCATGACTGGCAACATCAAGCAAAGCGCCATTCAAAATCCGGAATTTCCAACGGGATTTATTCGCCGATAATCTTGATGAGCACCCGTTTTTTTCTCTTGCCGTCAAACTCCCCGTAGAAAATCTGCTCCCAGGTACCAAAGTGCAGCCGCCCTTTTGTGACGGCAACAACAACTTCGCGACCCATGATCTGACGCTTGTGATGGGCATCGCCATTATCCTCTCCGGTTCTATTGTGCTGGTATCGGCTTAGCGGTTCATGCGGAGCCAGCTCCTCAAGCCACCGCTTGTAGTCTTGATGCAGCCCCGGTTCGTCATCATTGATAAAGACTGACGCGGTTATGTGCATGGCGTTAACCAGGCAGAGCCCCTCCTGAATGCCGCTCTCCTGAAGAGCCCGCTCCACGTCGCCGGTGATATTGACAAAATCCATTCTTGCAGGTATCTGCAGCCAGAGTTCCTTGTGGTATGATTTCATGTGCTTAAGAAGGTTAATGTTCAGAGTCTTGCCCGTATTCATGAAAGCAATGCACGGGCTTCTCTCTTTCAGCCCGTTAATCCGGCTCACCTCTCCACGGGAGATCTCGCCCCTAAGAAAGAGAATGCCTCAGGCCTCCATTCCTGCCTGTCAGGCAAGAGTTGATACAAGAGAGCAGCGTAGCATTTTAAGCTTTACGCTGATCATCCAAATTGCGGGCCAGACGATCCATGTGCTGTGCACCACGACCGTTCATGACCCTGGCTTACTGTTTTACATCCGCAGCGACCCGCATGTGGACGATTCTCGTTGGATTTGAAACCATGCCATTGTTGTATGTTGCCCCTGACTTGACCTTGTCGATAAATTCCATTCCGGATACCACACGTCCCCAAACCGTGTATTGCCCGTCAAGAAACGGTTCCGAGGTGAAACAGATAAAAAACTGGCTGTCGGCGCTGTCGGGATCAGTTGCGCGCGCCATAGAGACGGTTCCCCGGATATGCTTCTCGTGCGAAAATTCGGCTTTAAGTTGTTGGCCGGAACCGCCGGATCCATCGCCGAGCGGATCGCCAGTCTGGGCCATGAATCCGGGGATCACACGGTGAAATGCGAGACCGTCATAAAATCCTTTACGGGTCAACGCCTTGATGCGTTCCACATGGCGAGGCGCAACATCGGGACGCATCTGGATGACGACTCGGCCGGATGGAAGGTCGAGATAAATCGTGTTTTCGGGATCAAGTAATGGCGACGCATTAACGGACAAGGGAAGTAATCCGGCTAAAAGCACTGCAAAAAGGACTATAGCTATGAATAATTTATTAAGCATGGGCGTCAGGTAACTGTTGGTTGAACACGTTCGTGGATTATAACGAATCTTTATGGCTTGAGTGTCAACAATGCCGCTCCAAAAACCCCGGCGCTGTCGCCGAGCAGCGGTTTGAGCAGGGGAGTTCGGAGTTCGCTGTTAAAAAGATGCTTCTCAATGGCCTGAACCGCCTGCGGTGAATACAACTGCTCCACACGGCCCACACCACCTCCAAGAATGCAGCAATCAGGATCGATAATATTGATGACCGCCGCGAGCGCTTTGCCAAAATAAAAGAGCAGCCTTTGCATGGTTTCATCTGCCGCTCCATCCGAGCCGCAATCCGAAGCGATCTGCTCAAGCGGCTTGAAGCGGCCGCTCAAGCGCTGATAATAGCGTTCAAGCGCCGGGCCGGAGATAACCGTTTCAACACAGCCCCGCTTGCCGCAATAGCAGTGCTCTCCGCCAGGGATGAGCTCATTGTGCCCCCACTCTCCGGCAATGCCGTGTGCGCCACGGCGGGCATGGCCGCCATAAACAAGAGCTCCGCCCACACCGGTTCCGAGAATAATGCCAAAAGCGAGTTTTGAGGGGTCGCGCATGAGTGATGCGCCTGCGCCCTGCATGGATTCGGCCAGTGCAAAGCAGTTGGCATCGTTTTCGAGCACAATAGCTCTTTTGAGAAGCCGCTCAAGATCAGCTTTCAGGTTCCGGCCATTAAGGCAAACCGTATTGGAATTTTTCATGACTCCATGCACTGCATCATAGCGTCCGGGAGTTCCGATGCCAATCAGTGAAGGGAGCGCTATGCCTGACTCAAGAGAGACCATCTCCATGAGTTGCCTGATACGCTCAAGGATATGGCTGTAACCTCCAGAGGCCTCTGTGGCTATACGACGGCGAATCACGGGTTTCATGGAGTGCATGGTGACCACCGCCTCAATTTTGGTGCCACCGAGATCTATACCCCAGTAATGTTCACCCATAACTGTTGCTTCCTTTGCGCATCAGACGGGGCTGAAGAATATTTTTAAAAAGCCAGGAACAGAGAAGATAGACGAGAAGCGCGCTGCATACTCCGATCATCATACCTGCAAGAACGTCGCCAGGGTAGTGAACGCCGACATAGACCCGCGAAAAGGAGATGGCCAAAGCGTAGAAAATCATGGTACCGGTAAAGAGCTTTTCAACCAGCAGGCCACGGTGAAAAAAAATCCAGGTAACCGTTGCAACGGCCGCAGAGTTTGCTGCATGGGATGAAGCAAACGAATAACTCTGTGGCTGGCTGATGAGCAGGCGAACATGGTCGAGGGCAAAGCAGGGTCTGATACGCTGAACAAGAGGTTTCAGAAGACCTGAAGCCACAAAATCAGCCAGACCAACCGCAAGAAGGGCAAAAAGAATGACAACAAAAGCGTTTTTTCCCTTTCTGACAACCATGAACAGAAGGGCAAGCAGAAAAATATGCCCCGAAAGGCGCCCGTTGGTCAGAAAAACCATGAGGTCATCGGTTGCGGGATGAACCATATTAAGGTTCAACAACCTGAATAACCACACATCAACCTGCTCAATGGGCGCCATCATCGTGCCTACTTTCTGGCTCCCCCTTTTTTCTGTTTCCTCGCTGAACCGGCAGGGGCAAGGCCAAGGTTAACCTTCGGCATGTCGGCGGCGGTGGTGGTCTTGTTGATATAGAACTGCTGCGCAACACTGAAGATGTTGAACATCAGGTAGTAGAGGCCAAGACCGGCAGGCATGTTGTTGAAAAAGAGCAGCATCATGGCAGGGAACATGTACATCATCACCTTCATCTGCTCATTGCTCTGGGTCGTCGGGGTGATCTTCTGCTGCATAAAGACCGTCACCGCCATTAAAATCGGGAAAACCGCAATGTGGTTTCCATACATGGGAATGGCGAAACCAAAATCGAGAATCGAATCCGGAACCGAAAGATCCTTTGCCCAGAGGAAGCTGTGCTGGCGAAGCTGGATCGATGAACGGAAAACGTAGAACATGGCAAAGAGCAGCGGCATCTGAAGCACCACGGGCAGGCAGCCTCCAATCGGGTTGACTCCGGCCTCTTTGTAAATCCGGCCAAGCTCACTTTGCAGTTTCGCTGGATTATCCTTGTACTTCTCCTGAAGCTCCTTGAGCGCTGGCTGCAGGGCCGACATTTTTTTCATTGACTTCGTTGAAGCCATTGAAAGGGGATAGGTAACCAGTTTGATAAGGAAGGCAAAAATGATAATGATAAGACCATAATTACCGACAAAACCATTCATCCAGTTGAAGACCGGCAGAATAATATATTCGGCAAAAGGTCGTGTGAGCCAGTCCCAGCCAAAATCCATGATCTTTTCGAGATTGACCTTCTGTGCCTTGACAATGTTGTAGTCAAGCGGTCCGAGATAGAGGCTGAACTTGTCATCCGTAACACCACCTGTTGCTGGAACGGCCATCTTCAACGCAGCCAGATAACTCTCATAATCATTACCCGTCTCTTTTTTTCCATCAAGATAAATCCCGGCGGAACGTCCATGCGGAATCAGCGCGGCAACAAAATACTTGTTACGCACACCAACCCATTGCGCTTCACCTGACTGCTCTTCACGATAGGACTGATTCGGCTTACTTGCATCGAGTTTTACCAGACTGCCGCCAAGATATGCACTGGCCAGTGCGCTCTGTGCTTCATCCGGACGATTTTTTTCTGAATAAGGTAACCCTCCATCCCACTGCAACTGGTATTCATTTCCTGCAAGCTCACTGGCAAATCCTGTCAGCTTGACATCATAGTCTACCTTGTAACTGTCTCCGGCAAAACCGTAGATAATATCGATAGCCTGACCGGGAGCCACATCAAGGTGGTAGCGAACCGCATAACTCGCTTTTCCAGTGATGGTGCGAAGAGTGTCGAGCGAAACATTGGTGAAATAGAGGTCACGGGTATCAATTCTCTTGCCTTCACGTGTAAGAAAAAGCAGTGAAAGTGCTCCGTTTTTCCCATTGCTGACAAGATCAAACGGCTGGCGATTGCCATCCAGATGCTTTTTCAGTACAAGAGATTTCAGTGTTGCACCCTTTGAAGAGAGTGTTGCCCGAAAAAGATCGTTGTCTACCTTCATCAGTTTTTCCTGACCGCCGGAAGAAGCGGCAAAAAGACCAAAAGTTTCGGACGCAGAAACCGAAGTTGCTGGAATCTGCTGTGCCTGTTGCGCCACCTGCCCGGTTTTCACTGCCGTTGCCGGCGGCACCTGTTTTTTATCCGGCGACATAAACTGAAGCCAGACCATCATGATCACGGCAATAATTGCAAGGCCGGTTATTGAATTTCTATCCATTACCACTCTCTTTAGTTTTACAAGAAAACTTTTTGTTGTTTACAGATACGGGAGGAACAGGGTCAAATCCCCCTTTGGCAAAGGGATTGCACCGAAGAATACGCCAAACCGTCAACCAGGAAGCATAGAAAAATTGATGCTGCTGAAAGGCTTCAAGCGCATAACTGGAACAGGTAGGAAAATATTTGCAGGACGGGCCAAGCAATGGCGAAAGAAACGCGCGGTAAAATTTTATCAGCACTATCGGTACCTGATTGAAAAACTTCAAGCTTATCATGCTCTTCATATCCCTTTATCCGGTAAAAAAACTCGATCCCTCATGTTTGAGCCAACCAGTCAGGTTTCAGGCAAAGATCATGCCTTCCAATAAACCCCTGATCTCCTCCCTGAATGTTTCAAGGTCCGGGAAAGTCTTTCTTCTGCCTATATACAGAAAAGCGATGCAGAGCATTTCACTGGCACACCCTTCATGCTGGTTATCTGCTCTACTCTGTATCAACGGTTTTTCAAGCCGGTAAGCCTCTCTCATCATTCTCTTGACCCTGTTGCGCTGAACAGCGGAAGGGACTGTTTTTTTACTAACCGCGAACAAAATGGCTGGCACTTCCTGAAAAAAACTCTTCTCAAGTGTAAGGGAAGCATACACAATTCTCAAAAAATTACCTTTCATACTTCTTCCAGTCTTGAACAGAAGTGAAATCGGCACTTTTTTTCTCAAAATCTCATGCTTGCCGAGAGAATGCACGTGCAACTTGCTCAAAACGGAAAGAGAGCATTGTTTTTCGATTCTGGCACTCTCACAGCCAGCCTATTGACCTGCTGTACCCATTGAGCTGCTTACTGAAAGCGAGTGACGCCCTTTGGCCCTTCTTGCTGACAGCACTTTCCGGCCATTCTTGGTCGACATTCTCTCACGGAATCCGTGCTTGTTCCTTCTTTTTCTATTCCGCGGCTGATAGGTTCTTTTCATCGCTTAAAGCTCCACACTTGTTTATGTACGTTCAAAATTACAGGGCGTGCAATTTAACACAATGAACAATCATTAACAAATGGTTCCGCTCCTCGACGGATTTTGAGGCAAGAACAGAACGCTTTTGACGCGATAAACAGCCGAAATGACGGGGTAAAAACAGGGCGACCCGCACAAGTTATCAACAATGTGGATAACTTGTGGATAAAAAAAACAAATCCCCAAAAGAGCCAAAGATGACGCCAATCCAACAGAATCAACACATGTTGACAACTTGAGCGGTTTTTTATACCAAAACAAGCAAAAAAAATAACTTATCGCGTTGAAAACTGGCCCTCGAAAACTCCTTCCATACAACGGATTTTTCATAAAGGAAATTGTTTTTTGTCCACATAAAAAACTAACTTATGAACAGCGAATGTTGACAGGGCTGATAAAACCAACCCTTACCCCTCAAATCTCCGTTTTTTATGCTTGAAGTTACGTCAAAAACATTTGCGGAAAACCCGCAAATAAAACCGCTGAAAAGCATCTCCATGGAGCAGCAAGTCTGGGAGGCTTGCCTTAATGCCATTAAGGAAAAAATAAATCCATTGGCATTCAAAACCTGGTTTTTTCCAATCAAGCCACTGAGTTTTTCAGGGAGTGAACTGACAATTGAGGTTCCAAGCCAGTTTTTTTACGAGTGGATAGAAGAGAATTATTCCTCTTTTTTAAAACTTGCCCTTAAAGATGTAATTGGTCCTGACGCGAAATTGATGTATTCAATTGTCATGGATAAATCACAAGGGCAGCCTGTCACCATAGAATTACCACACCGGAATGCGATGAACGGCGATTTTATCGCTGCCAGTCGCGCTACAGAGAGTCGGGCGAAAAACAGTGAGGAGTTTGAAAAAAATCTTGCCCGCTTTGAAACACATTTAAATACCAAATACACCTTTGATACCCTCATCCGGGGAGATTGCAACTCACTTGCCTTTGCTGCGTCAAAGTCAGTTGCGCAAAGTCCCGGACTCAACGCATTTAATCCGCTGGTTATTTATGGCGGCGTCGGGCTGGGAAAAACGCACATGATGCAGGCTGTCGGAAACAGCGTCCGTGAAAACAGGCTTTCCGAAAGGGTACTCTATGTTTCCAGCGAAAAATTTGCCATCGACTTCGTAAACGCCATACAAAATGGTAAAATACAGGAATTTTCCTCTTTTTACCGATCAATTGACGTCCTGATTATCGACGATATTCAATTTTTTTCAGGCAAGGAAAAAACACAGGAGGAGATTTTTCATATTTTCAACACCCTCCATCAATCAAACAAACAGATTATTCTTTCGGCAGACAGGCCGATAAAAGATATCAAGGGCATAGAAGACCGCCTTATATCACGGTTTAACTGGGGGCTTTCAGCGGATATTCAACCTCCTGATTATGAAACACGCAAGGCTATTATCCTCAGTAAACTGCATCAGAGTGGTGTAAACCTTGATGAGGCTGTCATTGAATTCATTGCAACAAATGTTACCGAAAATGTAAGAGAACTTGAGGGGTGTATTGTCAAACTGCTCGCCGCGGAGTCTCTTGATAACAGGGAGATTGATCTGCAGTTTACAAAATCAACCCTGAAAGACATCATCCGGCATACAACCAAACGCCTCACACTTGACACTATCGAAAAAGCGGTCTGCTCGTACCTTTCCATAACACCAAATGATTTGAAAGGAAAGTCCAAAAAAAAGGAGATCGCCGTAGGACGGCAGGTTGCAATGTATCTCGCAAAACTTTTGACCGACTCGTCACTCAAGACTATTGGTCTGCATTTTGGAGGAAGAGACCACTCCACCGTTATTCACGCAGTGAACACGGTTACCAAAAAAGTTGACACGACGGCAGATGAACGAAAAAAAATAGAAGAGATCAAAAAAAGAATCGAGATCCTCTCGATGTAAATATTTGTGTGTACAAGATGTTGGTTTACTGTGGATTATTTGTTGATAACAACACTTCTATCAACACAGCGTCAAAACAAAAACCAGCTTCCACAAACAACAAACAAAATCATCAGGCACCAACACACAGGTTATCAACATTTCCAGTACTGGCGGTGGTAGTGCTAAATGGTTTTCTGTAAAGGATTTATTTAAAAAATAAAAACTCTTGTCCAGATATCCACACAGTCAACAACAACAACAATTTTTTTATAAATATTAAATAGTTAAAGTTGAAGCAGATGAAATTAACCTCTTCAATCCGTCAATTACAGGATGCCATTGGTAAAGTTGCACAAGCGATTCCTGCAAAAGCCATTGATGCCCGTTTTGAAAACGTCCACTTATCCATTGAGTCTGGCAGTCTGACTCTTTTTGCTACTGACGGTGAACTTTCGATCACGGTCAAAAGTGATGTGGATACAACTGATACCGGAAATATTGGTCTCAAGGCGAGGACATTGCAGGATTTTCTCAGAAGTATGTATGATACTGCGGTAACTTTTGTAATTGAGCGTCAGGAAATCAGTGATCATGGAACGCTCCATATCACGACCGATAAGGGCAAATATAAAATACCTTGCCAATTTGAGAGCAAGCTTGAAAAACATGAAAAAAGCTACGATATCTCGCTTGAGTTGGCAACGAGTGAATTGCTCGATCTGATTCAGAAAACCATTTTTGCCTGCAGTATCGATGGCATGAGGCCAGCCATGATGGGGGTGCTGTTTGAACTTGAAGGAAGTGTGCTTACAGGAGTCTCCACCGATGGGCATCGGCTTGTACGATGCAGAAAGAGTTTATCTTCCGATATCGCTGAAAAGCAGAAAATCGTCATACCGGCCAGGGTTCTCTCCATTTTACAGAAGCTTGCCCAGCATGAATCCATTACCATGCAGCTCGATTCTGATCGTCGGTTTGTGCGTTTTATTGTCGGAAACATTGTTCTGGATGCATCATTAATCGTTGAACCTTATCCAAACTATGATGCAGTTATTCCTGTTGAGCATGACAAACACCTGATCATAGATCGCTCAATGATTTATGATTCCGTGCGGCGTGTCGGTCGTTTTTCAAGTATTGGTGATGTCAAGATGGTGATTGAGGGAGAGCTTCTGAAAGTAATGGCTGAAAATACCAATGAAGGGGAGGCGGCCCAGGAAGAGTTACCTTGTATTTATGAAGGTGAAAATATTACCATCGGGTTTAATTCAAAATTTATTGAGGCCGCTCTTGCCCACCTTGATGATAATGATATCCGCATTGAGCTGAAAAGTCCGACTACGGCTGTGATTTTCAAGCCGCATAAAACTGAAGAGGATGATAAATTGATTGTTTTGGTGATGCCTGTCAGAATCAATAACTGAAGTGAATTAATGTATTATTGAAATTAGAGCGTATAAATTACAGAAACTTTAGAAATCATCAGGTACTGACCTTTCAGCCTGGTGATGGTATTACCCTTATCCACGGCCCGAATGGCTCAGGCAAAACCTCCATTCTTGAAGGTATCCATTATTGTGCGCTGACGAAAAGTCAAGTCAGCGCTACTGATGGTGAGTGTCTCCGTTTTACCTCAGATTATTTTGTGCTCAATGGAAGTTTTTGCAGTGAAACTGATGTTTCGACAACCGTAAAAGTTGTTTACAAAAAAGAGAAGGAAAAGCAGGTTATCGTTGATAATTGCGAGATAAAGCCCTTTTCACGCCACATTGGCCGTATACCCTGTATAACTTTTTCACCATCAGAAATCGTTATTGTCAACGGAGCCCCTGCTGAACGAAGGCGATTTATTGATACTCTTATCAGTCAGACCGACAGGAAATATCTGGATGATTTGCTGGCATACAGAAGAGTTTTGCATCAAAGAAACGCTCTGCTTGCCCAGTTATATTCCGGTATTAATGTCCATAAAGATATGCTTTTACTCTGGACTGAAAATATTTCCAAGCTTGCAGCATCAATTGTTTCTGCTCGAATGCGGTTTTTGGCTCCATTTTTTTATCACTTTCATGCGCTGTATGGTCAATTGTCGAGCGGTGAAAATCCCTCAATACTTTACAGGTGTTCATTGGGTACGATCAGCCAGGATACTCCACCTGAAGTACTCTATACGTTATTTCTTGCAAAGTATGAAGAGACAAGAAAACAGGAAATTTTGAGGGGTCAGACCCTTACAGGCCCCCATCGTGATGATTTGCTCTTTTTTCTTCAAGACAAGGAGGTAAAAAAATATGCTTCACGTGGTCAATTGCGAACATTTCTTATCTCTTTGAAGCTCGCTCAATACCGTTTTTATCAGGATACCCTTGGAGAAAAACCACTCTGTCTGTTTGATGATATTTTTAGTGAGTTGGATGCGTCACGAACAGCCGATATTTTCAGTATACTTGAAAAATGCGGGCAAACGATTATTACCTCAGCAGAAAATAAGGGTGGAAGTACCATCACTACTATTTCCATGGAATCGTTGAAGCATATCGAGGAGTAAGCCGCGTGTCGAGAACTAAAGATCCCAAAAAAATATCAGATGTTGTTGGTGATATGTGTCAGATATTGGGCATGACAGAAGCATACCAGCAGTACAAAACCGTTCAGATATGGCATAGCGTTGTCGGAGAGGCAATTTCATCGGCAACATCCATTGAGCGCTTTACCAATGGTGCGTTGTTTATACGGGTAAAAAATCCAGCCTGGAGAATGGAACTCAATTTTCGAAAGCAGGATATTTTGACCAAGCTTAATGATTCACTGACAGGGACGACGGTTAAAGAGATTATTTTTAGATAAAAGGGAGCGTCACAGCAGGATGACGACGCTCCTTTTATTCTTGGGTGAAAAACCTCAAAGAGAGCAACTGAGCTGATAAATCTCAATCATTTTTTCTGCATAGGCTTTGCCAAAGGCGATACATTTTTCAAACTCCGGTTCATGCGGTTTGAATTTCACCGCCATGCTCTGATCAAAAACCTTCAGTTTAAGCATGGTAAAATTGCTCTCAATCATGCGCACAGCCTCACCACTCCAGCCATAAGAACCAAAGGCAGCCGCAAGTTTTCCTTTGTCGCGGATAGGGTTTATGGTTGCGAAAATCTGATAGATCTGCGGCAGTATGTTCTGATTGATGGTGGGTGAGCCTACAATAATACCTGAACAGTGGGCGATTTTTTCTTCAAGTTTCGATGCGTGGACAGCTTCGATGTCACAGATATCAATCTTGAAGTCACATGACTGGCTAAGTCCTTCCGCTATTTTTTCGGCCATCAATGCTGTGTTTTCATAGGCAGAGACATAGGCTATCAGGATATTTTTTTCCTGGGGAAGAGCAATGGCCGTTGTTGCAAACTTTTGTGACAGATCAACATATTTTTTCCAGTTGGATCTCAAAATCGGACCATGACCTGGGCAAATAATCTTGATGTCGAGCGGCTTGATTTTTTCTATCGCCTGCAGCATGTATTTGCTGAACGGCTTCAGAATGGTGTCAAAATAGTAGGTAAAAGAGTCGTCAAAATCACCGACAAGGTCATCAAACATACCTTCATTGCAGAAATGGGACCCGAATGAGTCACAGGTGAAGAGTATACGATCTTCTTCAAGCCAGGTGTAAATGGTGTCGGGCCAGTGAAGGTTTGGTGCATTGATGAAATGCAGGGTTTTGTTGCCGAGACTGAGTGTGTCACCGGTTTTTACAACAAGTGACTTGAAGTCGTGGCCGGTCTGATCACGAAGAAACTTGATGGCATTGCCGCTGCCAACTATGGTGGCATTTGGTGCTACAGCCAGCAGGTTCCTTGCATTTCCTGAGTGATCTGGTTCTGTATGATCAAGCACGATGTACTCAATCTCAGATGGATCGGTAACTTGTTTTATTTTTTCAAGATATGATGGCCAGAACTTATCTTTTGTTGTCTCTATGATGGTCTTCTTGTCGGCATTGATAAAATAGGAGTTGTAGGTTGTTCCATATTTTGTCTCCATGACAATGTCAAAAGTGATAAGACCGGGATCAAGAACCCCTATCCAGGTGACGTCATCTGTTATTGGCAGTACTTTATTATCTATCATGCTGATTTGATCAATTTGATTGAAAAATGTTTGTTTTACCCTATTGTCGCGTCATATCAGGACAAGCTGTATTCTTCTCCATCAAGAGCAATATAAGCATTACAATGAGTGGATAAATAGAATCAACAAATTTTTCAGCCCTGACGATTTGTTTCTGTATGTCGTATCTCCTTTTGAAGCACTATTCCTTCTGGAGAAAAAGAAAACAGTGTATCATCTGAAAAAATCATACTGTAATCCTGGGGCTTAAAAAACGGCAAAAATTTCTGACAATGCTCATCAAGGCGCTTCAGATAAAATTGGGTATTCTCATCTGGCCGCTCTTTCTGCCATTCCGAAGCAAGTTTCCCTCTTTCATAAGAGGCTGAGCCCGCTCCACTCCCTGATACATAAAAGGTGATTCTTTCTCCTTTGGTTATGTTCATGCCGTTTTTCAGGACAATTTCATAGGTGATTGATTTTGATCGTTTTCCCGTTTTTACATCATCAAGATATTGTTCGAGTGAGTTCTTGAGCGTTTCAGTTCTGGAAAAGTCTGAAATATCCAGTTCATGGTTTAAAATGCTATTCCGGTATTCCGTAAAGAGATTGTGCAACCCGCTGATATCTTCAGTCAACAGCGTTTCAAATCCTTTGCGGACAAACTCTCTCCCGAATTTTTCACTGCTTCTGCTGGTCAGTGAAGAGCCTTTCAAAATCATGATATGGTCATACCCAAGAAGCGCATAGTTTTTCTTCATGTAGGAGATCATTTTCCGGAATCGGCCATCGTAACCGATGTTGATCCCCTGCGGCATGAGCAAGGAGACTTCAGCGACCAGTTCCCGTTCTGCGGATTCAGTTGTCACTTCGGGGGGAGGTATAAAAAGAATACCATCAGTGTCTACCTCAATAATTTTGCATCCTCTGGCCTCAAACTCAACAATCATTTTTTTTGCAAGTGCCTGCCCTGTTGATGTTACTTTGTCAGCCTCGATGAAATCATTGAAAATGCCACCGTTAAAGCCAAGGTATCCATACATGGCATTGATAAGGATTTTGAACGACCCCTGCATTGCGTCAAAATTGTTTGCAAGAGAGACATTGCCGCTGGTTTTCTCGGTTCGCGATCTCTCTTTGGCCTTGAAACGAAGCTCTTTCAGCTCATTTAGTACCCCCGGGAAAACTCTCAGCTCGTCACTTTTCGGGCATATATGGTACGAAAGCATGATAGACGGGTAGAGTGATTCTACATCTGCATAAACAATTGGCCCAAGAATTCCTTTAAGAAAAACTTCAGTATATCCGCCTGAACCTTGCACACCCGAAGAGGGCTTTGGAATTGACTGTTTGCGACGGAGATACTCCCTGACAAGAAGGACTTCAATTTTTGCAGCCTGTCCAATACGCGATGTCATGGCATAGGTATAGGGCAGCATTTGTGACAGGTAAAAATTGCTGCCTGAAAGCAGTGATGAAAGTGCCCTTGTTTCGCGCACATCATCAAGGGCATAGGCAAGCAATTTTTCGTGATTCTTCTCCCAGAGAGAGGCGATATCCTTGTAGTCAACATAGGTTCGATCCGGTGAGGCAAAGCCAAAATGCTTTGCAACCGCTTTAAGACCGTAACTTTGTATTGATCGCTTTGAGACGTCATAACTCTGCACAAGAAAGAGTGTATCAATCACATGCCGACCCGGGATATCAAAAAAGGGATAATCAATACTTCGTTCAGCAAAACGAATTGATGCCTGATATGTTTTTGGCAGTAATCCGTTTCGCCCTATTGCAAAAGGAATGCCAAGCCGGTCGCAACGGCGTTGCAGATAAGAAAGATCAAAACTGAAGATGTTATGGCCTTCAATGACATCGGGATCCATGTTAATGATCAAGGCAATAAGCTCTTCAAGAAGCTCGTGCTCGGTTCTGTTTTTTGAATGAAGAACGCATTCCCAGCCCCGGCTGTCACTCAAAGAGACAATAATCACCTCATCATCTCCAATTCCGGCTGCACCCTTTCGCGTTTTTACGGGATTGTAATGGGTCTCTATATCAAGTTGCATTCGGTAGAGGTCATCAAAAATCATCCCCTTGAAGAGGGTTTTTCCACTTTGAAGAAAGTATTGTGTGACAGCATCACCTTTATTGTACAAGAGGGTGTTTGACTCGTATGAAGTGCTTTTACTGCTCTCCCCGGTCGTGTCGCCATATCGCTTTTTGTTGATGAAGTCGATTGCCCCCCGGTGATTTTTCCAGTTCCGAAAAATGGCAAGACTCTGATAATAATTGGAGCCACCAAGCTTTACCAGCCAGAATTTTTCTCCATCATCAGGCACAAACCCATCAAGCAGAGAGTTGTCAGAAAGGAAAAAAAATGGAAAAAACTGATCATCGTGATGGCTAATCTCCCCATTTATCCGATTAAAAATCCTTATATGGGTATCTGAAATCTGGTATGCGCCGACAATATGCTCCTCTTTGTCTTTTCCGAACAGGAGATCGTTGGTTGCTATATCACTGATTATGCTGTCCATGGGGGCTTTTTTGGTTAAAGCATGGGTCAACGGAGAGTAGATGTTTCACGTGAAACACGTAATACGGTTCAACGTCCGAGACGTATCATGAGTATGGAGATATCCGATGGGGAAACACCAAGAATTCTTGATGCCTGACCGATCGTATCGGGTTGATGTTTTTTAAGTTTTTCCCTCCCTTCATTTGAAAGACCAGAAACACTCTCATACTTGAAGTTCGCAGGAATTTGATGCAGGTCGAGCCGCAGGATTTTTTCAGCCATCAGCAAGTCCCGTTTAAGATACCCCTCATATTTAAGATCGATTTCAACCTGTTCATAAATCAGCATATCAAGCGTTATGGCTTCGACATCGCATTTGAATGAGGTTGATGCATCAAGAAGCATCGCCAGGTGAATTCCTGGTCTTTTCAGGAGACTCATGGCGCCTTGTGGTGTACTTACTGCCGGATAACCAAGTCCAGAAAGTACCGTGTTTGCTTCTAAAGCGGGGAGTTTTGTTTTAAGACAAAGTTGATTGAGCGCCTCAATGAGTGCCTGTTTCGTCGTGCATAGGGAATATGTTTCTGCATCAAGCAATCCTGCGGCAAAGCCGAAGTGCTGAAGACGGATATCAGCATTGTCATGACGGAGCATGAGCCGGTGTTCAGCCGAAGAGGTAAACATCCGGTACGGTTCATTGGTCTCCTTGGTTATCAGGTCATCAATGAGCACTCCGATATAGGCGTCAGAACGTTTGAGATGAAGTGGCGGCCTATCCTGGATGTTCAGGGTTGCGTTAATACCCGCAATCAACCCTTGGGCGGCAGCTTCTTCATAACCGGAAGTTCCATTGATCTGCCCGGCAAAGTAGAGGTTTTTTATTATTTTTGTCTCAAGGCTTCTGTTGATCTGGTGCGGAAAAAAGTAGTCGTATTCAATCGCATAGCCAGGTCGTATCATCTTTACCTTGCTGAGCCCCGGAACAGAGCGAAGTGCTTCAAACTGAATCTCTTCGGGCAGTGAGGTCGAAAAGCCATTGACATACATCTCATTTGTTTCGAATCCTTCAGGCTCAAGAAATATATGGTGGCTCTCCTTGTCCGGGAACCGACAGATTTTATCTTCAATTGATGGACAGTATCTTGGACCAATTCCCTGGACTTTTCCGGTAAACAAGGGAGAACGATCAAATCCCTTTTTCAGAATTTCATGCGTCGCTTTGGTTGTTTTGGTAACAAAGCAACTGATCTGAGGTCGGTCAATGATGGGTCTGCTATTGAACGAGAATGCGACGTGCTGTTCATCGCCTTTCTGCTCCTCAACCATCGTGTAGTCGATACTGCGTGCATCAATACGGGGAGGAGTGCCTGTTTTTAACCTGCCAGCGGCAAACCCCAGGTTGACAAGGTTTTCGGTCAGTCCAAAAACGGGAGGTTCTGCAATGGTGCGTCCCCCTGCGTAATGGTTCATGCCGATATGGATCAGGCCATTCAAAAATGTCCCACAGGCAAGAATGGCTGCGCGGCCACTGACGATGCGCCCTGATATGAGTTTGACTCCGATAAATTTTCCTGCGGAACTCTCTATCCCGGTCACGGTATCCTGAAGGAGATCAATTCCTTGCTCTCCTTCTATAACCTTTCGCATGTAGAGAGAGTAGAGTGTCCGGTCAGCCTGAGCCCTTGGCGAGTGCATAGCCGGCCCCTTGCTTCTGTTGAGCATCCGGAACTGTATTCCTGTTGCATCAATTGCTTTTGCCATCTCCCCTCCAAGTGCATCAATCTCTCTGGTGATCTGCCCTTTTGCAACACCTCCTATAGCCGGATTGCACGACATTTTAGCTATCGCTGTAAGGTCTGATGAAATAAGCAGGCACGAAGCACCCATTCTTGCCGCAGAGAGTGCGGCTTCAGACCCTGCATGTCCAGCGCCGACAACTATAATATCATACATGAGGTACGCATTGTTTCACGTGAAACATTTATTGATGGGTAAAACTTTTTTGATACAAGTATACACAAAATAGTGCTTTTTGCCATCTTTATGGCTTGTGATGTAATAAATAAGTGTTAGTTGATGCGTTGTTGTTCTGTGGTAGGTGTATTCATCTTATTATTATATAATACTTTGTTCGGTTTATTAGTAAAGGGGTGCACGCGCTTGCTCATCTTTGTATGACTGTATATCGGTGGTGATGAAAAACGGGTTGACTGGATCACCCTGAGAAATAAATGGTATTGAATCAAGTTCGCATGGTTATTCGAGTGACAAAATTCATTCAACGTTGCCTGATGGTGCTGAGTGCAGATTGTTAGTTAATCAATACCCCGTTTTATATATTGGCTCAATTATTTCTTTCGAGCGTAACGCGATGCCATCAATGAAAAATAAACGATTTAACCTTCTTCTTATTGTAGCAGTCACTCTCATGGCTCTCTGGTCATTATGGCCGACCTGGCGTGACTACTCCCTTTCGACGCAGCTCGACAGTTTTACCTCAGCGCAGGACAGTCTGAAATATGCAATGAGTCACCGCGAAGAGATTGACAATGCCCGTAAAAAGAGTCTGAAGCTTGGTCTTGATTTAAAGGGCGGAATGCATCTGGTGATGGAGGTTGACCAGGTTGATCTGTTTGAACAGAAAGCGTGGAATAAAGACGGGAAGTTCGCTGCCATCATGCAGAATGTAAGAGCAAAAGCGACACAAAGCGATGCAAGGATTATTGATCTTCTTTCAGCCGAATTCAGAAATGAGAACATTCACCTGAGTCGCTATTTTTATGATATCCGCAATTCTGATCAGGAAATTGTAACAAAACTTGAAAAAGAGTCCGAAGAGGCGCTGACCCGTGCAAAAGAGATCATCCGCAACCGTATTGACCAGTACGGTGTCGCCGAACCAGTTATTACCACACAGGGCAGCAGAAAAATCATTATTGAGCTTCCCGGTGTTTCTGATGAAAACAGGGTGAGAAATTTACTTAAGGGTACGGCGAAGCTGGAATTCAGGCTTCTTCGTGAACCTGAAGTTATGGTCAGGACGCTTGACAGGATCAACACATACCTTGCCCAGAACGGTCAAAACGGTGCGGCCGCAGCGGTGTCACCGACTGCGACTGATTCGTCAGCCGCAGCACCCGCCTCTGTGCCTGTCGCTGCTGCGCCTCTGGCACCTGACAGTAAACAGTCATCGGCCAAACCGCTCTATGATGTCATCAGGGTTTCGCCGTATGGTACGGCTTACACGGCAGAGCGTTCGAAGGAGTATGTCGTCTCACTGTTGCATCGCAGCGACGTTCAGGCATTGCTTCCTCAGGATAGTGAACTGCTGCTTGAAGCCAAGCCCGAGATGAGCAAAGAAGGCGAAAAGCTTTATTCAATATACCTTGTCAGAAAGGCTCCCGAACTGACGGGAGGTGTTATTACCGAAGCGAAAGCTACTTTCGGTTCGCAGAGCGTACAGCCTGAGGTCATGATGTCGATGAACTCGGAAGGAACGTCGAAATGGGCACGTATAACTGGTGCCAATATCGGCAAGCGTGTGGCAATTGTGCTCGACGGGGCGGTCTACAGTGCGCCGGTCGTTCAGTCGAAGATTCCCAATGGTAATTCAGTGATCAACGGGATTGGAAGCCTTGAAGAGGCAAAGGATCTTGAAATTGTACTGAAAGCTGGTGCGCTCCCCGCTCCGGTTCGCATTATTGAAGAACGGACGGTCGGACCCTCACTTGGCGCAGATTACATTCGTGCAGGGATGCTCTCTCTCTCCTGGTCTTTTTGTGCAGTTTCGATATTTATGCTTGTCTACTATAAAAAAGCAGGTATTGCGGCCGATATTGCCCTGGTACTCAATATTCTTATTGTTCTCTCCGTACTTGCTGGTTTCAATGCCTCTCTTTCATTGCCGGGTATTGCCGGTATTGTGTTGACTATCGGTATGGCCGTGGATGCCAATGTCCTTATCTATGAGAGGATACGCGAAGAGCTTGCTGAAGGAAAGTCTGTGCTCACCGCCGTGACACAGGGTTACGATCGTGCCTTCTCTTCGATTCTCGATTCACATGTAACGACCCTGTCGGCAGCCTTTCTGCTTTATACTTATGGCATCGGCCCAATTCAGGGGTTTGCTGTAACACTGATGATTGGTACTTCGGCAAGCTTGTTTACGGCGATTGTGGTGACCAGAGAGATTTTTCATCTCTTGCTTGCCAAAAACCTTATGTCAGACAAAAGTTTCGGTTAATATTTCAAGACGTTTCAACCCATGAGGATCTTTCAGAAGACCAACTTTAACTTTATCCGCTATCGTAAAATTGCGTACGGTTTTTCTATCGTTCTGCTTGTCGCTGGCATGGTTTCGCTCGTCGTTAAAGGGCTTAACTACGGCATTGATTTCAGGGGCGGCTCCGAGGTGGTAATACGGTTCGAGAAAAACGCAGATGTCGGCCAGATTCGTTCTGTGCTCGATGCAGCAGGTGTATCCGGAACCCTGAAGCAGTACGGTATGGATCGCTCATTTCTCTTCAGCACCGCATTTCAGGGAGATACGGGGCAGTTGAAATCGCTTGTCTCCAACGCACTTAATGACCGCATCAAGGGAAATCCTCATGAAATTGTCCGTATTGACGCCGTTGGCCCGAGCATTGCTTCTGACTTGAAGTGGTCTGCGGTCAAAGCGCTGCTTGCTTCGCTGTTAGCGATTCTTCTCTACGTGGGAATAAGGTTCGAAATAAAATTTGCAACCGCCGGGGTTATCGCTATTTTTCACGATATCCTGACCGTCCTGGGACTCTTCAGTATTCTCGGAGGCCTGTTTCCATTTATGCCGCTTGAAATGGATCAGAGTATCATTGCCGCGTTTCTTACCATAGCAGGCTATTCCATTACCGACACGGTTGTGGTTTACGATCGTATCAGGGAGAGAATACGGGGACAAAAGCCATCGGAATATGAGCGGATTTTCAATGAAAGCATGAACCAGACCCTAAGCCGCACCATTATTACTTCGGGCACGGTACTTCTCTCTGTTTTTGTGCTCTTCATCTTTGCCGGACCGGCAATCAGGGGTTTTGCTTTCGCCGTCTTTATGGGAATTTTGATTGGTACCTATTCATCAATCTTTGTTGCTGCACCTCTTGTCTATGACTGGCTCAGGATTACGAAAAGTTCTGTGCGTCTGAGAGGAAGCAAGCTCTCCTGAGAGCACTCTCGTTATGCAACACGTTCATGTACGTTTTCTCCCTGTCCTCGTTGTGGCAGGGAACTTCATAATATTTCACCTGTAAGGAACCCGGGTATGAAAAAAGTATTGAGGAAAGTTGCGTTGCTGCTTCTTGTTGGATCCTCTTCTTTGACAGCGTCAGCTTTTGCTGAAGTCGCTGATCGGATTGTCGCCGTTGTTGGAAATGAGGTCATCTTCAAATCGGAAATCGATACAAGGGAACTCATGTTGCGTATGCAGTATCCCCAGTTAAAGCAAGACAATGGGTTATCCCGTTCGATACTTGAGGGGCTGATTGATCAGAAAATTGTGCTTGCAAAAGCTCAGATCGACAGTACCCCGATCGATGAAAATTCCGTTCTCTCCATGGCAAATGATCGGTTCAAGGAACTGAGTTCGAGGTTTGCAACAAAAGCAGAGATGGAGAGCCGTTTTGGAAAGTCATCAGCCGGTATCCTTGACGGGATTCGTCAGGAGCTGCGCAATCAGCAGTTGGTCGATACGCTTCGCCGCAAAAAGAGTGCCGGGGTAATCGTCAGCTATAATGAGGTGATGGATTTCTATTCGGCGAACAAGGAAAAAATCCCCCAGATACCTGAAGAAGTCTCTGTATCGCAGATCCTCAAGTACCCGCCTGTTTCGGAGGAAAACAGAGCGCAATCACTTGCAACGATAGAGAGGATTCGCACGGAGATCAAAGGTGGAGCCGATTTTGCCGCTATGGCAAAACAGTATTCACAGGACCCGGGTTCTGCCCAGGCCGGAGGAGATCTCGGGTTCGTTTCGAAAGGCCAGCTTATACCGAGTTTTGAGGATGCGGCTTATGCCCTCAAGGAAGGTCAAGTCTCTGATATTGTTGAGACCCGCTATGGATACCATCTTATTCAGTTGCTGAGCAAAGAGCTGAATTCAATTCACGTTCGCCATATACTTATTGTTTTCGACCGCAGGGCAGGTGATTTTTCAGGAGCTATCAGTCAGCTTGCAACACTGCGCTCTGACGTCCTGAGTGGCAAGGAAGACTTTGCGGCCATGGCGAAAAAATATTCTGATGATCCAGCATCTGCAGCGATTGGAGGGCAGGTTCTGCTTGGCGGTTCAAGTAAGTCGATGTTTTCACCGTTAGCATTGCGTCCACAACTGCAGCAGATCATCGCGACCTTGAAGAAGAGTGGAGAAATCAGCGAGCCTCAGAAAATAGATCCCCAACAGGGAGAGCCGTTCTATGCAATATTCCGGCTGAACGATCGGAAAGCGGCGCACACTCTTGATCCTGAAAAAGATTACACATCCCTTGCGGAGCTGGCACTGAACGATAAAAATCAGCAGATTTTCAGCAAATGGGTGCAGCAGCTCCGCAAGGAGGTTTATGTCCGCACCTCAGACATCTAAGCGGCGGACGTAACGTGCATTTTTTTCGATAAACTCTCTTCGTGGCTCAACCTTGTCACCCATCAATGTGGAAAATACCTGGTCAGCTTCCATGGCATTTTCCACGTTGACCAGCAGGAGTGAACGGTGAGCCGGATCCATGGTGGTACTCCAAAGCTGTTCAGGGTTCATCTCTCCAAGACCTTTGTACCGCTGGATATGGACATTTGCTTTCCCCTTCTGCATCTTCTTCATACCGTCTGAAATACTGTTGCGCTCATCGTCATCCCATGCATATTGCTGATCCTTGCCTGACTTGACCAGATAGAGCGGAGGCTGGGCAATAAAGACCCTTCCGGCCTCAATGAGTGCACGCATGTAGCGGAAGAAGAAGGTCAGCAGCAATGTTCTGATGTGCGCCCCGTCAACGTCAGCATCGGTCATGATGATGATTTTGCCATAGCGCAGCTTTTCGACCGAAAACTCCTCTTCACCGAAGCTTGTGCCAAGGGCAAGGATGATGGTCTTGATCTCCTCGTTCTCAAGCATCTTGTGCAGGCGAGCCTTTTCGACGTTCAGGATTTTGCCCTTGAGCGGCAGGATGGCCTGGAAGCTCCGGTCGCGCCCTTGTTTGGCACTGCCGCCTGCCGAATCACCCTCAACAATATAGAGTTCACAATGTTCCGGATCGTTGATTGAACAGTCAGCAAGCTTTCCCGGCAGCCCTGAGCTCTCAAGCACCGATTTTCTGCGGGTCAGCTCCTTGGCCCTCCGAGCCGCCTCTCTCGACATGGCCGCACCCTTCACCTTCTCAATGATCATCTTGAGCACATTCGGGTTGCTTTCGGCAAACTCCGCGAGCTGCTCATTAATCACCGTTTCAACAATGCTCTGTGTCTCCGAGTTTCCAAGCTTGGTCTTGGTCTGCCCCTCAAACTGCGGTTCAGCAACCTTGACGGAGATGACTGCGGTCAGCCCCTCCTTGAAATCGTCGCCGGTCAGGGAGAGTTTCAGGTTTTTCAGCAAATCATTTTTCTGCGCATAAGCATTGAGTGTTCTTGTCAGCGCCTTGCGGAAGCCTGTGACATGGGTGCCACCCTCGTGCGTATTGATGTTGTTGACATAGCTGAAAACATTTTCCTGATAGGTATCATTATACTGGAGCGCTATTTCAACAATGGTGGTATCCCGTTCACCGTAGAGGTAGATCGGCTCTTTGAGCAGGTTGATGCGATTCTGATCGGTAAACTGGACAAACGCCTTGATTCCCCCCTCGTAATGAAAAACTTCCTGGAATCCTTCGGTATCCTGTACCGTAATACTCAGCTCTTTGTTGAGAAACGCAAGCTCCCGCATACGATCGACAATAATATCCTTGCGTAACTCGGTCGTCTTGAAAATCAGATGGTCAGGCAGAAAGGTGGTTTTTGTACCGCGCTTGTCGGAAGTGCTGATAGCCTTGACGTCACCCTGGGGAACGCCCCGCTCAAAGCGCTGGAAATAGACCTTGCCGTCGCGGTAAACCTCAACTTCGCACCACTCCGAAAGGGCATTGACCACCGACGCGCCAACGCCGTGCAGACCGCCGGAAACCTTGTAAGCCCCCTTGTCGAACTTGCCACCCGCACCAATGACGGTCATGACCAGCTCAAGCGCCGATTTCCCTTTTTCCGGATGAATATCCACCGGAATACCCCGGCCATGGTCAATCACCGTGACTGAACCGTCAGGATTCAGGGAAACAAAAATATAGTCGTTGAAGCCGCCAAGGGTTTCATCAATCGAGTTGTCGACAATTTCGTAGACCAGATGGTGCAGACCACGGCTGTGAATATCACCAATATACATGGCAGGGCGCATGCGGACATGCTCAATACCATCAAGAACCTGGATGTTGGTTGCTCCGTAGCTTGCTTCTGTCGTCGTCGTCAATGGGGAAAGGATATCGTCTTCCGGCATAATAATCAGCTATAACTTGTGAGATGGAAATTGAACCTCAAGATAATAAAAATGCCGTCATAATGCTTGCCTATCGGCGAGGAATCAGGCCCAGAAGGCATCCGTAAAATGGTCGATAACAAACTCGCTTATCCGTTGCCGCTCCATTCGTTGCACCTGGATTGCGACAACATCGAAGCGGCAGTCGCACTCCCCGTCGGCATAGAGGGCGAGGTAAGCGCGAGCCGCCTTCAGAATCTCATGCTGCTTCGGAAATGTCACCGCCTCAGCCGGGTGCCCCTTGGCCGAAGAGAGACGGGTTTTTACCTCAACAAAACAGAGCGTACGGCCATGACGGGCAATAATGTCGATCTCATTGCGATGAAAGCGGTAATTGCGCTCAATGATGCGATACCCCTTTTTGACCAGATAGTCCGCAGCGATCTGCTCACCCTCCGGACCAAGCAGGTGCGGGTTGTAGGGCTCTTTCACGGCTTTTCGCCCAGTTGGCGGAGTTTGAAGCTCCGGCGATGAATAGGGCACCGTCCATGCTGCATGATTGCCTCAACATGTGCCCTGGTGCCGTATCCAGCATGACGCTCAAAACCGTAGTGCGGGTACTGCAGGGCACAGGCACCCATAAGCTCATCCCGGTCTGTTTTGGCCAGCACCGATGCCGCCGCAATCGAAAATGCCTTTGAGTCACCCTTCACAATGGTCTCATACGGAATCGGGAGCTTGGTGCGGAACCTGTTGCCGTCCACAAGAAGCAGCTCCGGCCTCTCCGGTAACGCCGCAACCGCCTCGTTCATGGCAAGCATGGTTGCCTGGAGGATGTTGATGTTGTCGATGGTCTCTGCATCCACAGTCGCAACCGCCCAAAAGGCCGCCGCCTCCCTGATTGCAGGGGCAAGCAACCGCCTCTCTGCCGCCGAAAGTTTCTTGGAATCATTCACCCTCTCCAGCAGTGTGCCATCCGGCTTGAACCAGCGCGGAAAAACAACCGCCGCAGCAACCACTGGGCCTGCAAGAGGACCCCGCCCCGCCTCGTCAATGCCGCAGATCAGTGTTGTGTGTTGCCAGAGAGGCCATTCGTAGTCGGTAATCATCGTTGTTCCTGGTTATCAACGGGAGCGTTGCTTGTCAGGTATACCATCTGACAAAGCCCCGTTGATAAACTCGACGAGAGGATGTGCCGCCCGGAACGTGTTGGCAAGCTCCTCCACAAATCCGGAATCAGTGACCTCATGGTCTGAGAAAAAACGCTGGGTGTAGTACCCCTTGAACTTCAGATACTCCACCGCCGGGTTGGTAGCATCATATCCTTTCGGCGGCCTGACCAGCTTACCTGAAGGCAAGACCCCTTCCGGAAATTTCGAACAGAACTCTTTATGAGAAATGATTGATTGCCACTCCGCGAAATGAGCATCAATCTCCCGCCTTGTCTGCTCCAGAACAGCAGGCTCAGGCATGTAAATTCCTCCTCCGGCAAATGTTGCACCCGGTTCGATGTGGACGTAATAACCACCAAAGGGGCCTTTCCTTCCACCTTTGCTGATAAAGGCAAAGAAGTTGGTCTTGTAGGGAGATTTGTCTTTTGAAAACCTGACGTCCCGGTTGATGCGCATGATACAGCTCTTCGGATCAAGGCCCGACACGGCAATACTCTGGTCAAACCCGGAAATTACCACCAGAAGCTGAAGCACCGTATCAAGCATCTCACCATAAGCCTGCTGATACGCTCCCTTGTGCTCTGAGAACCAGTCTCTCTCATTATGGCCTTTCAGCTCCCGAAGAAAGGCGAGTGTTGCATCGGTAATCATCGGCGGAAAGATTGACCTGCGTTACAAAAACAAAAAGTACTCAGCCTGTTTTTTTCGCAAAAGATGGATACTTTTTCAGGCTGATTGGAGTGTATCATTGACCCATTTGTTCAGGCTTTTTCCTGCTGCCCACAAAAATCGAGATAATCATCGACAGAGTCCCTGAACGCCTGCACAATCTCCTCTACACTACGTCCCTGAAAGGTGACGACATCTTTGGTGTCAACTACCTCGCCATGAAACAGTCCGGCCTCGTCGTCAAACTCAATATGCCCGGAGTATCCTTTATAGTTCAGCATGGTAATCCACTCCTGCTTCTTGTAAAAAACGTCCTATTGAAATTAAGGTTCTTTTTCTGGAAATTTTTTTTCAAGTATTTCTGAATGTAAAATAAATCTTGTTGAAAAACATGGCATCCACCTGAGCGTTTTCGGGAGATATACCGCATTTATGGTATGCAAAATGCCGTTAAAGCGGGATTTACAATGTGCTGTATTTTGATGATGTTGTCATAATGCAATGAACGCCCTGTTTCCTACGTCATCTTAAGCGCAATCAACGGCTATGGCACATACAATTTCAGAGTGGCTTTTGCCACTGCTCTCATGGGCTCATTTCTCAACACGCTCAGCCAATTCCAAGAGTCCCAGGCTGGAAAAGCTGAAAGCGGAACGCACCAGAATCGGCGCTCATAAAAGCAACCCCCGCCCCTTATCACCTGAAGAGGAAATCATCATCCAGATGGGAAAAGAGAACCCGACCCTTTTCATCGCATAAGGGCCCGGTCAAGTTCAACCTCTGTTCAACACCCCCAGAATTTCCTGAAAGCTGGCGAGCCCGGCTTCGAGGTTTTCGATGATCTCTCCGGCCAGTAAAGCTGGATAGGGAAGATTGTCGGGATCGGCGGGGCTTTTGGCATTTCAGCCAGCAGATGTCGAGGCATATTTTATCACGGGCGGCAATCTCTTTGCAGGTCTCCTTACGCCAGCGGCTATCAGGTCACGGTAGTCGGTAACGTGGGTCAACACGCCAGTAAAGCCCAGGTAGAGCCGAAGGATTATTTCAGGTTGGTGGAAAAGTCGAAAAAGATGGTAAATAGTGTAAAGTAATTGAGCTATTTTGGTTACAACCAATTTCCGATTTTATCATCATGCTTCAACTGAAAAAAGCGGCTATCAAGGCTCTCGACAACCTTCGAACGGCAGGTGAGATTCCTTTTGTCTGGCAGAGAATGGAGGAGCTTGAAACCAAAACGAATGCCTTTGTATCGCGTTTTCTTGATGAACGATTCAAGGTATCCAGGGAGTTGGGTGGAGGCTTTTTTCTTCCGGAATTGCTCGACAGGCTGATGCGTACGTCCGAGAGCGAAAATATGGACGACAGGGAACTTCCCGAGACCAAAAAGCTGGAACTGGTCAAAGCGCTTGACCGGCAGAACGAGATGCTGCATCTCTACCCCCGATATGTTGCTATGCTCTTGTCACTGCTTGATGACGCGGCAAACAGTGGGGAGCCGGAGGCGAGGGTACTGGAACTGGCAAGCGGATCGGGAGGGCTGGCAATAGCGCTGGCTGAAGAGGTGCAGCGAAAAAATCTGGCGGTTTCTGTTACCGGTTCAGATATCGTACCGATATTTATTGAGGAGGGCAATCGTCTGGCGGCAGAAAAAAAGCTCCCTCTCAGCTTCCGGCAGCTCAATGCCTATGATCTGTCAGAATTTTCTGCCGGATCATTTGATCTTATGGTACTCTCTCAGAGCCTCCACCATTTCACTCCCGGTCAACTTGCCGTCATAATTGCCCAGTCGGCAAAATATACCAAAACCGCCTTTGTTGGCATTGATGGATATCGGAGCATTCTGCTTGCAGGCGGCGTTCCGCTGATGGCAAGCATGCAGGGTATCGCTTCATTTGCTCTTGACGGCTTTACCTCTGCCCGAAAATTCTACAGCGAGCTGGAACTTGATATTATTGCGGAGATCGCAACGGGCAAAAAAGATCATACAATAACCTCTTCATGGCCATTGAGTATTCTTACAATTCGCTTTGATGGTGTAAAACCAGACGCACCTCAATTTCCATGACAGCCTCTTCAAGGAAAACATGAAAAACCGTTGGTACACTCAGGCACAAAATAACGCACTGCGCTAACGATTACTTTATGAG
>CAJAIK010000081.1 GCA_903939765.1 uncultured Chlorobiaceae bacterium | reverse complement strand
GGTACCATTTCTGAGCATGGACGCCAAGGCTTGTTTGAATGCCTCGCAGACTGTCATGACCGACAATCTGTGCATAGGATAGCGTGATCAACTGTTGCCAGCCTGTGAAATACTTTGTGTAGTGGTTGCTTTGGTGCTGCTTCTCGAGTTTCTCAAATTCGTATCGAGGAAAAATCTTTAGCAACTCACCGAGCATCGTTGTAACTTGTTTCATGGTCTGGAACTCCTTGTGTATAGGGCTGATATCAATCGTTTGGTCACTTTTAATATCACCGTTTCTCAAGTGTTTTTCAGACCTTTTTTATTTTTTACCGGACACTACTGAGCCCATTTGATGATTTGTAATAAACGCTACAAGAAAAAACCCGGCAATAACACGCTGCTTTGTTGTGCGTATTCCTCCGATATGGGAAGTTCCTTGGGTTTACACACCTATCCAGCAAGAAGCGGAATGGAGGGCTTTTTCTGAAACGGAAGACAAAAAGTAAAAATACAGCGCCAAACGCTACGGAAAATCATAGAGGCGCTGAGAAAAGGAATGCACGCATCCATAAAACTATTAGGCAACTGGCTGAAAAGTGTCTTGCAAGGTCACGGGCAATACTATGGAGTACCGGGAGACATCAAGCCCCTGAAAAGTGTCGGAAGCCTTGTGGCGAAAGCGTGATACTGGAGCTTGAGGCATCGAAGTCAGAAAGGAACAGCCATGAACTGGCAACGATTTACGCCCATCGTAAAGGCATATCTCCCGCACCTCCGAACATGCCATGATTTCCCGAAGGCACAATTCGCTTTTATTCAAGGCAGGAGTCGTATGCGGTAGTTCCGCACGTACGGATCTGCGCGGGAGGTTTTAGGTAACTGACATCCCGACCGCAACGTCACACTTTTACCTGCATTTTTACCGTGGGCTTAAAATTTCTTGTAAGTGCCATTAATTGTTTCGGGTAACATTCGTGTTGCCGTTGAATTTGCGTATTCCAGTGTATTAATGGCGTGCCTATTGTTTCTCATGAAGAAGAGATTAGTGTAAAATCGCAGTTGATTATTAAGGTTTTTTTTAATAAATACAGGGACTTGCATAGCAACCTAGCATTAATGGGGATTTGATTTCCCATCGGACTGTGAGTCACAGCTCCGCCTTGAATTTTTACTTTTCGTGAGGATGCCCTTCATCTAAGGCATCCTCCGGGATGCCTTAGATGAAGGGCATCCTCACCGCTTAAAGTAGGTTTTTATGCAATTACACGATATTATCTCATCGGATCAAAGTGCTGTCCATCGAGCGCTACTAAATTTTAAAGCTGCTATCAATCGGAAGGGGATTTGGTGCCCAAAGGACGATATTCAGTTTGTTTTTTTATGTGGCGCAAATATTGACGAAAAAACCCCATCAAAAAGACGGCAAGATATTATTGACTTTTCTTTGCATCAAATACCGCATACAAAATTCTTTTTAGCTGAAACCATTTTTAATCATTTGGATGGTCATAATTCGAATTTGCTCGATATTGAACATGACTTGTCAAGTTTTTCTGATTATATAATTATTGTTCTTGAGAGTGAGAGCGCTTTTTGTGAATTAGGAGCTTTTGCAATGAAAGAGGAATTAAGACGTAAATTGATTGTTATTAATGATTGTGAATTTAAAGAATCTAAATCTTTTATAAAGAGAGGCCCTATTGATGCTATTGTGGAAAGTGCAGGTCAGGAAAGAATTCTTTATTATAAAATGGATAAGGAAGGGAAACTATTTGGTGATCGTATTGGTGATATTTATCGCCCATTATATGATTTAATAAATAAGGTTCCTAATCTTAGAAGACGAAGAGCTGAAAATATAGATCCTACGGGCAGTCTTACTAAAAATAGTTTAAGGTTTATTTTTGATTTGGTTTATTTAATGGGGCCTATTACTGCTGAAGAGTTATCGCGAATTATAAAAATTCTATTTATAAAATCTGCAGATAACAAAATGAAAAATCTGTTAGCGGTTTTGCTAGCATTTCAGGAAGTGCAAAAGATTAATACTAAGTATTTTGTTGTGGCTAAAGAACGGAAGTTGTTTTATGAATATGACTTTGATTGCTATTTGTTGAAAACTGCTTTTAAGAATATGTATTACAAATACGATAAGCTTCGGTTTGAATGAAATTGATAGAAAAAATATCGCAAGATCTTGGTCTTCCTGAGCAATATTTGTCAAGCGCATTGTTGAATTCTAGGCGATTGGTAAAGCGAATTAAAATAATAAAAAGAGATGGGAACGAGCGTGTTGTATATCAACCCTCAAAAAAAATTAAAGTTATTCAGTATTGGCTGATAAGTAATGTTTTTCAGAGTATTAGGGTGCATTCAGCTGCTACTGCGTATTCGAAGGGGAAGTCTATAAAACATAACTTATTATTACATAAGAAGAATCGATTTTTTTTGAAGTTGGATTTTTGTGAATTTTTCCCTTCTATTACTTATGATGACTTATCGAGTATTGTTGATTCATGGCTAAAGGATGATCGAAGTCATTTTAATAGTGATGAGCTGAAGCAATTGATTAAATTAGTTTGTTTTTATAAGAATGATCGTTTGCCTATAGGCTATCCCTCCTCGCCAATTATTTCAAATATTGTGATGTATAATTTTGACTTGTTAATTAGTTCCAATGTGGTGGAAAGTGGTATGTATGGGGAGGTAAAGTATAGTCGTTATGCGGATGATATGGTATTTTCAACAAATAAACAGGGGGCTTGTCAAGAGATTAAGAATTGTGTGATGCAATTGTTGATCGATATAGGCTCACCAACACTAAAGCTTAATGAGCAAAAGACTAGATATTTGAGTTCGTCTGGCGGTTCTGCATTAGTGACGGGTTTACGTTTGTGTTATGATACGCATATGACCGTTCATAGAAAATATAAAGATGAAATTCGTCGACTTTTTTATTGTCTTGAAAAAGGCCTTTTAAGTGAAAAAGAAAAAAAGTCATTAAAAGGTCATTTGTCTTATCTAAAATATGTTGATGGTCAATATTATTCTAAGTTAATATCTAAATATTTTGATTTGCTTAAAAATATACCAATGTAAGCATTTTATTTAAGATGATTTATTGATATTAATTTTATTCTTGCCTCTATAAAAGCTAATCACATCTTCTGCTTGGATTAATATCGTAGGCGCAATAACTGTGTTCTTTAGATCGATGTTCATATTGTTGATTCTAACGTGACTCCGATTGCAATGCTTAAACGAGCTTATCCACTCAAGGTTTCTTGAATGATAAAACCGATACTCCCATGAACCTGACAGAAACAGCAGAAAAGGCAATTACCGCGTATGGTGGACGCGTGCTCTGGCAAAACGCCAAAACGCTTGAAGTTGAGATAAGTGCTTCAGGACTGGCGTTTACCCTGAAACGGCGACCGTTTTTCCAGCATGCCAAAATGGTACTCGATGTTCACCAGCCATTTTCCTCCTTGACTCCGATTGGTCTCGATTCTGGTATCACAGGAGTTCTTGATGGTCCAAATGTTCGTCTGGAAAATAAGCAGGGTCAGCTCATTTCAGAGCGTCGCAATGCACGGGATTATTTCAAAATCGGCAGAAGGTTGTTCTATTGGGATGACCTCGATATGAGCTATTTTGCCAACTACGCTTCATGGAATTACTTTACTCTTCCGGCGCTGCTGATGCGTGAGGATATTGTCTGGAGGGAGCTCGAACCGGGTCGGCTGGAAGCAAGGTTTCCGGACGCGATTCCCACACACAGCCGGGTGCAGCAGTTCAGATTTGACCTCCAGACCGGTCTCCTGATTCAGCACGATTATACTGCCCAAATCATCAGCCCGCTTGCAGCCGCTTCCAATGTGGTGCTGCAGCACGCAACAAATAGCGCAGGTCTTGTTTATCCTTCAATAAGGCGGGTAACCCCGAAGGGGCCGAAAGGCAGGGCGCTTGGCGGTCCGGTCTTGATTTATCTTGAAATCCACGATTACCGGCTGATCATGTCTCATTAACAATCCGCTCAATCTGTTTGACCAGGTAAAAGGGGAGGTTGATCAGCCGGAACGCTTTTTCCGGCCTGTTTATCTTTGCTGTCAGTTCGTGAAGGGAGGGTTTTGCACTTGAATGTCCCACTTTAATTCAAATTTTGTGTTAAGATGTGCCATTTTAATGCAAATTACGGCGTTTCGAGGTTCAAAAGAGTAATATCCTGTTGTTCTTGTAATGGGTTATCAGACAAGGAGTTTTGCTGCTGAATGGCTATTTTGAGGGCCGAATTCTCCGCACTCGCGAGTGCATGATGCAGTTTGAGTTTCATGATCCACAACTTTTTTGTCATGAGTGATTTTCAGGAAATCAGGGGATGGTTGCAGAATTTTCCTTTTCTCACCGGAGAGGATTATGACTTTTTTGAGCCTTTTCTGACACTGAAAAAAATCGGGGCTCAGGAGCTTGTTTTTTCGGAGGGGCAGGTCTGCCGGGAGATGGCATTTGTAAATTCCGGTGCGTTCAGGCTCTATTATCTGTCGGACGGCAAAGAGATCAATTCGCATTTTTTTCTTGAACATGAGTTTATGGCTGATTTCAACAGCTTTCTGCAACAGAAACCATCCCGCTATTTTTTGCAGGCGCTTGAAGCTGCTGAAATTGTGACTTTCGACGCTCAGCTTTTGCAGCAAGCCTACGATTCATCAAAAAACTGGGAGCGGTTTGGGCGGTTGATGGCGGAATATTCCTACAAGATTACGGTCGAACGTGTTGAGTCATTTTTGTTTATGGATGGCCGCCAGCGCTACCTGAGGCTTCTTGAAAGCCGACCAAATATTTTTGAGCGCGTGCCGTTGTACCATATCGCCTCTTATCTGGGCATGGAGCGTGAAAGCCTGAGCCGCATTCGCAAAAAAATCACACAGGAAAGACGAATGTAACATTGGTCAATTTTTTTCTTCTGCCCGCCATGTACTTTTTGGGTAAGAAAGTGCAACCCGAAAAACAGGATGAAATAATGAAAAAATACGATGTTATCGTTATCGGCGGCGGGCTTGGCGGCCTCACTGCCGGGGCTAAACTTGCCAAAGAGGGAAAAAAAGTGCTGCTGATTGAGCAGCATACGGTGCCGGGCGGATATGCAACCACTTTCCGCAGAAAGGATTTTTTGGTCGAAGCGGGACTGCATGAGATGGACGGCCTTGACCCGGATGATGCGAAATTGCCGATACTGAAGGAACTCGGGGTGTTGGAGCATCTTGATTTTGTCGAGGTTCCGGAATTTTATCGTTTCAAGAGCAGCCGGACAGATATTGTCGTTCCGGCAAATACCGATGAGGCTGTCAGGGTGCTGGTTGCGGCTTTTCCGGCAGAGAAAAAGGGGATAGAGGCCTTTTTCCGGACGATTCACGCGATCAGTCGCGAAATTCGCCGGTTGCCGCTGGAACAATGGAAAACGAAGCTTCAGATGCCGTTTTTCCCGCTGCTTTACCCGCACCTGGCGGTGGCTACAAGCAAAGCGGCGGCGGTGCTTTTTCCCCTTTTTGCGCTGCTGCACCCGAGCCTTCTGTTCGGTCGTTATGATACGGTCGGTAATTTTGTCGATAGCATTATCCGCAATGAGGAGCTGAAACTGCTTCTTTTGGCAAATTTCCCCTACTATCATGACGATCCCTACGCCCTCTCATTAATCTACTTCAGTGTTGCTCAGTCAAGTTATTATCGGGGCGGCGGTCATTTCATCAAGGGCGGCTCACAAAAACTCTCCGACTATCTGGCACGGTATATCACTACTCATGGGGGAGAGGTACTGCTCGGAAGGCTGGTAACAAAGATTCTTACGGAAAACGGCAAAGCTGTTGGTGTTGTTCACCGGAAAACAAGGGGTGGAGAGCCGGATGAAGAGAGCGTGTTTGCTGAGACGGTTATTGCCAATGCGGCTGTGCCTAATGTGGAGAAGATGCTGCCTGATAAAGAGAGTGCGCTGCTTCGCAGCAAAACCGCCAATCTTCAGCACTCCTGCTCCATTCTTAACCTCTTCCTGGGCTTCAAACGGGAGGTCTCAGCATTGAACAACAGGGCATATTCAACGTTTGTTGTTGATGGTTCAGTAAAAACCTTAAAGGATGCGGCGGCAAACGTGCATGCCGATTTCAGCACAAGAGGTTTTGCTTTTGTCGATTACAGTCAGATCGATTCGGGACTTGCCCCGGCCGGAAAAAGTTTTGGCTCACTCTGTACGACCGATTATCTCTCTGATTGGGAAGGGCTCGACAAGGAGCAGTACCGGGCGAAAAAGGATATGGTGGCGCAAATCCTTATCGGCCGGCTTGAAAAGCTCATTCCGGGTATCCGTGAGGAGATTGAGTATTATGAAATGGGGACAGCAAAGACCTTGCAGCGCTATACACTCAATCCCGGTGGCGTTATTTACGGTTATGCCCAGTTGCCCCGGCAGTCGGGGTTGCTCTACCGGACGCCCAACCGCTCGCCAGTCGAAAATCTCTATTTTGCTTCAGCCTGGTCAAATCCCGGGGGCGGCTTTACCGGGGCCATTCTTGGTGGCTGGTTCTGCGCCCTTGAACTTCTGCGGAAGCAGGCATAACAAAGTTGATCGACAGGTGGCCGTCAAGCAACAGTACCATGGTTGCATCCGCTGTCCGAAAAGTGTTTGATAGAGTCTGTTGCTGGCCGGGGCAAGGAGTTTCTTTGCGGAATTGGTATTTTGCACGACTGGGAGACAATATTGCAGGATCTGGGACAACGCATCAAGAGAGAAGTATGGCAATTCTGGCAATCGATCAAGGAACCACAGGCACCACCTGTATCCTCTATGACACTGAGGCTCAAATTGTTGCGAAAGCTTACCGGGAGATTACCCAGTTTTACCCCGAGGCAGGATGGGTAGAGCACGATCCGGAAGAGATTTGGCAGAGTGTTGTGCAGTGCGTCAGGGAGCTGAACGTGCATGACCTCCAGTCAATCACCGCCATCGGCATCACCAACCAGCGTGAAACCACTGTGGTGTGGGACAAAAGAACCGGCAAGCCGGTGCATCCTGCCATTGTCTGGCAATGCCGCCGGACGAGTGACCTCTGCCAGCGCTATGCGGCGGAAGGGGAGCGGATCACGGCTAAAACCGGTCTTCCGCTCGACGCCTATTTCAGCGCCACCAAAATCCGCTGGATTCTTGACCACTATCCCGATCTGAATCCCGACACACTGCTGTTCGGCACGGTTGACAGTTGGCTGCTCTGGAAGCTGACCGGAGGCAAAGTTCATGCTACCGATTATACCAATGCATCCAGAACGCTGCTCTTCAATATCAGGGAGAAGCAGTGGGATGATGAGCTACTTGCGCTTTTTGCCATCCCTAACTCAATGCTGCCGGAGGTAAAAAACTCCATGCATGATTTCGGTTGTGTGACCTCCCTTGCGGAGCTGGAGGGTGTGCCGATTGCCGCTCTTGCGGGCGACCAGCAGGCGGCGCTTTTTGGCCAATGCTGTTTTGAGCCTGGGAGCATCAAGAATACCTATGGGACTGGCTGCTTTATGGTGATGAATACGGGTGAGACGTTTATCCGATCGCGTCACGGCCTCCTGACAACCCTCGCTCTCAATGCGGAGGGCTTGCCCTGCTATGCCCTTGAGGGTTCGGTCTTTATCGGTGGAGCGGTGATTCAGTGGTTGCGCGATGGCTTGCAGCTTCTCCGACACGCCGCTGAATCCGAAGCGATGGCCATGGAGGCGGGGAGCAATGGAGGCGTCTACCTGGTGCCGGCCTTTGTCGGTCTTGGTGCGCCGCACTGGAATATGGAGGCGCGGGGCACTCTTGTGGGGCTCACGAGAGGCACAAACAGAAACCATATCGTTCGTGCAGCACTTGAGTCGATTGCCTATCAATCCTGCGATGTTTTCAAGGCTATGGTTACCGATAGCGCAATCTCTCCGAAAACGCTCATGGTCGATGGCGGAGCGGTGGGCAACGCTTTTCTGATGCAGTTTCAGTCTGATATCCTTGCTCTTCCCCTTCAGGTGCCGAAGCAGAGTGAATTGACCGCTCTTGGGGTTGCTTTTCTTGCCGGGTTGCAGAGCGGGGTGTGGTCGTCAACCGATGAACTCCGGGGGCTGCAACACAGAGAACGAACCTGTGTGCCCGCAATGGAGCCCGCAGCAAGAGAGGAGCTGCTCGCGGGGTGGCATAAAGCGCTCCGTCAGACGATTACCGTATAATAATAAAAATTTTGACCAGTGAACAACCATGACACATTCCATTGAGCCTACTCCCGGAAGCGGTAAAACGCTGCGTTGTCCGATCTGCCGCCAGCAGTTCACCTGCTCTCTCTCCTCAACATGCTGGTGCTCTACCCGAAAGGTTCCGGCTGAAGTGAAAGAGTATCTTGCTGAACAGTATTCAAAATGTATCTGCAGCACCTGCCTCGACCGGCTTATTGCGGAGGCGGGTACGGGCGAAAGTGCATGAGCGTTCGAAAAGTTCTACAAGAGTGTTTGAAAGCAGGTTGTTACCTCGTCAAGTTTTTTTGAGGTTACAGATCCCAGGACCTTCAGCACTTTGTCTTGCAAGACGGAAAATGGCTTATCGACCCTTATTGCACTTTTGAGCGGGATAAATCCAGCGTCAAGATCACTCTGGTTCACAAATACCTTGTAGGGGTTGAAAGAGAGATTTGATGTTATTGCCAGAACAACTACATCGTGCCCCTGGCCATTATATCTATTATTTGAAACAACTAACGCTGGCCTGACCTTTGAGGCTGAAAGATCTGAAAATGGAAAAGGAATCAGAATAATGTCTCGTTGATTAATCGTCAAGGCATTTCTCCCACAAGCCATCAGGTTCATTGTCATAGGTCTCTTTCAGCCCCTCTTCAGCAAGTAATTCGTAGTCACTTGCTTTGCGCAGCCTTATGGTACCGTCTCTATCAACAATATAAAAACATAAAGTTTCGTCAGTTATCTGAAGCTGATTTTTGATGTCGAGTAACCTTGCTACTTGCATGATCGTCTGCACTATCTCAATTTGAATGACCTTGTTGCTGACAATATACTTTAATTGGTCTCTTTTTGTAAATCGTTCTCTGATTCTTGCCAGCGGACAAGAGAGGTACTGGATTGTTTGAAGGTGTAAGGTTCTTTGGTGAATTCAGTTGAATGGCAATCGTTGATCATGTACATTGCGGTCAGTGTTGAAACAGTAAAAAAGCAAAACAGTGCCATGAAAAAGAAACGGATTACGATACTCGGGTGCGGATGGCTTGGATTGCCGCTTGCGCAAAAGCTTGTTGACGATGACTATTCGGTCAAGGGTTCGACCACGAGAGAGGAGAAGCTTGAAACTCTGCAATACGCAGGCGTTGAACCCTGGCTTGTACGGCTCGACCCGGAGCTGACAGGCGATGACGTTGTCGCTTTTCTGCAAAGTGACATTCTTATTGTCAATATTTCGCCTCTCCGGCGCGACGATATTGTTGAGTACCATATTGAGCAGTTTTCTTCACTTATTGATGCTCTCGGTCAGTCGCCGGTGCGTTCGGTACTGCTGGTCAGCTCTACCTCCGTCTATCCGGCACTCAACCGCGAGGTTACCGAAGAGGACGCGGCTGATGCGGAATCTCTTGCCGGTCAGGCCTTGCTTCTTGTTGAGGAGATGATGATGCAGGAGAGCGGATTTCAGACTACCGTGCTGCGCTTTGGCGGTCTTATCGGTTATGACCGCAATCCTGAAAAGTATCTCGCCGGCATGACCGGGATAACACATCCTGACCAGCCGATGAACCTCATTCACCGTGACGATTGCGTCAATATCATTTCGGAAATCATTCGTTTAAAGCAGTGGGGCGAGGTGTTCAACGCGTGCAGTCCGGTTCATCCTCTCAGAAAGGAGTACTACGGCAGAGCGGCGGCAATTGCGGGAATTGAGCCACTGCCATTGGTCTCAACCGATGAGCCAGCTCCGTTTAAAGTGGTCAACAGTGAAAAGCTGACCAGTGCGTTGCACTATTGTTTTCTTTATCCTGATCCGGTTGCACAACTGGGATAGAGATGGTGTCACAATATAAATTCCAGATCGTACCCCTCGACCTCTGACTCGGCGACAAACTGCCTGAGTGTCTGCAGAAAGGCAAGAAACCTTGCCGGGTCGAGGTCACGGAGGTATGCCACCCCAACCGGCTGATCTTGCCAGCCGAGCAGAATCATCTCATGTTTTTCCGGGTTGATTGCCCCGCCGCATTCATCAAGAATGGTGTTCATCATGGCAAGGCTGCTGTTATGCAGAAACGCCTCATCCCAACTGTCGAGCCCGTTGTTGCTTTCCGAGAGAAAGGGGAGCCGGTTTAACGCTTCAGGAAAGCCGTAATGGAAAAACGCGGCATAGTCGGGCGCTCCGATCTCCAGAGAACGGTATATTTTGTATATCTTATCCTGAAGTCGTACGCGGTTTAATTGCCCGGTACGGTAAATTGAGAGATCGCGGTGTTCCGCATTGTTGTCGTCAATGAGGATGTGTTGGACATTCATGGCTGTTTCGAGACTTTGCAGAACCTTTAATCCGAAGAGTGAGTTTTCTCTTTTTTATGGAATTGCTGTAAAGTAGCTATCTTTATGGAATTTATTTACCATGTGTATATCAGGGGGTGACGAGGCGGGGTATTCACAACAATTTTACCGATAGATACCAGAATGGAAGGAAATTTTTCAAATAGAGTTCAGGATGTCATCCGTCTCAGCCGGGAGGAAGCTCTGCGGTTGGGTCATGATTATATCGGGACTGAGCATCTTCTCCTTGGCCTCATAAAAGAGGGTGAGGGTATCGGTGCCAGGATACTCAAAAATCTTAAGATAGATCTTTTTGGTCTCAAGCTGAAAATTGAGGAGAGCACCCATTCGCGGGTTGCTGAAGCGCAGATGGGCAATGTTCCTCTGACCAAACAGGCTGAGAAGGTGCTGAAAATCACCTATCTCGAAGCAAAAATCTGCAAGTCGAGTGTTATCGGTACCGAGCATCTTCTGCTTTCAATCATGAAAGGTGATGACAATATTGCGGCCCAGATTCTTGAACAGTTTGGTGTCACCTATGAGCTTGTGCGTGACGAGCTCATGAGCATCACCAGCAGCAAGAGTGAGTCGGATGATCCTCCACTGGAGGGAGCCTTCTCATCGGGCGGCTCTGAAAGGCAGCCAAAAAGGCCGGAACAGAGAAAAGGCGAGAGAACAAAGACTCCTGTGCTTGATAACTTTGGTCGTGATCTTACCCGTCTTGCCATCGACGACAAGCTGGACCCGATCATCGGCCGTGAAAAAGAGATTGAGCGGGTGGCCCAGGTGCTGAGCCGCCGCAAAAAGAACAATCCGGTGCTGATTGGTGAGCCCGGCGTCGGCAAGACCGCCATTGCCGAAGGTCTTGCCCTCAAGATTGTGCAGCGCAAGGTGTCACGGGTATTGTACGACAAGCGGGTTGTTGCCCTTGATTTGGCAGCGCTTGTTGCCGGTACCAAGTACCGAGGCCAGTTTGAGGAGCGCATGAAAGCACTCATGAATGAGCTTGAGCGGTCTCGTGATGTGATTTTGTTTATCGACGAGCTGCATACCATTGTTGGTGCCGGTGGTGCTTCGGGTTCGCTTGATGCAAGCAATATTTTCAAGCCTGCTCTGGCCCGTGGTGAACTCCAGTGCATCGGCGCAACCACGCTCGACGAATATCGTCAGTTTATAGAAAAAGATGGCGCTCTCGACCGGAGGTTTCAGAAAATCATGGTTGAGCCAACCTCGGTTGACGAGACCATTCAGATACTCAACAACATCAAGTCGAAGTATGAGGTGCATCATCATGTCAACTATTCGGGCGATTCCATTGAAAAAGCGGTGAAGCTTTCCGAGCGCTATATCACCGACCGCTTTTTGCCCGACAAGGCCATTGATGTCATGGATGAGGCTGGTGCAAGGGTGCATTTAAGCAACATCCATGTGCCGCAGGAGATTCTTGAACTTGAAAAATCAATTGAAGAGGTCAAGACAGAGAAGAACCAGGTAGTGAAGATGCAGAATTTCGAAGAGGCTGCAAGGCTTCGCGACAAGGAGAAACATCTGATTGATGCACTTGACCTTGCCAAACAGGAGTGGGAGGACCGGGCGGCTGAAAGTGTCTACGATGTCACCGAGGCCGATATCACCTCTGTTATTGCCATGATGACCGGGATTCCGGTGGCCAGGGTTGCACAGTCGGAATCGAAAAAGCTGCTCTCCATGGAGGCTGATTTGACCAAAGAGGTGATTGGTCAGGACGAGGCCATCAAAAAGATTACCAAGGCGATACAGCGGACTCGTGCAGGGTTGAAAGATCCGTCACGCCCTATCGGCTCCTTTATTTTTCTCGGCCCCACTGGTGTCGGAAAGACGGAGCTTGCAAAGGCGCTGACCCGTTATATGTTCGACACCGAAGATGCCTTGATCCGTGCTGACATGAGCGAGTATATGGAGAAGTTCTCCGTCAGTCGTCTTGTTGGTGCGCCTCCCGGCTATGTCGGCTATGAAGAGGGCGGTCAACTGACCGAAAAAGTGCGCCGCAAGCCCTATTCGGTTGTCCTTATTGATGAAATCGAAAAAGCGCACCCCGATGTTTTCAACATTTTGCTTCAGGTGCTTGACGAAGGGGTGTTGACTGATGGCATGGGACGGAAAGTTGATTTCCGCAACACGGTTATCATTATGACTTCAAACATCGGCGCCAAAGATATCAAAAGTTTTGGAGCTGGTTCCGGCATGGGCTTTACGGCGCCTGACGATTCAACCGGAAACTACAAGGCGATGAAATCGACCATTGAAGATGCCCTCAAACGGGTTTTCAATCCCGAGTTTCTCAATCGTATTGATGACATTGTCGTCTTTCACCCGCTCGAAAAGCAGCATATTTTCAAGATTATCGATATTACTGCCGGCAAGCTCTTCAAGAGGCTGCACGATATGGGTATTGAGGTCGAAATTGATGAAAAAGCCAAAGAGTTTCTTGTCGACAAAGGCTATGACCAGAAATATGGTGCCCGTCCCCTGAAAAGGGCGTTGCAGAAATATGTCGAAGATCCTCTTGCCGAAGAGATGCTCAAAGGGCGCTTTATTGAAGGAAGCACCATACGCATTGTTCTTGATGAAAAGGAGAATGAACTCACCTTCCTTGATGGGGCTTCTCCTGTGAGTCAGGAGACACAAGAGGAAAAGCTTGACAAAGAGTAAAAAAAGCCCCCGGTCTCCCGGGGGTTTTTCATTCAGAGCTGAGGAGCCGGGGGATGATCCTTCACTGCCAGAAGTGAGCGTTGCAGGAGCTCTTCGGGGAGTGCGTAATCGCTGAGTTTTCCACTCATGAAGGCGTCATAACCCTGAAGATCCATCAATCCATGGCCTGACCAGTTCATGAGAATTACCTTTTCTTTTCCCTCTTCCTTCGCCTGTTTAGCTTCACGGATGGTCTGCGCGATGGCGTGTGAGGTCTCCGGTGCAGGAATGAATCCTTCGGTATGGGCAAAGAGCAGAGCGGCCTCATAGCATTCCGTCTGGCCAATGGCTGTGGCATCAATAAGCCCCAGTTGCTTGACATGGCTGACCAGCGGGGCCATGCCGTGATAGCGTAACCCTCCGGCATGAATGGCTGGAGGTATAAAACCGTGACCAAGGCTGTGCATCGCCAGCAGTGGGGTCATTTTGGCCTCATCGCCGTTGTCATAGACGTATGGCCCTCTGGTGAGGGTGGGGCATGCTTCGGGCTCTGTGGCAATGATCTGTACCTCGCGGCCGTGAATCTTGTCGCAGATGAAGGGAAAACTGATTCCGGCAAAGTTTGAGCCTCCGCCAGCACAGCCGATGACGATATCCGGATAGAGTCCAACCTTGTCAAGCTGTTTGCGCGCTTCAAGGCCAATAATGGTCTGGTGCAGCATCACATGGTTTAAAACGCTCCCGAGGGCGTAGCGTGTGTCATCATGTTCGACCGCCTGCTCAATGGCTTCACTGATGGCAATGGCAAGGCTTCCCGGTGTATCGGGCATATCGGCAAGAATGCGGCGTCCAACGGCGGTCTCGGTACTGGGGCTTGCAATGCAGTCGGCTCCCCAGGTTTTCATCATGATTTTGCGGAACGGCTTCTGGTCGAAGCTGATACGCACCATAAAGACCTTGCAGTCGATACCGACAAGTTTGCAGCTCATGGCAAGCGCGCTTCCCCACTGGCCGGCACCGGTTTCAGTAATGAGATGTTTGATGCCGAACTCTTTATTGTACCATGCCTGGGCAACAGCCGTATTGGGTTTGTGGCTTCCTGCCGGCGAAACACCCTCATTCTTGTAAAAAATCTTTGCCGGAGTGTTGAGAGCAGCTTCAAGCCGTCTCGCGCGGCAGAGCGGTGAGGGACGCCAAAGTTTCAGTATGGCCTGCACCTCCTGCGGGATAGTAATCCAGCGCTCCGTGCTCATCTCCTGCTCAATAAGGTTCATTGGAAAAACCTTTGCAAGGGCGTCCGGGCCAACCGGGTTGCCATCTGGCCCCAAAGGCGGTGGCAGGGGCGAAGGCAGGTCAGCCTGGATGTTGTACCACTGGCGCGGCATCTCATCCTCATTCAGCAAGATCTTCGTAAATTCCGAACTCATGATTGTTCTGGTTTGGTTTTTTATCGCAGCAACATCGAAAGGAAAGGAAAAGAGTGAAAGACGAAGGTACCGAAGACGGGAATCGAACCCGTACGTCCATTGCTGAACACGGGATTTTAAGTCCCGGGCGTCTACCAATTCCGCCACTTCGGC
>CAJAIK010000080.1 GCA_903939765.1 uncultured Chlorobiaceae bacterium | reverse complement strand
GTGGTCAAGCCGCTGAGGGTGCCACCGGATACGGCAATATCGGACGCCGTAAAGGTTGCAAGGGGATCTTCGCTGAAGGTAAAGCTGATGGTCGCTGTCTGGCCAATTTTCAGGGCACTTGCACTACTGGTGATTGCTACCGTTGGAGCAAGCGTATCAATGGTGATTGAGGGGGTGGTGCCAGCTCCACCAGCATTAAGTGCGGCATCAGTGTAGCTCCCGCTGGCAACCGTAATGCTCGCTGTGCCAGAAGCAAGGCCCGCCGTCGGCGTAAAGGTTGCTGTCCGAACAAGGCCGGTAGTGGTCAAACCGCTGAGGGTGCCACCGGATACGGCAATATCGGATGCCGAAAAGGTTGCAAGGGGATCTTCGCTGAAGGTAAAGCTGATGGTCGCGGTCTGGCCTGCGTGCAAGGTCGGCACGCTGCTGGTGATTGCTACCCTTGGAGCAAGCGTATCAATGGTTATTGAAGGGGTGGTGCCAGCTCCACCAGCATTAAGTGCAGCATCAGTGTAGCTTCCGCTGGCAACCGTAATGCTTGCAGAACCGGATGCAAGACTTGCTGTCGGCGTAAAGGTTGCCGTACGAACAAGGCCGGTAGTGGTCAAGCCGCTGAGGGTGCCACCGGATACCACAATGTCGGATGCCGTAAAGGTTGCAAGGGGATCTTCGCTGAAGGTAAAGCTGATGGTCGCGGTCTGGCCAGCGTGCAATGCGGTCGTGCTGCTGGTAATGGCTACCGTTGGAGCAAGCGTATCAATGGTGATTGAGGGTGTTGTCCCTGCACCACCAGCATTAAGTGCAGCATCAGTGTAGCTGCCGCTGGCAACGGTAATGCTCGCTGTGCCAGAAGCAAGGCCCGCCGTCGGCGTAAAGGTTGCCGTACGGACAAGGCCGGTAGTGGTCAAGCCGGTGAGTGTGCCACCGGATACGGCAATGTCGGACGCCGTAAAGGTTGCAAGGGGATCTTCACTGAAGGTAAAGCTGATGGTCGCTGTCTGGCCAATTTTCAGGGCACTTGCACTGCTCGTGATGGATAAGGTCGGTGGGGTGGTATCCACCGTCGAAGCGTAAGAGAGCTGAATGGTCTTGTCCGCAAAAACCAGTGTTTCAACACTTTTCAATGTAAAGGTAAAAATTTTGCCGCCTGAACTTGATCCGGATACAACAATCAATCCGTTAACATCCACAGGTGCTATGGTAAATCGTGTACTGATATATCCTGAGCCATACTGCCCGAACCCATTATTAAACGTCAGGGTATCATTGCCGAGGCCACCATCAAAATAATAGGTAGAGCCAGTCGCAGGCTTTCCGCCACTCGTGCCGAAGAGATTAAATGAATCAGCACCAGCGCCACCCGTAGACGTATACGTATATGCCATATTATTTCTCCTGTATTGGTTAATTACCTGAATGAGTCGTCAGTATCGCCTGCACCAAAGGAGCTTTCATTGATGAGAACAATCGAAAGCCGTTCAGAACAGTCAAGTGGTAAACATTGGTTTCATGATAGCCCTATGAACCTTAAGGCACACTTAATTGCGGCTTAAATTTTGCATAAAAACACAAAAAGTGCAGGATCTGCTTCAAAACACAAGACTTCCTTACCATTGAGCTAATGGCATCTTTAAAGCTTTCATAAAAAGCTTTTACAGAAGTCTAACGGTAACGAGAATATGTTACGATGTGTCGGTGGACGCTGGGAAACATCCGCTAAATCGATAAAAACAAAGCCTGCGAAAGGCAAGAAAATATTGCACCCATAAAAAAAATCAAGCTTGCCGGTTCCAACCCCCCTGGGAAAAGAGCCGAATGACTGACAAGCCTGATTTTCAACATCTACAGCCGTTAAATCTCCCGTGAGAGGCCAAGCTGGAAAAATGAGGCATTGAATGGCTTCAGTCCAGCGTCACCGCCACCGGTCATGCACCAATCCGCACGCTGCTTATAGCTCTCGTACTTGAGATCAATAAGCCAATCCTTGGCAATCCTTTTTTCAAGCTTGATACCGAGCGTCAATGCACCGAATGCTGAAAGGCGCTGGTCAAAAGAACGAAATCCCGGTTCTAAGAAATAAGCAGGCACAAACGGGGAAGGACGATAAAAGTCTGCCGCCGTCTGGGAAGAGAATCTTACTGATGGAGTCACGGTCCACTCATTCGGAAGCGACTGAAGATATTCCAGGCCAAAGGTATGGGCACGGACGCCGAAGGAATCGGTGTAAAAGCGGTAGGAGAGATGGCTTGTGCCGTCAACTCCGTCAAAATGGTGGTTCCACCGGGTCATCACCGTCTTGCTCTCCCGCCAGTCCGGCCTGTAGTCACCAGGTTTATAGGGATCAGTGAAATAGCCACTTCCCCTTGAATAGCCAACATTCAACTGCACGATATCGCGCTTTGTCAACACTTGGGTAACGCCAATCGCACCGGCAACCGTTCTCTTGTCCTCTGTGCGGCCCGCAAGCTGCCACTCCTCAATGTTGGCTGCAATGGAGTCAGCAGTATAGCTGCCACCAAAGGTAAAGGTAGTATTCTTGTCCTCGGTTGAAAGACTTCCCTGCAGAGAGTAACCACGCGAGATGTAGTCATTTTCTTCCGAATAGCTTACGCCCGCTGTCACACTTCCTTTTGGGAAGTAGCGGGTAACGCTCAGGTCACCGGCATTGCGCTGCTCCCTGATTTTTGAAGCACCGGAAACCATCTCCGCGTTACTCGTACTGTACATCTCAGGAGAAGCTCCGGTAACCGAATCATAGGTGTATGAGGTGCTGATTGACCACTTTCCGGCGATGGGCACCATGGCTGAGACCGTGACAGCATTGACACCCATACGATCTTCATAAACTGGTTGGTTCTCCTGATAGTTAAGGTATTTAAAAGCAATAATGCCGCGTTCCGGCGCCGCTTCTGCAAAAGCAGTGTTCGAGAAAGGCAGAGCCATGGCAGCAGCAAAAAGCGCTGCGCCGAGGGCATGAGTTTTTTTGGTCGGGAGTGATTTCATAAGAGTATCATGAAAATTAAAATTCAGGTTAATTGCAACCGCAGCCACCACCACCTACTCCGGCACCACCGGAAGCGGCCTCTTTGCTGCTGTAGATATGCTCAGTATATTTGTTATCAAGCGGATCGCCCTCAAAGGTCATCTCAGGCCTGGCAAGAGTCTCTTTTTCCCAAGGCTGAACCGCTGGCCCGATTGAGCAGCCCGACAATGCAAGCATCAACAATAAAAGTGCGTAACCGGGTTTGAGCAATACATTTTTTTTCATTTTTTTGCCTCCAGTGCAGCTTTGATCTCTTTTTCAAGTTTTTCGCGATCAGCCTCTTTAAACCCTAAGTGCTGAAAAATAATTTTACCATCCCTGCCCACAAGAAAACTGGTCGGCATACCCTTGACCCCATAATTTTTTGGTGTCACACCTTTTGACTCAAACGCAACGGTAAAGTGGGCCGGAGTCTGCGTCAGAAACTTCCTGGCATCCTCGGTTTTGGTGTCAAGATTGACTCCGATAATCTTCAACCCCTGTGCCCTGTATTTATCCTGCATGGCGTTCATCCATGCGAATGACTGCTTGCACGGGCCGCACCAGGATGCCCAGAAATCAACATAAACAACCGAGCCTGCCGTGCTCGAAAGCTCTACCGTACCCTGAACTCCCGGCAGGCTGAAATCGGGCGCCTTGCTACCAGCCTCAAGCGCATAAGAGGTGGCATTGCAACTCAGACACAACAGTGAGGCAAAGAGCAGCGTCTTAAGGGTTTTCTTCGGAAAAATCACCATAGTCGTAGGGTTTTAATTAAGAATTGAAGCAGAGAGAGCTGTTTATCGTGATATGAACAGAGAGCTTGCAGGCATCCCGTACTTAATTTTCAGCTTTTATGTTACGCAATAAAAGCTTAAAACGCTATTAGCTGATGCTTAAAATTCACTTAAAAAAGAGTAATCGAAAAGAGGTATAAAAAAAAGAGAGGCATGTCCATACAAGATGAACATGCCTCTCTTTCGTAAATGAGCTTTCCCCGAAACTCAGGAGAGCTGAATCAACAGGTGATCAGAAGCCAGCCCTGACAGCCAGGGCGAAGGTATTCTGGTTGGTAACATTACCAATGACATCACTCGATTTCGTGAAAATGGTGTAGGTACCAGTCAGAGAAACGCTCGGCGTAATCCATGCGGAAATCGATGGAATAACCTGAGGCTGGTGAACATCTGCCTGCTTATTGGTAGCAAGCTGATTGCTTCCCTTCGCGATATCTACGTAGCCAACCTTTGCAAACAACCAGGGATAGATAAAGTAGCCTGCCTCAATCCTGAAGTTGTCAAGCTTCAGATCCCTGTCGCGACTGTATGCAGCGCCGACGAGGAAATCATTGTAGGCACCCTGAACATCAGCACCATAGACCAAGGTCTCTCCAGCATAATTGCCTGTAAAACCAATAGTTGCTGTATCAACTAATTGCTTGCCTTTGGCATCATAACTATTTATTTTGTTGGCATAGGAGATACCTGCACCGACCGTCAACTGGTTGTCGAGGCCATTATAGGCATTGCCGAGTTGCCCGTTGGCGCCACTGAGCAGGCCTGCGCCGATCAGCTTCACCTTTACACGTGCATAGAGAAGATCAGCAATTTGATTCTGGTCTGCATAGATGGGAGTTCTGTAATTTGCAGCCATGCTGGTACCGGCAACGATGGAGTAGCCACCCGTCTCACCTCTGGTGAAGTTCAACTCAGCATAGGTTGCCGGGCCAGGAAGCACACTGCCAACGTTTGCTACGCCGCCAGCGCCGGTGCCATTCCAGCCAACCGCACTGAAGCTGTTACCAAGGGCAAGGTTAAAACCGGGAGAGAACTGCCATACAGCACGAACGTTGGCTGTAACAGGGCTCTCAACATTGGTGCCCGAAATTTTCCCACTATCGTTATCTTCCTCCAATGCGGCACCGCCAAATCCAGCCAACTCACCAAAAATCGTCAGGTTATCACCGACGGTAGCGCCAATGAAAAGCGATGCGGTATTAGCTGCGTTAATGGTAAACTCTTTTCCTGCCTTTTCGGCTCCTGTAGATACGGTGTGTGTCTGTCCTTTGTAGTTGAGAAGGCTGCCCGTGAGCACAACACTTAGCGGATCAAACTGGGGATACGATGACGAAATAGGAGCATTCGGGAATTTCTTGTCCCAGTCAGCCGTACCGATCCTGATCTGCTTCTGACGGGTGAATGCTTCATCGTTTCCACCAGGCAGGCGATAGCCATTGTTCTTGAAGGCTTCGCCAACTGCGTTCCTCTGCGGCATGCCTGAGTGGCACATGTAGCATGAGGTATTGTACTTTCTTGCCCAGGACGGTATTGCAGAACCCTCTGTGCTCCAGAACAGTGCCGGAACCATACAGACAGACACAATACCTGCAAATGTCGTTTTTTTCATAAGCCGACTACTCCATGTTTTTGATTGAATTGATTGCTTTTTTGCCAACAACGGTATAAAAAAACAAGGATGTGCATCAGAAGCAAATCCCCAGGTGACACGACTCTTCGTTGTTAGCCAACCCAACATTGAGTAACAGCCCGAGAAACGCATCATAACTCATTTTATTCATTTTTTATTTATTTTGCAACTTTTTTCAAAAAAAATTGATAACCGCAGCAAAAAAACGTCACAAGATAGAAAAAGAGACCCACTACCAGTTGGACTGGTGTATGAAAACAAGAGCGGTCTAACAATTGTTAAACGCACTGCGACAAGATCAGTCGCAAATAAAAAGACAGGGAGAAGTTTCACAACATAAAAAGAGCCTCAATCAAGCGCCCTTTCAACTGTTCCATTGTGTTAAACTTGGTGAAAGATAGGAAAATAAATTTTAAGCACAAACCCATCCTTTTCCTGAATCAAGAGGTGTCGTGACGCCTCCATAAAAAAAATGGTCACCATTGTTAATTTGTGAAACTCTCGTTGCTCTCTTATATTTTGCTCTCAAAAGGGAGTTTTTCACTTATATGAACGAAAATGCGTTGCTTCTCTCCCCTGGGCTTTTTTCGGCCGATGAACGAATAGCCCCGGCTTGTGGTATAATGACAACGGTGCTCATTATCCGAAGGTTGCGTTTGTGCACGATCAGCAGAGTGGTTTCAAGAATCGGCAACCCTTCACTTTTATTAATAATCCCAATAACAAGTTTTCTTTCCAACAGGTAGTCATTATGGTGAATCTCCCTCGTCGCTTGTTTCAGCCTCCCTGGGAGTTCAGGGAGTCTTCTCTTTTTACGGCAGTCGCCGTCATTGCAGGCTTTATTATGCAATATGCCGCTTCGGGCAGAGGCGTCCCCCAGACCCATCTACCATACAATGCACTCTTTCTTGCACTCTTCGCTGTTACGGTTATCAGCGCTGGAGTTGCGTTCAGAGACCGCTCCTTTGCCAAATGGCTGGGAGGAATTCCGCTCGGTCTCTGCCTGATTTTTGCCATTGCGCTTCTCTCCCTGATTGGAGGTGTTGTGCCGCAGACGGCGGTTGAAGCTGGCTCACTGCCTGCCATGCTTGGCCTGAACCAGATCTTTTCGAGCTGGCCCTTTGCGCTCACCATCCTGCTTTTTCTCGGCAACCTTGGCTTGTCGCTCTCGTGGAGGCTGGTGCCCTTTAAACTGCAGAATCTCCAGTTCATCCTTTTTCATGCTGGATTCTGGATAGCACTTTCATGCGGAATTTTTGGCGCTCCCGACCTGCAACGCCTTGTCATGAAGGTGGATGAGGGCCGTGAGAGCAACCTCGGTTACTCCATGGAGAGCGAGGCACCGCTGCAGCTCCCTTTTTCGGTCTTTCTGCACCACTTTTCGCTTGAGGAGTATCCTCCCCAGCTCTTTTTGTTTGACCCCCAGAGCGGCCAGCCCCTTGAGGAACTCTCAAAGGCAACAACCCTTGTAAAAAAGGGGGTAAAAGCATCATGGAAAGGTGTTGACGTTGAGGTGCTTGACTTTATACCTTATGCGCTTGAAGGAAAAAACGGCATACCTGAAGCGGCAGACCGCACCGCCGGAATTGCGTTTGCCAAAGTGAGAATCACCAGCAAAGCTGCGCCAGTTGAGGGATGGATCAGCACGGGCAGCCCCATGCTTAAACCCTATGCCTTGCCCTGTGGCAAGCTCATTCTGCTCATGACACAGGGATCTCCCAAAGCATTTCTTTCGGAGGTCACGGTGCATAACCAGGAGGGACTTTCGACAAAAGCAACCCTTGAAGTCAACCATCCAATCACATTTGCCGGATGGAAGCTCTACCAGATGGGATACGACAAAAATGCCGGACGATGGTCGCAATACAGCATCATCGAGGTGATTCATGACCCCTGGCTGCCGGCAGTCTATCTTGGATTTTTTATGATTATGGCAGGAAACCTGCTGTTTTTCTGGAATGGCATTAAACAGAAAGAGGTGAAGTCATGAAATTTGATTTTAATACTGCGGCCTTGCTGGCCATTTTGTTCTGGGCGACAGGGTCACTGCTCACTCTGATTGCGCTCAAAGTTCCTGCTCTGAAACTCCCCGCTCGACTTCTCACCATTGCGGGCACGGTGGTCGTATTTTGTTTTATCACTTCGTACTGGATTCTCCTCGACCGTCCTCCGCTCAGGACGCTTGGCGAAACCCGGCTCTGGTATGCGGCGCTTATTCCGCTTGTCGGCTTTCTGGTTGAGTACCGCTGGAAAATCGGGTGGCTTAAGTTTGCCCTCATGGCATTTGCCGGATTTTTTCTCGTCATCAACATGCTGCATCCCGAGGTCTTCGACAAAACCCTTATGCCTGCCCTTCAAAGTCCCTGGTTTATTCCGCACGTTGTTGTCTATCTGGTGGGCTACGTCTTGCTTTTCGCATCGTCCGTGATGGCGTGGTACAACGTTTCCCTCCAGTTGTGGCACAATAAAAATGATCGCGCAGAATCTGTTTCACACTACCTGGCGCTGCTTGGCTTTGTACTGCTCTCTTTCGGCCTGATCTTCGGTGCGCTCTGGGCAAAAGAGGCGTGGGGCCATTACTGGACATGGGATCCCAAAGAGACCTGGGCTTTTCTCACATGGCTCGCCTATCTCGGTTATCTCCATGCCTGGCGCTACAAGATTGACCGAGCCAAACTGCAATGGTATCTCGCTCTCTCCTTTGTCGTCCTTCTGGTCTGCTGGTTCGGGGTCAACTACCTCCCCTCGGCCGCCAACAGCGTGCACACCTATTCGCAGAGCTGACCATCTTTTCGTCACGTCTGGCACCCTCGTCCAGACGTGACACGCTGATGCTTCCACCCCAAAAACATCACGGCTCCTGCACGGTATCGCTCGTGATCTCACCAACCAAAAAGATAATTTTTGAATCTTTTAAGCTTTTTTTAATAACCCTTTAAGGATAGTCCTGTTACGTTGTGGATGGAAAAATGATAACGGCATAATGCCAGTTTATCCAATCAACAACAACACTAACTGAAACTTTCCATGAAAAGACAGAACACAATGTACGGGTTACTTATCCTGGTGCTTACCGTGATAACATCGCTTTCGTCAATGCAGGCAAATGCTGCGGCCCTCCCTCTTGATATTGACGGCAACGCCTACAGCTTCGTCACCATCGGTAAAAAGGTCTGGATGCGGGATAACCTGAACGTCTCACGGTACAGAAACGGCGATTCCATCCGTCAGGCAAAAACCAACGAAGAGTGGCTGGATGCCGCATCAAAAAAAGAGGGAGCCTGGTGTTACTACAAAAACGATTCGGCGAATGCGAAAGAATACGGACGCCTCTATAACTGGTATGCCGTGAACGACCCACGCGGAATTATTCCATCGGGCTGGCATTTACCTTCCAAAGAAGATTGGATGGAGGTTGCAACCGTTTTAACAGGAAGCTCTCCTTCCGAAGAGAGCAAGTTACATGCACTCTCAACATGGCGTTACCCGGCTCTTGCAGTCGATAACTCAATCCATTTTCATGCAGAACCAGGCGGCCTCAGAGGAACGGAAGAGATGGCATTCCTTTTTCTCGGTGAAAAAGCTTTTTTATGGTCCTCTTCAGAGCAGACACCGAGCCTTGCCTGGTATACAGAATTTGACTTTCATAATGCCGTCATCACCATCTCTGCCCAGGAAAAACGAACAGGTAGTGCTGTACGCTGCATAAAAGATTAACAACTCTTTCTGCCATACACCAACTGCGCCATCGGGGACAATCCGGCAGGATTGTCCCCGGCTTTTTTGAATGGAAACGCTTCCCCTCAATGACGCAGAGGAAACCAGCTTCACTTTCCGATGCAGAACCGCTCAAAGATGAGGTTGACGATCTCCTCGTTAACCACCTTGCCGGTGATCTCTCCGACGTAGTCGAGAGCTGAACGAAGCTCGAAGGCAATGAGCTCGGTTTCGGCCTGGCGGGTGATCAGCTCCTGTGCGTTTACAAGAGCATCAAATGCGTTCCGCAGCGCTTCGTAGTGGCGCAAACTGGTGACAAGCACACTTGCCTCCTGTTGCTTATGCAACCCTTCCGCCAGAGTCCCCATCACCTGCTTGAGAAGATCAAGCCCATCTCCCCTTGCCGCGGCTATGGCGCAGACATCGCAACCGGTTGCAGCTCGAAGGTGCTGAAGTCGTTCGGCGCTTTGCGGGGTCAAATCGGTTTTATTGGCGACCACAATCAAACTTGCATTGCGGTAATGCTCCTGAAACTCACGAATCGCAGGAAGCTCATCCAGAAACTCATCGAGGCTGATGTCGAGGAGGTAAAGAATCAGATCGGATTCAGAAATTTTCTTGTAGCTTCGCCGAATCCCCTCGTGCTCAATCTCCTCGCCTCCTTCCCGAAGCCCGGCGGTATCGGTGAGGCGAAACATGGTTTTTTCATGAATGAAGCACTCTTCGATGTAGTCACGGGTTGTGCCCGGTGTATGACTGACAATGGAGCGCTCCTCGCCGAGCAGCGCATTGAGCAGGGTTGATTTACCGGCATTCGGCTTTCCGGCAATAACGGTTGCAACACCCTCTTTCAGGATGCGGCCGTGCTGATAGGAGTCAACAAGACGGCTCAGCTCATCCTGCATCTCCCGGAGCTCTTGCTGCAGGTGAGTGCGGCTCTGGAACTCAACTTCCTCTTCACTGAAGTCGAGCTCAAGTTCGAGCAGGGCGCATGAACGCAGAAGCGCACGCCGCATGCCGTCAAGCCGCAGAGAGAGCGTGCCCTGCATCTGTGTTACGGCGGTACGGAAGGCTGATTCCGAACGGGCATGAATCATCTCACCAATTGCCTCGGCCTGCAGTAGGTCTATGCGCCCGTTCAGAAAGGCCCGCCGGGTAAACTCTCCGGGTTCAGCCAGCCGGCACCCCCCGTCGAGCAGCACCTTTAACATATGCTTCACCACAACCGGCCCGCCATGGCAACTGAACTCAACCATATCCTCTTTCGTAAACGAATTGGGTGCACGAAACACAAGAGCAACCACCTCATCAATAAGCCCTTCACTGTCGTGCACGGTGCCAAAATGGGCCCTGAACCCTTTTGATTGTGCAAGGTGAAAGGCCGGATTGTTTTTTTTACGAAACACCTTCCGGGCAATATCGAAAACCCCGCTGCCGCTGATACGAACAACGGCAAGGGCACCGACACCAACCGGTGTAGCAATGGCGGCAATCGGGTATCCCTGTTCTGGCTGGATGATGGGAGTAGGCATGACGTTCGGATATCAAAATTATAGGGATCGGCTTAACCAACCCTCTTGAGGCAAGTATACGGAAATAGCGGCAAGAAAGAGTAACTTCCGCCACAGTTGGATGGCGAAACCGATAGACAAGAGGGTTAAGTAATGGCTGAAACAAAAACAACCGAGCAGTTAAAGGCTGATATTGTGGCAGAAAGGGAGAGAACCCTTTTGGAGCAGTTCGAGCGCACCCTGAGCCTTGTCAGCCTGCTGCGCCAGGAGTGCCCATGGGACCGCAAACAGACTGCGGAGTCGCTGGCCCACCTGCTGCTCGAAGAGAGCTACGAACTGATCCACGCCATCGACCAGCATGATGAGAGTGAGCTGAAAAAAGAGTGCGGCGACCTCTTTCTGCATCTCGCTTTTCAGGTGCTCCTCGGCGAAGAGCGCGGAAGCTTCTCCTTTACCGATGTTTTCGAGGCGCTCTGCCACAAGCTCATCAGCCGTCACCCGCACGTTTTTGGCAACGTCATCGCCGAAACAGAAGAGGTGGTGCTGCAAAACTGGGAGAGCCTCAAGCTCAAGGAGAGGCGGAAAAGCATGCTCGACGGGGTGCCGAACGCCATGTCGGAGCTGTTGCGCGCCTACCGTGTGCAGAAAAAAGTTGCCGGTGTCGGCTTCGACTGGCCAAGCGACGAGGGAGTGCTCGACAAACTTGCCGAAGAGGTGAGGGAGCTGAAAGAGGCATCCAGCAAAGAGGAGCAGGAGGAGGAGTTCGGCGACCTGCTCTTCACCCTCGTCAACTACAGCCGCTTCATCGGCTCCAATCCCGAAGATGCCCTCCGCAAAGCCACCAACAAGTTTATGGGCCGCTTCCGCCACATTGAAGAAACCGTACAGGCTTCAGGCCGTAACTGGCACGACTACACCCCCGAAGAGCTCGACCTGCTGTGGAGGGAGGCAAAGGGCAGGTAGCTCTACGCACTCCCCAAAAACTCCCCCGCCGCTTTCAGGTATGCTTCATTGACCCGGTGACCACCCATGAACTCGCTGACAACAAACGAAACATCGCCCTCCTGAAGCCGCGCCGCATCCTGCTCATGGCGCTCCCTGGAGTAGAGTCGGTCGCGGCTGCCACGGGCAAGATGAACCCGGCCCATACGACCACTGACGGAGAGTTCCGGCGGAATGTCGCCACCGAGAAGCATAAGCCGCTCTGCCCTGTGACGGCCAAGCAGGGCTGCACGGGAGGCCATGCCGGTACCCTGCGAATAACCGTGAAAAGAGAGGCTGTCGTTGACCGCATAGAGGGCCCTGATACGCTCAATAACTCCATCGACATAGTGCACATTCTCTTCGATCTGATGCTCACGGTCACGGCTGCTCATCCAACTGGCGCCGGGGTTGCCTGCCGTGGTGCATACGGAGTGGAGCGCTTCAATGGAGCAACAGAACCAGCACTCTGAACCGGGAATGGCACAAAGCAGACGAAACTCATCTTCGGCGGTCTGACCGTAACCGTGAAACCCCGCAAGAAGCGGGGCCGGGCCGGGATGCGAGGGTAACCGGAGAAGATACTTCCCGCGCACTGACGATTGTATGGTATAAGCCTCCATAGCGTTTCCACACGATACAATTTTGGCGGTTGAAACCCGGCGGGCGTTGCCATACGGTATGGCAACGCCCGCCTTTGTGGACTCCTCTCTGTTATGACTCCAGAATCTTCAAAATGCCCCTGAGCGGTATGGATGCCCAGTCGGGACGGTTATTGAGCTCGTAATTGAGTTCGTAGACCGCCTTGTTCATCAAATAGGCCCGCATCAGATGTTCCCGCTGTTTCGGCTCTGCCGGAACAATATCGCTGCCTTTTGTTTTTGCGAAATAGCTGTCGATGAAGTGCTGCCCCACATAGAAGCTCCAGCGGTCAGCCCATGGCTCAAGGGCAAGCCGCTCTTCGGGACGAATGACCGAGTTGCCCTGCTGCAACACACTGAAAGCTGCATAGTCGAAGGAGCGGAGCATGCCTGAAATGTCGCGAAAGACCGAGCGCTTGATTTTGCGTTCGGAGAGTGGACGGGAGGGCTCTCCCTCAAAATCGATAATCACAAAGTCCTTGCCGGTAAAGAGCACCTGACCAAGGTGATAGTCGCCGTGAATGCGGATTTTGAGTGTATCAAGTTTTTCTACCCTGACAGGCTCAAACTGCTGCAGAATCTGTTTCTGCTTCTGCACAAAAAGTGACGCAAGCTGCTGCTGCTCCAGCGTCATTGTCTCCATGATTTCGCGGATGAGAATGACTGCGCGTTTCACCTGCTCGCACATCGCCTGATAGATGGAACGCTGGTAGAGCGTGGTAAAGGCTTCCGGTGCAAATGCCGGGTCGCTGTCGAGCGAGGCCAGTGAGAGGTGCATTTCAGCCGTCCTTTCAGCCAGTTTTTCAATCATGCCAAGGTAGACTTCACAAATAAGTTCGTGCATGATCTCAGGAAGTTGCACCGATTCACCACTTAGTGCCGGCAGCGGAGGAAGAACAATGCCCGTGTTGATTTTTGCAAGAATATCATCATAATAGCGTTGCACATGACCAAGCGAAAGCTGCCATGCATCCCCTTCATTTTTCACGAAATGCTGCAGAATACCCAGCGAATAGCTGTTGGTGCGGCTCTGCGCATAGTTCATTGAACCAAGGTAGCCTGGCAGATTTTTGAACGACGTTTGATCACTCAGCGCACGGCACATCTCCACTTCGGGAGAGACACCGATTTCAATGCGGCGATAGAGCTTCAGGCAGAGATCGTTAGCAAATCGGATTGAGGTGTTCGTCTGTTCAACACCCATCAGGATGGGCTCCTGCTCTCGACCAACGGCTGTTTCCGTGATTGCATCAATCTTCATGGACTTCATGCCCGAAACCAGGCCCGCCTTGCCCTGCCAGCTCTCCTTGCCGGTAACAAGCTGATAGAGATGGTTCAGGAAACGACCATCAAAGGTGGCATCACACAGATAACCCTCTTCATCGCCGACAACGACCCTTGCAATAACCCGCTTGTAGAAATTGTCATCAGACGGAGTAATCATGGAAAGCGAAGAAAAGCATACCGGCAGTTGATAGCGTTCGTTCTCACCACTTGAATAGCGCACTTCCGTCACCAGCAACTTTGCTTTTGCCATTCCCGCAACCGGAATCGTATCAATAATGGAGACGCGCATAATATTACGCGCCTTGCCGCCAAACCAGCGGCTCACCCTGAAGTACTGGGGCAGAATCTCCGTTTCAAGCCGTTCGCGGCTCTTGCCGATAAAAAGGCTTGGCCAGCGGGAGAGGGAGGCAAAAGGCTTTTCCATGTATGGACGGCCGTCACTATTCTCGGTATCCTTGACCAACTGCAGCCAGAAGTATCCGTAGGATCCAAGGGCAACCATGTACGGGATTTTCCTGATTTTCGGGAAGCGGTTCAGACTGAAGACCTCTTCAGGAATATATCCGTCAAAGCGGGAAAGATCAATCATGACCGCCTGGGCGTTTCGTGAGAGGTTGATAACGCTGAGGATAGTTTCATCCTCAAACTGGCGGATAAAAATCAGCACCTTGGGATTGCTCACCGCGATGAACTCAATGGTACCGCGGCTGAGTGATTTGTAACGGTGGGCTGTTGAAATGGTGTGGCGCATCCACCAGAGAAGGGAGTTGACATTGCTCTCCTGCACCTCAACGTTGACCGCCTCATAATGATATTCTGGATCAATGATGACCGGGAGTTGAAGCCGCTGGGGATTGGCACGCGAAAAACCTGCATTACGGTCAGAGTTCCACTGCATGGGGGTACGCACACCATCGCGGTCGCCAAGGTAGAAGTTGTCGCCCATACCGATCTCGTCACCATAGTAGAGCACCGGTGTACCGGGCAGAGAGAGCAGCATGATGTTCATCAGCTCAATCTTGCGACGGTCATTGGCCATGAGCGGTGCAAGACGGCGACGGATACCGAGATTGATGCGTGCCTTGGGATCGTTGGCATAGACCCGGCGCATGTAATCGCGCTCCTCATCGGTAACCATTTCAAGCGTCAGTTCGTCATGGTTACGCAAAAACGAGGCCCACTGGCAGTTCTCCGGAATTTCAGGGGTCTGTTCAAGAATATCGAGAATGGGAAAACGGTCTTCGGTTGCAAGCGCCATGTACATGCGCGGCATGAGGGGAAAGTGGAAGTTCATGTGACAGAGATCCCCTGTGCCAAAATAGGCGGCGGAATCTTCAGGCCACTGGTTGGCTTCGGCCAGCAACATACGGTTGGGGTAATGCTCGTCAACATAGGAGCGAAGCGCCCTCAGGTAGTCGTAGGTACGGGGAAGGTTTTCGCAGTTACTTCCCTCCTCTTCATAGAGATAGGGTACCGCATCGAGCCGCAGCCCGTCAACGCCCATGCCAAGCCAGAAATCGAGCACGCTGAGAAGTGCCTTGTGAACTTCAGGATTTTCAAAGTTGAGGTCAGGCTGGTGATGGTAAAAACGGTGCCAGAAATATTGCCCGGCAACCGGATCCCACGTCCAGTTGGACGCCTCAAAGTCCTGAAAAATAATTCGGGTTTCCGAATATTTGTTTGAGTCATCACTCCAGACATAGAAGTTCCGCTCAGGAGATCCTGCCGGAGCTTTCCGGGCACGCTTGAACCATGCATGCTGGTCGGAGGTGTGGTTCACCACCAGCTCAGTAATCACCTTCAGGCCGAGGCTGTGTGCCTCCTCAAGAAACTCCCGAAAATCTTCCATCGTCCCGTAGTCGGGGTTGACGCTCATATAGTCGGCAATATCGTAGCCATCGTCGCGCAACGGCGAGGGATAAAAGGGAAGCAGCCAGATGGCCGTAACACCGAGACTTTGCAGATAACCAAGCTTCTGGCGTAACCCCTGGAAATCCCCAACACCGTCATTATTGCTGTCATAGAACGTCTTGACATGCGCCTCATAAATAATGGCGTCTTTGTACCAGAGCGGTTCGGGTTGATACATATTAAATTTTCGTTAGTAATAAAAAGTGACTGAATTTAAAAATTGAACCTGTGGTCAGAGCAATGTTACCCTGAAAATATGCGCCGGCATGAGCCGTGGATTGATCTCCACAAAGTTCCACTCCCCGCTCCACTGGTAACGTGAACCACTGAGCAAATCCTCAACAGAGAACGAGTGCTCATGTGAGAGGCTGAAAAGCTCAAGCGGAAAGCGGAGCCATCCGCCCTGCGTGCCAAACTGATCGAGATTGACCACCGTCAGAATGATATTACCGTCGCCCTCCGACCGCTTCACATAGCCCATCAATTGCTCATGTTCATGGCCCGGTGAATCTTCGATGCGCACAAAGGTGACGTTGGAACTCTGTTGCAGTGCAGGGTTCTCTTTGCGGATGCGGTTGATGCGGGTAATCTCCGCACGGATGTTACCCGGACGATCAAGATCCCACTGGCGAATCTCATATTTTTCGGAATCAAGGTACTCCTCCTTGCCTTCGCCAACCGGCACGTTTTCGCAGAGCTCGTAAGCAGGGCCGTACATACCGTAATTCGACGAAAGCGTTGAGGCCAGAACAAGGCGGATAATGAACTTCTCCCGTCCCCCTTGCTGCAGCTCTTCATGAAGGATATCGGGCGTGTTCGGCCAAAAATTTGCCCGCATAAAATGCTTCAGCGGCGCTGTGGTAAGTTCGATCACATACTCCTGCAGCTCATGCTTGCTGTTGCGCCAGGTAAAGTAGCTGTATGACTGGCTGTAACCAACCTTGGCAAGCCGCGCCATCAGCTTTGGACGGGTGAATGCTTCTGCCAGAAAAACGGTATCGGCGTACTCCTCGCGGATTGAGGCAATGGCCCACTCCCAAAAAGGAAACGCTTTGGTATGGGGATTATCGACACGGAAAATTTTTACCCCCTTGCCAATCCAGAACAGAAAAATGCTTTTCAGCTCAATCCAGAGATTCTGCCAGTCAGGCGACTCAAAGTTGATGGGGAGAATATCCTCATATCGTTTGGGCGGGTTTTCGGCAAACTGCACCGTACCGTCGGGCCTCCAGGTGAACCACTGCGGATGCTCCTGCACGTATGGGTGGTCGGGCGAGCACTGAAAAGCGATATCGAGAGCGACGGAGATACCAAGCCTCTCCGCCTCCGTCACAAATAGTGTAAAATCTTCAAGCGTACCAAGTTCCGGGTGAACCGCCTTGTGCCCTCCGTCGCTGTTGCCAATGGCCCAGCAACTTCCCGGCTCACCGGGAGCGGCAACAAGCGCATTGTTCTTGCCCTTCCGTTTGGTCTGCCCGATAGGATGAATGGGAGGAAGATAGAGCACATCAAACCCCATACCGGCAATCATCGGTAGTTGACGACGGCAATCGTTGAAGGTTCCATGCTGGCCCGGTTCAGAACCCCACGAACGGGGGAAAAGCTCATACCAGGCACTGCATCCCGCTTTTTTCTGCTCCACGGTCAATCCGAGCAGCTTGTCATAAAGGGAGGCACAGCTCTTGTCGGGATAACGCTCCATAAGCCGGCCAAGCTCGGCGTCAAGCGCGGCAGTTGCGGCCTCCTGCCTTTCCTCTGAACGAACACGTTCGGCAAAAAGCTTGATCTTTTCCGCATCAGCGCTTTTAGCCCTTTCGCCCCCCGCATCAACAAGCAGCGCACCAATCTGCAGGTCGAGCGAAACATCCTGACCAGCCGCTATTTTTTTCGTCAACCCCTTTTGCCATGTCTGGAAATGATCGACCCTTGCCTCAATGGTATAGTTATACCGTCCCGGTGCTCCTGCAACAAAGGAGCCGCTCCAGCGATCGTTACCTTGCGGCACCATCGGCGAAGCATGCCACTCATCACTGCCAGCAATCCGCAAACAGAGCTCTGCGATGATGGTATCAGCGCCGTCAACAAAAATATCGGCCTCGACTACCACACGCTCACCCTCAACGGCTTTTGCTGAATAGTTGCCCCCGTCGAGTTCGGGTGAAACATTTTCTATGACAACCCGCTGTCGACCATCAAAGGGTTGATTACTGTAATCAGGTGCCGCCCGTCGGAATGCATTGTTCATCTGCTGAATCTTCGGTTTAATGGCCAGAGGTGTCCCCCCGTAGAGAATGGAAAATATGAAAACTCCTTTACTTTTTTTCTTAGATACTCCTTCTAATTTTATCAAAGCCATCAAATCGGTGTGGGCAACAACTCTTTTGATTTCTCCCGAAAAAAATTGTTCTTTGATAGCGACCGTTTAATGATTAATAAAAAGCGAAAAACAATCATGTTTGAACCACAAAAAGAAAGACTGCAGGAGATTCATCGTCGCCTCGAACAGTTACGGGGGTATCTTTGACGTCGATCAGCGCAAGGAAAAAATAGAGGATCTGGAAAAAATCTCTTTTGACCCCACCTTCTGGAACGATCAGAAGGCGGCCAACAAGGTACTGAAGGAGCTGAACGAACACAAGTCATGGACTGAGGCATACGCAAAGATTGCCGCGAAAGCTGGCTCCTGCCAGGATGAGTTCGACATTGCCATAGAGCTTGACGACGAATCCTTCGGCGAAGAGCTCACCGCCACCATAGCCTCAATCGAGCAGGATATCTCGGCTGTTGAATTCAAAAACATGCTCTCGGGCAAAGATGATCCCGGCAACGCCCTTATTACCATTCATGCCGGAGCGGGCGGGACCGAGGCACAGGACTGGGCGGAGATGCTCTACCGCATGTACATGCGCTGGGCCGAACGCAAGGGGTTCAAGATCTATACCGACGACTACCAGGAGGGCGACGGTGCGGGCATCAAAACCGCAACACTTGAAATAGAGGGACCCTACGCCTACGGCTATCTGAAAGCTGAAAACGGTGTTCACCGGCTGGTGCGAGTCTCGCCTTACGACTCCAACGCCCGGCGGCACACCTCATTTGCGAGTGTCTACACCTACCCGGAAGCTCCTCCCGATGTTGAAATAGAGGTACGCAAGGAAGATCTCGAACTTTCAACCTTCCGCAGCGGTGGCAAGGGAGGTCAGAACGTCAACAAGGTTGAGACCGCCGTGCGCATCAAGCATCTCCCGACCGGCATTGTGGTTGGCTGCCAGGAGGAGCGCTCACAGTTCCAGAACAGGGAGCGTGCCATGAAAATGCTGATGGCACAGCTCTACCAGCGGCAGCGTGACGAAGAGGATGCCCGAAAGCGGGAGATTGAGGGCAAAAAGAAAAAAATTGAATGGGGAAGCCAGATCCGCAGTTATGTGCTCGACGACCGGCGCATCAAAGATCACCGCACAAACTACGAGCGATTTGACGTAGAGACGGTGCTTGACGGAGACCTCGACGAATTCATGGAAAAATATCTCTCCGAATTCGGCGACTGATGCCCCGCTCCGGCAAAAGCCATCCTCTCCGGTTCGGCATCATCACCGACATCCACTTTTCAACGGAGAACGAAACTGCGGCAGCAGAGGCCACTGCCGCAGAACTTCGTGCCTGCATAAAGTTCTGGCAAGGTCGCGATGTCGATTTTCTCCTGCAACTCGGCGACCTGATCAACGGGAGCGATACCTTCAAACACGAAGAGCTCAGGCAAGTCAGCTCCATTTTCAAGCCATTTCCCGTCACCATCCGCAACGTTATCGGCAACCACTGCCTCGCCCTGCCACGCCGGGAGCTGATGGAGTCTCTTGGTTTGCAAAGCGCATACTATACCTTTACCATGCAGGGGTTCCGCTTTATGGTGCTTGACGGAATGGAGGTCTCGGTGCTCCGCACGCCCGAAACGGAGGAGGATCGCCAGCTCCTTGCCCACTTTCACGCACACCCCGAACTGCACGACTACTGCGGCGCAGTAGGAAGCCGACAGAAGGCGTGGCTGCAAAACTGGCTTGAGGAGGCGGAACATTCCGGCGAAAAGGTGATCATCATCTGCCACTTCCCTCTGCTGGCGGAAACCACCGACCAGCGTCACGGTCTCCTCTGGAACCACCTCGAAATTGCCGAACTGCTTGCCTCTTCACCCGCCGTCAAGGCCTGCCTCAGCGGCCACTACCACTACGGCGGCTACGCACAGCTCAACGCTATCCACTTTGTGGTGCTGCCTGCCTTTGTAAACCGCAGCGCACACCCCCGCTTCATCTGCGGCACGGTGGAGCTGACGGGTGAGCGGATGGTGGTGCAAAACCAGCTTGATGAAACGCTTTACACTCTTCCCCTCCGCCATTAACCCGAAGGGCTCATCGGGCAGCCCTGCTCTAAACATTCTGAGTTGCAGCAACTCCCCATCAGCTAAGAAGCACCGTCATCAGCAAAAGGATTCGAAATCTGCTCCGGCGGTTTGATGCTTATGGCCGCCGGGAGATGCTCACCTTTCATGGCCACCACAATATCGTCGATGAGAGACTTCAGCATTTCAGCATGAACGAGTCCCTCGCGGTCCCGCGTGATGTCGAGGCTTCCATAGATCGAAATCCGGTCCACCCGATGCTCGATACTCAACCCGCCAATGGCCAATGCATCAGCTTCATTGGCAAATGGGATTATCCTGTTTTTTTCCTTACTCATACATTCTACTCCTGCTTTATGGGTATCAATAATGACCATTATGCTCCAGAGGATCAGGCAACGTCAGCTTCAACTCTTTGGCCGCAAGCGAAAGATTGGGGAAAAAATTGATCCCTGCCAGTTTCTCTATCTGGCTGATGCTCAGCACCTGCCACCCATCTCCCTGCTCATTGCTGACATAGTAGGCCGCGCCCCTCCTTGTGCGAGGATCATAAACAATTTTGAACATATTTGTCGGCACAAAAACCCTTCCATTCAGCCGGCTGAGCGTTTTGCCAAGATAGAGTGGCCCCGAAATAACATAAAGATCACCATTGTTTTTGACCATGCTCCTCACTGAAGATTCAATGGCTGCCCATACATGACGGTTATTGTCCGGATCCTGCGGAATCATGTTTGCAAGCGAAAAACATTGCTCCTGGGATCTTTCCGATGGCATATCAGCATTTGGCGCCATGTGGCCACGATCAAACCCTGATTTTGCATAATCCCTCAACTCAGCCCTCTCACTGGCGGGAAGCTGCTCTTCAGGATGAAAACTGTTACGCCTCTCCAACCCTTTTGCGCTCATCAAATTCAGGCGAGTCAAATGTTCAGCCGCCCATAACGGACTCATCGTTACACCCGAATGCATCACCGCATAGTTGTCGAAACCCAGCTCACGCGTTTTTATTGCCAGTTTTGTGTTCCTGATATCCGGTGCAACACCGTTCAGATATTCCGACGGCCAGCGTGTAATTGCCGCGCACAGCGTCCCGGCATTTCCCGCTGCCATCAGCAGCACAACAAGTGCAAAAAAAGAGATTTGACTCCGAAGAGACGTAGAGGTCCTGAGCAAATGCATGAAAGCCATCCTGTAAAAGTGTTATTCAAGCAAACGGGGAGGCAAGAAGCAGACTGGATACTAACCCCTTTATCTGAATGAATATACACTTACAGGAAGTAACTCTCAATGAGGCAATAACGCGGAAAACGGGAATGACGGAATGGTGCCGTGACGGCGAAGAAAAAGCAGAGTGTATCCGCCTTTTAGAGGAAGATTTTTTGATTTTTTTTGTACCGGGAATTGCAATTGCCGTGCTCCTTGAGGGAACCCGGGCGATCCGGTCATGCAACAGGTTGAAGGAAACAACTTCATGACCGGGTAACGCGCCGACTGCGAGCTATTCACCTATAAGCGCCCCACAAGAATTGGTTCGGTAATGAAACGGCCAGTCAGGAAACAGAGTGCAAGCCAGATAATGGCCTGTTTCGGCAACGATTACCGATTGACTTGTTGTTGATAGCTTAATCCACTCTTCAGGGAATCAGGCTTTTCATAGACCGCGATATTATCAAAATCGACAACAAAACTGTCTTTACTCCACCCCTCAACAAGAAGCCCGTAATTTCCTGTAATATTGGCATGGTCTTCAATCGCGGCACACTTCACGCCATTGATATAGAGAGTAATGAAGGGCCCATCGGCAAGAACCGCCAGGCGAATTCTCTTGTATGCGTTCAGACCGGGAATAACCGTCCATCCGATGATTTCTTTCCATACTCCGTCGTCAAGAGAGCATAACGAATATTTCGCATTAGCCGATAGAATAAAAGCATATCCTTTGGTGCCGCTCCATCTGAAATAAAGACCTGCAGCGGCTCCTTTCTCCGCATTATTTCTTGGTGCAACAACATTAAAATCCGACGCAAAATAAAAATTACTGAGAGGCATGTAGGGGGCCAGGTTTGACATTAACGCACCGGTGCTTTTATTGAACGTATAGTCAAACCTGTATTTTCCGTCCATAACGCTTGCCCTGCCATTTATAAACTCGGTTGAGGTACTGTCACTTGGCCAGTTTGCAGCATTATCGGCAAACGTTTCGTCAACAACTTTATTCCAGCTTTCCCATGGCTTATCTGGATTAATGGGAGGCTTGGGGTCAGACACTGGAGCTGATGGCGACTTTGGCGGATCAATTCCCCCTTTTACGGGTATAAAAATCAACGACAGGCCAATGATCAAAAAAACAATCCCGAACAGGCTTGCCGCCTTCTGTTTTTGTGGAGTAATATTGATCTTACCACTGATTCCCCCGGTAATCGACAAAAGGATAAAAACAATCCCTGAAATAATCAATAAATTGGGGATGGGTGTTCCCTGTATTGATTTTACGATTTCTTCCATTATCTCCCCTTTTTGCCTCTCTGTTTTCAAAAACCCGGCAACTCCGTTTGAGCATAATCCGATGTCTCCCTGCCTTCAAACCTGCCGCTCGCCAAATGGCGTAATACATCGGCCATAAATCATGATAAATTTACATAAAATTTATCATTACAAAAAAAAGAGACACGTAAATTTTTTGCTAAATCGCCCATCCTTGCGACGCAACTCACCATATTCTGCCATAAAGCAACTCACGTCAAGGAGTGCAATCCGATCATGTTCCCCTCGGTATCCTGAGCCAGGGCAATAAAGCCATACTCACCGATAGACATCTTTTCACGATAAACCGTTCCGCCATATTTGGCCACGGAAGCCGCCTCGACCGCACAATCCTTGCACGAAAAATAAACCCTCGTACCGCTATTTCCCCCACAAGCCACTCCATCCATTTTAACCAGGGCGCCACCAACCCCTGGCTTGTCCATTGCTACAGGAAAACCCCACATCTCAAAACCGGAAGTGTTCAGCCTCTCCAGCTTGACCTGAAACACCGATTCATAAAATGCCTTTGCACGCGCCATATCCTGCACCATTATTTCAAACCAGATAACCGCATTGTTAACCATTTTTTTCTCCTCAGGATTTTGGATGATTAAGGTACATATACATCACCAAGAACAGCTTTACGGTAATTTTTGGTTCCCGTCAGCATACCTGGAAAAGCTTCAGGTTCTCGGCGGAGCTATTTAATGTTCTGGACGAGCGACTCCTGTGTGGTTGCAATCTTCTTCATGATATTGCGGAGAGTACTTATAAACGTTGACCTTCTCTCCATCATCATCTGCAGGCGCAGGGAGGTCATTTCCGACATCTCGTTCATACCATCCAGCTTTCCCTTCAACTCATCCGGAACCGAGAGAAGCCGGGCCGTTTCCGCCAAAACATAAAAACTGAACAGATTGGACTGCTCAATGGAAAGACAAGGAAAGCTGCCGTGCAGCTCTGTTTGAACGAAATCGGACAGATCTACATTTTCTGCCCCTGAAGCAAGGCAAGAGAGAAACTTTCGAATAACCTGATCCAGCCGGGCCTTCGTCGCCGGTTGAAGGAATGATTCGACCCTCTGTTTTCGGGTAAAGGCTGATTGCTCAAAAGAGATATCCCGATTCACTCCAGGCACAACACGAGTTAGTGCAGGAGCTGCCGTAGTCCGGCTACTCTGCACAAAAAGGGATAATCCTGCGAATAAAAGCATCACAGTAATGAGACATCGTCTCATTTGTATCTCCTCCTTTACTTTAAAGGGCAATAACCTGTGCGTGGGCCTGATTAAGTGCGTCTGCTCACGATTCGTTCTTCCCCCAAGCCCTTGACCGGGAGACTTCTACCGCATCAAGAATATCTTGTTTTGTTGCGGACGTTTTAACCCCCTTAACGTCAAATGGAGAGTGTGATTTCTTTTGATAAACAACAGTAAATATCTCACCAGACCTTTTTTTATCATCACATCCTCACTACGAGCAAGATCAAGCACCGTTGACAGCTTTTGGCGCGCCTCCGAATAAGTATATACTTTCATGATAGTTACTCTATAATTTAAATCCCAATCTCTCTTGCAACAGCTTTCATTCGACGGTCAAGAGTTAAAAGCGGACATCGCATCTGCAAAGCACACTCAAGGAAATAAGCATCATAAGCATAAATCCCTGCATCCATAGCTACTCGTACTGCCGATCCATAACAGATAACATTGGCACATGTATTTCAGGTTGCGCACGGAGAACCCTTTCATATCAGGAAATTCGGACTGCAGGTCGCGGCTTATCTGCCCGAGAATGCCGTCACCCCAGACCGATGCCTGCTGGCGGGAAATAATGCGTTAAGCCAAATCCCAGTACAACTGAAGCATGATCTGATTGACCGATACCGCAGCTTTGAGTTGAGCTGATTGAATCAGGTTTTTGATCTCCCGGATAAACTCCCGGTATTCCGCTGTGTTTAAAGGCGTCTGCATAGTGTCACCTTCGCTAAATTATCGGTAATGAACTCCTTGGGCAATGCGGCAAACATCTACACCACCCGGTCAAGCACTGCAACAATGCGCCCGGCGGCGGCTCCGTCCCATTTTTCGGGAATTTTTGAGCGGCTGGTGATGTGCTTGTGCGTGCCGGGGTGGAGGATGTCGTGAATGCGACTTTTGATCTCCTCTTCATCGAGACTGACAAGGGCGTTGGTACCGATTTCGATGGTAGCGGGACGGGCAGAGCTCTCCATGATGGTGAGGCAGGGCACGTTCATGACGGTGGCTTCCGACTGCATCTCCTCAATGTCAGTAAGGAGCAGCAGTGAATCGCGGAGCAGCTTCAACAGGGTGGCGTGCTGCGGGGGCTCAATCATCTTCACTCCCTCCATTTCGCCAAAAAGCTCACCCATGCCATGCTGCTGTAACAGAGCTTCAAGCCCGGCAACAAGTGGTATGACGACGGTGACGTTGCCGGAAAGCTCTTTGAGAAGTCGCTGCATCATTTCGAGCGGCTCTTTAGCGGCAAAACGGCCTGCAGGATCAAGAAGCAGCAGCGCATATTTTTTGGGTTTGGCATCCGGAACCGACGGCGCGTCGGAGTTGCTCAACTCTTCCATCAGGCCGACGAGGCTGTCGATGAGCAGGTTACCTGCAAAGAAGACCTTTTCATCGGCGACCCCTTCGTTGATGAGGTTGTATTCGCCGCTGTGTTCGCTGACAAAGTGAAAGTCGGCCATGGCGTCAATAACGACCCGGTTAACCTCTTCGGCATCCGAGCGCTCGTAGCTCCGCAGCCCCGCATCGACGGCGGCCACGGGCAGACCAAGCTTTGCAGCCGTGACGGCAGCTCCAAATGCGGCATTGTCGGAGCCGCAAACCAGCACAAGGTCGGGTTTTTCGCTGAGCATAATCTTTTCCATGCCGGTCATGGCGGCGGCAAGCTGTTCAACCGCCGTGCCATCCTGGATGGTGACGATGTGGCTTGCATCCCCAATACCGAAACTTGCAGCCAGTTCACGGCTGATCGGCTCTGCACCGTGGGGGGCGGCAAGCAGCACTACGGGATGATAGGCTCCCTTTTTTTTCAGGGCTTTATAGAGTGGGGCAAGCAGAAGAGTGCCAGGCTTGCCACCGGCGACCAAAAGTAATTTTTTCACAGTCAAAACAAAGCTTTGTTACATTATAGAGAAAGTTCTTTCAGGAACGGCCCTGTACAATTCATAGGTATGTTTTAAATTGCCCGTATAACGGCCTGGAGGTTTTCACTACACGGCCTGCATGTCGCTCCACCGGAGCTTTAAACGAACCACTCACGACACTGCAAGCCCGGTGTCAGAAAACATCAATGATTCAATGAGAAACGTTTTTTCACGACCGCTCTTTACCGCTTTTCTGCTGCTTTTTCTGGCAGCATCCTCCACTGTTCCGGTTCATAATACATTGCTTGCGGAACAAAAGAAAATTATTCTCCAGCATGCCGATATCATCGAAGGCGGCGAGGGTGACGGAGAACCCTACCACTCGGTTATTGGCAATGTGGAGTTTCAGGACGGCGCCATGACCCTCCGATGCGACCGGGCCACCAGTTACGAACGTGAGCATAAAATTGTGCTTAGCGGCAATATTATCATTACCGACAACACCTTTGCCGTCTATGGCGACAGTGGCGTCTACTTCACAGACAAACAGGCTGGCGAAATAAACGGCAACGTCCGGGGCAAAATGCTCGACAACTCCCTCTTCGGCAAATCACGCCGGGCGGTGATCAACAAGGCGAAAAGCCAGCTCTGGCTCTACGACGATGCCATTGCCTGGCACCAGCAGCAGCAGATCAGCGGGGATATTATCCTTATCCACTTCATGGAGTCCGGGAACAGCAAAAAGCAGAACATTGATGAAATACAGGTGCACAACAACGCTTTTTTTGCCTCTGCCGATACCCTTTCCCGCTCTCCGATCGTCTATGACCAGTTCAGCGGCAAGAAAATGGTCATCCGCCTCAAGGATGGCAAAAAAATAGCCGGGATAACACTTTCAGGTCAGGCAGAGAGCCTCTATCACCTCTATAATGAACAGCGGCAGCCATCAGGGATCAACTATTCGAGCGGGGATATGATCAGGATGTTCTTTTCAGGCGGCGCCCTCGGCAGTGTAAAGGTGACAGGCAATGTTGAGGGAAAGCAATACCCCGAAAGTTTCAGGGGGAACGCGAAGATCAACCTTTCAAAATTTGCATGGAGAGATCGGGAGAACCCTTTCAGAGAACAGAAAAGCCTTCCATGAACAAGATAGGAAGGCTTTTCAAAAATTGCGGTACGGGCAATGGCACTCAGTTACAAGCCGATCCTTTATTTAGCCATGGGGCAACTTCCACCGGAGCAGGCACCGGTTGAGCAGGGGCTTGGTGCTGCCGGAGCGGCGGCTGGCGCAGACTTGCCGCTGCCGTAGTCTGTTTTGTAAAAGCCTGATCCTTTGAGCACAAATCCGCCACTGGCGCTGATAACCCGCTCAAAACCCTCGGTTTCACATTTCGGACAATGCGTCAGGGAGTTTTCACTTATTTTCTGGACTATTTCAAGCTCATTTCCGCAGTTGTTACAACGATACTGATAGGTAGGCATCTCTCTATTTCTCCTTGATTAATCGCTTGCTGACGGCAACTCTTCTCCGTCACTTGTGGTTGTTTAAAAAGTTCATGGGCCGCATTCGTGCGCCGTTTTCGTATATAGTGATATTTGCCGGAATATTAAAACCCTGTCGCTGTGATCGTCAAAACCCGGGCTGTGATATTGCGGGAGATTAAATACCGCGACCAGTCAAAAATCTGCTCCCTCTACACCCGCGATTTCGGCAAAATGTCGGTAATCATCAAGGGGGCCCGCAATCCAAAAAACAAACTCTCAAGCCTCTTCAACGCAGGGAATGTGGTCGATCTGGTTCTCTATAAAAAAAGCAGCCGCGATATTCAGCTCGTCAGTGATGGTAACCTTGTTTTAAGTCCGATGGTTCCCGAGCCTGATCTGGAGCGCTTCGCCATCCTCTACCGCATCATCGACTTTGTACGCCACACAACCCAAAATGATGAGAAAAACCTGCCACTCTTTACCCTGCTGGCTGGAACCCTGGAGCAACTCTATCATACCGATTTTAATTTCGAGCAGCTTTATGCATGGTTCCTTTTGCGCTTTGTCTCTCTGCTTGGTTTTCAACCCTCACTTCGGCAATGCGTCTTCAGCGGTGAGGAGCTTCTGCCTGCCGTCAAAGCGCTGAATCTGAAGGAACTCTATTTTGTGATGAACCCTGGCGGACTTGCCTTGCCCTCTGCGGCAGATCCCGGCATGGCAAAAAAGCGGCTCATTCCGGTACGCATCGCCATGCTGATGAGTGCGCTTGCCGCCATCCGCCTTCCCACCTGTGACTCCATCAAGGCCGACCCGAGCGAGATTGAATTGATATGGAATCTGCTCCAGGAGTATTGCTCCCTCCATCTGGAACACGCCCGGGGGCGCAAAAGCCTCACCATCATATCACAAATCCTCCTCAAATAACAGCTCCGGCTCTTTTTGGGGTTTTATATCTTGCGGACTATTTCTATCTTGATCAAGCCTTTTATTACTCTTATAACGTCCTCTCCAATCAACAAAACAGCATAGTCCGACATGTCGAAACTCGCCAAATCTGCTGAACTCTTTGAGAAAGCAAAGAAGTTTATTCCCGGTGGTGTAAACTCTCCGGTACGCGCCTTCAAATCCGTTGGTGGAACTCCTGTTTACATGGCCAAGGGGTCAGGAGCATACATGACCGACGTTGACGGCAACACTTACCTCGACTATGTCGGCTCGTGGGGTCCCTTCATTCTTGGCAGCATGCACCCCAGAATCACGGCGGCGCTTGAGTATACACTGAAAAATATCGGCACCAGCTTTGGTACCCCGATTGAGATGGAGATCGAAATTGCCGAACTCCTCTGCAAAATTGTTCCCTCGCTTGAAATGGTGCGCATGGTCAACAGCGGCACCGAAGCAACCATGTCGGCCGTCCGCCTTGCCCGTGGCTACACCGGTCGCGACAAAATCATCAAATTTGAAGGGTGCTACCACGGCCACGGCGACAGCTTCCTCATCAAGGCTGGTTCCGGCGCACTGACCCTCGGCGCTCCCGACAGCCCCGGTGTCACTAAAGGCACTGCAATGGATACGCTCAACGCAACCTACAACGATATTGATTCGGTAAAGCTTCTGGTCAACGAGAACAAAGGGCAGATTGCCGCTATCATCATCGAGCCTGTAGCAGGCAACACCGGCGTTATCCCGGCCAAGCCAGGCTTCCTTGCAGCGCTGCGCGAGCTCTGCACCGAGGAAGGCATTGTCCTGATTTTTGATGAAGTGATGTGCGGTTTCCGCGTGGCACTTGGCGGCGCGCAGAGCCTTTATGGCGTTACACCTGATCTTACCACCATGGGCAAGATCATCGGCGGCGGTCTTCCGGTTGGCGCATTCGGCGGTAAACGTGAGATCATGGAGCGTGTTGCTCCGCTCGGCGATGTCTACCAGGCAGGCACCCTTTCAGGAAACCCGCTGGCACTGACCGCAGGTCTTGAAACCCTTAAAATCCTCATTGACGAGAACCCCTATCCGGAACTCGAAAGAAAGGCGGTAATTCTTGAAGAAGGTTTCAGCGACAACCTGAAAAAACTCGGTCTGAACTATGTGCAGAACCGTGTCGGCTCCATGTCATGCCTCTTCTTTACCGATACGCCGGTAGTGAACTACTCGACGGCCGTCACAGCCGATACGAAAAAGCATGGCAAATATTTCCACTCCATGCTCGACCAGGGTATCTACCTTGCCCCGTCGCAGTTCGAAGCGATGTTCATCAGCTTCATGCACACCGACGAGGATCTTGAAAAGACCATCAAGGCTAACTATAACGCCCTTGTCGCTTCCGGCAAGTAAGCTCTGTCTGTTATGAATGGGGGGGAACAAACCCCCTCATTCCATAATTCCCACACGTACCAGTTCCCTTGTAATCATCAGCCGTCCTGACGCATCCCTCACCAATTGCTGAATAATTGGCAGAAAGTTGTCAATCTTCACCGTGTCATCAACAATTTCGATTATCATGGGAAGGTTTGTACCTAAATCCATGATTTTTGAGGTATTGATCTGCAAGTCGTGACCGTAGGAGAGCACCCCTTTCAGCGCTGTGGCACCCGCGAGCCCAAAAAGGCGGGCTTCTCGCACAATCTCTTCATAGAGTGGGCGATGACCATAGCGTACCTGTTCACCAACAAAAACCCGCAGCAGTTCAAGATTCTGTAGTTCCATCTCTTTTTACCTCCATTATGTCCAGAGTTTTGCAAAAAGCGCTCCTGTGTAGAGGGCAACGAACCCTCCGGCAACAGTTCCGGCAAGATAGATCGCGGCATAAAAAAGCTGACCCTCCTTGAGCAATGCCGTATGCTCAAACATATAGGCGGAGAAGGTGGTAAAGCCTCCGCAAAAACCCGTAACCAGAAAAAGCCTCGCTTCAGGCGAAACAAGGGTGGTCGAAACCGCCAGCTCACCGAAAAAACCGATAAGAAAACTGCCGACAATGTTGACCGTCAAGGTGGCAAAGGGGAAACCCGGAGCCAGTGGAGCAAACATGAGCCCCACCAGATAGCGCGCCACAGAGCCAAGAAAGCCCCCGGTGCCAACAAGCATCAAAGCCCCCGCCTGTTTCACCGTGTGCTCCTCCCGCAATCTTCTGCTGCCGTTGACATCGGCTCAGCGGTCGTTGCAGCCGGTTTGACCATCCTCAATGCGCTTGTGCGCACAACACATTTCATCAAGAATACCAAGCAAGGTGTTGAAAATACCGATACAGACAATGGTCGGCGCCCACAGACCGATAAAAATGGCTATCAGCTCATGGTTCACACCCGTACCGAAAATGAAGAGGTAGATGGAGAGCAATATCGACAACGTTGCTCCAATAAAGTAGTAGTGAGGCTTCATACCCTGTGCATTTGATTTGAATGATCCCGCAGCTTTCCAAAATGTAAGAATAATAAGTCCACTAAAAAATCTGCATCACGCCACCTCGACGCTCAATTCTTACTCAATATCAATATGCACCTCGTTTCGCCGTAAAAACGGAAGGGTCCAGGGAGGATCGTAACTTGCAGCACGCGGTTGCGAGCGTACACTGTATCCATTCTTCGCAAGCCAAACGGTCAGTTTTTCCGCATAGTTCCGCAAGTTGCTTTCAGAGTGCAAGCCCGAATAACGGATAACACCAACCTTTTTTCCCGGCACAGAACGAAGAGTTACGGCAGGATCAAGCGGTACGGGCAGCGTTTCCAGCCGTGACCCTTCCGGCATGACAAACGCCATCACCCAGGCGCTTCCCTTCTTTTCCTGAAGCACCGGGGCCGTCATGGAGATTTTCTCACTTGCATGCTCCTGAAGAACGGGGGCTGTCATCGACAGTTTCTCTTTTGAACGGTTCTTGCCAAAAATATATCCCGCCAAGCGGCTGAACCCCGGTGCTCCAGTCTGCCCGTACGCTCCCTCAATAATCGTTTCGGCAACAATCATCTCTTTATATTGCCTTACCTCACACTCTCCATCCTTCTTAAGCACCGTGTATGGCGGTTCATTTGCCGTACGCTTTCCCAAAACCGAACAACCGGCAAGCATCAAGCTTGTCATCAGTAACAACGAAAACCCTCCCATCATAGCCTCCTGTGATAATGCATTGTTTTTAACCTCACGTTACAAGAGTAAACAATCATAACAGGGAAAAGGTTTGAAACGTATGGCTCCGTTATTTGAGCCTTCCGCCATGACGCTCTTTTCTTTATCGGAGCCGAAACGACATCCGTGATCAAAGAGCACGGTTCCCTTGATAAAGTTGCTATATTTTATTGAGGCTGAAAATGCTTCAAGCTAATGTATTTCAAAACTATGGAATCAATCGAAAGGTGCGGTCATGAGTCTGACTTCAAAAAAAAGGGTGGTTGCCATCGACTTCGGCACAAAGCGCATTGGAGTGGCCCAAAGTGATCCTCTCTGGCTCTTCGCCCAGCCGGTAGGCACCTTTGACCGCGCCGGACTATCTGCAACGCTTGGGGGGATGATCAAAAAGGATGACATTGATCTCCTTATCGTCGGCTACCCGCTCAGTGAAAGTGGCCAGAAAAACGCCATGACCGGAGTGATCGACCGCTTTATCGAAACGCTGCACGAAGAGTTCCCCCAACTGAAGATTGAAACCATCGATGAGCACCATTCATCAAGGGATGCCCGCAGCATCCTGATTGCCTCCGGCACCTCAAGAAAAAACCGCCAGCAGAAGGGACGGCTCGACAGTGCGGCTGCCTGTGTATTACTCAGCGAATTCCTTGAAAACCATTTGAGAGAGCGCTAAAGTACCGTGCAGGAGAGAAGCGCAACCGCTCAAATGTTTTTCCTTTAGCTTTTGGGAGCGGCTTCTTTATCTTTAACATTTTCAGCAACCCTTTTTATCACTTCTTCAGCCATGCTTGACGTTTTCAAAACAACCGGCGCCCTGCTTGATGGCCATTTCAGGCTCACCTCGGGTCGCCACAGCAATGCCTATTTTCAATGCGCCAAAGTACTGCAGCACCCGGAACACCTGACGGCAGTCTGCAGCAAAATTGCGGAGCACTTCGGGGGCAAGGGCGTTGAAACGGTTATCTCTCCGGCAATTGGCGGAATTGTGGTCGGGACGGAGGTTGGACGCCAGCTCGGCGTGAAAACGATCTTTGCCGAGCGCAAAGAGGGTGCCATGACCATCCGCCGCGGCTTCACACTCGAACCCAACGAACGGGTACTGGTTATCGAGGATGTCATCACCACCGGCGGCTCAGTGGCGGAGGTCATTGAACTGATAAAGAGTGCCGGCGCCACACTTGTCGGGGTCGGCTCAGTGGTTGACCGCAGCAACGGGCGGGTAAAACTGGCTGACGATCATTTTTCTGTCCTTTCGATGGAGGTGATAAGCTATACTCCTGAAGAGTGCCCTCTCTGCAAGGAGGGAGTGCCAATTGATGCGCCCGGAAGCAGGGCAAACAAGCAAAACTAACCGGCACCGCTGTGAAGTCACCTGTCAGGAGCATCTCATTTATCGGCCTCGGGTTGATTGGCATGTCGCTGTTGCGTGCCCTGAAACGCTCTCCGCTTGCCCTTGAGAACTCAATTCTCTTTCAGGGGTTCGACCCGAACTTTACCGACAGCGACCGCGAAAGCGTTGAAACGCTTGGCCTTGATCGCTTTACTGCCGACAAGCAAACCCTCTATACGGCTGATCTGATTATTCTTTCAGCCCCGGTGGAGGTCAACATTGCCCTTCTGGAAGAGATAAAGCGGCTTGCCCCCCCCTCAACACTGGTGAGCGATGTCTCAAGCACCAAGTCGCTTATCGCCCAGAGAGCCCGCCAGCTCGACCTCCCCTTTCTCGGGATGCACCCGATGGCAGGCAAGGAGCAGCAAGGTTACCGTGAAAGCCATGAAGAGCTGCTGCAGGGGCGCCGCGTTATCCTCTGTGACGACAACAACCTGCTTGCTGGCGACAAGGGTGCTTTTCTCGTTGCGTTGCTCGAATCAGCAGGCTGCACCACACTCTCGATGACGGCGGAAGAGCATGACCGCATCATCGCAAAAGTAAGCCATCTGCCCCAACTGCTCTCGACCTTGCTGATGACCCACTGCGGAGAATCAATCAGCCGTTCGGGCCCCGGTTTTGCCACCCTCGCAAGGCTGGCAGGCAGTTCATGGGAGATCTGGCGGGATATCATCGCAACAAACAGCGACAACATTGCTGATGAACTCGAACGCTTTTCCTGCGAACTTGCCCAACTCGCTGGCGAAATACGAGAGCGCGACCTCGGGCCGCTTGAATCACGCTTCAATGAGGCCAATCGGCTCTATCAAACCCTTAAAGAGATGAACCGGTCATGAAATTCGCCATTGTTGTCAATGTTACAAGACAAAACGCGCTCGATCTTGCCCGCAAACTTGCGGCCTGGTTGGACGAACGAAAGGTGAGCTATATTTTTGAAAGCCTCTCGGCAGAAAAACTGCAAACCGACAATTCGGCTCCGATTGAGGATATTTACAATTACTGCGACGCATTTATCTCGCTTGGCGGCGATGGCACACTGCTCTTTACCTCGCATTACGCGGTAACGAAGCCGGTTATCGGCGTCAATGTCGGCTATCTCGGCTTTTTGACGGAGTTTACCCAGGAGGAGATGTTCCCGGCCATCGAGCGGGTACTCGACGGCCGCTACACCATCCATAACCGCTCGCAGCTTGAAGTGGCCGTGCGTATCGGCAACGAGATACAGCAGCTCAGGGCACTGAATGACGTGGTCATCGAAAAAGGGGCCTATCCGCGCATCCCGACCTTCATCATAAAACTTGACGGCGAGCTGCTCAGCTCTTACCGGGCTGACGGCATCATCATTGCCACATCAACCGGCTCAACCGCCTACTCCATGTCGGCTGGCGGCCCGATTATCGCGCCAAAATCGAGTGTCTTTGTCATCACGCCGATCTGCCCGCACATGCTCACCGTCCGGCCTATCGTCATCAGCGACGAAAAACTCATCGAAATCTCGGTTGATGCTCCCGACGGCTCTTTTCCCCTGAACTGCGACGGCAATCTGAGAAAAATGCTCACCCCGCAGGAGTGCATCAAGATCAGAAAATCTGCGGTGGTGATCAATCTTGTCGCCAATGAAACCCGCAATTACTGTGAAGTTCTGCGCACAAAACTGCTCTGGGGACGCGAGCATAATTTCGGAGAAAATGGACAGTGGACCGTTGACAGTTGACAACTATCCATTATCCCTTGTCCATTATCAATTATCCATTTATCCATTTATCCCTCGTCCATTGAACAGCATCAGTTCCGATTCACTTCACCTTCATCTCGGCATTCCTCTTGATACTCCGCTGGGGATTGATGAGATGTGCAAAAGGCTTCGGCCGGTGCTCTATCGGGCACCCGAGCTCTCGCCACGCCTTGAGCGCTTTTGCCGCGCCCTTTCCAGCGCCATGCACGCTCTCGGGATTGCTCTCCTTTCAGAACATGAGGCTTCGGGAGATGACGGACGTTTTGCTCCCGGCACGGTTATTCTTGCACCGGGCGTTTTCCCCGACAACCTGCTGGCCATCAACCGGGTCACAACGCTCTACAATAATATCATTGTCGGCATTTACGACGAACCTGCACCGCTTACCCCAAACTCCCTGCCACAGGAGCGGCTCGACGCTATTGTGGGACGCCTTGCCCGCGACATGGTGCATATCCTTATCTTTGTAACCGACCACTCGTGGAGCATCTGCACCATGAACGGCGGAGTGGTCACCTTCAACACCCCGCTTCCTTCGCCGGAAGAGGTCCGCAGCTCGCTGGTCCCCAAGCTCACGGCTCAGGTTGTTCCACCAAGGGGTGAGGATATGGACATGGAGCTGGGAACGATGGTGAGCAGCACGGCAGAGTTTGAGGGTGTTGCCGAGGATTTTCTGGAGTGCAGTGCCCTCTGGAGCCAAAATGCCTGCCTTTTGACGCATACCTCAACCGAGGGGCTCGAATACCGCAGCGACTTTTACAAGCGGATTGTTGCCCGCTATTTAGACCAGCGAAGCGGCATGAGCTACGGCTTCTTTGCCCGCCAGTTGCCGGTTGCCGTACAGCCCGCCATCATGCAAGACGAGAGTGGAGAGCAAACGGCGGGGATGGTCCCTGTCAGGGTGCAGGGGCAAACCCTGCTGGTGCCGGTGCCGCAACTGCGCGTCATCACCACCCGCTCGGGATGCAAAAAAAATCATCTTGAAACGAAGAACGACCTGGTGGAGATCGGACTCGTGCAGCGCAACGGAAGGGGACGAAGCTACCTCAAGACTCCCGTGGGGTGCCCGCCGGAGATTGTTGTCAGGCCCTCCTTCGACACCCTCACCATTCTGGCACACGCTCTCGGCAACGCTCTGACGGCAAGTATCCTGATGAGACTCAGACCCAACGCCCTCTTCCCCCGCCATCTGGCCAGTTTCGGCGCCACCATGACCCACTGGCATGACTATCCGGAGAGCGCGCTGCTGCCCGAAGGGTACCATCTGCACGGAGAAGAGAATCCGCCGGTCGCCTGCTCAACGCCGCAATCGGCCGCATACAGCCTGCTTGGAAAAATAGCCGCCCTTGAAATTGCTCTCGAAGAGGGGAAGGACTACCGGGGAGATGTGCATGTGGAGCCGAGCCACGGCACCAACATTGTCGGCATACTCTCACTTGCAGAGACCGCCAGGCTCATGAACCCTGCCCGCACTCCTGAATTGCTTCAGGAAGAGCGGTAGAGGGGCTACTCCTCATCGACGGCGCGCTCAATGTAGGGCCATTTACCCTGCTTGATCAGAATCATCTCGATCAACTCCCGCACACACCCTTTTCCTCCCTCATAACCCGAAATATAACCGACCCGATTCCGCAGATAATCGGCGCCGTCAATGGCTGTCGCAGGCAGACCAACTTTTGAAAGCACCCCGATGTCACCGATATCGTCGCCGATGTAGGCACACTCCTCATCAGCAAGATTGTGGCGCTGGAGAAAGGCTTCGTAGGAGTAGAGAAGATTTTCGCCGTTGAGATAGAGATCCTGCACACCGAGCGCCTCAAGCAGGGGGCGATACCCCTCGGCATCCCTTTCGGAGAGCACAGCAACGTGCACACCCTGCTTCAAAGCCTCCTTGATGGCCACGGCATCGCGGACCGAAATTGAACAGAGTTCCCCTCCGTTGGCGTCAAAAGTGATCCTGCTGCCGTTCAAAACACCGTCGACGGGAAAGAGAAGCGCCCGGACGGCGATGAGTGCCTGATCTATTCTTGATGTTGGATCAGCTTGCGAAGGCTGCATCCCGAAATATTGAAATCCTTCCAAAAGCGTATAATGTTTTAGAGTGAATGAAGAGTGTGCACACACCGGTAAAGATGGAGCAGTTGTTTGACCATTGTGCCAAAATCGGCCAGAGCCACCTGCGTGGTGGCATCAGAAAGCGCTTTTGGGGGGTCGGGATGAATCTCAAAAAAGAGGCCGTCCACACCGGCAGCAACCGCAGCCCGCGCAAGAGGCATCACATATTGGCGTTCTCCACCTGAAACCCCCTGACCGGCTCCGGGCAGTTGCAGACTGTGCGTTGCGTCATAAAGTACGGGATAGCCCGATTCCGCCATTTTGGCCAGCCCCCTGAAGTCAACAACCAGGTTGTGATAGCCGAAGCTTGATCCCCGTTCGGTCAGCATTACCCGCCGGTTGCCAGTCTGGACAACCTTGGCTGCGGCAAGCACCATATCCTCAGGAGCCATAAACTGCCCCTTCTTGATATTGACCGCAAGACCGCTCTCTCCGGCAGCAACCAGAAGTTCAGTCTGGCGACACAGAAATGCCGGAATCTGCAGCACATCAACATAACGGGCGGCAAGAGTAACATCTTTTGTTTCATGCACATCGGTAATGACCGGCATGTTGTAGCCCTGGCGAATCTCGGCAAGCACTTCGAGCGCCTCCGTGTCGCCAATACCGGTGAAGGAGGAGCCGGAAGTTCGGTTGGCCTTGCGGTAAGAGCCCTTGAAAATAAAACGAACACCCTCCTGCCGGCTTATGCGCTGCAACTCCTCGGCCGTCTGCAGGGCCATTGCCCGACTTTCGATCACACAGGGACCTGCTATAAAAAGCGGAGTGCTGCTATCCGGCACTGAGAGTAAGCCAATTGAGAACTTTTCCACGTTGTTATCCGTTACACTTTTTTCAGGGTTACAGCGGATGCCGATGATGACTTTAATGTTTTAGTCCTTAAATTTACAACAATAATTCTTATTCACACTCCGTAATCAAACGCGAAAGAGTATGAGCATCGCCGACACGAAACAACGGTTGGAAGAGATCGAAAAGCAGCTCGCAAACCTCATTGAAGAGCAGACCGTCATCAAGGCAAAGTGGGAGAGCGAAAAAGAGCTGATACAGTCATCACGCAACCTGAAATCGCAGCTCGAGGAGCTTCGCGTTCAGGCCGAAGAGTTTGAACGACAGGGCGACTACGGCAAGGTAGCTGAGATACGGTATGGCAAAACGGTCGCCATTGAGCGGCAGATCGAGGAGAACCGTCTGAAAATTGAGGAGAAAAAAGCCTCCGGCGACCTTATCATGAAAGAGGAGATCGACGCCGAAGATATTGCCGATATTGTTTCAAAATGGACCGGCATCCCCCTCAGCAAGATGCTCCAGTCGGACCGCCAGAAGCTGCTCCTTATCGAAGAGGAGCTGCACAAGCGGGTGATCGGGCAGGAAGAGGCCGTCACGGCCGTCAGCGAAGCGGTGAAGCGCTCACGCGCAGGCATGGGTGACGACAAGCGGCCAATCGGCTCCTTTATTTTTCTCGGGCCCACCGGTGTCGGAAAAACCGAGCTGGCCCGTACTCTGGCCGACTATCTTTTTGATGACGAAGAGGCGATGATACGCATCGACATGAGCGAATATATGGAGTCGCATACGGTCAGCCGTCTGGTGGGTGCTCCTCCGGGCTACGTCGGCTATGAAGAGGGAGGGCAACTCACCGAAGCGGTGCGCCGCAAACCTTTTTCGGTTGTGCTGCTCGACGAAATCGAGAAAGCGCATCCCGACGTTTTCAACATCCTCCTGCAGATTCTTGATGATGGCCGCCTGACCGACAGCAAGGGGCGGACGGTGAACTTCAAAAACACCATTATCATCATGACGAGCAACATCGGCGCCCAGCTTATCCAGTCGGAAATGGAAAAAATGGAGGGAGTGAACCGCGAGGTAATGCTTTCCGGCCTCCAGGAGAAGCTCTTTCAGCTCCTGAAGCAGAAGGTAAAGCCCGAGTTTCTCAACCGCATTGACGAGGTTATCCTCTTCACACCGCTCTCAAGGGAGGATCTGAAAAAAATTGTGCTCATCCAGTTTGACCACATCAAGGCGACGGCGTTGCGGCAGCGCATCAACCTCACCATTTCTGAAGCGGCCATCCAGTGGTTTGCCAATGCCGGTTTTGACCCGGCCTTCGGCGCCCGGCCACTCAAACGGGTGATGCAGCGCAAAATCACAAACCGGGTTTCAGCGCTCATTCTTTCGGGTGAAATCGGGGAGGGCGAAGAGGTGGCCATCGACATGGCCGATGGCGAACTGAGCATCAAAAAAGCGGTCGCCTGATGCCGGGACCGAAAGCAAACGAAGAGGAAAATAATGTGTAACGGAAGTTCTCAACCGATGAAGAAACAATTGCGTGTGCTGGCGGCATTGCTGCTCTTTACCTTTTTTTGCGCGTCGGCACACGCCGCAAATAAACCAGACAGCCTCTCCGTTAAAATCGGACAAATGCTCATGATCGGCTTCCGGGGGCTCAGCGTTGCCGAGGCTCCCCAAATCTCGGCGGACATCCGGGAGCGCGATATCGGCGGCGTAGTGCTCTTCGACTATGACGTTCCCTCCCACACCCCCTTGAGGAACATCAGCAGCCCGGAGCAGCTCGCCCGCCTGACGCTTGAACTGCAAAAAATAACCAAGATCCCGCTTCTGATTGCCATCGACCAGGAGGGAGGAAAGGTCAACCGCCTCAAACCGACCCGGGGATTTCCTCCCAGCCTCTCAGCCGCCCATCTTGGAGAGCTGAACAATGCCGACAGCACCCGCGCTGCTGCCCTGCAGTGCGCCCGAACACTGAAGGCGATGCACATCAGCCTTAACCTTGCCCCCGTGGCCGACCTGAACGTCAACGCGGACAATCCGGTCATCGGCAAGCTTGGCCGCAGCTTTTCAGCCGACCCCGCCATTGTCATCAGCAACAGCACCCTCACCTGCCAGGCATACCGCGAGGAGGGCATCATTCCCACGCTGAAACACTTCCCCGGCCACGGCAGTTCAACCACCGACACCCATCTCGACTTTACCGACATTACCGCAAGCTGGTCGGAAAAAGAGCTGGAGCCCTATGGCGCCCTCATCGCCGCAGGCTACCGTGACCCCATCATGACCGCACATGTCTTTAATGGAAAGCTTGATCCTCTCTATCCGGCAACACTTTCGAAGGCAATGCTCGACGGCATGCTCCGTGGAAAGCTCGGCTTCGAGGGGGTGATTGTGAGCGATGACATGCAGATGAAGGCCATTGCCGACCGATACGGCCTTGAAACCGCCATACAGTTGGCCATTGAGGCGGGTGTCGATATGCTGCTCTTTGGAAACAACACCTCTTACGACCCGGAGATTGCCTCAAAAGCAACCGCAATCATCCGCTCGCTGCTCCAAAAAAAGATCATTACCGAGGAACGCATCGACCGCTCATACCGAAGAATCATGGAACTCAAAAAACGTTACCACATCGACCAAACATGAAAACCATCTATCTTGTCCGTCACGCCAAATCAGACTGGGGAAACGCCAGTACCGGCGATTTCGACCGCACGCTGAACGAGCGTGGCATGAAAGCGGCCCCCCTCATGGCGGCACGGCTTGAGAAAAAAGGAATTCTCCCGGATCTGCTTATTTCGAGCCCCGCTACAAGGGCCCTCACCACGGCGGAACTCTTCAGCGAAACGCTCGGCTACCCGAAGGAAAAGATCCAGCAGCGCATTGAAATCTACCGGGGAGGAGTACTTGATCTGCTCAAAATTGTCCAGCAAATCCCCGACACCTGCGAGTCGGCCATGCTTTTCGGCCACAATCCAACGCTGACGGAGTTTTCAAACCTGATTGCCGGGAGTTACATCGAAAATCTGGTGACCTGCGGGGTGGTCAAAATTGAGCTTGATATCGAGTCGTGGAAGAGTGCAAATCCTGATGGCGGGAAATTGGCATGGTATGACTTTCCCAAAAAGCACCCGTAGAGGCTCAGTCACGTTCCTGTTTCGGGTCGCGGGTCATAAGATCAAGAATCGCCTGTTGTACCGGCTTTTTCTCAAAGAGCATTTCGTAGACCGCCCGCGTAATGGGCATCTCAACACCGACAGAGCGGCTTAAATCATACACTGAGCGGGAGCTGTGGACTCCCTCGGCAATCATGTTCATCTGGCTGATAACTTCATCAAGCGATCGGCCCCGCCCGATCTCCTCACCAACATAGCGGTTTCGGCTGTGGCGGCTCAGGCAGGTAACCACAAGATCGCCAATCCCGGCAAGACCGGAGATGGTGGGCGCTTCGCCACCCAGCCTGATGCAGAGCCTTGAAATTTCAGCCATCCCCCGGGTGATGATCGCGGCCTTGGCATTGTCGCCATATCCTACGCCATCAGAAATTCCGGCAGCAATGGCAATGACATTCTTGACCGAACCGGCAATTTCAACCCCGACAATATCGGTATTGACATAGACTCGGAACATGCTTGTATGAAAAACCTCCTGCACCTGTTCGGCCGTAGCAAGCGACGAAGATGAGGCGACCACCGTTGTTGGCTGCTCCTTGGAAACCTCCTCGGCATGGCTCGGGCCATAGAGCGCTGCAACCTGTGATGCAAGCAGGCCGGGAAGCAGCTCAAGCAATACCTCCGACATCCGCTTGCCCGTCCCGATCTCAATCCCCTTGGCTACATTGACCAGAATTTTTCCGCTCAAATCAAGAGCACGAAAACCGAGGATGGTCTCCCGCAAAGCCTGCGAGGGCACGGCGGTAACAATCATCTCCGACCAAGAGACAAGATCCTCCAAATAAGGGGCTATCTGCAGCCTCTCCGGAAAAAGAACACCCTTGAGATAACGGCGATTTTCACGCTCAAGGCTGAGCGTTGCGGCAAATTTGGGGCGATGTGCCCAGAGGCGAACATCATGCCCTTTTTTCGCAAGCAGCACCGCAAGGGTGGTACCCCAGCTTCCCGCCCCCAGTACAGCAATATTCATCGAAGTATTCTGTTGCTCAATGCTTTTTTCCAAAAGAAATGCGGCTTTCGGTGCCAGAAAGCAGTCTTCTGATATTGGCCCTGTGTGTATAGAGAATTGCAAGCGCAACAACAAGCCCGAAAATCATGAGATGATAGTCGAGGCTGTCATGAATGGAAAAAGGTTGCCCGAAAAGGCCTACATAGTAATCGAGGCCAGTGCCAAGCTCAAAAATATATTTGCGGATAGCGATAATCAATGGAAAGGCAATGGCCGCAAGCATGGAGGCAACAGAGACATGGCGTGAAAGATAGACCGTCAGAAAAAAAATACCGACAACCATCAACATGCTAACCGGGGCAATCCCGATCAACATTCCAGCGGCGGTACTCACCCCCTTGCCCCCCTTGAATCCGGCAAAAAGGGTAAAAACGTGACCAATCACCGCGCTCATGCCCGCAAGCAGGCGCAAGGCAACCTCATTCATATCAGGAAAGGCGCCAATCGGGTGGTGGCGAAAAAAGGCCACAACCGAAACTGCCGCAACAACTCCCTTGAAAATATCAATCAAGGTGACAATAAGGCCCGGCTTCCAGCCAAGTACCCTGAACGCATTGGTACCACCGGCATTGCCGCTGCCGAAATTCCGGATATCAATCCCCTTGAGCATCCTCCCCGCCATAAGGCTGGTAGGAATAGATCCGATGATGTAGCTCACCGCCAAAATGGCCAGTAACGTCAGCATAAGCACCCTTGATTATTGCCCTGTTTCAACAAAAAAAGAAGATCAAACTCTGGAGACATAACCTATAATGTACGCATTTTCCTGTTGAGATTTCAAAGTTGCGAGCACCCGATCAGCCGCATTCTTCTCAATGACCATAACTAACCCCAAACCAAGATTAAAGGTTCTCCGCATATCCTCCTCAGGCACAAGACCTGCCCGGCGGATGATATCGAAAATCAGCGGCTCCGGCCAGGCATCCCATGCAACATCAAGCTTCAGCCCGTCGGGCACAATGCGCATGGTGTTACCCATAAGCCCGCCACCGGTAATATGCGAAAGCCCCCTTATATCAGGCGAACCAAAGAGGGGCTCGATAAGAGAAAGATAGGAGCGATGCACCTTCAGCAGCTCCTCGCCTATGGTGCCCTCAAGACCCGGAACCCTCTCATCCATTCTCCCCTCAAGCACTTTTCTCGCAAGCGAGTAGCCGTTGGTATGCAGGCCGTTGGACGCTATTCCGATGAGCACATCGCCCTCCCGGATAGCCGAGCCGTTGATGATTTTTTCATGATCCACAACCCCGACAATGGAGCCCGCAAGATCAAAATCCTGCTCCTGATAGAGGCCCGGCATCTCCGCCGTTTCACCGCCAATAAGCGCGCACCCGTTCTCGCGGCAGGCATTGACCATACCGGTCACTACCGCCGCCGCAATGGCGGGCGTCAGTTTTCCGCAGGCATAGTAATCAAGAAAAAAGAGCGGTTTTGCACCGCAGACCAGAATATCGTTCACACAATGGTTGACCAGGCATGAACCAACCGTCTCATACTGACCAAGCTCAATGGCAATCTTCAGTTTTGTGCCAACACCGTCAATGCTGCTGACCAGCACCGGTTTTTTGTATGCAGAGAAATCTGGCAGAAAAAAACCGCCGAAAGCGCCAATGTCGGTGATGACGCCGGGAGTAAATGTCTGGCGAACCTGGGGCTTGATCATACGGACGAACTCTTCACCCGCACTAATATCCACTCCAGCTTTTTTATAGTCCATGTGTTTTCAGTACCTTTTTATTATAGCCAATTAAACTGTTTTGTCCCCTACCGGCTCCCTGCCGGTGTTTCAAAAATACCCTCATCCTGCCAATTGGAAAAAAACTCACGGTGCAGATTGTTGACCGCCGTGACCACCTCGGGCTCCTCGACGACAACGCCGACATTGATCTCCGACGCACCTTGTGAAATCATCCGGAGATTGACATCCTTTAACGCGCTGAAAATCCGCCCCGCAACACCGCGCGACATGCGGAGATTGTCACCAACAACACTGATGGTGGCCACACCATGCTCAAGGTCAACCTCGCCAAGTCCCTTCAACTCTCCGATCAGCTCATCACTGAAACTCTTATCATCAACCGTCAGCGAAACCGAAACCTCGCTGGTGGCAATCATCTCAACCGAGACGCCATAACGGGCAAAAACATCAAAGAGTTCGTTCATAAAGCCATGCCGACCCAGCATCCGGTTTGAACGCACACTGATAATGCACTGCCCTTTTTTGACCGCAATCGATTTCACCAGACCCTCATAACTCATCCCCGAAAGGCGCTCGGGATCGTTGGTAATAATAGTGCCTTTGGCATCAGGATGCAATGAGTTCAGCACATAGACCGGAATATTTTTCTGTACTGCCGGAGCAATGGTATCGGGATGGAGCACCTTGGCTCCAAGATAGGCAAGCTCCGCCGCCTCCGAGAAGGTCATCACCCTGATGCTCCTCGCCTCGGGCACCATACGCGGATCGCAGGTCATAACGCCATCAACATCGGTCCATATCTCTATCGACTCCTCGTTGAGCCAGGAACCAAGCAGCGCCGCCGAAAAATCAGAACCACCCCGGCCAAGCGTCGTTGTCCGTCCATCCTGCGTTGCGCCAATATAGCCCTGCGTCACAACGGTCGTGCCGCCATCAAGCAGCGGGCGGATAATGCGGCTCGCGCGCGCTTCGCACACCTCCTGCAGGGGACGGGCAAACCCGAAATTGTCATCAGTAATCATTACCGTCCGAACATCCACCCACGCCGCCTTGTGCCCCAACTCCTTCATGGCCGCCGCAAACACGGTGGTAGAAAAGAGTTCACCGAAGGAGCAGAACATATCCCTCGAACGCTCCGTCAACTCACCCACAATATCAACACCTTTGATCAGCATTTCAAGCCGACCGGCAAGCTCCTCTATTTTGACCGCAAGCTCCACCTTCAGCTCCCCATCCTTGATCAGCTCATCGAGCAGATCGAGATGGAAATGGCGCACCTCACCAGCCAGAGCCATCGACTCATCAAGGTCGCTGCGCCCGGAGGCATCGGCAATGCGCACCAGTTTGTTGGTAATGCCACTGCATGCGCTCAGCACCACCAGAGGCGCCCCCTTCTGTTCTTTTCTCGCAACAATGGAGATAGCCTGCCGCATGGCCTGGGCTGTCCCCACGGAAGTTCCCCCGAATTTCATCACCGCCATATCTTCACTCAAATAATTTAATGTAGTATCTTGCCTCTTGTGTTGTTTCACACGCTTCTTTTCACTGGAAGCCCGGCATTGGTTTCTCTTCTCAAAAAAACAGAACAATGACTTTGATGCAGCAACCATCCAGGCTAGCCTCACCACGAAGCCTGCACGGCAGAACCGCCCTGCTCCTCTGCACCATCATCGGAATGGTAATCGGCGTCACCGGCTGCCAGAGCACCTGGAGCGGCTCAACAGGATACCGCATGGAGAGCAAATATAGTTTAAAAAACAGAAAATCGCATATCTCCTGCCACCCCGAAGGGAGCCGATTCGCCGTCACCTGCCCGCTGCCGCTCAAGGTGAGCGCGCAGTCGCTCGACCAGCTCTTTTCATCCATCGACCAATCCCTCGGCACCCGCTACTGCTACGGCGGAGCCTCCCCGGATGGATTCGACTGCTCAGGGCTGGTGCTCTACCTCTACGGGAAAAACTTCCGGATGATTTTGCCACGCACTGCCAGCGAACTTGCCGCGCTCGGCCCCATTGTACCAAAAAGCAGCCTCCGCCCCGGCGACCTTGTTTTTTTCAGTAACGCAGGGAGCATCATCGACCATGTCGGCATCTTTGTAGGCCATGAAAGCTTTGCCCACGCCGCACGGGCAGGCGTCAAGCTCAGCCACCTCTACGAACGTTACTACGACAGCCATTACGCTTTTGCCGCACGCCTCATCACAACCGAGTAAGCTCACCTCTGCATTGCCGGAGGAAAACAGTATATTGCCGCCGTCAACCATATTAATAACTGCCCGACCCTTTTTATGCCTCAACCCGGAACACACCACTTTATTGAACTGGCTTTTCAAATAGCCCCTGACCTGCATGAGCTCTACATCGGCCTGCTTGCCGCCGAAGGCATCGACTCCTTTCTCGAAGAGGATCACCAGCTCCTCGCCTACCTGCCCGAAACCGAATGGAACGATGAAAAAGAGCAAAGCCTCCGCACCATGCTGCAGGAAAGGGTGGGTACGCTTCCCCTCTACACCGCTACCTTCATCGCCGACCGGAACTGGAATGCCGATTGGGAGGCAACCCTGCAACCCATCGAAATTTCCGACAGCCTGCTGATTATCCAGAAAAGCAGCGACGTCACGCCAAAACCCGGCCAGATCGTCATCGAAATAAACCCGAAAATGTCGTTCGGCACCGGCTACCACGCCACAACACGCCTGATGCTGCGCCAAATGGAGCATCTCGACCTGAAAGACAAAAAAATGATGGACATCGGCACCGGTACCGGCGTTCTGGCCATAGCCGCCCGCAAACTCGGCAACAACCGCCCCATCCTCGCCTTCGACAACAACTCCTGGGCCGCCGAAAACGCCATCGAAAACATTGCGGAAAACCACGCTGATGATATCAAGGTCGAACTCCTCGACGCCGAAGAGGATCTGGTGACCAACCTTAAAGAGGGTTACGACCTGATTCTGGCCAATATCAACAAAAACGTCATCGACCGGATTCTGCCCGTCATCCACAAATACGCCCCTGCGGCACCCGTGCTGCTCTCGGGTATTCTTGTTTATGACGAACCCTGGCTGAAGAAGCTGCTCAAACGGCTTGGCTATTCCGTCGTGCAGACTATTTATGAAGATGAATGGCTTTCGAGCTTTATCAAACCGATATGACAAAACGAGTTTCATGCATCGACATCGGCACCAACACCGCCCTGCTGCTCATTGCCGGCCTTGATCCGGCTAAGGGCACCATCCAGCCGGTCTACCACAAACAGACCATTGTGCGTCTGGGCAAAAATGTGGATGCCGCAAAAACGATCGACGCGCAAGGCTTGCAGCGCCTCATCGACTGCATGATTGACTATCGCCAGCTCAGCGATGAGCACGCAGCCCAAACCATCATCGCCGCAGGCACCAGCGCCTTGAGAGACGCCAAAAACCGAGCGGAGGTGATCGAGTCGGTTGAGCGTGCTGCCGCGATAACCATAGAGTGCATCTCCGGCAAAGAGGAGGCCGACCTCACCTTCAGCGGCGCCGTTGCCGGTATGAGCGACATTCCTGAACTCTTCACCGTCATCGACATCGGCGGCGGCAGTACGGAAATTTCCATGGGATCACCAGGCGCCATTACGGAGAGCGTCAGCCTTGACATCGGTTCAGTAAGGCTCACCGAGCGCTTTTTCACCACACTTCCCCCGTCGGCAAGTGAAATTGATGCTGCCAAAAGCTGCATTGACCAGCTCCTCACGGCAAACATCATTCCCTTTTTTGCCTCCAGAGAGCACGTCTACGGCGTTGCAGGCACCATCACCACCATCGCCCAGATTGACCAGGGGCTGAAACACTTCGACGCCCTGAAGGTGCACAACTACCCCCTCACCTACGAGGAGGTGCACGCTTTTCTCGACCGTCTCAAAAAGAGCTCCCTTGAGGAAATCATCGAGCTTGGCATCCCCGAGGGAAGGGCTGACGTCATCACCATGGGAATGCTCATCCTGCACCAGTTCATGCGCCTGCTTGGCGCCCCGGAAATCCGCGTCAGCATCCAGGGGCTGCGCTTCGGCCTTGCCCAAAGGGAGCTGCTTCGTCTCCAGGGAAACATCTGAGCGCGTAGATGCAGAGGGGAAACCCGGTTTGTCGTATTGCCCATCCCCCGAAATTGTAAAATCAGCTCACCGGCGGTTCTTGCCTCTCCCGATGCGAACCCAAATTCTTTTACTATAACTTATTTCGAAAATGAATTTTATGCTTAATCACTCTTGCGGGCGAAACTGGGGATCAATATCACGGGCGCCGTGCAACACCCTAACAATCTCTATACCGCCAGGAATGATGAGATAGAAAATGATATACCGGCCAAATGGAAAACTTGATAGCCCCGCCAAAAGCTCAGTCCGTGAACGGCCAATATGGGGTGAGTCTGCTAACTCATGGAGTTTCATGTCGATGGAATCAATAAAAGCATCTGCACGATTTTCACTGTCTTCGGCTATATAATCCCAGATATCGGCGATATCCTCAAAAACGAGGGGTCGTTTAATGATTATTGGCATCTCCTTAACCAGCCTTTGTGACGGTTCCTCTTTTTCGGACACATCTCTTTATCTCTTCAGCATCCCAAGCGGTGGCCGTGCCACTCTCTATACCGTCCTGAATATCTTTTTGTAACTGATCAAGCTTTGCTTTGCGAACAGAGTCCTGCTCCATCATAAGTCGCAACGCCTCACGTACCACCTCACTTGCCGATGTATAGAGACCGGATTTTACTTTTTGCCGGACCATCTCTTCAAGGAACGGCGTCAGGTTAACATTAATTGGCATGGCTTTGTCATTTATTTCTTGGTCAGGAAAAATATCACAATAACTATCCTATTGTCAATTTATGACAAATATTGACAATAATAAAAGAGAAATGGTACTCGGAACGGCCGGGTGTTGCACGACAGATTTAATCAGTAGCACTGAAATGGATCTTTCACATTCGACCCCAAATTTCTCATGGGTGGGCAAAAGATCAGATTTCAAACAGTTAATCTCCGGGGAAACATCTGAGCGCGTAGATGCAGAGCGGATTGCCCGCAGCTCCGCGGGTAAAAAAGAGAAAGGCCCGCTCACTCTCAAGAAGCCGATATTTTTTTCGAAGCTCTTCCGGCGAAAGTGGAAAATCGCGCCGCTGAATGCTTGCTCCTGCAACTGCGTGGCGCTCAAGAAAAGCCCTGAAGCTTTTCGGCTTGTAAGGAACGCAATCAACAACCCGGAACGTCCTGCCGGGGAAGGTCTCAATTTTGCGGTCAGCAGTGAGGTAATCAACGCTCTTGTTCACAAACTGGAGGCCAGAATCCCTCGCAAGAACCCCCGCAAGCCTCGCCTTGATAATGGCCGGATCCGGCTCATAGAGATACTTCTTCACCGCCGTTGCAACCACTCTCGGCGCATCACCATTCCCGCCGGCAACCTCAGTTATCTCCTCCCATTCTGCGCTCAGGCAGGCCGTTTTTACCTGCACGGGCCCACAAGCGGGGTACGCGCGCTCAAGCAGTAGCAAAATCTCCTTGCATTCACGGTCAACCGACACCACAACAATCGTGTGCAAGGCTGGCAACAGCTTTTTCAGCCCGCTGATTTCGAGTGCAGGAGAGGCTTTGATGCAGACCCGCGGCGCTTGACGGAGCAGCAGATCATGCGAGGCAACAACATCCGGACTTGCCGCCTCCAGCGCTATGGAGCGACGCCCCTCCTCACGGCGGGCAGGGTCAACAAAAATCCAGTCAAAAGAGTTGTCCGGGTACTCCGCAAGCAAACTGATGCTGTCGCCGTTCCTTACCTCGACATTGACAATCCCGCTCACCTTCAGGTTATGCTCAATCACAGCACACAGCAGCGAATCACGCTCGCAGTAAACCAACTCCTGAAACCTCCGTGCCAGAAACATAGTATCGACACCAAGCCCGCCGCTCAAATCGAGCGCCCTCTTGCCTGACATAAGCGAAGCCTTGTATGCCGCCGTGCGCTCCCCGGAGGATTGCTCAAGCCCCAACGGGGTATAAAGCAGGTTGTACTGAGAAAGTGTGGGTAGTTTTTTTACTGCCTTCTGCCGACAGGCAAGCTGTTCCGCCATTGCCCGTATCGGCAAATCTTTGCGGCCATGAAACTGCATGGCAAAAGCTGCGGGGTCGTCGGAGTAATGCGACGCAAGCAAGGCTTGAATAGCCGGGTTCAGCAAGTTTTGGAATTCAGAAGGGATCATACTTCAAATGACGTGCGTAAAACTCAATACTTTCACAAAAATACAAACAGAAACGGAACCATCTGTTATAAAAAAAGCAATAATACATAATTGATGGTCGACCATTGTTTTTATCAGAATGAATTAGTATGATAGAAAGTATGACAACCCTTCAACGAGGTGAACAGATGGGAAAAACAAAAGTTGCAGTAACCATTGATGCTATGGCCATCATAAAAATTGACCGGCTTGTCGAAAGGAGAGTTTTTGCCAATCGCAGTCAGGCAATACAAGAGGCGCTCTATGAAAAAATTGAGCGTATTGAGCAGCGCAGACTGGCTGAAGAGTGCGCAAAACTTGATCCTGCCGAAGAGCTCCAACTGGCAGAAGAGGGTATGACCGAGGAGATTGAGAGATGGCCGGAATACTGAGGGGAGAGATACGATGGGCTGACCTGAACCCCACACGGGGAAATGAACAATCCGGTCTCCGACCTGTTCTGGTGCTGAGCCATGATATTTTTAATGACCGATCGGGAACTGTTATTGCAACAGCGCTGACAAGCCAGCCGCAAAAAGCAGGTTTTCCGCTGACTATGCCCATTGAATCTGCTACTCTTCCAAAAAAATCATGGGTTAAAATCAGCCAGATCAGAACCCTTTCAGTAGAACGGATCGGGAGCAAAATCGGAAAGATTTCTGCCGAGGAGATGATACGAGTTATCGAGGGGCTTAATGAGATTGTCGGCAGGTAACCATTGTATCAGCAAAAAATCGGAAAGAAAAAATACCCTGCAAAAAGCTTATTTACGTTCAAAATAATTGAACGCGGAATATACTGAACACACTTTCCCCGGAATACTCAGGATCATCCAGTTCAATTTCAACGAAAGGTTTTTGTAACTCCAGTTGCGATATCCGTCATGGCTTTGTCTTTGTACGGGCGCACAGATCAACCTAAAATGACCGTGACGATTACCCGAAGCTCGCCTTGAAGTTACAGTGTACGACAGGGGTATCCTGCCAATCAGTGATGGGCTCAAAATAACACAGAGGGCGATGAAAGGCAAAAAAAAAGCCCACCAGTATAAGTGGCGGGCTTTTTTATAAAAACTCGGCGACGACCTACTCTCCCGCTTTTAGGCAGTACCATCGGCTCTCCAGGGCTTAACTACTCTGTTCGGAATGGGAAG
>CAJAIK010000079.1 GCA_903939765.1 uncultured Chlorobiaceae bacterium | reverse complement strand
GAATTGAAAAGTTTTGGCACAAGGTGAAGTATGAATTGATGGAATTCAAGACTCGAAATGTCAAAACTCTTGAAGAAGATGTCTGCAAAATCTTAGACGGTTTTGGCACGCATTACGTAATGACTTTCTAACGAGCGCTTATTAAATACATCACCTTATTGCGATTATTACTATTTCGAATCATCATGATAATCGATAAGAAAAATAGTGTGCATGCTCAGTATAAAGCTGTTCATAACAATCTCCTTTATGGGTTTGTATGTATAGAAATAAGGGGAAAGAACCGGAGCAACTGGTTCTGAATATTTCGACAGAGGGTCTTTGGGATTGGGAATGTAACACTGATAGACTTTACTGGAGTCCGCAGTATTATAAACTCATCGGGTATCCGGGCGACACCACGCTGTTCGATACAGATTTTTTTAAAATGATCATTAACCCTGATGATCGTCAGGAATTGTTTACGGCGATTCTGAAATTTTTGCACAAAAAAAAAGGGAGAATTAACTTCACAGGTCCGGAGTTTCCGGACTAATTGGCGAAGTCAGGAAGAATATAACGTACATCATGCAAACCTGTTATACAACCAGGGAGTCCGGGAAAGGTACCGGCTTCGGCCTTTCAATCAGCTATAGTACTATCAAGGAGATGAATGGCCATATCAGGATTAAAAGCGCTCAAATACACGGGCCCCACGGTCATTGTCACTCTTCCCAAAACGGCAAAATGATTCATGAGCATTGGCAGCTCTCAGTGATCGCAGGAGCTGAATAACTCATGAACGCTTTTGATGAGCGTTTTACTGGTAAAGGGTTTTTGTATGAAGTGAACATGATCTTCCACTACTCCGTGACGGGCAATGATGTCGGCCGAATAACCAGACATGAAGAGTGTTTTGAGGTTTGGATGGGTTAACAGCAGTTGCCTGGAGAGGTCGCAGCCGTTCATTTCCGGCATGACGACATCGGTCAGAAGCAAGTCGATACCATCCGTATGTTTTTCAGCAATCAGGATCGCTTCCTGGGGTGTTTCGGCCGGGATTACCAGGAATCCTTGCTGCTCAAGCATACGTTTGCACATACCTAAAACATTCGGCTGGTCTTCAACAAAAAGCACACTCCGTGGCTTGTGCCGTATCAATGGCTCTGTTGTTTTCTTTCAACGGCAACAATCTCAGTATGGTGCAGCGGCAGTTGTATCTTCATGCAGGTTCCTTTGCCTGGAGTGCTGTCACACTCGATAAAACCATGGTTTTGTTTGACAATCCCGTAAACCGTAGAGAGTCCCAAGCCTGTTCCTTTGCCCACCTCCTTTGTGGTGAAGAATGGCTCAAAAATATGCGGAAGATTTGTTCCGTCGATGCCGCTGCCAGTATCAGAAACGGTTAACGTCACATAGTTTGCCATGAAATCAGCGGATTGAGACGCCTGGCCCATCACATTATGCAAAGCTTGTCTGGATGTTTCGATGGTGATTTGCCCTTTACCGGCAATGGCATCGCGGGCATTGATGGCGAGGTTGGTAAGAATCTGATCTAACTGCGACGTATCTATCTTCAAGAGTGATTCCTCTGCTTCCGGTATCCAGTGGAGTGTGATCTCTTCGCCAATCAATCTTTTCAGCAAAGGCAGTATTTCATTAACCGCTCCATTCAGTTCAACGACCTTTGGGATGACAACCTGTTTTCGTGCAAAAGCAAGCAACTGCCTGGTCAGATCGGCAGATCGTGTTGCCGCTTTTTGTATAGCATCAAGGTCTGTATAGGTGCAGTCAGGCAGCCCTTCTTTCAAAAGGGCCATTTCGGCGTGTCCAATGATAACTCCCAACATATTGTTAAAGTCGTGGGCAATACCACCGGCAAGCTGCCCGATCATCTCCAGTTTCTGGAGGTGCAGAAGCTGTTCCTGAAGTTTTTCGCGTTCACATTCTGCCTGAATTCGTTCAGTAACATCATAGACAATAAGAAAAAGCAGGACTTTGCTTCCTACGGTGATGCTGTTGCTGAACACTTCAACATCGCGAACGGAGCCGTTTGCTTTGCGGTGCTTAAAAGAGAGGTTGTTTTTTTCACTGTACTGACTTTTTGACCTGTTGGCTGTCAGCTCTAACGGAGAAAGCGTATTGATTTGCTGCATGTTCATCCGGCAGAGTTCATCAATCGACCATCCATAAAAAATTGCAGCGGAGAGGTTGGCGTCAATAATATTGCCGGTATCTTGGTCAATAACCAGCTTGATGGCCGAATGGCCTTCAAAAAGTGCTTTGAAACGTTCATCGCTTTTTATCAGTTTCTCTTCAGCTTCTTTTCGATCAGTGATGTTGTCAATTATCGCGGTAAAATACTCTTTTTCTGTACTGTGAACCGAGATGTCAAGCCATTTGTGCAATGGTTCAAGATAGAGTTCAAAGCGGTTGGGAATACCTGTATCGGCTACCCGTAAATGGTTTTCAATAAATCCAGGATTTGAATTCCTTATATCGGGGAACACCTCAGAAGCTTTGAGTCCAACAACATTTGTGAGGCCTGTAAGCCTCTCATACCCAGCATTGACCTCTAAATGAAGGAAGTCGACGGGGCATCCCGTTTCGTTGCAAATAACCTTACAAAATACGCAACCATGCCGCATGTTCTCAAACAAATGGCGATATCCGACATTATGCTCATTGTTGTTTTTCGGACTTTTCCCAGTATGCATGTGAACCTGTGACTGTATTGAAAAGGAGCAAAAGCGTATCAATGTAAGTAAAAATACGTCGTTGCTATAATTTTTTTTACAGCAATAATAATCGCAAGAGACTCTTATAAAGAGGCTTGATTTGATGAACTGATCAAAATCGCAGTCAGAATACTATATCGCTCTCCATCCGTTTGATCCTGCGGTATCGAGATGCCATACCAGAAAAAATCCCCTGCCGCACAATGATTTCGTTGTTTTTGCCATAAAACGCCACGGTGTGTCCTTGGGCACTTCACGACCATAGCCGTTGACCATATTCAAAACACCCGCATGCAGGATGTCTGCAATCAGCTCCATCAGGATAAGAATACTGATCGGGATCGACTCGGCAGTTTCGGCACTACGCAGTTGCCGCCGCGTCGTGTTGTCGAAGCAGCGTCATGACTGCTTCAAGCGAATGGGTAGAATGGCCAAGAGTGAAAACTGGGTGCTTTGCAAGAGTCATGATAGATTTCCCGATTCACGTTCAAAGATTGCGGCAATCAGCTTGTAACTGGCATCGTCCAACGCCTCGCCAAGACTGATTGCCAATCCAGCTTTGCCATAATAATCCAACCAGAACAAGGTAAATCCCGGTCACAACCGACTACAGAAACGACCACCGAAGGTGGTCATATGTTTGGAGCAAAAAATGTGTTTTGCTCTGACATTGTGAGTTAACTTGGCTTGCTTGCTCCCAAGGCACTGCAAAGCCCGAATGACTTCAGAACCAGAAACAATTTGTAATTTCAGGTATGTGTCGCAATCTGGAAAGTTGTCAGCAAAGAATGTTCTGTAAGTGTCAAAGGAAATTCTTCCAGATAGAGTTCAGTCGTTTCCCGCAGATTTGCAAGGGCTTCTTCAATGCTTTCGCCCTGAGTTGTCGTTCCTGTTTCAGGATTGAACGCAACGTCGCCACCTTCAGTCGAAGGAGTTATTATGGCAGATACTTCCATGTGATTTGTTCTTGTTGGATAAAACATCATGAAAAGATGAATACCAGAAAACATACAAAGTTTGTTCATGCAGGTAACTATGCCGCCAGAAGTCGAAATTGAGATCATTGATTCTGAAAATGGCTGAGCGCCGTATCTCAGCCTTGATGACGCGTTAAAACTCGATCGGGTAAGAGAAGCACTCAAGTCGGGTGACGTTGCTGCGGCCAGTACATACGCGAAAAAGGTCTATGCCTTATCGACGGTAGCCGCATGAGTTTTTTGTGTCACACTGGCCAGCCATAAATTCCATCTGCTCGAAATCCCGACCGTTGGCCATTACTCAACATAAGAGTGCAAAATCGGTGTTGATTTACAAGGATTTTGCGGGTTCTACGGTTTCACCATTCGTCCAGAGTTCATATTCACTGATATCAACGTCATCATTCCAGGAAATGCCATAACCTCCCGGGTCAACTCGAACGCCGTTGAAAAATGCTGGAGTGTTAAGCAATTGAAACTCTGGCCTTGTCAGCAGCTTGCTGCAATCGTAAAGCTTTTCAGTACCACACTCAAACGTTACCCTTAACTGCGTTTTCTCTACGGGTTGTATCGCTGTAATTTTTGGTATCTGTTCCATCTTTACATTACTCCAATCCTGGCAGTTGCATGAATTTCTGGGACGTCCACATTTCCAGAAGCTCTTTTTGATAAAATTTGGCTCACTCTTTCACGAGCAATTGTGCTCTTCCGGGTAAATCTCCCTCAATCATCTCCATTGAGTCAATACCAAAAACAGCATTAAACTCTCCATAGATCGCATGAAAGTGAGCTACCCAATGCTCGTTCTGGATAAAGTACATCTTGATGATGATGCCGTAAAATCTTGCGATAACAGGCATACACTGACCTCCTCATTATTTCATTGGGCAAACCTGCAAGTTCTTGAAGTATAAGTATTTCTTCGGTATAAATATCCGGAAAAGCCCTGTTATTGCATGAATCTCGCAAGTTATTGGCTGTTTTCAAAGCGTGGATGTATCACAACCAGCCCAGGTTTCAATCGAGGAAAGCCGACGGTCCCTCAAAAATCACCTCATACCCGCTCTTTTCGATAACGGTGCGAAACTCATCTGAAATTGCATTCCAGTCGAGCAGATCAATCCGGAAGGGGAGTTCAGACTCCTGAAAGGCTTCTTTCAGCTCGGCAAGAATTCGCCAGTCGAGCCTGTTTTGTCCGACTACTGCCAAATCAAGATCGGAATAAGGCTTTGCTGTTCCGCTGAAGCGCGATCCAAAAACCCGCACTTCACATTCAGGAAGGTAGTTTGACAGAAGAGCGAGTACCATCTCAAGATGTTCGGGCGCAACATCAATCATTCCGACTCTCCAGCCGTGCAACAAACTCTTTGGCCACACCAATAAACCGCAATGCCGAACCAAAGGCATGGTCGGCATTACTGGCAACGTATGTGTGAGAGGTGAGGTTTCTGGACTGATGAAATTCCATCCATGCAGAAATATCATCAAGAAGCCGGTTCTCGGCACTGACTCTGAACAACTCACGACGGGTTACCCCATCGACTACACCGGAACTGACATTTTCCTCAATCCAGCGCTTCATGAACTTCCAGCACTGCTCATAGGCAACTTCAAAGTTCTGTATCACTCCGGCCTTGACGGTCTCAATATCCTCTTTGGTCAGTGTACTGTTTGCGGCGCATACCTGATAACTGTTGATCGACTTTTCGAGTGAGGCAATCGCTTTTTTCAGGCTGCTCAGATCAAGTTTCATGACCCTACTCCGGCTTCAAATGCGGGAAGAAGATGACCTCTCTGATGGAGTCCTGACCCGTAAGGATCATAACGAGGCGATCAATCCCAATGCCGATACCTGCGCAGGGAGGCATGCCGTACTCGATGGCGCGGAGGAAGTCTTCGTCTACAATCATGGCCTCTTCGTCGCCGCGTTGCCTCAGTTTTGCCTGCGATTCGAGCCTTTCACGCTGGATGACGGGGTCGTTCAGTTCGGAGAAGGAGTTGCAGACCTCTTTGCCGCCGATGATCAGCTCAAAGCGTTCAACAATGCCGGGCTGTGAGGGGTGCTCCTTGGCAAGGGGCGACATCTCGGTGGGGTAATCGATGATGAAGGTTGGCTGAATGAGCTTGGGCTCTACAAATTCACCGAAAATTTCGTCGATAATTTTGCCGCTGCTGATTTTCGGGTCGAGTTCGAGGCCGAGATCCTTGGCGGTGTAGCGAAGCTGCTCTTCTGACTGGCCGGCAATATTCTTGCCGGTGTATTCGGTAATAGCGTCGATGATGCTCAGGCGGCGGAAGGGTGGCTTGAGGCTGATTTCGTTGCCGAGGAAGGTGGTGACTTCGCTCTTGTTGACCGCGAGGGCGGTTTGGCTGAAGAGCTCTTCGACCATCTTCATCATCCAGTTGTAGTCCTTGTAAGCAACATAGAGTTCAACCTGGGTAAATTCGGGGTTGTGGAAGCGGTCGATGCCCTCGTTGCGGAAATCTTTGGCAAATTCAAAGACGCCGTCAAAGCCGCCGACGATGAGCCGTTTGAGGTAGAGTTCGTTGGCAATGCGCAGGTAGAGCTGCATGTCGAGCGCATTGTGGTGTGTGGTGAAGGGGCGAGCAGCGGCGCCACCGTAGATGGGCTGTAAAATCGGGGTTTCAACTTCGAGCCATCCATTGGCGGTAAAGGAGTTCCGCATGAAGGAGACGATGGCGCTCCGCTTGATAAAGGTCTCTTTGACCTCCGGATTGACGATGAGGTCAACATAGCGCTGGCGGTAACGAAGCTCCTTGTCGCTGAAGGCGTCAAAAACAACCTTTTCTCCATCAACCTCTTTCTCTTTGGCGACGGGTATGGGGCGCAGCGATTTGGTGAGCAGCTCCAGCGATTCGGCATGAACGGATATTTCACCGGTTCTGGTTTTGAAGGTAAAGCCCTTGACGCCGATGATGTCGCCGATGTCGAGCAGTTTGAAGGTGTCGTAGGTGGCGTCGCCCACTTCATCCTTTTTCATGTAGATCTGGATTCGGCCTGCCGAGTCCTGGAGATGGAAAAAAGAGGCTTTGCCCATCTTTCGGATGGTCATGATGCGTCCGGCCACAGAGACCGGTGTTTTGGCATCCTCTACGAAATTGGCG
>CAJAIK010000078.1 GCA_903939765.1 uncultured Chlorobiaceae bacterium | reverse complement strand
GTTTACCCCCTTATCATCAGCAAGGTGCTTGGCGATATATTCAGCTGTGTAACCCGACATATAGAGCACATGAAGCTTCGGACAAATCGGTTCAATTTTTTGGAAGAGATCACTTCCGTTCATCTCCGGCATAATCACATCGCTCACGAGCAAATCTATTTGCTCTCTGTATCGCTCTGCATGCTCAATCGCCTCCAGAGGGTTCGAAGCAGCAAGCACGGTGTATCCTTTATGCTCCAGCATTTTCCTGCAGAGTTGCAGGATATCGGGTTGGTCTTCAACGAGAAGGATAAGTCCTTTGCTTTGCGGCAATCCCGGCTCCTCAATGACACCCTCTACCGGTAACATCTGTTCCTCCCGCTGCAATGGCAGGTAAATGATAATCCTGGTTCCTTTCCCCTCTTCACTCTCTATGTCAATAAAACCGTTGCCTTGTTTGACAATACCATAGACCGTTGCGAGGCCCATACCAGAGCCTTTGCCAACCTCCTTGGTCGTAAAAAATGGTTCGATGATATGGGGAAGATGCTTTTTATGGATGCCGAGTCCATTATCGGTGATGATCAGCATTATATAATCGCCAGGTATGGTGCAGGTGTGTCCGGCATTGATTTTGGCTTGGTCAATATGGATTTTATTTGTTTCGATGGTGATGGTGCCGTTACCTGAAATGGCATCGCGGGCATTCACACAAAGGTTTGTAAGAATCTGAGTGATCTGAGACGGGTCAAGCTTTACAGTTGCATCCTTTACTTTGGGGGTCCAGGTGAGCGTGATGTTTTCACCGATCAATCTTCTCAGTATGGTGAGCACCTCCTTAACCGATGAATTCAGGTCAAAAATCCGGGCCGATACAGTCTGCCGACGGGCAAACGACAGGAGTTGCCCCGTCAGTTCTACTGAGTGGGTCGCAGCTTTCTGTATTGCCTTCAAATCCTCATACGAGCTGTCGCTACGCTCAAGGGCCAGTTCGGTATGGCCGAGAATCACCGTCAACATATTGTTGAAGTCGTGGGCAATACCTCCTGCAAGCTGGCCAACCATCTGCATTTTCTGTGCATGATGAAGCTGCGCCTGTAAACTCTCTCTCTCCTCCTCAAGGAGCTTGCGCTCGGTGATATCTGTCACAATGCCAGACATCCTTTTCGCGTTTCCAGTAGGATCGTGCTGAAGCCCTCCGACCGCCCAAATCCAACGTGTTTCGCCATCCGCTCGACAAATCCGGCATTCAAAATTCCACTCGCTCCTGTCCTCTATTGCTTTTTGGAACTTTCCATCTACTTCGGCACGATCCTCGGGTAACACGTGATCTAGAAACATCTTGTAAGTCCACTCGGGAAGAAGCGATTCGTAGCCGAAAATACGATCATGAAGGAGCGTACGATGAGCGATTTGATCACGCAGATCAAGATCCCATCCTCCCATTTTGCTTTTTTCAAGCATAAAGCTGAACCGTGCTTGACTTTCAATCAATTGCTCCTCTAAACTTTTACGCGAAGTGATATTGATAACAGTCCCGAAATAGCGCACCAAACTGCCTTTTTCGTCAATGTACGGCATTCCTCGGGCCATCAACCAGTGCATTGTGCCATCACGGTGAAAAACACGATACTCAATTGCAACAGGGTTTGCATTTTTCGCAGCATGCAAAACAGTCCGGACTATTTTTTTCCTGTCGTCAGGATGTATGGAACGTATCCAG
>CAJAIK010000077.1 GCA_903939765.1 uncultured Chlorobiaceae bacterium | reverse complement strand
TCGACTGCATTGAGACGACTCATGTAAAGACTGTCATGGGCAACTACCGCTGGTCTACTGAATCAGTAGCCAGAGATCGGCTGTTCCTGGAATATCTGGGAGTGCCTCCCTAATAGTGTGCGCTTTATCCGACTTTCAGGTGATCAAAGCAGGAAGAACACCGAAAGCACGGAAGAGCAAACCGAACACGCTCCGGCAGAAAGATCTCGATGCTCGATGGACAAACAAACTCAAGGAGCAATAACTCTTGCCGAAACACAGAGGTATTTTCATATCGCTCTTGCAATAAAAAGCCGCGTCACATAAAGTCGTTTCAGGCTGTTTTATCCTGATAGCAAACAGGAATAATTCCTTTAAATATAAATAATTATTGAGATTAGCTTTTTAAGCACAGGAAGCGAAGTATCCCGATAAATATTGTATCTTTTCCACAGTGTTTATAAAATTTTTCATCGAAGTCGACCATTTTTCCAAGTTCTCTCTATCATGCTTGAAGCCCGTAACCTCTCCCTCAGCGTCGGAACCAAAGAGCTCCTGACCGATACATCATTCCGCATTGGCGACAAAGACCATGTCAGTCTTGTCGGCCTTAACGGAACAGGAAAAACAACCCTTCTGCGCCTTATAAGCGGCCCATCAACCGAGTCAGCCCTCATCACCACCGGCCATTTTATGAAATCGGCCGACACCACCATCGGCTATCTTCCCCAGGAGATCTCCTTTGATGCCGATCTGGAAAAAACCGCTCTGCAATATGCCCTTCAGGCCAACGCAAGACTCGCTGAACTGGCCAATAAAATAACCCGCATGGAGCACGAGCTCGCCCTGCCCGAACAGGATTACGAAAGCGAGTCGTACCACCAGCTTATCGAGCGTTTTTCCGATGCCATGCACGAATTTGACCATCTGGGCGGCTACACCATGCAGTCGAATGCCGAAAAGGTGCTCGCGGGTCTCGGATTCAGCGAAATAGATTTTCATAAAAAAGTGAAGGCCTTTTCAGGCGGATGGCAGATGCGCCTCCACCTCACCAAACTGCTGCTCCAGAACCCGACGCTGCTGCTGCTTGATGAGCCAACCAACCACCTTGATATCGACTCGCTGAGATGGCTCGAAAACTATCTCCTCAACTACGAACACAGCTACATCATCGTCTCGCACGACCGCTTTTTTCTCGACAAGCTCACCACCAAAACCCTTGAAATCGCCTTTGAGCGCATCAACGAATACAAGGGAAACTACTCCTACTACGAAAAGGAGAAAGCTGAGCGCTATGAGCTGATGATGGGCCAATATACCAGTGACCTGAAAAAAATGGCTGAGCTGAAGGCCTTTGTCGACCGATTCCGCTACAAGGCCACAAAAGCCCGTCAGGCTCAGAGCCGCCTCAAGCAGATGGAGAAGATGGAAAAAAACATGTTCACCCCTGAAGAGGATAACACACGCATCTCCTTCCGCTTTCCCAAGGCTAACCCCTCCGGTCGTGAGGTCATGCGGCTTGACGGAGTCAAAAAAGCCTATTTGCTGCCCGACGGCACAAAAAAACAGGTGCTCAACAGCATTGACCTCGAAGTAATGCGCGGCGACCGGATTGCCATTGTTGGCTCAAACGGCGCCGGAAAAACAACCTTCTGCAAAATTCTGGCCGGAGAGATCGACTTTGATGGCAAACTGACCATGGGGCATAACGTTACCCTCAACTACTTTGCCCAGCACCAGACCGAAAACCTCTCGCAAGACAAAAGCATCTACATGGAGATGATGGACTCAGCCCCGTCGTCCGAAGCACAAAAAAGGGTGCGCGACATTCTCGGCTGCTTTCTCTTCAGCGGCGATGCCGTCCAAAAAAAAATAAGGGTACTCTCGGGAGGCGAAAAATCGAGGGTCGCGCTGGCAAAAATTTTGCTTCAGGCCTCCAACCTGCTCATCATGGATGAACCGACCAACCATCTCGACATGCGCTCCAAAGAGATGCTGATCGACTCGCTCGAATACTACGACGGCACCCTCCTCATTGTCAGCCACGACCGCTACTTCCTCGACAGCCTGGTCAACAAAGTGGTTGAAATAAAAAATGGCTCACTGCAACTCCACCTCGGTACCTACGCAGAATACCTTGAAACCGCAGAAAAAGTGATTGAAGCCGAGCGCAAGCTGGAAGCCACCCAAAAGCAAAAAAGCCAGGCCGCACCGGCAAAAGCCGCTGAAAAGGAGAAAGAGCAGGCCAAAAAGAGCGCCGCAGCCAAAAAAGACAAAAAGAGAATGGATGAGGTCGAGCATAAAATCAACCAGCTCGAACAAAAGAAAGAGTCGATTGAAACCATCATGGCCAACGAAGATTTCTACCAGAAAAGCCAGAATGAGACCGCCAAAATTCTTGACGGCTACCATGCACTCTGCAAGGAGCTGAACGCCCTCTTCGCCGAATGGGAGGCAGGGAGCTGAGAGGAAGGCAGCACAGGAATTATCAGGTGAGCCGCTGTTTCTTATGGCTCACCTGATCTTCGTTACCGAGAAACGTTAGTGTCTCGAAACAATAAGGTTGTACTTGGAATCGCCTTAAAGAAAAACCTGCTCAAGAAGAGACGTCGCCAGAATTCCCCGATGCAACAAAGCGGCAATAGCATACCCTTATAGCCAGATAGTCTCGTTCAATTCCGAAACACGCTTTACCCCATACTTGCACACATAGAGGAACAGCTTTTCCCTGAAACTGGAGTCACGATACTTCATTTCCGAAAGCCGCCATTTGTCAGCCTTGTACGTATCAAGTTCTTTCCGCTGCTCCGGGCTCATCCCGCCGTTTACGGTAAAACGAAGCGCAAAATTGAAGCCGTTGCGGATTTTTTCGGTACTCGTTATCGCATAGCGTTCAGGATGCTTGTGTATCGGCGAACCATCTGCCAGCATAAACGTGGTACCGGTCCCATGCGAGAGCATGTACCGGTTGTCGCTCACAAAATCGACGGTTTCCCTGGCCTCATCGAGCGTTTCCGTAGGAAACCCGAACATAAGAAAAAGAAAATTCCAAATACCTTCATCGTGAGCCGCCTGCAAAATCTTCAGCCGCTCCTGCTTGTTGGTAAGCTTTCCTTTGTTCATCAGGTCGTAGATCCGCTCATTGGCCGACTCAAATCCCCACAGCACCATGCGTAAACCAGCGCGATGCGCCAGCCTGAAAAGGTCACGATTAAACGCAGACTCCAGGCGACCGTACATGAAAAAATTGAGTTTCAAACCAGCATCGATGATCGCCTGTGAAAGACGTGCAAGATAAGCGGGGCTGATCGCCTCATCAATAAAGTGAAAAAAACAAGCGCTCTGGCTGGCCTGAAGCAATTTGATTTCGGCAATAACCCGCTCAACCGGCTTGATGGCGTATTGGCTGCCGAAATGATGGGTACAGAAGCTGCACTTTTGCCAATAACAATTACGGCTGGCCTGAATATTGTATATCGGTTCGGGAAAGAAATAGTTTTTGGCTGGCAGGTCGCGATATTCGGGCGGAAACAACTCGCCAATGGCAAACGGTGGAGCTTCCTCGTTCACGACGATGCTCCCGTTTTTGCCCATGTACATGAGGTTTGGAACGTTTTCGATGCAAATCTTCCCTTCAAGGTGCCGGAGCAATTCGACAACAGGTTTTTCGCCTTCATTGTAGATTACCGAATCGGCAAAGATGCGGAAAAAATCAGGGTTGTTGACAAGGATGTCGGTGTGCCGCCCGAACAAGTTGCCGCCAACAGATATGTGAGCACTTGTCGTCCTCTTGAGCAACATGGCCAAAGTCAGCCCTGGAAGCAGTTGTGAATAGTCGCCCAGCGAAATGCCGATAAATTCCGGCTGATCGTTCAGCAGGTCAACGATCAGATTATTGTAAAACGAATAGAAAATATTGCCAGGGATGTTTTCGCATACTTGCCTGAGACGATCAATACCATAATAAATATTGACCTTCGGAGTCATAAAATAGACGCCAGACGGGTGATGGGTTGCCGAAAAGACACCACAGGCTGCATTGATAACCGACAGTGCCTCATCGGCAACAGCAGGATCGTAAAATGCCTCCTTGTCACGCAAGATTCCTGTCGCCCAATCAATCCGTGTAATAGCGTTGCGATATTCGTTTCGCTGCGCCATTTTGTAGATCTCTTCGTAACGGCGAAAACGATCCTGAAAAGCCTGCGGATGCCCAGAGAGTTGAGATTTTTCGGGGCAAAGCTCAAACACAGGCCTCGCATTGGTATCAAAGTCCGAAAATGCTGATTTCACCGCATTGAACAAGAATGTTTGAGTGAGCACCGTGTTGTAGAACTCAGCATTCAAGTCGCGCAAACGAACATCATGACCATGGTTCTGGATAATGCTATGGATGGCCGGCCCGGCAAGGTGCGGATTAAAAGGAATCCATTGCGGAGGAAAGAGCAGCAAACATTTCATAGCTATCGCATTGATTTCAAAAGTGGAAGCATCACAAGCGGTGCCGGTCTGTGGTCGCTGGCCCTTCTCTTTTCCGGCAAACTGTTGTATCCTCAAAGAGATGGCTTCGAAAAAAAACCAGCACGGTAACGGTTAACGGCCGATATGCCAGGCTAATGAATAATTCCAACTGAAATTATTCGCTTCACCAGAGGTAACGAGTAATGCATAACTGTGCCCTGCTACCAGATCAACCCGGATATTTTCTGTATTATCGATTTCGCTCCCTGAAAAAGCCGAAATGGTTTGTGTGGTAACATCAAACAACTCAAGATTCATGTTTGGCAGGCCCGTGCGTAACGTACCATCATTGGCAACGTTGATATTCCAGACCAAAGAGGCGGATAATTTTGAACCGCGGGTAGCGTGAAATTTATAGGTTGCGATTTTATTGCTGTTTAAATAACCGCCAAAGGCATGATCATAATCAAAGCCGTTCAAGCCAATAGTTCCCCCATTAACGCCGCCATCTTCCATACTGTTTTGCTCACCGGCAGCGATAATCTGATAACTGTGAAGCACATTAACCTGACCCGCGCCAAAACGGTCATCCAGGCCATTACTGGTTTGGTGGCCTGAACTACGGTAATCGGAAATATCGCCTTTGCCAAGACGATTGTTTGTGACCCGATCGGCCCCGGCCATCAGAGCCGCCTTAATGGTTGTTGCCCGCTCGGCATTATAAACAGTACCGACACCAGAGACAACTGTCGAGCTCCTGGAAAGTTTTAAGGCACCTTTATGCCCTGTTTCAACCAGCAAGGCAGCAACAGCGGCTACTTCCGGCGCAGCAGCACTGGTCGTCGATTCAGACACCACGACATCCGGCCGGGTACGTCCTGCCCCATAAACCAAGTCAACAGATTTTGAGCCATAATCAAGATTGCCAATGGATCTACCCACAGCAACAACATTATAGGCGCTACTCAACAGTGCTTTAACGTCAGCTCCGTTCGACATGGCGACGACCTGAATAAGCTCTTTACGCTGCACCTGTCGATCAACCAAACGTAAAATCATACCGGTCTGTGACGCATCATTACCGTTACCCGACCAGCTTTGATTTGCAATCCGGCTGCCATCAGGAAATGATGAACCCAGGCTTTTCAACCAGCCAGCAGCTTCATAACTGGTAATAGTACGAATACCAGGAGCCATTGAATAAGCGCCATAAAAAAGTGACCCTACCCAGGTTGCATGATCAGAGGGCGATATGCTCGCAGCATCAGGAAAGCGGAAGATTTTGCCTGAAAACTGCAAGTTGGTCGTATTCGGTGCATAGGCAGTTTCCCCTGCTTCAACCTGAATTACTTTTACGCCTGCGCCAGTCGGCATGTTTGCTCCCAACAACGCTTTCAGGTCAGCATAGCCGATATCAGTTTTATAGTCAGCAATAGCAACCGACATGAACGGCAAGAGCAAAACAATACAAAGCAAGCATCTATTGACGCTTTTCATAAAAACCGCTCCAAATAATTCAAGCGAAAGATTCGGGAACAAAACTGTCTTATATTTTTGTTTAAAAAAAACAAGACCCATTATAATGCTTTAAAAAGAAAGAAATACAACATTTTTGGGGAGGGCAGGCCATGAGAGTACCATCCTGGATTTTACTGATGATGACACTGCTGTTCCTGGCAGGGTGTTCCTCATACTCGGTTGTAACAGACTACGACAGCAGTTTTCCTTTCGCCAGTTATAAAACCTATCACTGGACCGATGATGCTGTTTCGAAAAGCAGCAGTAACGTTCTTGCAAGTAATCCACTCGTTTTAAAACGCGTTAAAAGTGCAGTTGACAGAGAGCTGGCAACAAAAGGGTACGTGCTGAACAGTAACGGTGCGGCTGATTTCACCGTATCACTTTATGCTGGTGTACAGGATCGTGAGCGGTATAATCTGCCCCCAATGAGCTTCTCCTATTACCCCGGCTATTACCATAACCGATTTTGCCATAACAGGTTCGGCCATAACATGTTTGTCATGTATGACCCGTACTGGCCGACCCCTTACGTGAGCTATTACAAAGAAGGCACGCTGGTCATCGACATTATGGACCAAAAAAGCAATGAACTGGCATGGCGTGGCATTGCTCAGGGCATCCTGAAAAATTATGATACCGGTAAAGAGATGCAGCAAGATATAGATGGTGCCGTCACAAAAATACTTATGGAGTTTCCGCCACTTAAACGATAGGCTTGCGACTCTTCGAAACCGCAGCCCCGGCAATTTGCCTGACGAAAGCAGAAAAAATCCGTACAGGCCGCCAACCTTATAAATACGTAAATCGCAAAATAAAAACACTTTGCTTTCTTGTTTTACCAAGGATTTACGTAAACTGAAACATGTGGTTGGCTTGTTTAATTTTCAGTCCTCTCTCGCTCAACTCATCTCTATGACATCTCAATCGTTGCGACCGGTTGCCCAGCTTCGTGAAAATCAGGATGATTCCTGGGCAGAACATGACCTGAAAGAACACCTGATGCAGGTTGCCGACAAAGCAGCCCGATTCGCTGACGAATTCGGCAATGGTGACTGGGTCAAAACGGCTGGCTTGTTGCATGATCTTGGAAAATACAATCCTCAGTGGCAGGAATATATCCGCAAAGCCAACGGGGATTATTCCGAGGAGAGTGATGGGCAAGATTGATTACTCCTCCGCTGGTGCTCTTCAAAATGAGAATTTTTGGAGATATTACGCTCATTCAAGACTCGGCGAACCTTCCGAAAACTGGCATCTATTAGAACATCATTTGCACGCGGTCGCTGAAAGGGCAGCTGGATTTGCTCGTTTTTTTAATGCAGAAGATTGGGCAAGTATTGCAGGGCGTTGGCATGATTTAGGAAAAGGCACGCTGCCTTGGCAAGCATATTTGCGCCATGTAAATAATGTTATGGATGATTTTGCTTCGTTTTATAGTGGACACCCTGTTCATGCAATTGTTGGTGCTCAAAAACTTTATAAGCAATCTGATCAAGCTGGAAAATTACTAGCATATTGTATTGCTGGCCATCATGGCGGTTTGCCGAACTGGTATGATGACGCAAATTCAGCGTTAAAGTCTCGAATGATGGATGATTTTCCTAATGTTGATTTTCCGCATTCTGCTCCAATACTGCCTTCATTATTACCGTTTTCCAAAATCGACCAGAATCGTTTGGGTTTTATTCTTCAGTTTTTTGTGAGGATGTTATTCTCATGTCTCGTTGATGCAGACTATTTAGACACTGAAGCATCATTGAGTAACGAAAAGTCCGTCTGGCGTTCGATGTATCCATCTCTGGAGGAACTCTCTGACCGATTTTTAATAAACTTCAATATCCTGAGAAAAAAGGCTGATTCGAGAACAATTGTAAACCAGCACCGCGAAAAGGTGTTGAATGATTGTTTGAAAAGTGCAGCGTTTGATCCTGGACTTTTTTCCTTGACAGTACCGACAGGAGGAGGAAAAACATTAGCATCGCTTGCCTTTGCATTGGCTCATGCAAAAAAATATGGTAAGCGAAGAATCATATATGTGATTCCATTCACAAGTATCGTTGAGCAGAACGCCCAAGTATTCAGGGAGATACTTGGCGATGATGCCATACTTGAGCATCATTGCAATTTTATGGTTGATGAATCAGACTGGAAATCTCTCTTGGCCTCAGAAAACTGGGATGCCCCGATTATTGTGACAACAAACGTACAGTTCTTTAATTCATTTTATGCTAACAAAACATCACACTGCCGAAAGTTACACAACGTAGCGGATAGTATTGTCATATTTGATGAGGTTCAAGCAATTCCTGTTGAAAAACTGTCACCCTGCATGGAGGTGATTAAAGAGCTTTCACTCAACTATTGTGTGTCATCAGTTCTTTGCACGGCGACACAACCTGCTATCGAATATTCGGAGCAGTTTCAAAGTGGGCTACAGGGTGTACGAGAAATTATTCAGGATGTGCCTGGTCTGTTTGGAGCATTGAAGCGGACTGAAGAGTCTTTTATTGGAGAACTCTCGGTACAGGATGTTGCAACAAAACTATCCAATTATGAACAGGTTTTATGTATAGTCAATACTCGCCAACAGGCTTTGGACATATATAATGCTTTGCCACAATCAGTTGGAACCATTCATTTAAGCGCCTTGATGTATCCTCTTCATCGCACTGAAAAACTGGATGAAATTCGCAGGAGGTTACATGATGGTGTGCCATGCCGCGTAGTTAGTACTCAATTGATAGAAGCTGGAGTGGATGTTGACTTCCCTTGCGTATTCAGAGCTGTTGCAGGAATTGACAGTATCGCTCAAGCAGCAGGTCGTTGTAACAGAAATGGCTTACATGAAAAAGCCTGCCAAGTATTTGTTTTTTCTTTTGCTGACGTACCGATCAGTCCATTTATCAAACAGGCAGCTCAATCGGCAGAAAAATTGTTCGATCTATTTAAAGGAAAACTTACATCACCGGAATGTGTTCGTGAGTATTTTGATGATTATTTTTGGAAAAACCAGCAGCGTATGGATTCGGAAGGGATAATCGAACTATGCAGTAAATCACAAAAAGGAGACATTCAATTTAAGGATATTGCAAATTTTGAAATGATAAAATCTGTGACAGTCCCTGTAATTGTAGCACTGGATAATAATTCAATTGCATTGGTAGAATCATTAAAATATGCGAAATATAAAGGGCGGATTTTACGAAAGCTCCAACAATATACCGTTCAAATTCATAGTAATCAGTTGAAGGAAATAAAAGAATCTCTTGAAGTAATGGAACCCGGTATTTTGGTTTTGTTTTTTAAAAGGCTGTATTCAGAAAATACTGGTCTAAAATGTTCCACACCACGAGGCGAAGCATTTATTGAATAACAAAAGGAGAATCAAATAATGAGCTATGGCATAAAGTTACGGGTCTGGGGTGAGTATGCACTATTTACCCGACCAGAAATGAAAGTGGAGCGGGTCTCTTATGACGTAATGACACCTTCAGCAGGACGAGGTATACTGGAAGCCATTTACTGGAAACCATCTATTCGCTGGATAATCGATAGAATTCATGTTTTGAAGCCTATTCGTTTTGAAAATATTCGTCGTAATGAAGTTGCAAAGCGGGCATCGATAAATAATATCGATATGCAAGGAAATGTACCCATATATCTTTATGCCGACGACTCAAAGACTCGCCAGCAAAGAGCATCAATGGTATTGCGTAATGTTGAATATGTCATTGAAGCGCATTTTGAGTTTACTAAAACTGATGATAATAATGAAGGGAAGCATTTAGATATATTCGCAAGGAGAGCAAAAATAGGCCAGTGTTTTCATCGCCCCTACTTTGGTTGTCGCGAGTTTCCTGTAAATTTTGAGTGGTGTGAGAACATCCCTAAGTCAACGTTGACTGGTGAACAGAATCTTGGCTTCATGTTATATGATATTAATTTTGAAAATAATATGACACCTCAATTTTTCCGTGCGATCATGCGAGATGGAATTATAAATTGCCAGAAGGAGGTAGTCTCATGATTTTTCAGTCATTAATATCTCTTTATGAACGCCTTGCAATAACAAATGATGTACCCCGATATGGATTCAGTTTTGAGGATATTGGATTTGAGATTACTATCGATAAATCCGGAAACCTAATAGGAGATCCTCAAGATTTGCGCGTTCAAGTAAAACCTAATGTATTTGATTTTTATTTATCAGAGGTCCCTTATTCCAATGCAGTAAATGTACGATCAATCAGCGCAGCAACTACGCCAAATTTTATGGTTGATAAAGCTGATTATATTTTCGGAATGTCTGGAAGTGAACAAAAAAAAGAGCATCAACACTCCTTTTTTAAATTGATTATTGATGTTTCAGGAAATTCAAATGATGAAGGAGTTGTTGCTGTAAAAGGTTTTTTCTCAAAATGGAAAAATGATAATTCGCCAAGACTAAAATACTGGGATGAAATATCTGGTGCACATGGAAAATGGGTTGCTTTCAAATTGCAAGGTGATTCTATTTTCATACATGAGCGCATTGAAGTTAAACAATTATGGTCTAAATACTTAGCGCAAACTCAACACAGTAAAGGCATTAGTCTTTTAGATGGCCAAATTAATGAACTTCAGAAACAATATGCTCAGTTCAAATTTGGCACAGGTGCTGCTCTTGTTTCTTTTAATGAGAGCGCATATGAATCATATAGAAAAGTAAAGGGTGAAAATGCTCCGATTTCAGTTGATGGCGAGTTTAAAAGTTCAACAGCACTTAAATATCTGTTACGTAGCAAAGAACAAAGGATAAAGATAGGTGATACCACTACGATTTTCTGGGCAGAAAACAAATCACCAATTGAAACTTTTATGGGTCAAATACTGGATTCATCTGTTCAAAATGAGGCAGCTCTCTTGCCCCTACAAAAATTTTTAGAGGCTTTACGTGAAGGGAAATTACCAACTGACATCACACAGGATAAAGAAATCAAATTTTATATTCTTGGTCTATCACTCAACAAAGCAAGACTTGCTTTAAGATTCTGGTATGTTTGTACTGTAGAGGAATTGATAAAACGATTACAAGATCACTTTGAGTGTCTACAAATGGTTCATAGTGATAAAAGCACATCTTTCCCTGGAGTTTGGCTCTTGCTTAAAGAAACAGTACGAGACTCAAAAGACATTTCCCCTGTTTTAGCCGGTTCATTAATGCGTTCTATTCTAACTGGCATTAAATACCCCCAAAGCCTCTATTCAAGTGTTTTAGGACGCATACGAGCTGATCAAGCAAAAAAAGATGATAAAACAGGGAAACCTGTTATTCATATTAATTATTTAAGAGCCGCTATTTTAAAAGCAGTGTTACAAAGAAATCATAAAATGGAGTTTCATATTATGTCATTAGATACAGAAAGACGGGAGGTTGGATATCTCCTTGGACGGCTTTTCGCAATCTTAGAAAAGGCTCAATTGGATGCACTTGGATCTATAAATTCGACTATAAAAGACCGTTTTTACAGTTCTGCATCAGCAACTCCTGCCAGTGTATTCCCCCGCTTACTTCGCTTATCACAACATCATATTGAAAAAGCGACATATGGGTATATCTCAGATCGTAGAATAGGTGAAATAATGGAACATATAACTGCATTCCCTGATCACATGAACTTAAATCAACAAGGACTCTTTGCTATTGCTTATTATCAGCAAAAAAATTCTTTTTATAAAAGTAACGAAAATAAAATAACGGAGAATAACAATGACTAAGCCTATTGAAAATCGTTATGAGTTTGTTTTGCTTTTTGATGTAAAAAATGGTAATCCAAATGGCGATCCTGATGGCGGCAATCTTCCACGTATTGATCCTGAAACAGGACATGGAATTACAACAGATGTCTGTTTAAAAAGAAAAGTTAGAAATTATGTCGAATTGCTTAAGCAAGATCAATTCCCATTTAATATTTATGTAAAAGAAAAAGGAATTCTAACCGAAAGACGGAAACCTGCTTATGATGCACTTATAGAAGAGAAAGACAAGTCCATCAAAATCAGTAAAGCAAGAGCGTGGATGTGTAAAAACTTCTTTGATGTCCGTACTTTTGGTGCTGTTATGTCCGTCAAAGAAAATAATTGTGGACAAGTCAGAGGACCTGTACAATTTGCTTTTTCGCAGAGTATTGATCCGGTAGTACAACTAGAAGCCAGCATTACTCGTATGGCCGTTGAAACAAAAAAAGAATCAGATAATCAGGATGGAGATAATCGTACTATGGGGCGGAAAACTTACATTCCGTATGGGCTTTACAGGGTTCATGGATTTATTTCAGCCCCTTTGGCAAAACAGACTGGCTTTTCGGAAGAGGACCTTGAATTACTTTGGTCTGCATTGATTAATATGTTTGATCATGATCGTTCTGCAGCTCGTGGTGAGATGGCATCCCGCCAATTGATAGTTTTTCAACACGATTCTGAGTTAGGAAATACTCCTGCTCACAAGTTGTTTGAAAGAATTAAAATTGAAAGAACACCTAATTCTGGCGGACCTGCACGATCTTTTGACGATTATCAGATTACTATCGATGAAACTGATCTGGGAAAGGTTAAGCTGTTGAAAAAAATTGATTGAAACATGTACCCCGAATCAGACTTTGTCGCCCTCTCTGCATTGCAGCATTATGTCTATTGCCCCCGGCAGTGTGCGCTGATCCATCTGGAGCAGATATGGAGCGAGAACGTTTACACTGCCGAGGGGCGGGAGATGCATGATCGGGTCGATAATGGTGAAACATCTTACCGAACCGGTATCCGGATTACGAGAAGTGCTGCATTGCGAAGCGCTCTGCTTGGAATTTCCGGTGTGGCTGACGTGGTGGAATGGCATAAGCTGAAGAATCATGAAGAGCCGTTTCCGGTTGAGTATAAACGCGGCAAGCCAAAAAAACATGATGCAGACAAAATCCAGCTTTGTGCTCAAGCTATGTGCCTTGAGGAGATGCTTGGAATTCAAATTCCAGCAGGCGCATTGTTCTACGGCCAGACAAAACACCGGTTTGATGTTGATTTCGATGATGTTTTGCGCGAAAAAACTGTTCTTGCGGCAGAAGGTGTACATGATCTTTTTCGAAATGGAGTAACACCGCCACCGGAACCCGGGCCGAAGTGCAAGCTCTGCTCGTTGAAGGAAGAGTGCTTGCCGGAGGTGATTGTTCAGGGCAAATCGGCCAAAGTATACCTTCAAAAACTGCTTCAAACACTCTCGGAGGAGGAGATTTGAAAAAATATCTCAATACCCTTTTTGTTACCACGCAGGGTGCCTATCTCTCAAAAGAGGGAGAGTGTGCCGTTATCAAAATAGAGAAAGAGGTAAAAACGCGCATCCCACTGCACATGCTTGACGGTATTATCTGTTTTGGTTCGGTGACGTGCAGTCCGTTTCTGCTTGGCTATTGTGCTGAAAGCGGCGTGACGGTAACGTTTTTAAGCATGTACGGGAAATATCTTTGTCAGGTACAGGGGGCTACACGGGGTAACATTCTGTTGCGGAGAGCGCAGTACCGTATGGCTGACAATAACCTCCAGACCGCTCGCCTTGCCCGCTCATTTGTTATCGGCAAAATTGGTAATGCCCGTATCACACTTGCCCGTACCGTAAGAGATCATCCTGAAAAAGTGAACTCTGTTAACCTGAAACATGCACAGCACATCCTTGCCGGTTGCATAAAGCGCTTGCAGGATGAAACCGATCAGGAACGTATCAGGGGAATTGAGGGCGAAGCTGCCAAAGTTTACTTCGACGTCTTCGATGAGTGTATCACCTCTACAGATCCATTGTTTCGCTTTACCGGACGCAACCGCCGACCGCCGCTTGACCGGGTAAATTGCCTGCTTTCTTTTCTCTATACCTTGCTGACTCATGATATCCGCTCTGCGCTTGAGTCATGCGGCCTTGACCCAGCGGCAGGATTTTTACATAAAGACCGACCGGGACGCCCAAGTCTTGCTCTTGACATGATTGAAGAGTTCCGTTCTTACATTGCTGACCGGCTGGCTCTGTCGCTGATCAATCGTGGCCAAATTCAAGCCAAAGATTTTACCATCTCGGAAACCGGTGCGGTACTGCTCAAAGATGATGCCCGTAAAACGCTTTTAACCGCCTATCAAAATCGGAAACAGGAAGAAATCGAGCACCCGTTTGTAAAGGAAAGAATGGCCATAGGTCTACTGTGGCACATGCAGGCTATGCTGCTTGCCCGCCATATCCGGGGCGATATCGACACCTATCCGCCATTTGTCTGGAGATAAACCATGCTTGTTCTGGTCACATATGATGTCAACACCGAAACTCCTGCCGGAAAAAGGAGATTGCGCCGCATCGCCAAAACCTGCCAGAACTATGGGCAACGGGTCCAGTTTTCTGTATTTGAGTGTAATGTCGATCCGGCTCAATGGACAAAATTACGGGGAAAATTGGTGCATGAGATGGATCAAAAATATGACAGTTTGCGCTTTTATTTTCTCGGATCAAGCTGGCAGGAGCGTATTGAACACGAAGGGGCCAAAGTACCAAGGGATCTTGAAGGCCCGCTGATTTTTTAAACGCGAACGTCATGCTGTACCTCAAATCCCGGTATGTTCGCGATACTGACATTCTCTTGATATTGTTGTGGTTATAGTTTTTTGTATCAGGTTTTTGTACAATGTTGTTTGACATACGAACTAGTTCGCGTTTAGGCGACTCTAAAACCACGGAATACCTGATTATACAGTTAGACAGTCGCGCCCCCCGCGGGCGCGTGGATTGAAACGGGTATGAGTCGCACTTTGCGTTTTGCCGTGGGGCGTCGCGCCCCCCGCGGGCGCGTGGATTGAAACTCGTATAAGGATATCCTGCAGATACAGATTGAAGAGTCGCGCCCCCCGCGGGCGCGTGGATTGAAACACCAGTATTGCGGCGGTG
>CAJAIK010000076.1 GCA_903939765.1 uncultured Chlorobiaceae bacterium | reverse complement strand
GCCCACCTGTATAGATATATTAGCGTCACTAATCATCTTGATCGGGCCCATTGCGGAGAAGAGGGCAAATGCAAAGACAAGCAGTTCATTGGCCGTCATAACACCCTTGAAGACCTGGATGCCTCCAAACCAGAGTACCATGGCAATGGCTGCAATCAGCAGTGTTTCGTTCAGCGGGCTTATAATGTTGCGGAGCCTCGCAATCTTGATACCAAGTTTTCTGAAATCATTGGTAAACGACATGAATCTTGCCAACTCAACATGTTCAAAGGCTGTTGACTTGATAACCTTGATTCCGTTGAATTTTTCCTGCAGCACGGAGTTCATGTCTCCCACGCTGGTTTGCAAATTCTGGGCATGGCCCTTGATGTTTCTGCCAAGAAAGCGGATTACAAAAAAAATAAACAGCGAGGTGACGGTTGCAAAGAGGGTCAACTGCCAACTGAGGGCGAGCAGCACGCCGATATAGACAATGATTGAAAAAGGGTTCTGCAGAAAATTTATAAACGTTGAACTGATGCTGTTGTTGACGTTCTCCACGTCACCGCTGACGTAGTTCATGAGATTGCCAACCCGGTTCTTGTTGAAATAATCGAGATGCATCTCAATGATACTGTGAAAGACGTCGTCGCGGAGTTTTTTGGCTGTTTTTGTCTGTATCCTGAAAATGAACTGTCCGTTCAGGTAGATAAAAATATTTTTCAGCGAAAATGCGAGTATCAAAAAAATACAAATTTTCAGCAGTGTCAACTCTTTTGTGGGGGCTTTGAACAATTGCTGGAATTCAGTGAGCGCCCAGTTTTTTACCTCTACAGCACGGGATAGTTGTTTTGGCGTTTTGGCAGGATTTTGGACGGGCGTTGCCACATTGGTACCACTGCCTTGCAGTGCGTTGTGATCAACCGTTTGGAACGGTGGTGTGCCGGAGGCTGGCTGAACTTTGCTTTCTGTTGAAAAAACAGCATTCAGCAGTGGCAGTATGGAGTAGATTGATACAACACTGAACAACGAGGTCAAGATGCTGAACAGCACCACCAGAATGATATTCCCTTTCGAGGGGGCCATATACCGCAGCATTCTCACCAATATCCCAGACTTCATAAATAACCTGATCCTGTTTCGTTTATCATAAAACGCCAATATAAAGTTAATAATCAGAATAATCAGTTTTATCGGTCTTGCCGCTTTTCAGGCTCATGATCGGTGCCGGGGTTTCTCTGTGGCAGGGTGTTGAGCATTTGCCGGAGTGCCGTCGAGACAGTTGCGCACTCAATAGCAATGACGTCGGCTGTTGGAGATACGATCACTTTCTGCAGGGTGCTGAGGGGAGCGAATTGTGTCCGGTCGGCAAGACGTTTGCGATAGAGGGCGATGAGTGGGGTGTCGGAACACGATGCAATATGGACCAGTGAGGTGTCGGGGGTAATGAGGATCTTGAGTTGTTTGACGATTTCACCGACTTCATAGAGGTTGCGTGTTGAGGGCGATGGCAGAACGTTCTGGTGCGGTTGCTCAAGTGCTTTTTTTTCTTCGATATCTTGCGGTGCTGAAAAGATCATAAACGTTTCGTCAGGAAAACTCCGTATCAGTTCAGACCATTGTTGAGGGGTGCGTCGTCCGCCGCTGTGGCCTGCACTGATGTTAATGCCGAGGCAACTGCCTGCCGGGATAGTGCGCAGGAATTCAGTGATATCGGCTGAAACCGGCATCTTGGGCAAGTATGGTTTGCAGGGTTGCAATACATTTGAACCCAGCGCGCCGAGGAGTGAGAGGTTTTTTTCTGACTCATGCTTGCCGGGGGTGGGCTCGATAAGGTGGTCGTAGAGCCCTTCGTGATACGGGCTGAAGTGCCCTATTTTGCGGCGTGCGCGGATAAGTGTTGTCTGGATAAGAAAGTGGATTGAGGGGTGCTCTTTCGGATTGAAAAGCAGGTCAAATTGTTGGGGAAGAAGCTTTGTGCAGTACCGTTTCATGTCTCTTTTGGCATGGTATACGGCGGTAACATTGGTGTCGGCACTGAAAAAATCGAAGATAATCTGGCTGAACGCGATGATAAAAATTGAAAGATCTGGATACTCTTTTTTGAGTGTGCCGATAAGCGGTGTGAGCATAATGCAGTCTCCATAGCATTCGCGCGCAAGAATCACGATACTTTCTGCCGTTTCAAGAGGAAGAGGTTGCGCTGTACGCTTTTTTGTGACAAACTGAAGCGTTTTTGCAAAGCGCTGGCGGAATATCCAGTTATCTTTGTTTTTTCGTTTCATGACTCCGGGGTGAGTGTTTTGTGCTTCTGTAATGCTTCAAGTAACAATTCGTACTGGGTAACGACCCTCGGGAGCGCAAATTTTTCTTCAACAATTGCTCTCGCCTCTTTTCCGGCTTGCTGATAATCAGACTCTAACAGCCTGATGACTCCTTCGGCCAGTTCATGACTGTTGCCGGGCTCTACTATCGAGCCGGATCTATTGTTCACGATGATATCGACCAGTCCACACCCCCTTGTTACAACGACCGGTACACCTGAGGCCATCGATTCCAGCGCGCTCATAGACATGCCTTCCTCGGGTGACGGCACAATGGTGATATCAACTCCTGCAAGTATTTCCGGGATATCTTTTCTGAATCCCATAAATTTTACACTGCTTGACACCTTGAGTTTTTGCGTTAACTCTTTGAGTTTTGTTTCAATCGAGCCCGTTCCAACGATAATGACCTGAATTGATTCAATTTTTTTTGTTATTTCTGCAATTGCATGGATAAAGCACTCAAGCCCTTTATTTTCGTCCAGGCGGCTTATGACCGCTGCAACATAGTGACGAGGTGTAACGCCAATTTTTTCCGCTCTTTTTTGCTTGAACCGGTTAAGTTCTATGCCATCATAAATAACCGTGATTTTTTTGGCTGGAAGGGAATAATCTTCGACGAGCTCCCGTTTGATTTTATCTGAAATGGCAATAATGTGGTCAACAAGTGTATGGTAAAGAACCCTGTTGATCTGTTTTTTTACACCGTTTTTTCGATACGGAACGTTGCGTGTCAGAATAACTGTTCTGTTTGTTATTCTTGCGGCCAATGAGGAGACCCAATAGAATTTTGGAGAGCAGATATCGATAACTTCTATGTTGTTTTCCTTGATGAGCCTTATGATTTTGGGGACTATAAGGAGGTTTATATCAGATTTGGGATTGAGGGTATAGACCGGGATATGCTCTTCCGCAATCCGTTTTGCAAGGCCGCTTTCAGGCAAACAGCATACGGCGACGCAATGACCCCGTTTTTTTAGCTCTTTACTGTATAAAAGTATTCTGTTTGCTCCACCCGACCAGTGTGGTGTTGCATCAAATATCATGATATTCATCCGTAACTCATTGATAGAGAGGTTATTAGATGGATGTTGAAGCCAGTTTTGGCCCAGTGGATTACAAACAGCAGTTCTGGTTTCCGCTTGTTTTTTCCCTCTCCAATGGCTATCTGTTGATAAGAACTGCATGGACGGAGGGTTCGAGTGGAACAAGGTATTAAATTCTCAAGGATTCATTGTAACGTATAATTTTCAATGCAGAAGTTTTTTTCTCCTGATCTGTTTACCCTGCGGCGTCCCTCTTTTCTGAACAATACGTTCTATTTGATTGCGGTCATGCTGCTCTATCCGCTTGCTGGCGGGTTGTTACTTCCTTTTGTCAGCGGTGGCCACGATTCAACTTTGTTTTTGTCACGCATTGCTGGAAGTCAGCTTTTTTTAATTCGACTCATTCAGGCTGTCGGGCAGATTCTTCTGCTCGCCTTGCCTGTTCTTTTGCTCGCTGCGTGGCATACGAGGCAAAAAAATCCCTTTTCTTCACAAAGTCTTGCTTTTTTGGGGATAGGGGGGCGTGTCGATTTTGGTGTGGCGGTTCTGGCGGTTTGCGGTATTTTTCTGCTTCAACCACTCCTGTATACCATCACCGCCCTTCAGGATCACTATCTCTGGCCTTCTCTTGGCTCTGCGGGCGCTGAAGTGGTTCGTCAGCGTGATGTGATGGAGTCGTTTATCAAAGAACTTGCGCAGGTGCGCTCAGGGCCTGAATTTTTTTTGGTTGCTTTTGTTTTTGCCCTCACTCCCGCATGTTGTGAGGAGCTCTTTTTCAGGGGCTATATTCAGCAGAATTACACTCGTGCCATCTCTTCCGGCAATGCGGTGGTGTTGACCGGCCTGATTTTTGCGTTCTTTCATTTGAGTGCGGCAAATCTTTTTCCACTTGCTTTGCTTGGGTGGTATATTGGCTATATTTATTCGGCCACAGGCAATCTTGCGATTCCTGTTGTCGTTCATTTTACGAACAATATGGCCGCGTTGCTTCTTCTTTTTTTTACAGTGGGAAAAAAGATGGAGGGAGCTGTTGAGTCAAGTGCTCTGCTGGGTTCGCCTTGGTGGTGGCTTGTTGTTTCGGGAAGTATGTTGTTGTTTGTAATGGTTCTTCGGCGGCTTATTGATGCGCAGCGGAGAGGGTTTTCATGAAGGCTGATCAGTTGATGAAGAGAGGATGTATGGGTAAACTTTTGAATAATAATTTATTGCAGCGGGTGCTTGTGGCTCTTGTGGGCATTCCTTTGCTGCTGTGGCTTATCAATATTGGTGGTGTCGGGTTCTTTTTGTTTTTTTCGCTTTTGGCGCTTCTTGCTGTTTATGAGTTTCATCGCCTTGCGCGCCACAAGGCCAAACCTCCGGCTCTCTGGATTGTGCTGGCGGTAACGGCGCTGTTTCAGGCGAACTTTTATTGGCAATGGGTGGAGGTGTGGGAGCTGTTGCTTGCTGTTGTGCTCGCGCTTCTGGTGATGGAGCTTTTTTTGAAAGAGGGTTCTCCGCTGCTCAATCTGGGGGCAATCTTGCCTGGTCTGCTCTACGTCAATCTCTCTTTCGGTTCCCTGTTGCGGCTTCGTTTTTTTGAAGGTGGCAGAGAGGGGCAAATCATGGTTTTTCTCATGTTTTTCTGTGTCTGGGCCGCCGATATTTTTGCCTACTTTGGCGGGAGTACCCTGGGCGGAAGGTTTATTCACCGCAAACTGTTCGAGCGTTTGAGTCCTCACAAAACATGGGAGGGATTTCTGTCCGGTCTCGCAGGAAGCGTGGCAGCATCAATGATCTATAGCAGTTTTGTGCCGGAGTTGTCGTTGAGCAAAGCACTGTTGACCGGCCTTTTGATCGGCCTGGCAAGTCCGGCAGGAGACCTGATTGAGTCGATGTTCAAACGGGATGCCGGTGTCAAAGACTCTTCACATCTTATTCCGGGTCACGGCGGAGTGCTTGACCGGTTCGATACCATCATGTTTGTATCGCCATTTATCTATTTTATTACCGTACACCTGTGAGCCTGCAAAAGGAGGCGTTGTTGCAGGCGGCAGGGATAGGAAATGTTTTTTTATATTAAAAATCAGTTTTGTGCCGAGGGAGCACCTTTCAACATGCAGACGTATTAACCGCACGAGGTTCTCATCATGAAAATTGAAGGCCTTCTTTCCGAAAAATGTATTGCTTTGAATCTTGATCTTGCCCTGAAAAGCGAGGTAATTGAAAACATGCTCTCCATCGTGGCCGCTCACCCGGGTGTGCTTGATATTGGCATGTTGCGGGAAGATGTTTTCAGGCGTGAGCGGGAGATGTCGACCGGTATCGGCAAAGGCCTGGCACTGCCTCATGCAAAGAGTGGGGGAGTAAGTCAGCCGGTCATGGCGCTTGCCACACTTCGCAACGCAATTAATTTTAATTCCATTGATGAAGAGCCTGTTACGATTGTTTTTCTTCTGGCAACGCCGGAGGAGATGCTTTCAGAGCATTTGAAGCTTCTTGGTCGTATTACGAGGCTTGCGGGCCGCGATGATGTTCGTCAGAAACTTCTTCTTGCAACGTCCGCGTCAGAGGTTATTGAACTCTTCAGGAAAGAGGAGAAGGATTTTCCACAGATATAACAACATTTTTACCAGCAGGGGATTCATACAGTTATGCCGCAGTACCAGGCAGTAAAGGGCACCAGGGATATTTTTCCCGAAGAGGCGGCCCGATGGAAATATGTGGAAGGAGTTGTTGATTCGCTGGCCGCTCTTTACGGCTTCAGCGAGATACGGATTCCGGTTTTTGAGTATACCGAGCTTTTTCAGAGAGGGATTGGTTCGACAACGGATATTGTCGGCAAGGAGATGTTCACCTTTCAGCCTGATCCAAAAGGGCGCTCCCTGACGCTTCGCCCGGAGATGACGGCCGGTGTGATGAGGGCGGCGCTTCAGAATAATCTGCTCGCCTCTGCTCCTGTGCACAAGTTGTACTACACGGGCGAACTCTTTCGCAAGGAGAGACCACAGGCAGGAAGGCAGCGTCAGTTTTCACAGTTCGGGGCTGAACTGCTTGGCGTCTCATCGCCTGCTGCGGTGGCTGAGGTCATCACCCTGATGATGCAGGTTTTTCGCTCACTCGGTCTGCAGGGGCTCAAGCTTCGCATCAACAGCCTCGGCGATACGGATGACCGGCTCCGTTACCGGTGTGCGTTGCAAGACTATTTTTCGCCTTTTGCGGAGATTCTTGATGATGCGTCGAAAGAGCGTCTCGAAAAAAACCCACTGAGGATTCTCGATTCAAAAAATCCAGCCCTGCAGGAGCTGATTGCCGGGGCTCCCAGGTTATACGATTATCTCAACCCGGCTTCGGTGCAGGATTTTGAGAAGGTGCTTTATTATCTCGAAGAACGCAATATTGCTTACGAAATCGATTATCGGCTGGTTCGGGGGCTTGATTATTATTGCAATACTGCTTTTGAGGTGACCAGTTCAGAGCTTGGTGCACAGGATGCCATAGGCGGTGGCGGGCGCTATGATGGTCTTGCCCGTGAGCTTGGCAGTTCGTCGGATGTGGCGGCCTCCGGGTTCGCTGTCGGAATGGAGAGGTTATTGATAACCATGGAAAAGCAGGGGCTTTTTGACGGTTTCGCTTCTCAGGGCCCTCTTGTTTATGTTGTGGTACAGCAGCAGGATCTTGCCGATCACGCTCTGCAGATTACCTGTCGATTGCGTAACGCGGCCATCAAGACGGAGATAGACCTGGCGGCAAGGAGCATGAAGGCGCAGATGAGGGAGGCCAACCGGATAAAGGCATCTTATGCGCTCTTTGTCGGTACGACGGAGCTCGAGACGGGGCTCTATGCACTGAAAAATCTCTCCACTTCGGAGCAGACCATGCTCTCTCTGGAGGGTGTGCTTGAATTTCTGTGTAAACTGGCTGCGAACGGGCAGTTGCAATCGTGACTAACACGGGCCACAAGGTTATACTCTATGGTAAAAAAGAGTGCTGCCTGTGTGATGAGGCCATGGAGATTCTGCAGAAAGTCCAGATGTCGTTGCCGTTTGAACTGGAAAAAAGAGATATTTCCGATGACCGGGAGCTGCTTGAAAAGTTTGGACTCAAGATACCGGTTATCTTTGTTGATGGTGTTGAGGCATTCAAATACCGTGTGAGCGAAAATCGTTTAAGGGCGCTGTTGAACCGATGCTGAAATTTATTTTTCTTTTCATTATTATTTTTCTGGTTGTTCGCACGGTGGTGCGTGTGGTGCGGGGAGGGCTTTTTTTTATCAGAAAAGCGGGACCCGCTCGCAGCGAGCGCTCACCGCACGACTCCTCTTCGGTGCGGAATGTCGAGGAGGCTGATTATGAAGTTCTTGAAAGCCACATCAATAATAAAAATCAGCAGGTCATATAAGGTGTTGTGCTTTGGATTGTTTTTTCGTACATTGCGTCACTTGATTTGACGACGTCCTATAGTATCTTATCTGAAGTGGGGGTTCCCCACTTTTTTGTTTTTCTTTTTAAAGTTCATAAGAGGTATTCATGCAAGAGCGCATCAGGACTTGTGTCTCACGGGTTATTGCCGAATCAGTCGGTACCCGGGGTGAAGGAGCCTATCTTATTGATATTAAGGTAAAAGGCAAGGCGAGTGCCCGAAAAATAGAGATACTGATGGATGCCGATATTGGTATTCGCATTCATCAGTGTGCCTATGTGAGCCGAAGAGTTCGCGAGCAGATTGAAGGTGATGACGAGCTTCTGGAGCTGATTGGAGAAAATTTTGACATGATCGTCTCCTCTCCCGGCCTTGGTGAGCCCATTATTATTCCCCGCCAGTATATTCGTCATGTTGGTAAATTGTTGCGGGTTACCTTTACTGGAGCGGATGGTGAGCCTGTTGAATTGGCCGGGCATATTCAAGAGGTGTCGCTTTCGGAAGAGAGTGAGCCAAAAATCGTGATTATGCCGGAAAAGAACAAAAAAAGAGGACAACAGCCGAACACGGAGGCTGTCACACTCTACCTCAACCAAATTATTCGTGCGGTTCCTGAGGCGGAATTATAAAGAGGTTTATACCGGTGAGTGGAAATTTTCTTTTATAAAATGCACAATCTAAGATAGAGATGGTCAAAAAGAAGATAAAAGATGAGGGTCAGGATCGGAGAGTGCAGATTGCCAGTGCTTTTGGCGAAATCGAGCAGTCCAAGATCTTTCTGGATAAGCGCACGGAAAGTGCGGCTGTAAAAATGGATATTGCCGATCTTCTCAAGGATATTATCCAGAAGCAGCTCCGAAAAGATTATGATCCTGAAGTTGAATCCAACATTTTCATCAACCCCGAGCGGGGAGATTTCGAAGTCTATATTCTGAAAAAGATTGTAGAGGAGATAGATATTGAAAGCATCGAAATCACCCTTAAAGAGGTCCGCAAAATTGACGAATCTCTCGAAATTGGTGATTATTACGAAGAGGGGCCGATCCGGCTTGAGGACTATCTCAGTCGCAAGTCCATTCAGATTATCAAGCAGTCTGTACAGAAAAAGGTACGGGATCTTGAGCGTCTTGTTGTTTATGAAGAGTGTCTTGAAAAAGTTGGAGAGATTGTTGCCGGCGAGGTTTATCAGGTTCGTGCGAATGAGGTTATTTTTACCTACAATACGTCGAAAGACCATCGTGTCGAGCTGGTGCTGCCGAAGTCAGAGATGATGAAAAAAGATAATCCCCGTCGAACCCCGCGGATGAAGCTCTATGTCAAACGTATTGAGCGTGAAAAGACAAAAGTGAAGCTGGATGATGGCTCAATGGTTGAGCGGGAAAAAATTGACGGCGGCATGAAGGTTATTGTGTCGAGAGTCGATGACCGGTTTTTGTACAAGCTTTTTGAACATGAAGTCCCTGAAATTCTTGATGGTCTCATTGTCATCAAGGCGATTGCAAGGGTGCCGGGTGAGCGTGCAAAGGTTGCCGTTGAATCAACCAGTGCACGCATTGATCCGGTTGGAGCCACCGTCGGGTATCGTGGAAAGCGCATTCAAAGCATTGTCAAAGAGCTGAACAACGAAAATATTGATGTCATCTACTATGCCGATGAGCCGCAGATCTATATTTCAAGGGCTATGCAGCCGGCGAAAATTGATCCTCTGACGGTTCATGCCGATATGAAAACCCGGAAAGCAAGGGTGATGCTCAAGCCTGACCAGATCAAATATGCGATCGGAAAGAATGGCAACAATATCCATCTTGCTGAAAAGCTTACCGGTTATGAGATTGATGTCTATCGTGATGTGATCGACAAATCGACGGAAGACCCCACAGATATCGATATCATTGAGTTCCGTGAAGAGTTTGGTGATGACATGATTTACCAGCTTCTTGATGGTGGTCTTGATACGGCCAAAAAAGTATTGAAAGCTGGAGTTGATGAAATTGAGCTCTCTCTTCTCGGATCGACCAAACCTGAAGAGCAGACGATTTTTGGTAAAAGTTACAAGACCGGCGTTAAACCGAGGGAACGCAAAGTGACCGACGAGGAAAAACGCTATTGGCGGAAAATTGCCGAAAATATTTATAAAACCGTAAAAGAAGAGTTTACCGAAGCGGATCTGGCGGCTCTTTTTGATGACCCCATCGAGGACGAGCCGGATGAGCTGGCTGTTGATGGATCAGCAGAACCGACCGCAGAGTGAACATTTCGAAAGAAGTAAAGCGTTTTTAAATCCAGAGGAGGATGTAATGGCCCTTGAGGACATGGAAAAGAAATACCGCATAAGTGATATAGCAAGAGAACTGCAGGTAAGTCCGCAGGAAGTATTACTTTTTGTCAAGCAGGAAG
>CAJAIK010000075.1 GCA_903939765.1 uncultured Chlorobiaceae bacterium | reverse complement strand
TGAGCCCGTTGCCGTGCTCGCCAATCGCTCCCCTTTGCCACAATCTCTTGTAGCTTTGTACGCTCATCGGCAGATAATTCCAAGTGACTTAACTTCATGATTTACAGGGGCATGTGTATCTGTTTTCTGTCTGTCCCTTATCCTACGGAATTATTTCCTATGAAGCGCTTAAGATTTGTTTAAAAAAAACTTATTTTTGGCTTGGCTAATTTTTGTGTAGATAAATATTTTTTTGTGAAATAATCTCTAAATGAAAAGAAAAAAAATTAATATTGCAATATTAACAAATATTGTAACTGCATATCGGGAAGGTTTTTTTGATCGAATATTTCGACTAAATGATTTTAATATAACAGTATACTGTCAGGATAGTATGCCCGGTATGAATTTTGCTTCAATTCATGAAAAGTATGGTGATAAGTTTAAAATTGTAAAGTATTACTCTGCTAAACGAGAGCGAATTGTTTGGCAGTTTTTGCCGTGGAGTGAAATACTGAATAAGTATGATATTGTTTTTATTAATGGGAACCCAAGAGTGTTCTCTGATTTTATGATTTCAACAGTAATGCATTTTACAAATAGAAATGTAGTATTGTGGACAATGGCGCACTCATACAAAGCAAATCAATTGACAGAATATATTCGATTAAAATGGTCTAAAATATTTAATTATATATTGGTATATAATGATAATGATGTTTCGTATTTAAAAAGTAAAAATTTTCATAAATCTTATATATTAGGTATAAATAATGGCTTAGACCAAGTTAAGATTGACTCGGTTGTTGCGAAATATACTGAAAATCATATTAAAGAATGGAAAATAAAAAATAACCTGCATAATCGACTAATCGTTTTGTCTTGTGCAAGGTTAGAATCGAAAAATAAGTTCAATATTATGGTGCAAGCACTATCGCAAATTATTAATATAATTCCGAATATATTATGGTGTTTAATTGGCGACGGTGATGAAAGAGACAACCTTGAAAAAATGGTAACTGATGCTGGAATTGAACAATATGTTCGTTTTGTAGGAGCTCTCTATCAAGAAGAAGAACTTGCGCCGTGGTTTATTTCTTCAGAAATTTTTATACATCCAGCAGCAATTGGCTTAAGTTTATTGCATGCATTTGGATATGGTTTGCCGGTTATAACGCATGGCAAATCTGAATATCATGGGCCAGAGTATTCTGCATTTACTGACAACCTGACCGGGAGAAATTTTATTGAAGGAGACGCATTTCATCTATCAGCAGTAATTGTTGATTTGTTAAAGGATAAAGAAAATAAAAGTAGAATGAAAGAGCACGTGTTGTGTTTAGTTCGAAATAAATATAATGTTGATGTTATGGTAGAACGATTTGTTAAAATGACTTATGCAATAATTGAGCATAAACATCTATAAATTAATAAGACATTAATAAATACATTACGAGTTACTTTTTTTGTAAAAAACAATTTTAGATGTAGTACGATATCTTTAACTATTTTTGCAAACCTATTAACAAGGTTCAACCACTGATCGGTTATGCTGCAATCAAAATTGGCTAAGTTACTTACTGAAGTGGCTTTTTTATCCTTTCGAAACCTGCTTGTGTAGTGAAATTAGTTAACACTTTGGTAATAGGTATTGATGCGTCACGCAATCGTTCAGGTGGGGCGAAAGCCCATTTAATTGGCATACTAAATGAAATAGATCCAGCACAACATGGTATTCTTGAGATTCATGTTTGGTCTTTTTGTTCTCTCCTTGATCAACTTCCTGATTATCCTTGGTTGATTAAACATAATCCGATTGCTCTTGAAAACTCCCTTATTCAGCAGCTGATATGGCAAGCAACGACTCTTGCAAGTGAGGTTAAGAATGCAGGTTGTGACATTTTATTTACTACGGATGCCAGTACCCTTTGTCGGTTTAAACCTATGGTGGTTTTAAGCCAAGATATGCTCTCTTATGAGCCTGGCGTGATGCGTTATTTTGGCTATGGGTTTGCTCGGTTACGTTTGCTGGCAATTCTTGTTTTGCAAAACCTGGCGTTCCAGAGTTCTCAGGGTGTTATATTCCTGACCCGTTATGCGGCTAAAGTTATACAACAATCTTGTGGGCAGTTGTCTTCAATTGCTTACATCCCTCATGGTGTTGGTTTGGCGTTTAAAAATATTCAACAGATGAATACTTGGCCCGCATTGGATGAACGCCCAATCCAGTGCATCTATGTTTCAAACGCGGAAATGTATAAGCATCAATGGGTGGTGGTTCAAGCTATCGCGTCACTTCGAAAGCGCGGCTATAATTTGTTGATAACCTTTGTTGGTGGGGGGGCAGGACCTGCGCAAAAATTGTTACAGGATGTGATTGCTGTTTCAGATCCAGATAGCGTTTTTGTTGAGCAACTTAATTTTTTGTCCCAAACTGAACTACCCGCACTTTTGGCGAAAGCCGATCTGTTTGTGTTTGCTTCAAGTTGTGAAAACATGCCGGTCACATTACTTGAGGCTATGGCTGTTGGATTGCCTATAGCTTGCTCTGACCGTGGTCCGATGCCCGAGGTATTGGAGGACGGTGGAGTTTACTTTGATCCGGAAAATGCTGAATCACTTGCTGATGCTATTTTGCAACTTATCCAATCAAGAGTACTTCGCTTAACCATTTCCCAGCGAGCAAAGGCACTCTCTGAGCAATATAACTGGAAGCGCTGTGCTGCTGAAACTTTTAATTTTATTGCAGAAACATACATAATATCCAAGAAATGAGTGTGTCTACCTACCAAATTTGTGCCAATTGCATTATGGATACATCTGACCCAAACATCACTTTTGATGAACGTGGATGGTGTGAATATTGTAATAATTTTGAAAATAATATATATCCAAATTGGAATACTGGAGCTGTTGGTGAAACGGAATTAATGAAGATTGCAGAGAAAATTCGTAAGGATGGAAATGGTAGAGATTTTGATTGTATCATAGGACTTAGTGGTGGTTTGGATAGTTCTTACTGTACGTATATTGTAAAAGAAAAAATGGGTTTGAGACCCTTGTTGTTTCATGTTGATGCAGGTTGGAATACCTACCAGGCTGTTGGTAATATTGAAAAAATGGTTGATGGACTTGGCCTAGATCTTTATACAGAGGTTATCAATTGGGAAGAGATGAAGGATCTTCAGGTTGCTATGCTTAAATCTCAGATAGCTGATCAGGATATACCTCAGGATACAGCATTTTTTTCAATGCTTTATAAGTTTGCAAGACAACATAAAATTAAATACGTGCTTACTGGTGGAAATTATTCTACAGAATGTTGCCGTGAGCCAGAAGAGTGGGGTGCATATCCAGGTATTGATAAGACGTTAATTAATGATATTCATTCCAGGTTTGGAAAAATACCATTAACAACTTTCCCTATTGTTGATATATTTACCTATAAAATATATTACAAGTACGTATTAGGCATGGAGGTTTTTAGACCACTGAACTATGTTCCTTACATAAAGCGTGAGGCTGAAAAAAAACTTTCGGATATTTTTGGGTGGGAACCATTTCTTCACAAGCATCATGAATCACGCTTTACACGATTTTATGAAGACTATTGGATGCCGCAAAAATTTGGTTATGAAAAGCGACGTGCACATTTTTCAAGCTTGATTATGACTGGCCAGATGACGAGAGATGAAGCACTTAGTCGAATTGCAAATCCTGAGCTGGATGAGCATTTTTTGAAACAGGAGTTTGAATATGTTGCGCATAAGTTAGATTTATCAGTTGAAGAATTGCTTGTGATTTTTCATGGTAGAAATAAAACGTATCATGATTACAAAAACAAAAGATTTTTAATTGGAATCGGATCAAAGGCAATGAGCATACTTGGACTCGAAAAAAGGTTGTTTCGATGATTGCTATTATTGACTACGGTTTAGGTAATATTCAGGCATTTGTGAATGTATACAATCGTCTTGGGATACAGGTTAGAATCGCTAAGACATCAGATGAACTTGATGGAACAACAAAGTTGATTTTGCCTGGAGTAGGTGCCTTTGACCACGCGATGGAGTTGCTTAGTGCTTCTGGCATGCGTCAGGTTCTTGACCATTTAGTTCTTGTGAAGAAGGTGCCGATAATGGGGATTTGTGTTGGGATGCAAATACTTGCTGAATCAAGTGAAGAAGGAGTGTTGCACGGATTAGGGTGGATTCCTGGTCATGTAAGGGCTTTTAAATCATTTGCTGGTACTGAACAATTGCCATTACCACATATGGGCTGGAATGATGTTCATGTAGAAGGTGAACACAGGTTGTTTAAGGGCTTGGAACAAGATGCGCGATTTTACTTCCTTCATTCATATTTGTTTGAATGTACCCATAAAAATTATATTATTGCAAAAGCTTCTTATGGTATCGATTTTGCTTGTTGTGTTCAGTCTGATAATGTGTATGGAGTGCAATTTCATCCTGAAAAAAGCCACCATTTCGGCACAGGTTTACTAAAAAACTTTGCGGAGTTATAAGAATGTTAAGACCAAGGATTATTCCATGCTTATTAGTACACAATAACGGCCTGGTCAAGACTGTTAATTTTAAATCACCTAAATATGTTGGCGATCCAATCAATGCTGTAAAGATATTTAATGAAAAAGAGTCGGATGAGTTGATTGTATTGGACATTGATGCTACAGCGAATAATAGAGAACCAAACTATAACATGATTGCTCGTTTGGCTGCTGAGTGTCGGATGCCTTTATGCTATGGTGGTGGCGTTCGTACTGCTGCGCAAGCAAAAAAAATTATAGGTCTTGGTGTTGAAAAGGTAGCTATCAGTGCTGCTATTATAGATACTCCCGAATTGATTACACAAATTGCTGATGAGGTTGGTAGTCAGAGTGTTGTGGCTGTTTTTGACGTTAAAAAAAGGCTGTTGACTAAAAATTATGATATCTATACTCATAATGGTATAAAGAAAACAAAACACACTTTTTTTGAAATGATCTTAAAGGTTCAAGAGCTTGGGGCAGGTGAAATTGTTGTCAATTCAATTGACAATGACGGCCAGATGAAAGGGTACGACCTCGAACTTGCTTTACGAATCAAATTGTTGGCACATATTCCGATAACTATTTTGGGTGGAGCAGGTTCTGTGAAGGACATTGGTGAATTGGTACGTCAATGTGGCATTATTGGAGCTGCCGCAGGCAGTTTGTTTGTGTTTAAGGGGGTGTATAGGGCGGTGTTGATAAGTTATCCAACACCTACTGAAAAAAATGAGCTGTTACGCACTTATTTTTGTGTTTAAGATAAATACGCATGATAGAAAATTTGAATTAAAAACAAGATAAAAGATCGATGTTCAAGGAAAAAAAGCTTTTAATTACAGGAGGTACTGGAACGTTTGGAAATGCTGTACTGCGCCGCTTTCTTCAAACTGATATCGCCGAAATTCGTGTTTTCAGTCGCGACGAGAAGAAGCAGGATGATATGCGGAAGTTGTATGCCAACTCAAAGCTCAAGTTCTATATTGGGGATGTACGCAATGCCGATAGTGTACGCGATGCTATGGAGGGAGTTGACTTCATTTTTCATGCCGCAGCCCTGAAGCAGGTTCCTTCCTGCGAGTTTTTTCCAATAGAGGCACTTCGTACCAATGCGATGGGTACACACAATGTTTTGACACAGGCAACTGCTGTCGGTGTCAAGCGGGTAGTTGTGCTCAGCACTGATAAGGCGGTTTACCCTATCAATGCGATGGGTATTTCAAAGGCTATGATGGAAAAGATTGCTGTTGCGCAGTCGCGTGTGTCGGGAAATCGGACAGTGATCAACGTAACGCGCTATGGTAATGTGATGGCAAGTCGGGGGTCGGTTATTCCGTTGTTTCTGAAGCATATTCAGGAGGGTAAGCCCATGACTATCACTGATCCAAACATGACTCGTTTCATGATGACGATTGATGATGCAGTGGATCTGGTGCTCTATGCATTTACTCATGGTGAGCCTGGTGATACCTTTGTGCAGAAGGCTCCAAGTGCGACCATTGAAACACTTGCGCTGGCACTTAAGAAACTGATGAAGACTGATGTTCCTGTCACCATAATAGGTACTCGTCATGGAGAAAAGCTGTATGAAAGCCTTTTGACTCGTGAAGAGCTTGCGGTTGCTCAGGATCTTGGCGGGTATTACCGTGTTCCTGCTGATAACCGTGATTTGAATTACGCAGCATTCTTTAGTGAAGGTCGTGAGGAGGTGTCGCTTAAGGAGGATTATAACTCACACAACACGGCAAGAGTTGATGTTGACGGGATGTGCGAATTACTTTTGAAGCTTGATTGCGTGAATGCTGCAATGAGGGGAGAACGGGTTGAGGTTTAATAATTTGGGAAATACCATGAATGTTCTTGTAACTGGGTCGAAAGGTTTTGTAGGAATGAATCTTTGTTCGGTTTTGCGGACGATGGAGTGTATCCGGATTTTGGAGTTTGATTGTGATAATACTTTTGCTGAACTGGAGGCTAAGCTTGGTGAGGCTGAGGTTATTTTTCATCTTGCTGGGGTAAACCGGCCGAAAAACGAAGATGAGTTCAAGAGTGGTAATGCCGGGTTGACTGAAGAAATTTGTGCTATTCTTCAGCGATTGGGAAGAAATACGAAGATCATTCTTGCCTCATCCATTCAGGCTAAGCTTGACAACCCCTACGGTAGCAGCAAGCTTGAAGCTGAGCAGGTGCTTCAGGCTTATGCAGATACAACCGGCGCGCGGACGGTGGTTTACCGCTTCAAGAACCTTTTTGGCAAATGGTGCCGCCCCAACTACAACTCGGTGACGGCGACCTTTTGCCATAATATTGCCCATGGGCTGCCGGTTGCGATTTCCGATCCGACCCGCTCGATTGAGCTGACCTATATTGATGATGTTGTTTCGGCTTTGATTGGTGAAATTCCTTCAGCGGAAGAAGAACTGGAAACAGGGTTTGCTTTTGGTGCGGAGCTTACTGCTTATCCCATAACACTTGGCGAGCTTGCAGGCTTGATCACCTCGTTTCGGGAGTCGCGTCAAACCCTTGTGTTGCCGGGCTTTGACAGTCCATTGGTCAGGGCACTTTATGCGACCTATCTTTCCTATCTTGAAGGCGAGGATTTTGCCTATCCGCTTCAAGTCAGAACCGACGACCGGGGATCTCTTGCCGAGATGATGAAGAGCAAGGCCTTCGGTCAGATTTTTGTTTCCCGAACCAAGCCGGGTATTACACGGGGCAACCACTATCACCATACCAAAACGGAAAAGTTTATGGTGGTGGAAGGCGATGCGGTGATTCGGTTTCGGCAGATCAATGGTACTGAGATTATCGAACATCGGGTTTCTGGCAAAGAGTTTCGTGTTGTTGATATTCCGCCAGGTTATACGCACCATATCACCAACGTTGGTGTGGGAGAATTGGTAACCCTTTTCTGGGCCTCCGAAATCTTTAATCCTGAAAAGGCTGATACTTACTTTTTGCAGGTCTGATTGCAACATACAAAATTAATAAAGCGAGTGGTGAAAAAGTTAAAGGTGATGACCATTGTAGGTACCCGTCCGGAGATTATCCGTCTCTCGCGGGTGCTGGCGAAGATGGATGAGCATACGGAGCATGTACTGGTGCATACGGGGCAGAATTATGATTATGAGCTGAACCAGATATTTTTTGATGACCTCGATATTCGCAAGCCGGACCATTTTCTTGATGCGGCAGGTTCTACAGCGGCTGAAACCGTAGGGTTAATTATTGCCAAAGCGGATGCGGTGATGGCCCTCGAAAAGCCTGATGCTCTGCTGATTCTTGGAGATACCAACTCATGCCTTGCGGTTTACCCGGCCAAGCGCCGGAAGATTCCTGTTTTCCATATGGAGGGAGGTAACCGTTGCTTTGATCAGCGGGTGCCGGAAGAGATCAACCGCAAGATTGTTGACCATACGGCTGATATTAATCTGACCTACAGCGATATCGCTCGGGAATATCTTTTGCGTGAAGGGTTACCGGCGGACCGGATTATCAAGACCGGGAGCCCGATGTTTGAAGTGCTGACGCATTACCGTGAAAAAATTGATCGCTCTGATGTTTTGGAACGGCTGAGCCTTACCGAGGGAGAGTACTTTGTGGTCAGTGCCCATCGAGAAGAGAACATTGAATCTGATCGGAATTTTTTGAAGCTTGTTACCATTCTGAACACGCTTGCTGAAGAGTATGGTAAACGGGTGATTGTTTCAACCCATCCAAGAACACGCAAGCGGGTTGAGGTAAGTGGAGTTGTTTTTCATAATCGTGTGGAGTTGTTAAAGCCGCTCGGTTTTTTCGATTATGTGCATTTGCAAATGCAGGCCAGAGCGGTGCTCTCCGATAGTGGAACCATTAATGAGGAATCGTCAATCCTCAATTTCCCGGCGCTCAATATCCGTGAGGCACATGAACGGCCAGAAGGGATGGAAGAGGGCTCGGTGATGATGGTTGGTCTTAAAGTTGATCGGGTGATGCAGGCGCTGGCGATTCTCGATACTCAGCCGAGGGGTGGAGAACGGAGTTTGCGCCAGGTTGCCGATTATTCGATGCCCAATGTTTCTGATAAGGTGGTCAGGATTATGCACAGTTATACCGATTATGTGAATCGGGTTGTTTGGAAGAAGTATTAAAAGCTCTCCTTTGCGCATTTTAGTTGTTTCTCAATATTTCTGGCCCGAAAACTTCCGGATCAACGATTTGGTTGAAGAGTTTGTCAGGCGAGGTCATGAGGTGACAGTATTGACGGGACGGCCTAATTATCCGGATGGTAAATTTTTTCGTGATTTTCTGGAAAATCCTGATCACTTTGACGAATATATGGGGGCCACCGTGATACGGGTTCCTATGCTGCCAAGAGGGCAGGGTGGTGTGCGGTTGATGCTTAATTATATCTCATTTGCGCTGAGTGCTTCGTTAATTGGACCGTGGCGGTTGCGCAGATGCAAGTTTGATGCCATTTTTGCTTATGAGCCGTCGCCAATTACGGTAGGAATTCCTGCAGCAGTCATGCGGGCTTTTACGAGGGCGCCGTTGACCTTCTGGGTCTTGGATTTGTGGCCTGAAACATTAGAGGCAATAGGAGTGGTGCGTTCAAAGGTTATGCTGACACTCATTGGGAGTTTGGTTTCAACCATTTATGCTCACTGTGATTTGATTCTTGCTCAATCAAACAGTTTTATTCCTCAAATAGCCAAGTATGCTGGTAGTGGTCGGCGTATTGAGTATTTCCCGAGTTGGGCGGAGTCTCTTTTTGCTCCGCAAGGTGTTGAACTTGCTCCTGAGGTTACCGTTAAATCGGGGTGCTTCAATATTATGTTTGCTGGAAATATTGGTGAATCGCAGGATTTTCCTGCAATCCTTGCTGCGGCGGAACAATTGAGGGCTCATTCAAATATTCGATGGCTGATTGTTGGGGATGGGCGAATGGCAGGATGGGTTACGGAAGAGATAAAAAAACGTGCTCTTGAACACTCCGTTTTGATGTTGGGCCGCTATCCTGTTGAGCGAATGCCGTCGTTTTTTCGTCATGCAGATGCGCTCCTCCTCTCTTTAAAGGATGAGCCGATTTTTGCAATGACTATTCCGGGTAAGTTGCAATCGTATCTGGCTTCAGGGATTCCTCTTCTTGCTATGTTGAATGGGGAAGGTAGTGCTATTATTCAGAATGCACAGGCTGGTTTATCCTGCCCAGCGGGTGATTATGCTGCACTTGCTGAGGCTGTCTTGCAATTATCTGCGATGTCAAAAGAGGAGCGTAAAACGATGGGAATGAGAGGGAAGACGCTGAGTGATGATGAGTTTGGGCGTAAAAAATTGATTGATCAACTTGAGGGGTGGCTTGAAGAACTTCAGATTCGAGGTGCTTACTGATAAAAAATAAAGAGTCTGGATTGATTCTGGTTACGGGTGCAACCGGGTTTGTTGGCTCAGCCTTGGTCGCACAGTTGACAACCGATAATGCCGCTGTTCGAGCGGCGATACGCAGGGAGGGAAAGTCAGCCTCTCAAGGGGTTGACTTCGTTCGTGTGGGTGATCTTGTGCCTGAGACTGACTGGAGTGAGTCGTTGAATAGCGTAGATAGTGTTGTTCATCTTGCCGCTCGTGTGCATGTGATGCATGACAAGGCTGCCGATCCGCTGGCTGAGTTTCGTCGGGTGAATGTCGATGGAACTCTGAACCTGGCGCGGCAGGCGGCATTTGCTGGTGTTCGGCGTTTTGTGTTTGTGAGTTCCGTCAAGGTTAATGGAGAGTCTACGCTTTTGGGTCATCCATTTTCTGCTGACGATGAGCCTGAACCGCAGGATTCTTATGGCATCAGTAAGCATGAGGCGGAACTGGGTTTACGGGAGTTGGCCTTGAGCTCTGGAATGGAGGTGGTGATTATTCGTCCTCCGCTGGTCTATGGGCCGGGCGTAAAGGCAAATTTTGCGTCCATGATTCGCTGGCTTTTTAAGGGGATTCCTCTTCCGTTGGGAGCGGTTCACAATAAACGTAGCTTCGTGGCGCTGGATAATCTGGTTGATTTGATTGTGACCTGCCTTGAGCATCCAGCGGCGGCTAATCAAACTTTTTTGGTGTCGGATGGTGAGGACTTGTCAACAACAGAGTTGCTGCAACGCATGGGTAAGGCTTTGGGCAAGCCAGCTCGGTTGATTCCTGTGCCGGTTGGTGTGATGGAGGCTGCGGCTAAACTGATTGGCAAGGGGGATGTTGCGCAGCGGCTTTTTGGGTCGTTGCAGGTGGATAGTTCGAAGGCTCGTGATCTTCTGGGATGGACGCCCGTCGTGTCGGTTGACGAGGCGCTCCACAAAACTGCCGAAGCGTTTTTGGCATCGCACAAAAAATAATCCTTGCCGTGATGCAGTTGTCTTTATAATTTATTTTCATGAAGTATTTTTGAGAAAGCGTTGTTTTGATTTTTGCATGTCGCTGTTGGCTTTTATGGTGCTCAGTTTGCCGATGGTGGTTGTGGCGTTGTTTGTAAAGTTGACTTCGAAGGGGCCCGTACTGTACTGGTCGAACAGGGTTGGAAAAAATAATGTCATCTTCAGGATGCCGAAGTTCCGCACCATGCTTGTGGATACTCCGGCTGTTGCGACCCATCTTATGGCTGATCCAGACCGTTTTCTTACCCCGATAGGCAAGTTGCTTCGGAGAACGAGCTTTGATGAGCTGCCTCAGCTCTGGACTATTTTAACGGGGGATATGACCATCGTCGGGCCTCGTCCGGCACTTTTCAATCAGGACGATTTGATTGCTCTTCGGACAGAAAAAGGGGTGCATCTCCTGACCCCCGGCTTGACTGGCCCTGCGCAGATCAATGGCCGCGATGAGTTGCCAATTCCCGTCAAAGTAGAATTTGACGAGCACTATCTCAAGAACCGCTCTTTCCTCTTTGACTTGAAAATAATAATCCAGACCATATTCAAAGCTCTCAAGGGAGATGGGGTTTCGCACTAACTCCCTTTTGCAGCGAAAAAGGCAACGGTGATGCCGTCAAGCGTATTATTTCTACGCTGCAGGCAAAGAACTGAACGCAAGTATCAAAAAAAGATGAGCTCTTCCCATCGCCACCGCCACCATCGTCGGCACAGTTCCAGTAAAACCCGCCAGAAAAAGGTCGTTGAAGAGGTGACCACCGAAACCTTGGTCAAGTTTGTCCGCAAGCACCAAACTCTTGCCGTAATCGCCGGTGTGGCCATTACCGCCTTGCTTGCGATGTATGTTTTTGTCCACATTATAGCCCTGTCAGGGGAGTGATAAACGCCTTTTCTTTTATTATAAATCGTTTATTTGCGATGAACGGTTTATAGCATTTCAACCACCCATACGCCCCCGATTACCGTAGCCTGAACCCAACAAACCCTCGAATAACTTGCTTTATCGCGTGCACATAAAATTCTGGTAATCGTTGCAGGCCTCGTCGGTGTCCGTCGGTTGAGAGCTATTCGTTAAAGCGGATCGCGCGCTCTGTTTTCCTGTCAAAAAAGCTTTATATTTTGTTGTGTAGTAATAAAAGTGTGGAGTCGTGTTGGGGTGCCGACGCCTGTGATGGGCTAATGTTTAAATTGAGTTTGACGATGAAAAAGCTGCCAGTTGGCATACAGACCTTCAGCGAGATCATAAACGAGAATTACCTGTATATCGACAAAACAGGGATTGCCTATAGCTTGATCGACAACTTCAAATATGTCTTTCTGTCACGGCCCCGGCGATTCGGGAAGAGCTTGTTTCTCGATACGCTGAACAATATTTTTGAGGGAAATCAGGAGCTGTTCCGGGGTCTGCTGATTGAGAATCAATGGAACTGGGAAGTGAAATATCCGGTCATCAAGATCAGTTTTAGTGGCGGAATTCACAGTAGGGAAACTCTTCGCAAAAATCTTTTCTATATCCTGAATGACAATCAGAAACGACTTGATATTCACTGCGACGAAAAAGAGGATCCCAACCAGTGTTTTGCAGAATTAATCGAGAAAGCCTATGAGAAATATCATCAGAAGGTGGTTATCCTGATTGATGAGTATGACAAGCCGATTCTCGACAATATTGAGAACATTCCCGAGGCTCTGGTTATCCGGGATGGAATGCGTGACTTTTATACCAAAATCAAGGAGAACGACCGGTATCTGCGCTTTGCCTTTCTTACCGGAGTGAGCAAATTCTCAAAGGTCTCGCTCTTCAGCGGCCTGAACAATCTCGAAGACATCAGCCTGAACCCTGACTTTGGCAATGTCTGCGGTTATACCCAGCTTGACCTCGACACCACTTTTTCCCCTTATCTCGAAGGGGTGGATATGGAGCAGGTTAAACGGTGGTACAACGGGTATAACTTTTTGGGTGAAAAGGTCTATAATCCGTTTGATATCCTGCTCTTTATCAAGAACCATTGTGTGTTCGATAATTACTGGTTTGAGACCGGTACGCCGCGTTTTTTGGTTGAGTTGATCAAAAAAAACAGATATTTTATCCCTGATTTTTTGAATATCAACGTTGACAAGAGTTTGGTTAATAGTTTTGACATTGAAAATCTTGATCTGGAGGCCATCCTGTTCCAGACTGGCTATTTGACCATCAATCGCTTGATACAATCGGGCAGGGGAGTTCGATACGAGTTGGGGTTTCCGAACATGGAGGTGCAAATCAGTTTCCACGAGTATATTTTGCAATCGATGATCAGCGGTTCACAAAAAGAGCTGATCCGCAATGAGCTGCTTGATCTTCTTGAGGCCGGAGATGTTGGAGGTCTGGAACCCGTCATCCGGCGACTTTTTGCCAGTATCGCCTACAATAATTTCACAAACAATGATATTGAGCGTTACGAAGGCTTTTACGCCAGCGTACTCTATGCTTTTTTTGCCAGCTTCGGGGTGGACATCATCGCCGAAGATGTGAGCAACAAGGGGAGAATAGATTTGACCCTGAAGATCGGGGGGCAAACCTTTCTCTTTGAATTCAAGGTTAGCGATGGGGAACCGCTTGAGCAGATCAGGAAGATGAAATACTACGAGAAATACAGCGGCGAACGATATCTGATTGGCATTGTCTTCGACCCCAAACAAAGAAACGTCAGCAAGTTTGAGGTTGAGACGCTGTAACGTTAGATTTTATCAGGTTTGATGGGAGGAAAGGGGGTTATATTAATGACCAAAAGCTTTCTTCATACAAAAGTTGTTTTTTTAGGGAGAAGGGTTTACGATAATGGAAAGGGTGAAAAGGATTATTGACAGTAATCCAGCTCTGTCAGAAACAATTGTCATATTGAACTTTACTGAACTTCAAAAAAGCATTGCAGCAGGCGAATCTCAAACGCTTGAGCTCAAAAAGTCTACGGCTGAGAAAGAGCGTGCTTGTCGCAGTATGTGTGCTCTGGCTAATGGCCAAGGTGGGCAAGTGGTGTTTGGTGTAACTCCGTTTGGTAAAGTGGTCGGTCAAAAAGTGACTGATCGAACAATGGAAGAACTGGCACAGGAGTTTCAGGGTTTCGAGCCACCACTATCCGTGCAACTCCAGCGTATACCACTCTCTGAAGGGGATGGTCGTGGATTGGAAGTTTTGATTGTTCAGGTCGATCGTGTCGCATACGCTCCCGTTTCTTTTCGCGGAATACCTTACGAGCGAGTGCTGAACACAACGCGTGTCATGCCCCGTGTCAATTACCAACGGCTGTTGATTGAGTCTATGCACACCACTGACCGCTGGGAAATGCAGCCTGCCTTCGGGTGCAGTGTGGATGATCTTGATAGCCGCGAAATTGTTGTTACCCTTGAAGAATCCATTCGACGCGGCCGCAGCGTTGACCCCGGTACCCGCGATACCTTGGCAGTATTGCGTGGCTTGGGCCTGCTGGTGAACGGCGAACAACTATCGCGTGCCGCCGTCGCCTTGTTTTGTAAAGATGAACTTGCCTTGCCAGAATTCCCGCAATTTAATCTTCGTGTAGCCCGTTTCAAAGGCACCACACGGGACGAGTTTCTTGATAATCGGCAATACACCGGCAACGCCTTTGCACTTATGCGCCGGGCCGAACGCTTTTTGATTGATTGGCTACCGGTAGCCAGTAAAATCGTGCCGGGCAAAATGGCGCGTATCGACACGCCAGCCCTGCCCACCGAAGCGGTGCGTGAAGCACTTGCCAACGCGTTTATTCATCGTGATTATACCAGCGCAGCGGGTTCTGTTGCGGTTGCCTTGTATGACGACCGTCTGGAAATCATCTCCCCAGGTGAACTCCATTTTGGTTTAACCCCAGATATGCTTTACCAGCCCCATGAATCAAAACCTTGGAACCCTTGGATTGCCAGGGTATTTTACCGTCGTGGATTGATTGAAACATGGGGGCGGGGAACGCTTAAAATTGCCAGTTTAATGCAGTCTGCTGGCTTGCCAGTGCCTGTGCTGCATGAAAATACCGGCAGTGTTTTGATGACTTTTAAACTGCAAGAGCAGCGAGGCGGAGTGGGGAAGGGAGTAAATGTCGGAGTAAATGTCGGAGTAAATGTCGGAGTAAATGCTCTTTTCGCAGACATTCAGGCTAATCCGGGTCATAGGGCAAGTGACATGGCCGCAACTTTCAAGGTAACACAGAGAACCATAGAGCGCAGGCTTAAGCAACTGCGGGAAGCTGGTAAAATAGAGTTCATTGGCTCACCAAAAACCGGTGGCTACTTTTCAAAACAGTAATCAAAATCGTCAATCTTCGTGCCAGGGAAGGTGACGTTGCTTGTTGATACGCTGAATTCAAGGTAAGCGATGGGGAACCGCTTGAGCAGATCAGGAAGATGAAAACTATGCGTTGCACACTTTTCCATCCGGGCGTGTCAAAGAATGGGTGTGTGTTGGGTGAGAAAGAATTTGCGCCTATATTAGCGTTTTACGCTATTTAACGTTCAATGAATTGAGAAATTTTTGTGCATAAAATATTTGTAGCCGGTCACCGGGGAATGGTTGGTTCGGCCATTGTGCGTAACCTGTTTGCCGGGGGGTTACAGGCGGAGAATTTACTTGTAAGAACTCATGCTGAGCTTGATCTTACCTGTCAGGCGGCTGTTCGGGCTTTTTTTGAGAAAGAAAAACCTTCACAGGTCTACCTGGCGGCGGCAAAAGTTGGCGGTATCCATGCCAATAACTCTTATCCGGCGGAGTTTATCTACCAGAATCTGATGATTGAGGCCAATATTATCCATGAGAGCTGGCGGGTTGGGGTGCAAAAGCTCCTCTTTCTTGGCTCAAGCTGTATCTATCCCCGATTGGCGCCGCAGCCGATGCAGGAAAGCGCCCTTTTGACGGGCCCGCTTGAGCCCACCAATGAGCCTTATGCCATTGCCAAAATTGCCGGTATCAAGCTTTGCGAAAGTTACAACCGGCAGTATGGCGAGAGCCATGGTACCGATTACCGCAGCGTCATGCCGACCAACCTTTATGGCCCTGGTGACAACTATCACCCTGAAAACAGCCATGTTATCCCGGCCATGATCCGCCGATTCCATCTGGCGAAGCTTGATATGGAGAATAACGCGGCAGAGGGCACACACCACTCCGTCATGATTTGGGGTACCGGAACACCGCTGCGGGAGTTCCTCTATGTTGATGATATGGCGGCGGCAAGCGTGCACGTGATGAATCTCGATCATGCGGTTTTTGCCGCCCATACCACTCCGATGCAGAGCCACATCAATGTCGGGAGCGGCCGGGAGGTGACCATAAAGGAGCTTGCCAAAACCATCGCGACCGTTGTCGGCTACAGGGGAGCGATTGAGTTTGACCCGGCAAAACCGGATGGGTCACCCCGTAAACTGATGGAGAGCCACCGACTCAACACCCTTGGATGGAAGCCGGACGTGGGGCTTGAAGAGGGGCTGACGCTGGCTTATAGTGATTTTTTGAACGAACACCTAACCTATTCTTAAATGCCCGATACCTCACCTGTAAAGCATCATGGCACTTCAATTCCTGCGAAAGTTGCCCTTATTACCGGTATAACCGGCCAGGACGGATCTTACCTTGCAGAACTGCTGCTTGAAAAGGGGTATGAGGTGCATGGCATCAAGCGTCGGGCCAGCTCTCTCAACACCCAGCGCATTGATCACCTCTATCGTGATCGTCACGACATTGAAAAAGAGTCACTCCCCAGTGTCACTCACCCGGAGCTCTATCTGCATTATGGTGATTTGACCGACAGCAGCAACCTCACCCGCATTCTTGAAGAGGTGCAGCCGGATGAGGTCTATAACCTTGGAGCGCAGAGCCATGTTGCGGTGAGCTTTGAGTCGCCGGAATATACGGCGGATGTTGATGCCATGGGTACCTTGCGCTTGCTTGAGGCGATCCGCTTTTTGGGGCTTGAGAGGAAAACGCGCTTTTATCAGGCCTCTACTTCGGAGCTTTATGGCCTGGTGCAGGAGATTCCGCAGCGGGAGAGTACCCCGTTTTATCCTCGCAGTCCTTATGCGGTTGCCAAACTCTACGCCTACTGGATGACGGTCAACTATCGTGAAGCCTACGGTATGTACGCCTGTAACGGCATTTTGTTCAACCATGAGTCGCCGCGCCGGGGTGAGACCTTTGTGACGCGCAAGATCACCCGGAGTTTGGCCAATATTTCGCAGGGGCTCGAAGAGTGCCTCTATATCGGCAATATGAACGCTTTGCGCGACTGGGGCCATGCAAAGGATTATGTGCGGATGCAGTGGATGATGCTGCAGCAGGAGGAGCCGCAGGATTATGTGATTGCTACCGGCGTGCAGTACAGCGTCCGCCAGTTTATTGAAAAGGTGGCGGCGCAGCTTGGCATGACCATCCGCTGGCAGGGAGAGGGAAGGGAGGAGGAGGGCATTATTGAGTCGCTCACCATTCCAAACCCTTCGCTCAGCGTTGGAGAGGTAATTGTGCGGATTGATCCGCGCTATTTCCGTCCTGCAGAAGTGGAGACACTGCTTGGTGACCCGTCAAAGGCCAAAGTCGAACTTGGCTGGGTACCGGAGATTACGCTTGACGAGATGGTTGAGGAGATGGTGGCGCACGATCTTGACCTTGCCCGGCGTCACGCGCTGCTCAAGGCCAATGGCTACATTGTGGAGGTCAGTAAAGAGAGTTGAAATTTTATTTTCAGAGAAAAAACCTTGCCAACTTCTGATATGAGTTCAATAAGAATTGCCGTTATCGGCCTTGGTTATGTCGGCTTGCCGCTTGCTGTCGAATTTGCCAAAAAGTATCCGGTGGTGGGTTTTGATATCAAGCCGGAGCGTGTTGGTGAGCTGCGCGAGGGTCACGATGCGACGCTTGAGATGAGCCGTGAGGAGCTGCAGATGGTGCTTTGCAAGGATAACCACATTGCGGGAGAGGAGAGCCGAGGGCTTTTTGTTACTGCCGAGAGCAGCGACCTCGGTGCGTCAAACTGTTATATCGTTACGGTTCCGACTCCGACCGACAAGAACAATCGTCCTGTTTTGACGCCGCTCATCAAGGCGAGCGAAACCATTGGCCGGGTGCTGAAGCCGGGAGACCTGGTCATCTACGAATCAACGGTCTATCCCGGCGCTACGGAGGAGGATTGTGTGCCGGTGCTCGAAAGGGTATCCGGCCTCACGTTTAATCTTGACTTTTTTGCCGGTTACTCTCCGGAACGGATCAATCCCGGCGACAAGGAGCATCGGGTGACGACAATAAAGAAGGTCACTTCGGGCTCGACTCCTGCAGCGGCGGCCAAGGTAGATGCGCTCTACCGCTCGATCATCACTGCCGGTACACACCTCGCGTCATCCATCAGGGTTGCGGAGGCGGCCAAGGTGATTGAGAATTCGCAGCGCGACATCAATATTGCTTTTGTCAATGAGCTGGCGATGATTTTTAACCGTATGGGTATTGATACGCATGAGGTGCTGGCGGCGGCGGGCACCAAGTGGAACTTTTTGGCTTTCAAGCCGGGCCTTGTTGGCGGTCACTGTATCGGGGTTGACCCCTATTATCTCGCCCAGAAGGCGCAGGAGTATGGTTATCATCCTGAAATTATTCTTGCGGGCCGCAGGCTGAACGACAATATGGGGAGATATATTGCTTCGCAGGTTATCAAATTGATGATTGCGGCGGATCATAAAATCAAGGGGGCAAAGGTGCTGATGCTCGGCATCACCTTTAAGGAGAATTGCCCCGATATCCGCAATACCCATGTGGTCGATATTGTCCGCGAGTTGCAGCAGTATGGTGCCAAGGTTGAAATCTACGACCCCTGGGCCAATCCCGGTGAGGTGATGCAGGAGTATGCTCTTACCTGCCTTCCGGAGCTTAACGGCAACCGCTATGAGGCGATCATTCTTGCTGTCGCGCATCAGGCTTTTAGAGATCTGGATATCCGTTCGCTCTGTTTCGACGATCATACCGTTGTGTATGATGTGAAGGGAGTTTTGCCGAAGGAAGAGGTTGACGGCAGGCTATGAACGGGCTTCTTTTAAATAAAGTATTGCCTATGCTGCTCTTGCCCTCAGGGTTCAGCTTTTTGTGCCTGCTGGCTGGTCTGCTGTTGCGCAACCGCTTTTTTGTGTTGCTCGGGATGCTGGTGCTTTTTGTGTTCAGTATGCCTCTGGTGAGTGATTTTTTGATGCGCTCGGTTGAGGTTGGCTCCGGAAGGGTGCCGGTCAGCCGCGTCGGGAAGGCTGATGCGATTGTGGTGCTGAGCGGGATGATTGTGACGGTAGAGGGGGCGCCGTTGGGGGAGTGGGGTGATGCGGTGGATCGGTTTGATGGAGGCATGGAGCTGTTCAAGGCCGGCCGTGCGCCCCTGATTCTCTTTACGCGCGGCCAGATGCCGTGGCAGCCGGATGTGGTGCCTGAGGGTGAGGTGCTGGCCAAAAGGGCGTTGCTGCTTGGGGTGCCGAAATCGGCTATTCGTTTGACCGGCAAGGTGGGCAATACGGCCGATGAAGCCCTTGCGGCAAAAGCGGTGCTTGGTGCTGCAAAGGGGGTGCCGAAGAGAATTATTCTGGTGACCAGTGCCTTCCATATTCGTCGGGCGCGTTTTTTGTTTGAGCGTGCCGGTTTTGAGGTTGAGTCGTTTCCGGTCGATTATCAGGGGAGTGAAAAGAGCGGTTCGGCGGTGTTGAGCTATCTGCCAAATGCGGAGGCGCTCGCGAAGTCGGAGCTTGCGTTGCGTGAGGTGATGGGGTTGCTTTTTTACCGTGTGCGGAGTTTTGTGCGTCTGGATTGAGCGGATGTTTTTTGATAAATGATGCTCATGTGTTACTTTTTTTTTGACGATTTGGAGTTCGGTGTTCCCTGATGCAGGTTTTACGGCTCCTCTTTTTTTTGGAATTTTTTAGCACGTGATTGGATGACTGATGTTGATGATTTGAAGTGGTATGCGCTTTATGTCCGCTCCCGGTATGAAAAGCGGGCGCATCAACTGCTGCTTGAGCAGAGTGTTGTGAGTTTTCTGCCGCTGCTTGATACCTGGAAGCAGTGGAGCGACAGGAAGAAAAAGGTCTCTGAACCCCTGTTTCGGGGGTATCTGTTTGTCAATATTGCGTTACAGCGGGAGAAGATTGCGGTGCTCGATACGGAGGGTGTGGTGAAGTTTATCGGGATTGGTAAAACGCCTTCGGTGATTGCTCAGCGTGATATTGACTGGCTCAAGCAGTTGGTAAGGGAGCCGGATGCGGTTCACCGGACGGTTGATTCTCTTCCTCCGGGCCAGAGGGTGAAGGTTCTTGCCGGGCCGTTCAAGGATTTTGAGGGTGTTGTAATCAAGCAGGGTAGGGAGTCGCGGCTGGTGGTTTTTTTTGAGAGTATCATGCAGGGCGTTGAAGTGACCATCTCTCCTGATGTGCTTTTGGCGGTTGCCGGTGCGCCGGGGCATGGTGCGGTGGCTACCGGTGTTGAACTCGTTTCGGTGGAGAAGCATTTTCTTCGTCTGTGAGGTGAGGGGGCAGTCATTGGGATAAAACGCACAATTTTTGTGGCGTTTGACAGGAGTTTTTTTTGGAAGGGGGAGAGCGTGGTTTGGGTCTTTTGCGCGAATTTGCGCTGATAAGCAGAAGAATGGAGGGCATTGTGCAACAGAATACTCATGCATCAATACGTGACATCTTCAGCCTGCCGGTGATTGTGGCGGCGCTGGGTTATTTTGTTGATATTTACGATCTGGTGCTCTTCAGCATTGTGAGGGTGCCGAGCCTGAAGTCGTTCGGTCTGTCGGGGAAGGAGCTGATCGATTACGGGGTCTACCTGCTCAATATGCAGATGATCGGTATGCTGGTTGGCGGTATTCTCTGGGGGTGGCTTGGCGACAAAAAGGGGCGCCTGAAGATTATGTTTGCCTCTATCCTGCTCTATTCGCTGGCCAATATTGCCAATGGTTTTGTTTCGTCGCTGCCCGCTTATGCGGCGTTGCGATTTATTGCCGGTGTCGGTCTTGCCGGGGAGCTCGGGGCGGGCATTACGCTCGTTTCGGAGGTGCTGCATACCAAAATAAGGGGCTACGGGACGATGCTTGTGGCTTCGGTTGGTGTTTCGGGGGCGATTCTGGCCAATATTGTGGCCAATACCTATGAGTGGCACAACGCTTTTTTTATTGGAGGGGGGCTCGGCCTCTTGCTACTGGTTGCCCGTGTGCGGGTTGCGGAGTCAGGGATGTTCAAGGCGATGGAGGCAAAAAGCGGTATGAGCCGGGGGAATATGCTGGCTTTGTTTACTGACCGCAGGCGTTTTTTCCGTTATTTGAATTCCATCATGATTGGTGTGCCGATCTGGTTTGTTGTGGGGGTACTGATCACCTTTTCGCCGGAGTTTGGTGTTGAGCTTGGTCTTACCGGGCCGGTCAAGGCTGGTAATGCTGTGATGTACTGCTATCTCGGCCTTGTTTTCGGGGATCTTTCGAGCGGGCTGTTGAGCCAACTGTTGCAGAGCCGCAAAAAGGTTATCCTGTTGTTTATGCTTTTGACGGTTGGTGCTGTGGCGCTCTATTTTCTGCAGGGGCACCAGAGCCCGCAGTTCTTTTATGTGGTTTGTGCCATCCTTGGGTTTGCGGGTGGTTACTGGGCTATTTTTGTGACGGTTGCGGCTGAACAGTTCGGGACCAATCTTCGCGCTACGGTTGCCACGACGGTGCCCAATCTTGTGCGCGGCATGGTGGTGCCCATCACCATGCTCTTTCAGTTTTTTCGGGGCCTCTACGGTCTGGAATTAGGGGCGCTGCTGGTTGGCGCCCTCTGCGTGACGGCGGCCTTCTTCTCTCTCAGCGCACTCGAAGAGACCTTCCACAAAGATCTCGACTACTACGAGGAGTTTCTGTAAATCCCGACTCCTTTTCTGCCTGTTGCCATCCCCTTATTCCGGGTAACACAGCAATGTTCCAAATGCGGCAAAACTTGTTTGCTGACTGAGCATCAACCGAGTTCAAGTGCAAAGTGACTCCATTCCATAAAGGTTTCCTAAGGATCCTTGGTACGGGATGCTGTCAACAGGACCAAGTGAAATAATACATGGGGAGTGAAAAGTACCGTCTCATGGCAACCTGGCCATAAATGCCATCGCCGGCATGTGGGGAACATCCGGCGATGGTAAAGGCGAAAAAAAGAATAGAGCACAAGAACAAGAAAAGGTTTTAGACCCCCAGTGAGGGTTCACCTGACCTCTTCCGAAGCCTTATAGCTCCCAGAAGACCGCCGACGCCAAGCAGTACAAGACTTGCTGGTTCAGGTGTTGGTCCGCGAAGCTGTATTGCGTTGATCGGAGCTTGACTTGCAGTTGTTGCTATATAATTAATGTTTATAACACCGTTATTATCTGCCAGAAAAGATCCACTCAGGTAATTTTGGCCACTGACAAAACTGCTCTGATTATAATTTGATGCAATAGTTTGATTAAGAGCATTTCCATTGACTGTCAGTTGCAATAGTGCAGATTGATCTTCCCCGATTCCTCCTTGACTATACACAAACAGCTCATATGATTGATTTGCCACCAGGTTTGAAAAGGTCATTGTATTCGTTCCAGAATTGTCATTGTACATATGACCAGTCATCATATTTGCGTAAGTCGTTGGACTAAAACCGCTTACAGTACTGTGCGAATCAAAGCCGTCGGAATTATAACTGAAGTCAACCGTTGTTATTGCGTTTGCTGAATTAATAAGCCCGGAGCGAGAATCAGTAGGCTCCAAAAAGAATTGATTCCATTTATCCCCCGCACTACCAATCACCCCGGCCCCGACGTAGGGTCTCAAGTTAAAGTTGATGTTAATCAGGTCCACAGTCGCAGCATGCAACGATGTACTCAACACCGCCATTACGACCAACGATAGAAGCAAATAAAAAATTTTTCTCATTGTAGTGCATACCTCCTGAAGGAAATATATAGCTTTTCTGAAAAAACTCCCTTAACGACACAACGTACTTAACCCAATCTTAATGTAACTTTTTTCACTTGATAAGTACAAGCTTTTTTTGAGATATTGATTTAAAATACGGTGTATCGAGTAATTCCCGGGTTGCATGGCTGAGGTCGGGGCTATAGGAGAGACCGGATTTATAACGTTTCATTTGCAGCTTTAAACGATTCCCATTTCGCCCTTTAAAAACTGGCCGGTGTGTGAGTGCGCCGTTCGGGCAATCTCTTCAGGGGTGCCTTCGGCGATGATGTTGCCTCCTTCGTAGCCTCCTTCGGGGCCAATGTCGATAATCCAGTCGCTGTTTTTTATGATGTCGAGGTTGTGTTCGATGATGATGACGCTGTTGCCTTTGTCGACAAGCCGACGCAGCACCTCGAGCAGGTGCTGGATATCCTGAAAGTGGAGCCCGGTGGTGGGTTCATCAAGAATGTAGAGGGTGTTGCCGGTCTGTATTTTGGCGAGTTCCGCCGAGAGTTTGATGCGCTGTGCTTCGCCGCCTGAGAGCATGGGGGATGGCTGGCCGAGTTTGAGGTAGCCGAGTCCGACGCTCTGCATGGTGGTGAGGATGCGCATGATGCGGGGGAAGTCAACAAAGAATTCTGCGGCTTCGGTGATCGACATGGCAAGGACGTCGGCGATGGATTTTCCACGGTATTTGACCAGCAGGGTTTCGCGGTTGTAGCGTTCGCCTTTGCAGTTTTCGCATTGGACGTAGACGTCTGGCAGAAAGTTCATCTCTATTTTCCGGGTTCCGGCTCCCTGGCACACTTCGCATCGCCCTCCTTTGACGTTAAAGCTGAACCTCCCGGCTTTGTAGCCCCGTATCTGCGCTTCGGGCATGCGGGTGAAGAAGTCGCGGATGAAGGTGAAGGCTCCGGTATAGGTTGCGGGGTTGGAGCGGGGCGTGCGCCCGATGGGTGACTGGTCGACGTTGACCACCTTGTCGATATGCTTGATGCCTTCGATGCTGTCGTAGGGGTAGGTGAGCAGTTTTGAGCGGTAGAAGTGGCGCGCAAGGATCGGGAAAAGGGTTTCGTTGATGAGGGTCGATTTGCCTGAGCCGCTGACGCCGGTGATGCTGACGAGTGAGCGGAGCGGAATGGTGATGTCGACGTTTTGCAGGTTGTTGCCCCGGCACCCTTTGAGTCGCAGGAATTGCGGCTCTTCGGCGCTCGTTTTTTCCTCTTTTGGGCACTGTACCTGTTTTTTTCCGCTGAGGTATCCTGCGGTCAGTGAGTCGGGATCAAGGGTGGCGGCGGCTCCCTGGGCAACAATCTCTCCGCCGTATTCTCCTGCTCCGGGGCCGAGATCGATGATTTCGTCGGCTTCGAGCATGGTCTCTTTGTCGTGTTCGACGACGAGGACGGTGTTGCCGAGATCGCGAAGTCGCTTGAGTGAGGTGATGAGCTTCGAGTTGTCGCGCTGGTGGAGACCGATGCTTGGTTCGTCGAGGACGTAGAGGACGCCGCTGAGCTGCGAGCCGAGCTGGGATGCGAGGCGTATGCGTTGAGCTTCGCCGCCGGAGAGGGTTTGCGAGCTGCGGTCGAGTGAGAGGTAGCTGAGGCCGACGTTGAGGAGAAACTCAAGTCGTTTGGTGATTTCGTGCAGGACGGGTGTGGCGACAAGCTTCTCTTTTGCGGTGAGGGTGTCGGGCAGTGCATTAAAAAAGGCAAGCGTTTCCGGCAGGTTCATGGATTCGCATTCGGCAATGTTGCGCTCGTTTATTTTGACCAGAAGGCTCTCTTTGCGCAGTCTTGCCCCTTTGCATGAGGGACAGGGCTGGCGGAGCATGAAGTTTTCGGCCCACTCGCGTATTTTGGCGGAGCTCGCATTTTTGAGGATCTCTTCGACGTAGGGCACTGCTCCGGGAAAGGGTTGCGGGTAGAGGGTGTCGTGGCCGGAGTAGCTGTAGCTGACGTCAAAGGTGCGGCTGCCGGAGCCGTCGAGCAATATATGCATCGCCTCTTTCGGAATGGCGGAAATCGGGGTGTCGAGGGTGAAGTTGAACTCTTTGGCGATTGCCCTGATTACCTGCCAGAGGTTGCGTTTTCCTGATTTGCCAAAGGGGTCAAGCCCGCCTTCGTTGAGGGAGAGCGTCTCATCGGGGATCATCAGCTCTCCTGAAAGCTGCATGAGCTCTCCGAGGCCGTTGCACTCGGGGCATGCGCCGTAGGGGGAGTTGAAGCTGAAGTGGTTTGGCGCAAGGTTGTCGACCGGTACGGAGCCGTCTGAATAGGCGTAGCGCGTACTGAAGGTGAGCTCTTTCTGCTCGCTCTCCGTCGTCGGGTCACAGATGACCGTCGATTTATGTTCCGACATGGTTATGGCCATGCTGACGGCATCTCTGAGGCGCTCTTCGCAGTCGGGGCCGATGACGAGGCGGTCGACAACGAGTTCGATGGAGTGGCTTTTATAGCGCTCGATCTGCATATCCTTCTCCATTTCGCGGTATTTGCCGTCGATACGGACCCGGAGAAACCCTTTGAGGAGAAGCCGTTCGAAGAGCTCACGGTAGTGCCCTTTGCGTCCGGTGACGAGGGGGGAGAGTATCTGCACTTTTGTGCCGTGTGGCAGGGCGAGCAGGGTTTCGCAGATGGCCTCTTCGCTCTGCTGCTGGAGCACGGCGCCAGTGACGGGGTCGTATCGTCTTCCGGCCTTGGCGTAGAGGAGGCGGATAAAGTCGTGAATTTCGGTGATGGTGCCCACCGTTGATCGGGGCGAGCGGTTGGTGCTCTTCTGGTCGATGGAGATGACCGGTGAGAGCCCTTCGATAAAGTCAACGTCGGGGCGTTCGATGCTGCCGATATATTGCCGGGCGTAGGGTGAGAGCGTTTCCATAAAGCGACGCTGCCCTTCGGCGTAGATGGTGTCGAAGGCGAGGCTCGATTTTCCTGACCCTGAGAGGCCGGTGATGACGACAAATTTGTTGCGTGGAATATCGAGAGAGATGTTCTTGAGGTTGTGGACTCTTGCTCCCCTGATGTTGATATGGCTGAATTCCATTGTTGTTTTTTGTGCCTCTGTTTTCTCTGTGCTCTGGCAACCGGTCTGAGTGGTTGATGCCGTGCTGGTAACGTTGTGCGGAAGGTTACGGTTTCGTTTCCGGAACATTCAATATGGAAATTTTTTTCCGGAAGTGGGCTGAAAAAGTGAAGAGTGTTGTGGTGACGTGGTTTTCAAGCAATGAAAAAAGGCGACTTTGTGTCGCCTTTTTTCGTGAGGGTGAGCGTGCGGCTCTTTGTGCTATCCCTTCAGTGCAGCTCTTGCGGCAGCCAGGCGCGCAATCGGCACCCTGTAGGGGCTGCATGAGACGTAGTTGAGCCCCAACTGGTGGCAGAATTCGACGGTGGACGGGTCGCCGCCATGTTCGCCGCAGATGCCGAGTTTGAGTTCCGGCTTGACGGCCCGTCCCTCTTTGGCCGAAATGCTTATCAGCCGGCCCACGCCATCCATGTCGATGGATTCGAAGGGGTTGCGTGCAAAAATATCCTGCTGCTGGTAAATGGGCAAAAACTGGCCGGAGTCGTCGCGGCTCATGCCGAGTGCCATCTGTGTGAGGTCGTTGGTGCCGTAGCTGAAGAAATCGGCGGCGGTGGCAATCTGGTCGGAGGTGATTGCCGCGCGGGGTACCTCAATCATGGTGCCAACGAGATATTTGACCCCGGTGCCCTGTTCGGCAATGACGCTGCGTGCGGTTTTGTGGATCACTTCGCTGGTGATTTCAAGCTCTTTGACGGTGCTGATGAGTGGTACCATGATTTCGGGTACCACAACAAGCCCCTCTTTTTTGAGCTTGCAGGCGGCTTCGATAATTGCCCGTACCTGCATGACGGTGATTTCGGGGTGCAGGATGCCGAGACGGCAGCCGCGAAGCCCGAGCATGGGGTTGAATTCGTGCAGGTCGTTGATCCGCTCTTTGACCGCCTCAAAGGAGGTGTTCATTTTGCTGGCAAGCGCACGGATTTCGCTGTCGGTGTGCGGCAAAAACTCGTGAAGCGGCGGATCGAGCAGGCGGATGGTGACCGGGCGTGAGCCCATTGCCTTGAAGATGCCGTAGAAGTCGTCGCGCTGAAAGGGGAGCAGTTTTTCAAGTGCTTTTTTGCGCCCTTCGACGTCGTCGGCCAGAATCATCTCCCGCATGGCGTCGATGCGCTCTCCGCCGAAGAACATGTGTTCGGTGCGGCAGAGGCCGATCCCTTCTGCGCCGAAGGTGATGGCGATTTCAGCCTGGTCGGGCTGGTCGGCATTGGTGCGGATGTTGAGTTTGCGGTATTTATCGGCCCACTTCATCAGTTGCTCGTAGATTGGCCAGGTCGGGGCATCTTCGGGTTTGAGGGTTTTGTCGACGAGGACTTCGATGATTTCGGAGTTTTTGGTCGCAACTTTGCCGGCGATGACTTCTCCGGTGCTGCCGTCGATGGAGATGTAGTCGCCTTCATGCAGGACAATATCATTGCCTTGTACCCGCAGTTCGCCTCTCTGGTAGTCGATGCTGAGCGCTCCGCATCCCGCGACGCAGACTTTGCCCATCTGGCGGGCAACCAGCGCTGCGTGTGAGGTCATACCACCCCGCTCGGTGAGGATGCCTTCGGAGGCGTCCATTCCTTTGATATCTTCCGGTGATGTTTCGATGCGGACAAGAATGACCGCTTCTCCGCGTTTGCCTGCTTCGTAAGCATCAACGGCATTGAAATAGATCTTGCCGGTAGCGGCGCCAGGGCCAGCATTCAGCCCGGTTGCGAGGAGTCTTTTTTCAGCAATGGCGGCCTGTTTTTCTTTTATGTCGAAGACCGGCCGGAGCAACTGGTTGAGCTGTTCGGGTTCTATGCGCAGCAGTGCCTCTTTTTCGTCGATCAGCTTTTCGTTGTACATGTCGACAGCGATTTTGACGGCGGCCATGCCGGTGCGTTTGCCGACGCGGCACTGGAGCATGAAGAGCTGGTTGTTCTCGATGGTAAACTCGATGTCCATCATGTCGTGATAGTGGTGTTCGAGTATGGAACGGATCTCTTCGAGCTGGTTGTAAATGCCGGGGTTTTCGGCCTTGAGCTGTTCAATTTTGAGCGGGGTTCTGGTGCCGGCTACCACATCTTCGCCCTGGGCGTTCATGAGGAATTCGCCGTAGAAGATGTTGTCGCCGGTGGCGGCATCGCGGGTGAAGGCTACGCCGGTACCGCAATCTTCGCCCATGTTGCCGAAGACCATTGCCTGGACGTTGCAGGCGGTGCCCCAGTAGCCGGGAATGTGGTTGAGCTTGCGGTAGACGATGGCCCGTTCGTTGTTCCAACTGTTGAAGACGGCTCCGATGGCTCCGATGAGCTGTTCATGAGGATCTTCGGGAAAAGTTTTGCCCGTTTTTTCCAGAATTGCGGCTTTATAGTCTGCGACGATATCCTGAAGGTCTTCAACGGTGAATTCGGTGTCGAGTTCGATGCCGAGCTCGTGTTTTTTTGCTTCAAGGATTTTTTCGAAGGGGTCAATCTGTTTTTTGTCGGTCGGTTTGAGGTCGAGCACGACATCACCGTACATCTGCACGAAACGGCGGTAACAGTCCCAGGCAAATCGGGGATTTCCTGATTTTCGGGCCAGGCCGTCAACAGTTTTGGCGTTAAGGCCTAAATTGAGAATGGTGTCCATCATGCCGGGCATTGAGGCTCTTGCGCCTGAACGCACCGAGACGAGCAGGGGGTTTTCAGGGTCTCCGAATTTTTTGCCGAGTGCTTCTTCAATTTTTTTGAGTGCGTCGGGGATGTCTTGCTGGAAAAGGTTTCGGGGGTAGTTTTTCTGGTTGTCGTAGTAGTAGGTGCAGACTTCAGTTGAAATGGTGAATCCCGGAGGAACCGGCAAACCGATGTTTGCCATTTCTGCAAGGTTGGCGCCTTTGCCGCCCAGCAGGTTTTTCATGGAGGCATCACCTTCAGAATTGCCGCCAGAGAAACTGTAAATGTATTGTTTACTGCTGCTCTTTCCGCTGGTAATCTCAGATTGTGGCATGATTTTTTATAGGTAATTGTGTTTTGGCACCAAGAATCAAAAAACAGCGCTCTATGGTGAAAAAACAGGTGAAGTTGACTACTTTTATCGAAAACGAAGTTTACTAAAAAGCTGGTGTAAAAACTACCGTAAAGGATATTTCATTCTGATTTATTATGGGAATTGAGCCTCTTGTCATTTTGTTCCAGGTACTTCGCCTTGCTGTACCATACATCCTTACCTCTGTCGGTGCAACGTTTTCGGAGCGGGGCGGGGTGGTCAATCTGGCGCTTGAGGGAATGATGCTTGTTGGTGCGTTTGGCGCGGCGCTTGGCCAGTATTGGAGTGGCTCAGCCCTGGTGGGAATTCTTATGGCTCTTCTCTGCGGTCTTGGTGTGGCGTTGCTTTTTGCTTTTGTGACGGTGACGCTGAAGGCAGACCAGATTGTTGCCGGTATTGCCATCAATATGCTTGTTATGGGCGCGACCCGGTTCGGTCTCAGTATGTTTTTCGGGAGTTCGATGAATTCGCCGCGGATTGCGGGGTTTGAGTTTCCCTCTCTTTTGCTGGATCCGCTTTTTCTTGCCGCTGTGGCGTCAGTCGTTGTCGGGCATTTGCTTTTGTTCAAGACGCCTTATGGGCTGAGGCTTCGGGCTGCCGGTGAAAGCGCTGAAAGTGCTGACAGCGCGGGCATCAATGTTGATCGGATGCGCTACTCCGGTGTGCTGGTTTCAGGGGCGCTTGCGGCGCTCGGCGGAGCTTTTCTTGTGTTTCAGCAGCACACCTTTACTGATAATATGTCGGCCGGTCGGGGTTATATCGCACTTGCGGCAATGATTATCGGCAAGTGGAGTCCAGTTGGAGCGGCACTTGCCAGTTTGCTTTTTGCGGCGACTGAGTCGATGGAGATCTGGCTCCAGACGGGGTGGATTCCCTCCCAGTTGGTGCAGTCACTTCCCTACGTCATAACGCTGGTCGTGCTTGCCGGGTTTGTCGGCCGGAGTGCTGCTCCGCGGGATGCAGGCACTCCATTTGAGAAAAACCGTCTGTCAGAGTAGGCTGAGCAGTTCCTGTACAAGTTTTTCGATGCCTTTGGCGACTTCACCTATCGAAGCGTCAAACATATAGGCCGGTGTTGTGACTACTTTTTTCTCTCTGTTGAGAACGGTCTCCCAGACAGGACAATCGATATGATGGGCACCCATTGCTTCGATATCAGCGGCTGTCTGCGGGTCATTGCCGATCGTCAGGTCAAGCTGCTCGTGGCCCAATATTTTGGCCGCTATTACCGGAGCAATGCAGATAAAGCCAAGCGGTTTTCCTGCTTTGTAGAATGATTGCACTGCGGCAGCAACATCCGGGTTGATGTTGCAGTCGGCTCCCTTGAAGGCATAAGTGCTGAGGTTTTTTGCTGCTCCATAACCTCCTGGCAGGATCATGGCGTCGAGGGCAAGCGTATCAATCTCCTTGAGATCCGTGATGCGACTCCTTGCAATGCGTGCAGATTCGACAAGGACATTTCGAAATTCTTCTGGCATTATCTCGCCACTGTAATGATTGATCACGTGGTGCTGCATGATGTCGGGCGCCAGACAGCAAGCTTGAGCTCCGGCCCGCTCAATGGCCAGAAGGGTAAGTACGGCTTCGTGAATCTCGGATCCGTCAAGAAAACCGCACCCGGAAAGTAGAACTGCTATTTGTTTCATTGGATTAATTGCGTATTATTGCTAATGTAGTTTGTTATTTAGCTGTGCTCATTGCGGGGTGATATGAAAATTGTATATTCATTTCAAGATTATATACATTAGGCTATATACGTTGTTGCCCCTTTTTGTTTTGGATGGTAGTACCACCTGAGTGATGAGCCACTTTTTCGAAGTTTAATTATAGCCATTCTTCAAATGAGTACCAATACTAGTACTCCGTTAGCTACTGTCGCTGATATTACAGGGAAAGTATGGGCCGTGGCTGGAGATGGGACCAGGCATATCCTCGAGGTTGGGGATGCGGTCTATGAAGGTGAAGTTATTCTTACGGAAACCGGAAGTACTGTTGTGCTTCGGAATGCAAATGGCGCTGATCTGAAGGTTACTGAAGGCAAGGAGGTTGCCCTTGCTGACGGGCTTTTTGACGGTGGTGAAAATACCTTTACGCTCGATTTGAGGGGATTGATAGCCGCAACGGACGGTGTGCCCGACGCGCCAGCAGCGTCTGCCGTTCCACTCACTCTTTCTCCAGGTAATGCTACCGGCCCTCAGACCCTGCATGGATTTCTTAATGTAGAACGTATTAACGAATCAGTAACCACACCGGTATACGAGTATTGGTCGTTTACGGGTAGGTATAATCCGGAGACTCAACTCCGTTCGGCAAATTTCGATCCTTTTTTTGAAGGAAGAGCGACAGTCGATGAGCGTATCGCTCTGCCGCTTGAACCGATGGCAACTGCTTATGTGGAGCCGTTGCCGGAGCAGCTACCCATCGTGCTGGGGGAGGCTCAGCCGTTACAGCCGACTTTCGTTCCGTCAGTAATCGTGCCAGTGACGGGTGCGGTGCAGGAAGATGCACTGCCGGGCGGAAACAGTTTGGGAGAAGGTGACAAAACGGTGAAAGCATCGGGCCCTGTTGCTTCTCTTGTTTCCTCTGGGCCTCTGCCGATATCCTTCAGTTTGCAGGTTCCCGGCCCTTCTGTTGTAACGTCAGAAGGGTTCCCCGTGACATCACAAGGCGAACCTGTCCTTTACCGGCTTGTTGGTGGAGTGTTGGAAGGGTATGTTCCCGGCTCTCCCGACCGGTCTGTTTTTACGCTGAAGCTGGATGGCTCAAATTATACCTTTATTCTGAGGGACCAGGTCGATCATCCTGACGGAAGTGGCGACAATGCCGTTCTGACCCTTGATCTTTCCAGTGCTCTGGTAGCAACGGACAGTGGCGGTACCCCGGTTACGGTCAAGGGGAGCTTTACCATCACGGTCGAAAACGACGTCCCCACGCTGAACCTGAGTGGCGGCAACGCCCCTGCGGCGGTGACGGCGATGGTCTACGAAGATGCGCTTGGCCATGAGAACGACACCCTTGACCGCTCGACCGGCAACCTCGAAGGACTCGGTCAGGTCGCGCAGGTGAGCGGCTACGGCAGCT
>CAJAIK010000074.1 GCA_903939765.1 uncultured Chlorobiaceae bacterium | reverse complement strand
TACGCAGCCTCAGCAATCGCGCCATAAACCAGTATCTCGCTACCGAAGAGGGCCGCAAAGCCGCCCAGACAAGCCTGGTCGCTGAAGTTGCCAACGCCTATCTCACCTACCTTGCCGATGCCGAACTGCTGCGACTGACCGAAAGCACGCTCAAAACAAGGCAGGATGCGCTGGATCTCATCAAACGCAGCTTCGATCTCGGGGCAAAGTCCCGACTCGATTTAGCACAGTCCGCAACACTCTTCGAGTCGGCCCGGGCCAACCGTGCGCAATATCAACGTCAGATGGAACAGGACAAGAACGCCCTGACCCTGCTGGTCGGAAAGGAGATCGATCCGATGCTCCTCGAACCCCAACCCCTGGCCGATGTTCAGGTGCTGGAGAGGCTCCCCGTGGGCATTCCCTCCGTCGTCCTGCTCGATCGACCGGACATACGGCAGGCCGAATACGCACTGAAGGCAGAAAACGCCAACATCGGAGCAGCACGAGCTTCATTCTTCCCCAGCATAAGCCTTACCGGTTCCGCAGGGTTCGCCAGCGCCAGCTTGTCGGATCTGTTCGTGACCGGATCGAGCGGTGTCTGGAGCTTCGCCCCACAGGTAACGCTCCCGATCTTTCAGGCAGGTCGGTTGCGCTCCAACCTCAAACTGGCTGAAACCAACCGGGATATTGCCGTCAACCGATACGAAAAAGCTATCCAGAGCGCCTTCCGGGAGGTTGCCGATGCACTGGTCGCCCGTGCGACCTACACCGAACAATTGCAGGCCCAGCGAGCTCTCGTCAAAGAGAGCGATCAAGCCTGGACCATCACGAAAGCGCGTTACGACCATGGCATCGACAGCCATTTCGCTCTGCTTGACGCCCAACGATCCCTCTTCGAAGCTCAGAAGAACGAAATTCTGATCCATCAACAGACTCTTGCCAACCTGATCAACCTGTACAAAGCCCTCGGAGGCGGGTGGCAATGACAAGCCACCTCCCCTTACGCACGACACTGTCAGTTTCAGACCGGGGGTACGTCCCGAGCAGCAAGGGCCATTCTGGGCGGAGCTGGTTTTCTGAACGTAATGCCAGGAGCCGCCCTCATTGCCCTGACGTTGTGGCAGCAAAGGCGCTGTAAAGCGGCAGGAATGTGATTCTTTGCTCTGGAAGATCTGCATATGGGCGATCGGAAAAGACCAGTGCTTTGCCACACTCCGGGTACGAAGCAAGAAAGAGATGCAGGCTCCTCAAGCTACCGGCGGCCCCGCTTTTCACCTCAACCGGATGAATCTTGCCGTCCAGAACAGCCAGATAATCAACTTCAGCCGAACTGCTTTTAGCCTGCCGATCCCAGTAATAGAGGCCACCCTTTTGAGAAACCAGCATCTCTTGCCCGACAAACTGTTCTGCCATAGCTCCCCGGTAAATAGCGAGCAGATCGCTTTTTGCATACTCAATATCATTCGGCATACCGGAAAGGTAGCGCATTAATCCAATATCGAGCATGAGCGCCTTGAATGATTTGGCCGAAGCAGTTGCCCCTAAAGGAAGCCCTGATGGATCGACCGAGGGTATCCTTCGGGCTACCTGAGCAAGGCACAAGGCATCGAATGCTTTTTTCAGCATCGGGTTGCTGTACCCTTCGCCAAGACGTGCATATTTAATCTGTTTTCCGATATGCTGAGACAGGGAGGTAAAGACCGAGCCGAGACAGAAACGGTCAACCCTCGGAGTATATTTGGCAAAGTCCATCCTGTATGACTCGGCAATCTCTTGTTGTACCTCAAAGGCATCACGCAATGATTGATTTTCAAGATATGCCTCGACAGCCGCCGGCATTCCTCCAATAAAGAAATAACGTTTCAGCTCCTCGCGCAGCAGCTCATGCACTGCGGGTGATATTTCAGCCGGATTGCCCAGAACAGCCGTTGCCGCAGCACCGTTGCCGATTGCCTCCAGATATTCAGCAAAACAGAGCGGATAGAGATTTAGAAACTGAACCCTGCCCACAGGGAAGGAACTCTCTTCAAGCGCAAATTCAAGGAGCGAACCGGCTGCAACGACATGCAGTTCCGGCATCTCCTCATAAAAATAGCGCAGGGCGGTTATGGCACGAGGACAGGCCTGTATCTCATCAAAAAAGAGCAGCGTTTTTCCCGGAGTTATCTTTTGCTGAAGGATAACTTCAAGATCAGAGCAGATGCGCGCTACCTTAAGATCGCCATCGAAGAGTTTGCGAAGGGGCTGATTTCGCTCAAGATCAACCAGAGCAAGAGATTCAAACCGGTTTTTTCCAAACTCTTTGAGTGACCAGGTTTTCCCGACCTGACGAGCGCCCCGCAGGATGAGGGGCTTGCGGCGTGAACTTTCCTGCCAGCGCCGAAGATCGTTATCAATAAATCGAAGCATGTACCATGATTAAGGTGGCAAAACAGTGTCTATTTAATTTTACAAGGCAATTTATGGCTTTGTGATATAAAAACACAAGGCATTTTGACCTATAAGTAAAAACGCCATCATCCTCGTTGATGGCCTTCAGCCAGAATTATCACTCATATAATCAATTGCCCAGCGCTGGTTCACCTGCGCTGGATAAGTCAAAATCAGAACCGGAGCTTTCTATACACGCAGTACCTTTAATCAGAAAACCTGCACCAGGCCCCATATTTCCAGTGACTGTTCCAGTCATGCGATGCATTTCGGTTTCCTTTGGCGGGATCGAAGAGCCTGTTCAACTCGGCAGAGACAAGATAATTTTGTCGCTCACCATTTTGTCTGTTTGTATATGAAAAGATGTCGCTTGCAATAATCATTTAGCGATTTGCTGTTTATTATAAATATTCTGATATTGGTAGCATGGCTACTGATAATAGAATAAAATTAAAATCAACACTTGCCCACCACACC
>CAJAIK010000073.1 GCA_903939765.1 uncultured Chlorobiaceae bacterium | reverse complement strand
TTTGTTCAACGGCAAATTTACCCCAGCTATCCTCATATTCTCTTTAAAGTTCTATTGTTTTTCTGAAGATCAACCCTGGCGCTGCTTATGGCTGGGATTTACTTTACAAATCACATATCTCTTGCCTTTGCGCTTGACAATCCGACAGTGCTCACAGCGCTTTTTAATAGAAGAATATATTTTCATAATAACACCCAGATGCAATGATTAAACTAACTAACCCGAAACCTGAAAAGGTCTGTAATGTAATAAATAAAGATTACAAAATCAATATTCTGATTACTTATTTCCTCACTTATTTATATCGGTAGGTGATCCGTCCCTTGGAGATATCGTAGGGAGATATCTGCACTTTAACTTTGTCACCGGGCAAAATCCTGATATAGTGCATCCTGATTTTACCTGACACATGCGCCAAAACCTCAAGGCTGTTTTCGAGTTTTACCTTGAACTGCGCATTTGGAAGTGCTTCCAGAATAACACCTTCGATCTCAATTGATTCTTCTTTGGCCAAATTGTCTGCTCCTTAGTTTCGATAAAGTGTTGTAAGCGATCAAGAGTGTTTGCCATCAAGAAAGGTGCCGGTCAGTATCTCAGCCTTCCCTGCCCTGACGACTATCGTATGCTCAAAATGTGCTGAGGGCTTCCCATCCTCTGTTACCGCGACCCATCCGCCACGACGGCTAACCGCCCTGCGCGACCGCCCAAGCGCGATCATGGGCTCAATGGCGAGCGTCATGCCCTTCTGAAGCAGTGGTCCGGTATGCTTTCTCCCATAATTTGGTACAGCAGGATCCTCATGCAATTCGCTGCCGATACCATGACCGACCATGTTTTCAATAACACTGAACCTGAAGGAACGGGCATAATCCTCAATGGCTGAAGAGATATCGTGCAAGCGATTGCCTTCGACAGCCATCGCAATTCCCCGTGCAAGGCATTCGCGAGTTACATCGACAAGTTGCTGAACCTTTTCATCAATAACACCGACTACAAACGTGCGAGCTGCATCACCATGATAACCACCCTTGTAAACCCCACAGTCGACAGAAACTATATCACCGTCCCTGATCACCCGCTTTTTGCTTGGTATACCGTGGACAACCTCTTCATTGAGGGAAACGCACAGCGTTGCAGGATAAGGTGTCGCGTCAGGATCCCCTTTCGGGGCGTAATTCAGAAAACTTGGAACCGCATGATTATCCCTGATAAACTCTTCGGCCATGGTATCAAGTTCTTTTGTCGTCATGCCCGGTTTGATTTCCAGCTCAATCAAATCAAGCGCCTTAGCCACCAAAGCTCCGGCCTCTCTCATCAGATCTATTTCACGCTCACTTTTAATCGTGATCATAATGTTTGCATTACCTGCCCTGTCGTCCCCGTGTTTTGCCTGACTTCATGAACCCGTCATAGTGACGCATGAGCAGATGGCTTTCAACCTGCTGCAAAGTATCAAGACCAACACCAACAATAATCAAAAGACTTGTTCCACCAAAAAACTGGGCAAAGCCTTGCGTTACATTGCCAAACTTTGTCAGAAATGTTGGAAGGATTGCAATAATGGCAAGGGATATGGCTCCAGGGAGCGTGATCCGTGTCAAAATATTGTCAATAAAGTCAGCGGTGCTTTTTCCTGGCCGAACACCTGGAATAAACCCTCCCTGACGGCGCATGGTATCGGCAACTTCCTTGGGATTGAACGCAATCGCTGTATAGAAGTAGGTAAAGAAAACAATCATGGTACCGAACATCAGGGCATACCACCATGAGTCATAAGCTAACAGGGAAGCAATGCTCTGCATCACCTCATTTTCAGGGAAAAACGATAGAAAGGTACCCGGCAGAAACATGATGGACTGCGCAAAAATAATCGGCATAACCCCTGCGGTATTGATACGCATCGGAATGTACTGGGTACTGCCTCCATAGACCTTGCGTCCGACAACCCGTTTTGCATGCTGTACAGGAACCCGTCGGGTGCCAACAGTAAGGATGACAACAAAAGCGACAATCGCCGCCATCATGGCAAGGATGATAATCTCAATAATCCAGTTTTTGCTTCCCAATGAAACAGAACGGAATTCAGCTACGAGTGCCTGGGGAAACCTTGCAAGGATACCGATCATGATGATGAGCGAGATGCCATTACCTATTCCACGCTCGGTAATCTTCTCGCCAAGCCACATGACAAAAACTGTCGATGCAGTAAGAAGAACAACAACCGTAATGGTGAAAAAGATACCAGGATCAGGAACAATAATTTTCCCGAAAGAGGCTGGACTTGCAAGGCTCACACTGACGCCCCATGACTGGAGTATAGCGATCAAGACCGTTCCGTACCTCGTCATCTGGCTTATTTTCTGTCGGCCATCTTCCCCCTCTTTCTGAAGCTTCTGGAAATATGGTGTAACTGCTCCGAGCAACTGAACAATGATCGACGCAGAAATGTAGGGCATAATGCCAAGCGAGAAAATTGATGCTCTGGCAAAAGCTCCACCAACAAAAAGATCGAAAAGTCCGAAGAGATCGTTTGAATGGGTCTGAGATGCGCCTGACACTGCAGCCGCATCTACACCCGGAATGGTAATATGTGAACCAAGCCTGTAGACAAACAAGAGAAGAAGCGTATAAAGGATCCGCTGACGGAGTTCAGGGATTTTATTGATGTTGCTTATACTTTCAGTAAGCTTCATAGCGTCCTTTTAACGGATTCAGGGCTTGGTGGATTTTTTTG
>CAJAIK010000072.1 GCA_903939765.1 uncultured Chlorobiaceae bacterium | reverse complement strand
CAAGAGGGCGCGGGTGGCCGGGTTTGGCTTGATGGTCGGGATTGGGGGGTTACGATTGCTGAGATGCGAGGGGCGGCAGTCAGGCAGCCCGCGTAGCCTGTCGGAGCGTGGCTGGCTGGCTGCCAGGCCCCGTTCTGGGCTGTTTGTAGGAGACGCCAAAGGTAAGGTGGCCCGCCAAAACCAGACTTTACATAACGCCAAATTATACAACACGGTACTCCGTGTAGGCGCGGGCTGCGGACCCTCGATTTTGCAACATGATATCACCCCCTGCGCCGGGTGTATAATTTGTGTTATGTAATGCTGGCCGGCCACGACCGGCCAATGGCACCAGCCGCCCTATGTTGTTGTTTTGACGCCAGCAAGCGAAGCGCGCATGCATGGATTTTCGTGCTGTCGGGTGACGTACCCGGCACCGGGCGGCTTGTTTGTGAGCCGGAGCAGGGGTTTTTTGAAAGTGGAAGCTGCGTGCGTTTTTTTCGCAGTTGGAGCTTTTGAAAAAGCTCTGCGGAGGCCTTGGTTCTTCTCTTTGTTTGCGCGGTACAGGGCTGGAAGCGATCCGTGCCGGAGCTGCAGTGTCATTGGCGCTTCCCTGGCTGCGTCTCTGGCGCCAATGGCGCAGAGCGGAGGTGACGGGCGCTGGAGGCACAGGGCGCAAGCTTGTTTTCTGGTGGCGCTCTTGTAGTCAAGGGCGCCGGGGGGCGTGGTTATCGGGGTGAGTTGGTCCAGGTCGAAGGCGGTAGTCCGCTTTCGATCCTGCCGTGATGTAAACGGCAATTAAGAACCCGCACATTTCGGCAATTAAGAATCCCCAGTTGAGCGTAAAATAACACCCATAGTCCTTCGTAGTTTTAAGGTGCGAACCAAAACTAAACGGAAGGACTATGAGTACACAGTTTAAACGCTTAACCATGTACAATCAAGTTAAGGAACTTTTTCAGAAAGGATTTAATGACAGCCAGATCGGCTGCATAACCGGTCTTGACCGGGGTACTGTCGGAAAATACCGGTTAATGAGCAAAGATGATTTTCTGCTGCTTCTTCAGCAGCAGTTGCAGCGGAGCGGAACGGCGGGCGGAATGAAGCGAGTTCTTCCCGCGAAGGTGGAGGAAGGCTTGCAGTGCGCTGTTGGTCGGCTTTTGGGGTCAGGCGTTGCGGGGATGAGGGCAGTGCGGGCCAGCGTCAGTTGGCCTGCGCGCCCGGCCGGGTTGCGCAAACGGAGCGAAGCGGAGTGTGGCGCCTACGGCGGGTTCTTTTCCGCTGAACAGCGCTTTTCGACGGAGCGGAATGAAAGCGTAACGAAGTGAAGCGAATGGAGCGACGGGGCGGGCGCTGTTGAGCGGTTTGTTTGTGGGTCTGGTGGTCGGGTTGTGGTGAGCAAGTGCAGGGCTGTACCCGGCACTGCATTTGCGGGTGCTTGGTCGGAGCTGGGTGGTCAGGCTGTGCGGGGCGGCATCGGTTGGGCTTGGACGTCGGGCGGGTTGCGCAAACGGAGCGAAGCGGAGAGCAGCGCCCTGCTAATTTGCTTTGTTTGCGGCTATCTAACAATGTAAACAGTGGGAAATCAACCCAAAGCACCCTTAATATGATACGTTAATCATCGGCATTTAAAAAGTCATATAACTGTTTCATCTTGGCAAGCAATTCATCAAATGTAATTATCTCTACATCTTTAGAGTTATGACGACACAACTCAAAGGACTTTTGTTTATCAACATCAGTTGGAGTACACCCTATTATCAAGCAACAATGCACCGCATAGGATTCAATATCATAAACCCGACTTGTTTCCTTGCGCGAAGCAATCTCTTTCTGAAATTGATACTTTTGATCAAGTGCTTGATTAATTGACCCAGACAGTTGAGAAGATGGGGTAAACACACCATCTCGATAAGGAGTCTTTTGCAGGATTTCGGTTTGGGGAGTTTTGATTTCAAATAGCGCAGTATTATTTGTCATGCTATTTTTTACAAGGAAATCTGTGATTTTTTCGCCCGATCCTGAAAGTTTACGGCCACCAATCGAAGCTTGATCATTCACTTTAACAACTGGATACCCAAATGCAAAGCTTAATATGAAAGGGTTTTCGTTAAAAAAATCCTGCCAATGCCTTTCATCAAGCTTCTGGGTAAGCATTTCTGTATATCGTTGAATCAATAATTCCAGTGTAACGAGTTCTATATCATTTTGAAGCTTAGCAAGCTTCTCAGGTCTCCTCTCTGCGATCATTTTGGTGTTTTCAGAAAGAGCATTGAGCACCGCATCCTGAGCTGTATCTCCGAGATGATCATCACTTTGTGAGGCTTGCATTAATAGCCGAGTCACCGGATGATTTCCTGTTTCTATTGGCTTTTCTGTCGCTCCAACTCTGGTAGCGAACATATTAAAGATCTGTACCCTTTTTACGGATTGTGCTGCATTCTGTGCTCTCTGAGATATTCGATTCAATGATTTTCGAGCTGTTTCAAAGTCTTTGTATGAGATAAAGAATAGATCAGGAGAAAATTCATCTAAACCAGTTTGATGACTTTTTGATATTACAATCTCAGTGCAGTCTGTCAGCTCTTCTATGACATCAATGATAAACCGATACTCTTTTAGTAATCCAAGGCCATAGTCGTAATCTTTAACAAATCCTTTTGGTAGTTTCTCAAGTAAATCCAGGACACCTTCATCATTTTCTGGAGTCGTGAAATCAAAACCAGCCAACGTAATACCTTTCACCGTTTTATATTTTGGCCGCAAAAATTTGAAGTGACCGACAAGCGTAATCAAAGGGTAAATCGTTATAAATCGGTTTTGTCCGTTTATATGCAGCAGTTGGACAGGATTCTTGCCTTCCTTTTCAGGATCAAGCCCTGAGTGAATAAACTTCTCTCTTTCAGGAATATAAAATACGTCAACACAATTTGGGTGTACCTCCTCGACAGTAAGCACACCGCCCGAAACACCAGAATTATTAGAATATTGACGAGCCATAGTTTTTTCCTGTATCTGCTTAAAATAAAAGCATTCGGATAAATTGTTAACTAAGCCTATTGAGACACGTCCTTACTCATGCGTATCTCCACGATATTACACGTTAGGGATTCAGCACCTCATAAATTGTAGTGGCATCTTTGAAGTTGACGCCGAGGGCTTTGAAGTGGGCTTTGCCGCAATCGACTTTTTTGTTTTCGGTTGAGCGGCGTTTGTCGCGGTCGAGGGTGCTTTTGGTTTCGCGGACGAGGTAGAGTTTTGGGGTGTCATCGACAACGACGGCCCAGTCGGGGTTGTAGTCGCCGAGTGGTGTTGCTACTTTGAACCAGCGTGGCAGCTTGCAGAAGAATTTTATTCGTTCATCGGCATCGAGGAGTTTTGCAACCTCTTCTTCTGTGCCGGAATCGTAGGCTATGTAGTTGAATGGCGTACGGTTGTCGGTGCTTTGTACGCTGTAGAGGCGGCTGAGGTATTCTTCAATCTCTTCGGCTTCGAAGAGGCGCATTTCGTAGTATTGGCCTTTG
>CAJAIK010000071.1 GCA_903939765.1 uncultured Chlorobiaceae bacterium | reverse complement strand
GCAAAGAGCTCAAACCGCGATCGGTCGTGCGCTTCAAACAACTCAGCCATCAGGCGGGTCGTTGCATGATCATGAAAGTCCGCTGAGAAATAACCAACACGGATTTTTTCATGCCGGGCTCGCTTGGGAATATCCGGAAGCGCATGACTTAGAGGAAATGTCTCCTGCACATAAATCGATGCTGCCGCTTTTTGCAAAGAGGGAGAATCAGCCATTGCAAGAACAGAAAATGGTGGTGATGCTTTTTCGTGACGCTCTATTTTTCCAGCAAGTTGATGAACATCATCACAAAAAGTGATCCACCTGCACATCTGCATTTTCGTATGCAGAAACATTCCAAACAAAAAATCATAGTCCGCCTTGAGTTCAAGAGCCTTGTCATAACTTGCGAGAGCCTCTTCGTATCGCTCAAGTTTCGTTAAGGTAATGCCTCGATTATAGTGTGCACGCGCAAAATCAGGTTTAATTGCAAGAGCTTTATCATAACTCAATAAAGCCTCCTTGTTGCGCCTCAAAGCCTCTAAGGCAACACCACGATTTGAGTATGCATCTGCATCGTCTGGTTGAAGTTTGATCGCCTTGTCATAACTCAACAAAGCCTCTTCATACCGCATCAACTTCTGTAACGCAACGGCGCTATTTGCGAGCGCCTCTGCATAGTCTGGCTGAAGTTCTATAGCCCTTTCATAACTCAACAAAGCCTCTTCATAGCGCCTCAAAGCCTCTAACACAACACCACGACCCAAGTATGCTTCAGTATAATCCGCCTTGAGTTCAAGAGCCTTGTCATAACTCAACAACGCATCCTCGTAACGCGCCAACTTTTGTAACGCAACAGCTCGATTTGCGTAAGCCCCAGCATAATTTGGCTTCAATGCAAGAGCCTTGTCATAACTCAATAAAGACTCTTCAAAGCGCATCAGCTCCTTTAACACAACACCACGATTTGAATATGCCTCTGCATAGTCCGGCTTGAGCGCAACAGAACGGTCATAACTCAACAAGGCCTCTTCGAACCGCTTCAACTCCGTCAACGCATTACCACGATTATTGAGCACTCCCGGTTGATCTGAACTTATGGTGAGGGCCTGGTCAAATAATACCACTGCTTCCAAAAAATTCTTTTTTTGTGCAGCAATGGTTGCCAAAAGCTGTAACGCATCAAAATGGTGGGGCTGTGAGCGCAGGATCTCCCGGTACAACGCTTCTGCCTCATCAAAACGGCCCTGTTGATGGAGGATCAATGCCGATTGCAACAGGGCTGCAAGATCCTCCCTGACCGTTTGAGAGAGAACAACTGATTGCCGATCCGCCAAAACAACTGCTCTGCAATCCCTCAACGGCATACGCTTCGACTTACTCTTGCCGCGTAAAGAAGAAGGCTTGACAGTAAAATGATCCGGCGGCAACTCAGCCTGATACCGCTCATACATCACCCTGTAAGCATCTTCAATGTGTTCAGTGAAGCGTTGCGTATCGAAAAGTGGAGTTGTGAGGCGATTCCGCTCCAGCTTACGGCGAATCTTCGCCAACTTTTCCGGATGGGTGGCAAGTTTAATCGCAAGAGCCTCATACTCCTCCTGGGTTGAGGAAATGAGCTCAGGTAACCCAATGGCATTGAGCAGACTTGCCCCCACCCGGCTCGCAAATGATTCCCCCTTGCAGGTCAGCACCGGCAACCCGGCCCACAAGGCATCACTTGCCGTAGCGTGTGCATTATAGGGCAACGTATCCAGAAACAGGTCTGCCGAACGAAGTCTTGCCAGATATGCAGGAAAGTCTGCACGCTTTGCAAAAATCACCCTCTCCGCATCAATTCCCCATCGAAGAGCTTCTCGGCGTAAATTATTCACTGCGCCTTGATTTGCCTCGTTAAGCCAAAGAACGCTACCCGCTACCTCCTTGAGAATCCGCATCCAGCACGCAAAAGTGGCTGGAGTGATTTTATAGTTATTGTTGAAACAAGAGAAGACAAACCCTTTTTTTGGCAAGCCGCACTCCTCACGGGTAAATGCCTTGTCATCAATACAACGATTGACCGGATTTACCATATAGCTGTAAGGAAGAGAGACAATTTTTTCAGCATAATAGTGCCGACTGCTTTCGGGTATCAGCGTTGCATCGGCAATGAGGTAATCAAAATATTCAGCTCCTGTTGTCCCTGGGTATCCCAAATAGTTAACCTGTATCGGTGCTGCGCGAAAGGCAAAAATACCGGTACGGCAATTTGTCGTGAATCCTCCCAAATCAACTGCAATATCGATTTCAAGACTTCTGGAAAGCTTTGCAACATCCATGTCAGAGAGATTTCGTACATCAAAAAAACGGTCAAAGGCAGCTTCAACCCTTTTTCTCATCTTATCCTGTGTATGGCCAAATGAAAATGCAAACAGCTCGAATGAATCCCTGTGGTGCAACTCAAACAACTCTGCGGTCAAAAAAGAGACCGGATGGTTGTGAAAGTCAGCCGAGTAATAGCCGATACGAATTTTATCACGACGAATACGCCTGGAAATTTTCGGAAGCTCATGACTTTCAGGAAATTCCGACTGCACATAAGTCAATGCTGCCTCTTTTTGCAAAGAGGGTGAATCTGCCATTCCAAGAACATTAAATGGTGCTGACGCTTTGTGGTGACCTTCTATTTTTTCAGCAAGCTGACTAATATGCTCATCAAAAGTGCCCCAGTCACAAAGGTGCATTTTCGTATGCAAATATTGTCCAAACAAAAAATCATAATCCGGCTGCAGCTCAAGAGTTTTCTCATAACTCGGCAACGCCTCCTCGTAACGTTTTACAGCAAATAATGTATTACCGCGATTATTGACGGCATCGGCATAATCAGCCTTGAGTGCAATGGCCTGGTTATAACTCAACAGGGCCTCATCGTACCGCATCAGCTCATGTAATGCAACACCACGATTAGAATAAGGCTCAGCACAATCAGGATTAAGCGCTATAGCCCGGTCATAACTCGCCAGCGCTTCCCCGTATCGTTTCATCGCCATTAACGAGTTCCCTCGATTTGAGTAAGCCTTTTCATGGTCCGACTTGAGTGCAATCGCCTTATCATAACTCAGCAGCGCCTCTTCATACCGCTTCAACCCTTGTAAAGCAACACCCCGATTTGAATGAGCATCCACCGAGTCAGGCTTGAGTGCAAGAACATCGTCACAACTCGCCAACGCCTCTTCATACCGCTTCATCTCCTGTAACAGAATACCACGAAGAGAATGTACCTTGATGGTATCAGGTTTGAGTTTAAGAAGCTTATCGTAACACAACAACGCCTCTTCATATCGTTTAAGCTCCCGCAACGCAGCACCCTGGTTATAGTAAGCCTCAGCATAATCAGGTTTACGTGCCAGAGCCCTGTCATAACTCGCTACGGCCTCCTCATATCGTTGCAGCTCCTGAAGTGCAACACCGCGATTAAAATAATTATCCACATAGTCAGGCATGAAGGTTATCGCCAGATCATAACTCGCTACGGCCTCTTCATATCGTTTCAGCTCCTTTAACGTATTAGCACGATTACAGTGGGCCTCGGCATAATCTGGCTTGAGTGCAAGAGCTTTATCATAACTCAACAAAGCCTCTTCATACCGCGTCAACTCCTTCAATGCGTTGCCACGATTATTCAACGAACTTGCGTGATCCGGATTAATTTTGAGCGCACGGTCAAATAACGCAAGAGCATCAACTGAATTGTTTTTTTGTGCCGCAATTGTTGCAAGAAGCTGCAATGCATGAAAATGGCTGGGCTGTGAGCGCAAGATCTCCCGGTATAACGCTTCGGCTTCATCAAAATGGCCTTGTTGATGAAAAGTCAATGCCGATTGCAACATGGCCGCATGATCACCCGCTGCCGTTTGAGAAAGAGCGACAGATTGAGCATTTTCCAGGTGGAGAACACGGTCATCCTTCATCGGCCTTGGCTTCGCTTTAATGATAGAGGGTTTGATATGGAGATGATCAGGCGGCAAATCAGCCTGATACCGCTCATATATCAGCCTGTAAGCCTCTTCAATGTGCGCAGTAAAGAGTTGCGTATCAAACAGAGGCGTTGTGAGCCGGTTCCGCTCCAGCTTACGGCGGATCTGCCCGAGCTTTTCAGGATTGGTGGCAAGTTCAATCGCAAGTGCCTCATACTCCTCCTGGCTTGAGGTAATCAGCTCCGGCAACTGAACGGCATGAATCAGACTTGCCGCCACCCGGCCTGAAAACGCTTCGCCCATACAGGTCAACACCGGCAATCCCGCCCACAAGGCATCACTGGCCGTCGTATGGGCATTACACGGCAACGTATCCAAAAAGAGATCAGCCAACCGATGCCTTGCGAGATGTTCCCGAGGAGGCAAACGCTTTGCGAAAATCACTCTCTCAGCGTTAACGCCCCTTTCAGTCGCCTCCCGTCGCAAATTATCCGCAGCTTTGGGATTATCCTCATAGAGCCAGAGAAGACTACCCGGTACCGCTTTGAGAATCCGTATCCATCCATCAAAGGTCGCAGGATTGATTTTATAGTTATTGTTGAAACAGCAGAAAACGAACCCCCTTTCCGGCAGCCCGCACTCTTTTCGGGAAAACACCGTCTCTGCTATACGACGTTTTGTATCGTTCACCTGGTAGCTGTTCGGAAGAGAGACTATTTTTTCAGTGTAGAACTGCCGACGGCTTTCCGGTATCAGTATCTGGTCAGCAATCAGATAATCAATAAACTCAGCACCCATGGTACCGGGATAACCAAGATAGTTGACCTGTATCGGTGCTGCCCGCAATGCAAAGATTCCTGTGCGCGAATCTGTAGTGAAACCTTTCAGGTCAACGGCAATATCGATCTCAAAATCTCTTGAGAGCATCGCTACGTCACTATCTGACTTTGATTGCACATCAAGAAAACGATCAAAGGAGGCAACAACCCTTTTTCTCATCTTGTCATGACTCTCTGGCCCGAATGAAAAGGCGAAAAGCTCAAACCGCGATCGGTTATGCGCTTCAAACAACTCTGCCATCAAGTGAGTTGTTGCATGGTCATGAAAGTCAGCAGAAAAATAGCCAATGCGGATTTTTTCATGCCTCTCATACTTAGTAATAGCCGGAAGCGTAGTAATTCCATGAAATCGATCCTGCACGTAGGTCAACGCAGCCTCTTTCTGCAAAGAGAGCGAATCGGCTACTACAAGAACAGAAAACGGTGACACTGCTTTTTCATGTTGCTCTATTATTTCGACAAGTTGATAAACGTGATCATCAAAAGCACTCCAGTCACAAATTTTCATTCTATAATACAGACGTTGACCAAACAATAGGTTATAGTCAGGCCTGAGTTCATAAGCCTTGTTAAAATTTGCAAGCGCCTCTTCATATCGTTTTAGTTGCGTTAATGAAAGAGCGCGATTATAGTGCGCACGCGCAAAATCAGGCTTACGTGCAAGAGCCTGGTCATAACTTAAAACCGCCTCACGGTAACGCTTCAATGCATCCAGGGCAACACCTCGATTTGCATAAAACGTTTCCTGTTCAGGACATATTGCCAGGGCCCTGTCATAACTTGCCAACGCATCCTCATATCGTCTCAGATCCTGCAACACATTACCAAGATTGCCGTGAAACTCTGCATTGTCAGGCTTGAGTGTTATGGCCCTCTCATAACACCATAAGGCCTCTTCATAGCGCTTCAGCTCCTGTAACACAACTCCGGAATTATAGCAAGCTTCAACATAGTCAGGCCTTATTGCCAGGGCACTCTCATAGCTCACCAGTGCCTCTTCATAGCGGTGCAATTCCTTCAACACATTGCCTCGATTATAGTAAGCTGCTGTATAGCCAGGCCTCAGCATAATCGCCCGATCATAGCTTGTCACGGCCTCTTCAAAGCGCTGCAACTCCTTTAATGCTACTCCATGATTATAAAACGCATCCGCATAATCAGCCTTACCGGCTATAGCTTTCTCATAACTTTCCAATGCCTCCTCGTAGCGCTTCAGCTCCTTCAATGCATTGCCGCGATTATTGAGCACAAAGGGATTGTCAGGATTGATGTCAAGCGCCTGGTCAAACAATGCAACTGCTTCAAGGGAGTTCTTTTTCTGAGCAGCAACGGATGCAAGAAGCTGCAGCGCATCAAAGTGACTGGGCTGTAACCGTAAAATCTCCCGGTACGATGCATCTGCTTCATCCAAACGACCCTGTTGATGCAACGCCAGTGCAGACTCGAGCCTGGCAGCTTGATCATCTCTTGACAGAACCTCAACGTCAGATGTATCGGCATTCTTGCCGCCATACCTTGCTCCTGAAGAAGTGCTATTATTCACTGGTACCTGCGTCATCTTTTTCTTGCCCGATAGAAGTAATGGTTCTATAGCAAGATGGTCTGGCGGCAAATCAGCCTGATACCGCTCGTACATCACCCGGTAAGCCTCTTCGAGGTGCCCGGTAAAACGTTGCGTATCAAAAAGAGGCGTTGTAAGCCGATTCCGCTCCAGCTTACGGCGGATATTGACCAGCTTTTCCGGGTTGGTGGCAAGTTCGATCGCAAGTGCCTCATACTCTTCCTGGGTTGAGGTAATGAGCTCCGACAACTGAATGGCATTGAGCAGACTTGCCGCAACACGGCTGGCAAATGATTCACCCGTGCAGGTCAAGACGGGCAATCCCGCCCACAGGGCATCACTTGCCGTTGTATGGGCATTGTATGGCAGGGTATCCAGAAAGAGATCTGCATGCCTGAGCCGAGCAAGATGAAGAGCATGAGGCAGTCGCTGTGCAAAAATCAGCCTCTCAGCCTGAACACCTCTTTCGGTCGCCTCACGTCGCAAATTATCCTCAGCGTCTGGATTGTCACCAAAAAGCCAGAGATAACTGTCCGGCACAAGATTGAGTATCCGCATCCAGCCATCAAAAGTGGCTGGGGTGATTTTATAGTTATTATTGAAACAGCAGAAAACAAACCCGGTTTCCGCCAAACCCAACTCTTTTCGGGTGAACACCTTCCCGGCAATACAACTCATGGCGTCATTCACCTGATAACTGTCGGGAAGAAAGACTATTTTTTCGGTGTAACAGGGCTGGCTGCTTTCCGGTATCAGTGTGCGATCTGCAATAAGATAATCAATGTAATCTGCACCCATTGTGCCAGGATAGCCAAGATAGTTGACTTGTATCGGCGCTGCCCTGAAGGCAAATATCCCTGTTCGGGCATTTCCGGTAAAACCCTTCAGGTCAACGGCAATATCAATCTCCAAATCCCTCGAAAGGATCGCCACCTCTCGATCTGATTGAAACTGCACATCAAAAAAATGGTCAAATGAAGCAGCAACCCTTTTTCTCATGGTGTCATGGCTCTCTGCTCCAAACGAAAACGCATAGAGTTCAAACTTCCTTCTATCATGCATTTCAAACAACCCAGCCATCAAATAGGTCGTTGCATGATCATGGAAGTCAGCAGAGTAATAACCGATACGGATCTTGTCGCGTCGGGCACGCTTCACTATTTCCGGAAGAGCGTAATTTTCAGAAAATTCATCCTGTACAAAAATCATCGCAGCCTTTTTCTGCAAAGAGGGAGAATCAGCTACAGCAAGCACAGAAAACGGTGACGCTGCTTTTTCGTGACGTTCAATTTTTTCGGCAAGTTGATTGACCCGATCATTAAAACATCTCCAGTCACAACTCTTCATTTTTGCATGTATGCACATTCCGAACAAAAAACGATAATCGGGCTTGATGGCAAGGGCTCGCTCATAACTCAACGCCGCTTCTTCATAACGCTTCAAATCCAGTAAGGCATTCGCGCGATTATTGTACGCATCTGCATCCTCAGGGTTAAAAACAAAAACCTGCTCATAACTCTTCAAAGCATCTTCGTGCCGCCTCAACTTCTGTAACGCATTCCCGCGATTATTACAGGCTTCAGTATTGTCAGGCTTTAATTCAAGCGCCCTGTCATAACTCAGCAACGCCTCTTCGTACCGCCTCAACCCCTGTAACGCATTCCCGCGATTATTGTACGTATCTGCATCATCCAACTGAAGCTCTATCGCCTTGTCATAACTTAACAAAGCCTCACCAAAACGCTTCATTTCAAGCAAAACATCCGCACGACTATGGTGCGCCACAGCATGGCCAGGCTGAAGTGCAAGCGCCCGATCATAGCTTTCTATCGCCTCTTCTAACCGTTTCAATGCCTGTAACACATTACCACGATTATTGTAAGCATCAGCATAATCCGGATACAGAGCTATGGCCCTGTCATAACTCGCCAAAGCCTCTTCGTAGCGCATCAACTCTTTCAACGCATTGCCACGATTATTGAGTATAAAGGGGTGATCGGGATTAATTTTGAGCGCTTGATCAAACAACTCGACAGCCTCGAGGGAGTTCTTTTTCTGGGCGGCGACAGATGCAAGAAGCTGCAGCGCATCAAAATGGCGAGGCTGCGAGAGCAAAATCTCTCGATACAGTGCTTCAGCTTCATCAAACTGGCCCTGTTGATGCCACGCCAGTGCCGACAGCAATCTGGATTCGTTACTCTCACTCTTTACCGGACTGGCCATTCCAGATGCAGCAACACCCGTGCCATGCTCCGGAATTGTAGCTTTACGATGCATCATTGAGCTCTTCAGGATAGGACGCTATTTTCTGATATGGCTGATAGCATCAGCCTGCTGGGTAAAGAGATCGGTAAAAATACTCATGACGGTGCGCTTCCTCACCTTGATATTCATCGCCACAGACATACCCGACTGAAGAAAAATTTTTCGGCCATTAACCTCCAGATACTGCCGTTCCAACTCAATCTTGACGGGAAAATGATAGAATTTGATGATATCATCAGGCGCAAGCACATCAGAACCAACCTGAACCACCTTCCCCTTGATAACACCAAACTCGGCCGAAGGAAACGCATCGAGCCGCACATCCACCGGCAGCCCCTCAACAACAAAACCGATATCCTGGTTTGAAATAAAAGCCTTGGTCGTCAAATTGTCATCAGGCACAACTTTGAGAATCACCTGGCCGGAACTGACAATCGTCCCTTTTTTTACCTGAAGATCAAACACCGTACCGCTCACCGGTGCCGTTATCGACTCATACCCTGTTGCCTGACCGGTCATATACCGCTGCTTGCTGATCTGCTCTGAAAGATCGGCAATCTGTGCCTGAAGCTTCAGCACATCCAGTTTTTTCTGTTCCACCTCAAATTGTGAGACGGCAGCCGTACTGAGCAGAGAGCGAAGTTTTCCGAGCAGTACCGACTCAGTCGCATACTGCTGGCGTGAATTTGCCAGATTAATCTCCAGCGACTTGAGTTTCGACTCCTCACCAACCGACAAAACAGGGACCATTTCAAGGAGCACCTCTCCCTTTTTAACCCGCTGCCCGTCATCAACACGCAAAAGGCTCACCTCACCCTCAATAGCCGCCTGCACCTTCTTGACCTCACCAGTCGGTTCAAGCTTTCCTGCAGCAGGAATCGAAACGTCTATTTCAGCAACTGATGCCCAGACAATAAAGCCCAAAAAAGCAAGCACAAGAGTCCAGAGTATCGCCCTCGGCACAAAAAGAGACTGGCTGAACACCTCTCCCTGACCAATCAAATCATCAGCAAATGGATTTTTCATGACAGGCTCCCCTCCATGACAGGAATTGAAAAAGATTGCTTCTGAAAGAGCGAATAATAACGTCCTTTTCTCTCCATAAGATCATCATGGGTACCAATTTCATCAATGCAGCCGTCATGAAAACAAAGTATCATGGAAGCCCCTTTCACCGAATTAAGCCTGTGCGTAATAAACAGGACCGTCTTGCCTTTGAATGCCGTAATCATATTTGCCGTTAACCGGCTTTCCGTATCCGCATCAAGCGCACTTGTCGCCTCATCAAGAATAATAAGCCCCGGATTCTGCAGAATTGTTCTCGCAATGGCAATCCGCTGCCGCTGACCGCCCGAGAGTGAAGAGCCCTTTTCGCCAACCGGCGTATTGTAGCCTGTTGACAACGCCATAATAAAATCATGAGCCTCGGCAATTTTAGCCGCATGGATAATATCAGCATCCGTAGCATCAGGATTGGTCAGGCCAATATTATCCTTTACCGAAACGTTAAAAAGCATGGGATCCTGCGGCACAATACCGATCTGGCTTCTGAGCGAATTGAGTTCAACCTTGCCAATATCGTAATGATCAATAAAAATCCGCCCCTCTTCAAGCGGGTAAAGCCTCTGGATAAGTTTCGCAAAGGTACTCTTGCCCGATCCGCTCTCTCCAACGACCCCCACAAAAGAACCCGCAGGTATGCTCACCGTCACATTTTTCAGCACCATGGGCGACTGCTCCCTGAAACGGAAAGAGATATTTTCACATGAAATTTCACCCCTGATGAGCGGAAGCGGAATCTGCGACAACTGATCCTTGCCACCCTCCTGCGGGGTATCGACAATATCAGCAAGCCGCTCAAGCGACATACCGGTTTCCTGAAAATTCTGCCAGAGCTGGGCAAGGCGCATAACAGGACTCGTTATATAACCGGCAATCATGCGAAATGCAATAAGCTGCCCAAGGGTCAACTCATTGCTCAGCACAAGAGCAGCGCCAGCCCAGATCACAATAAGCCCGGAAGCCTGACTGAGAAAAGAGTTTGCGGAATTGGCAATGGTACCAGAGACAACCGGCTTGAACCCCTCCTTCACGTATGCGGCATACTTCTCCTGCCAGTTCCATCGCGCCCGCAACTCAATATTCTGTGACTTGACCGTCTGAATACCCGAAAGCACCTCAATCAGATAGGCATTCGTCATACTGTGACGTACAGCTTTTTCGCGCAACTGCTTTCTGATCACTGGCGATAAAAGAAACGTTATCAGCCCGATCACAGGGACTATAGAGAGAGCCATCACCGCAAGCTTCCAACTGAATGCAAACAAAACAATAACATAGACAAATGAAAAAACAGCGTCAAGCACAACACCGAGAGCCGTGCCCGTTAAAAATTGACGGATATGCTCAAGCTCGCCAATCCGTGAACTCAGCTCACCCACCGGCCTCTTCTCAAAAAAACGCAACGGCAAACGCAAAAGATGATCAATCACCTCCGCCCCGAGAGCAACATCAATGCGGTTGGTGGTATCAACAAAAAGATAGGTTCTCAAGCTGTTCAGCACCGCCTGCAAAATTGCAATAGCGAGCATGAAGGTACCAAGCACATGCAGCGTCGAGTAACTGTTCTTGACAATGACCTGGTCAATAATGACCATGAAAAGGAGTGGATTGACCAGAGTCATGATCTGGGTAAAAAATGAGGCAATCATCACCTCACCAAGCACCGCACGATACTTTTTGATGGAAGGGGCAAACCAGTCAAAGCCAAACTTTTTTTCAGGAGTATCCTCCCTCGAATCAAGCACAAGCGCCTCCCCGGGATGATCCCATTTCTCCCAGAACTCTTTCACACTGAGCTCTTTTATGCCGGATGAAGAGGGAACAGCCACCATCACCGACCTCGATGAAGCACGATAAAGCACGGCAAAACTCTTGTTCCAGGCGATAAGGGCCGGAAGTTTCAGCCTCGGAAGAGCATCAGGCCCAAAACTCACCACCTGAGCTTTCAGACCAAGCACCACCCCGACACCTCCGCAATCCTGCAACGATATCTGACCGTTCCGGGTATACTGGTTTCCTATAATGCTCTGAATCAGATCTTTTTTAACCGGAACATTCATGTACTTGCCGAACATAAGAAAACAAGCAGTCGTCTCCTCAACCGCACCCCGCCCCCTGAAAAAAGGAAATCCTTTTGAGGCGCTGCTTCCCGTCTCCTCTTCTGTTTGACAATTGAACTCCTTCCTCGGCCGATCGCGTTCATGCACTCCCCTCACCCGCTCCGGCACAGCAGTAACAGCAACCGACTCAACTTCCTGCGGAGAACCCTTCAGGCTCCTCTCCGTCGGCTGAGAGGGCTCAGTTTTGATGCACGACAAATCAAGCCCCACCAGACGAATTGACTGCGAGCCCGATATTTCAGCCGAAGCAGGCCGATACTCACTTCCTGGCAGGTATGCCGGATCATCGCTGCGGCTGACAAACCACTGAAGCTTGTTCGGGGGAATCGCCCGGCTGAAACCGGTATCGACAACCACCGCCGACTGAAAAAGATGCTGCGAAAGCTCCCTGATTCCCGAAAAACCAGACTCGACCATGCGCGCACCTCGTTTCGGGTCATTACTATAGATGCTTTCGAGAAGGAGACAAATTTCCGAAGGGTCGCATCTCGCCTGCAACAGGTCATAAAGAAAAGGAAACTCATTGATGACCTTGCTCAGCGACAAGAGGGGAATCTGAAGACAGGTCGTCTCTTCAGAAGCCGTAATAATCTCCGTTGGCTGACGGCGCATCAGGCTAACCCAGCCGAACAGCTCTCCAGGCCCGAGAAGCCTCAACGTCTGCACGGCCCCGGTGCCACTCTCCTGATACAGCGATCGCACCACCCCCGAGCTGATCAGATAAAGCGAATCCGGCAACATTCCCTTGCTGATAATCGGCTTCCCTATGGTATAGACTCCCGTTGAACAGATATCAGCGAGCATGCCGATTTTATCCGCCGGCAGAGCAGAAAAGAGGGAAATCCCCTCAATAACGCGGCAAAGCGAAGCACGAGCAGGATCGACGGTATTCGACATGGTTAACTTCCTTATAAATGAATCCTTTCACCCATTCTGACTGCAAAGGGCAAAACCCTGGTTCAATAAAAAAACGCAAGAACCTCCCCCTTCACCCACTCGCGGAAGAGCTGATCAACAAGATGCTGTTTCATTGCATCATCAAGCCTGGCCGATCTTTTCTCATGCAGCACCGTAATTACTCCAAAACCGTCAATGACCACCGGTGGATTCACCACCCCCGGTTGAGCCGTCGACAACACTCTTGCCAATGCAGGATGCAAATGCTGCAGCTCTAGCGGGCCAAGGCGACCACCACTCGCAGCCTCCCGTCCCTCTGCATAACGCCCGGCAAGAGCATCAAAACTCTCCTCTCCCGATTCCAGACGAAAAAAGAGCTCTCTCGTCAATTCATGATTTTTGTTGCGAAGCATGGAAAAAAGCACACTGTCAAAGCCTGCCTTCAATTTCAGAAAAGCACTACCCACCAGCGGCACAAACCGCTGCTCCTTGAAGAGCTCAAGCAGCACGGGACGACTGATAAAAAAATCAAGATCCTCTTCTCTCGTCCCTTCAAGCCGCAATTGAGCCCTCTTTTTCTCCAAAAATGCTGCATCAGCCGCCACCTCAGCATGATAATAGTCCGCAATTGCTGCGGCACTGCACTCAAGAGAGCGCAACGAGCTGTCAACAACCATCGCCTCCATCAGTTGCGGCAATACATTATGTCCTGAAAGCAGCACCAACAGATCATCACCGTCAAACTCCCTCTTCCCTACAGTCAGAACAACAGACATAACAGACAGTAAAAAAAGGAATTACAAAAAAACTTTCCCGTCAAAGCTCATGCCTTGATCACATCAGAAAAAATTAGGAGCCTCACGATCAGGCTCGACCATTGGTGGCAAATCCCGTTCCGTTGGATGCGGCTCTTGAATATTGATATCCCGCAGGCTTGGCATCTCTCCGCGAACCACACCCATTGTCGTCAGCAATTTGCCCATCCCCGCCAACGTCCTCGCCTTCGCTATCGTCAGGTCAAAAAAACCGTTGTAAAAAGCACGACGTGCCTGATAATATTCATTTTCCGTATCGAGCAAATCAAGCAACGTCCGTTTTCCAATGGTGAACTGCTGGTGATAGGCCTCTCTTACCCGCTCCATACTCTTGTAGTGGCGATCAAAATACTTCAACTGCTCGGCTATCAACAACTGCTCATTATGCGCTATGGATATGGTCTGGCGCAACTCAATCGCCGACTTGTCTCTCAAGTCAATCGCACGATACATTTTTTCACGGTACTGATGCACCGCCGCCTCATCCGATCCCCCATTGAGAATATTATAGGTCAAGGCAAGTTCAGCCGCACTCTCATCCCGCCGGCCATCAATACCATCCAGATTCCACGATCTGTCATGCCACGCCTTGATATCAAGCCGCGGATAAAACTTCGATTTCTGGACGTCAACCGCATATTTCGCTGCACGGATATCAGAAAGAGTGGCAAGAAATCCGGCATTGTGCTGATAGGCATCCTTTATCGCTTCAATTGCTGTCGCCGGTATTCCCTTGTCAGGCATCTCCACAGGAGCAAGATTCTGTTCCGGCAACTCTCCTACATAGCGCTGGTAACGGGCACTCACATCGTGCTGGTTGCTCAATTCAATCAGGTAGTTCGACTGCGCCAGCGCAAGACGAGCCGAAATCTGCTCCATATCCACCCCTGCTGCAACTCCGGCACGAACACGGCTGTTGATCAGGTTGTAAATTTCCTTATGGTACTCGTAATTTCTCTTCGAAAGATTGAGCATTTCACGATAGCGCAAAACATCAACATAGGCCCTGAAACTTTCGAGACCAACCGTTTCCATCGAATCCATAAACTCAAAATAGCGCGCCTGTCCCGAATATTTCAGACGGCAAACCTGACTTTTGGTGTAGAAGCCATCAAAAAGCATCTGGGCAAGTTCAAGGCGTACTCCCTCGCCCCAGTAATGTTTTTCACCACCGCTATCCGATTGGAGCCAATGATGCCCGATACCGGCACTGGCATTAATTTTTGGCAAATAGCCTCCATAGGCGACATGCTGCTCCTCATAGACATCCCGGAAAGCATGAAACCTTGCCTTGATTTCCGGATTGGTATTGAGCGCCTGAGTAACCGCTTCACTCACGGTTACCGACTTCGCCTCGACTGTTTGCGGTGACCCAAAGCAGAGCAGCAGGAGCGCAACAGCAAGAGCTTTCAGTTCCCTGTTTGTTGTCTGTTTCATAACCTTTGATAGAGAAATTGTTGATTACCGTAAAAAGTTCAGACCATGGAATTATGGCATAGAAATATCCTTTTCGACAAAAACTGTCGATCCCGATACCGCATTCGTATACTCATTCAAGAGATGATTACTACCATTTAAGTTATAGATAAGAGGGTCACTATTACTCTGTGTAAAACCGTTCAAGGCAACATGATCCTCGCTTGTTCCAAGGATGTAGAGCGAGTTGCTGGAGGTAACCGCATTAACATCAGCTCCGAGAATATTGGTTATGCTGTTCGCTCCGTCAACGGAAAGATCGATGATTTCAAGATTCGTGATTTTTCCGTTCAACGTCGAAAAGTCAAGAGTCGTCAACGTCTTGGGGAACAACAAGGTATCGGTACCGCCAAGCATATCGACGGGGGGGGTGCCGTTAAAGGGGGGCGCAGAAAAAGTACCGTCAAAGAGCAATATATCATCTCCTGTCGTCGGCGAATTGACAATGGTATCATCAACAACGATAACATGAAAAACAGCAGCATCAGCAGTAGAAACAGGATAATTAGGGAAACTCGTCACAATATCCGATCCGACGAAGTCTGTTTCCTGGACCTTGTAGGCTATAGATAAGTCAAGGAACTGTGTATCGGTAAAAAGAGTATGATCGAGCTTTTGATAAAGATCAAATTCAAAATATGCATTGGTAGAAGTAGCGTTTTTGATCGTAATGGTAAAGGCAATATTCGTAGGGTCACCATAGACATGCGCGGTAAGCACAGACTCCGTGGATGAATAAGTAATCAACTGCCCATCTGCTGTATACAGTTCACCCCCTGATGCCGGATCATTAAAAACCACTTTAAAAGGATCTGCTACCCGTATAACGGGCAGGGATCCGGTGAACACCGTATGGAAAGGAGAAGACTCATAGACAATGCTTTGCGTTGGATTAGAAATAATGGGGATGGTATCATTAACAGAAATCGATTTTGTATTGGTTGACGTATCCCCGTCTTTATCAATAATCTTGTAGGTAAGAACATCGTTAAACAAATCGCTGCCAACATGAGCCAAAACAGGATCTGGGGTATATTCCCAGTTGCCATTGCTCCATACCTGCACCCAACCATAACGAGTTTGCAACGAAGCGGTTTGACCTCCGTCAGAAATCGCTACTACGTCAGTGCTTCCGTCGGGTTTAACATAGCTGATCTCGGAGATGCGTATCGGGCTATCTGCACCGGGACGGTCATTGCCGAGAAGATTTGCCTTGCCGAGCAGAGCTCCGGTCCCCGTCGATCCAATCTTGGCACTTCCTTCAAAAACACTTTCAGGAAGATCAAGACGAGCTATCGGTATATCGTTTTCGACCGTCACCGTGAAGAGGTTGCTGCCGCTGGTCAGGTTGCCGATGATGACCGGGTCATGGTCTTTGTCGGTCACCATCACCAGCGTGCTGAAGTTCAGGGCGCCCATGCCGCTGGTCGTGCCGTTTTTCAG
>CAJAIK010000070.1 GCA_903939765.1 uncultured Chlorobiaceae bacterium | reverse complement strand
TGTAGCTTTGTACGCTCATCGGCAGATAATTCCAAGTGACTTAACTTCATGATTTACAGGGGCATGTGTATCTGTTTTCTGTCTGTCCCTTATACTACGGAATTATTTCCTATGAAGCGCTTAATAGAGATCATCAAGGCTTTTTAATCCTGTTTAAAACTTGCTCACAACCCATTGTGGTGCGTACATCATTATGCAAAAAAAACAGATCGTCTTTACTAAACTGTGCTCATGGACGCCATCCCGGAAGAGGGAAAAAAAGCCTACATTTGTATGTAAGAAGAATACACCGGATTTTCAAGTAATTGCAGATTATAATGACGCATATCGTCTTTCGCACAATCTGTAAGATAGCAATGATGAGCCGATCATATCTCACTCCCCCATCGCTTCACTCAACCGCTCCCGGGCAAATTGGCTGAGCCTGGCTATGCCGAGATTTCGGGCTAGTTCAACCGGGTCGCCTTTGGTTGCAAGGAGTTGGCCAATTGCCTTGATTTCTTCCAGGCAGATGTGTTCGACCTTGCGCATTTCATCGTCACGGTTTTTCCATCGGGCGGGAGCGAGGCGCTCTTCGAAACTCTCCTTCTGCCAGAAAAAGAGGCCGACTTTTTCTCTGCAATGGCATTTTCGACGTTTGGCGATGGCGAGCACAATATCCTGGATCTGTTTGCCGGCACGTTTGAAACCGTGGAAGCGGGCAATCCGCCTGAAGAGAACTTCTTCGTGTATCGGGCCTTCCTGCTCAATGACATAATCGATCATTGCAGTCAGACGAGATGCGTACTCGTCGGTATAGAAGAGATCGGGTTCAGGGCGGAATCGTTCCGGATCGAGCTGAGCAACTTCATAGGAACTTTCGGTTTGTTCATCAAGCACTTCATCGGATATAACTCTGGAGGGTTGCAACAACACGATTGGCGGTGCTTGCAGGCTCGCAATGACTGTCGTCTCGGGCATGACGAAATCGTCAGATGGCTCCTCGACCAACACCTGCCTTTCGGTTTCCAGTAACACGTTGAGTACCTGGTGGAGATCATCAAGTGCTTTGGCTTTATGAGTCCACCAGTCGGTCGACCAGAGGCGCAGGATTTTCCAGCCGAGCTCTTCGAGCACTGCCTGGCGGATTTTGTCGCGCTCACGGGCGAAAGCTGAACTGTGGTACATGGCGCCATCGCATTCAATTCCGGCAAGATAGCGTCCTGGAAAGTCGGGATGGACAACGCCAAGATCGATACGATAGGCCGAGACACCGATCTGCGGCTGCACTGCCCAGCCTTTACCACGCAATTCCCGGGCGACAGCCGATTCGAAAGGAGAATCGAAATCGCCAATCGAACCATAAACAGCAGCTCCGAGTACGGATGGCCCTCGTTCGGCGTATTCAAGAAAATGCTTCAGGTCGATAACGGCTCTTGCTGATGTTCGGGAGAGATCAATGCGGTCAGGGCTGAGCGTTGAAAAGACGATCATCTCTGATCGAGCCCGTGTAAGCGCCACATTGAGACGCCGTTCGCCACCGTCACGGTTGAGCGGGCCAAAATTCATGGTAGTGTGACCCGACTGGTCGGGCCCGTAGGTAACGCTGAACAGGATGACATCGCGCTCGTCGCCCTGCACGGTTTCGAGGTTCTTGACAAAAACCGGCTCGAGGGTATGCTCGGTCGAAAATGCCGGTTCGATATGGGGATTGGCTGAACGGGCCTTGTCAAGCAGATCCTCGATAAGCCCCTGCTGTTCAGTGTTGAAGGTCACCACACCGATGGATTGATTGCGGACATGCTCATCGGAATGGGTCAGTCGTCTGAGAATTTCAGCGACAATTGCCTTTGCCTCGCCCTCATTGTGGCGGGCTTTACCGCGGGCGTAAAAGCCATCGGGACGTACAAGCTTCACCGCAAGGTCAGGATGAAACGGAGCAGGAAACGTAACGAGTGAATTCGCATAGTAGCGGCTGTTGGAAAAAGCGATCAGGCTTTCACGACGGGAACGGTAATGGAGATTGAGCAGGCATTGCGGTATACTCGCTCCGATCATTTCATCGAGAATACTTTCGAGATCGCCTTCAATATCGATATCGCCATCGGGATCATCTTCTGAACGTGCAAAAAAGTTGGTTGGCGGCATCTGCTTCGGATCGCCGGCGATGATGACCTGTTTTCCGCGTGCGAGGGAACCTACAGCATCCCAGACGGTTATCTGTGATGCTTCGTCGAAAATGACGACATCAAACAGCGCCTGCTCGGCTGGCAGATACTGGGCGACGGAGAGCGGTGACATCATAAGGCATGGCGCGAGGGCGTTCAGTACATCAGGAATTTCCTGAATAAGCTGCCTTACGGGTTTATGACGGCTGCGTTTCTGGATTTCACGTCGCAGCAAGCCCCATGAAGATGTCCGTTCGATATCGTCAGGATGCGGCATGTTACCTGAAAGCCTTGCGGCAATATAGTCTGCCGTAAGCTTCTGGAAACGGTCGTCGAGTTCACGGAATTTGTTGATCGAGGCGGAATGCTGGGGAGTAGAGAAGGTGCGCAGCACTTCGTCCTCTCCGATAACCATGGCCGACCACCAGGCACAGTAGGCCGCCTCAAACGTCCTGTCGATTTCATCGACTGGAATGCGGCCAGCTTCGAGAGCTTCGACAAACGGACCAAGCTCCAGAGCAACGGCCTCGTCGCGATATCGCCTCCACGCACACCATGAACGCAATTCTGCGTGGTGTTCAGCAATCTCTTCAGCAGTTTCCCGAATGGCTTCAAGAGCTTTCCCGTGGCTGGCGAAATGTTCGCGAACGGAACGACCTGCGAGGGCTTCGAATCTGATGCAGGTTTCCTGCAACTGACTGTTGGCTTCGAGGAAAAACGATATTGCCCTGCCTACTGCAGCATCAGGAGCCAGAAGGTCGTTACCTTCGTACAAAAGAGTACGAACCTTGCCGCGCAGTTCGATCAGAGCCGTCGTATCTTCGACAAGACGGCCAACGATCAATTTTGCCCGTTTGCCGATTTCTTCGAGAGCTTTCAATGCATCGGAATCGGTCACATGACCTTTCCACTCCCTGAACCCGGAAAGCATGTCCTCAAGACGATCGATGGCTTCGCCCTCTTCGCGCAGACGCTTCAGGGCGAGCGCATCACATGCCGGATCAGGGTCGCCAAGCGCACCTGCCGCCTTCATCTCCTTGATGAGCTTCCGCTTTGCAAAGAATCCCTTCGGGCCCCATGCAGCCTCTGCCTCCTGCCAGCTCCGGGCAATATCGTCGCCATCAAGATGACGCCACGCCATGGGTTTGTAGGCACAACTGAGAGATGCCTGTGCTTCGGCATAGGCCTTGAGTCGAATGACGGCCTCTTCAAGTGCTTCGATTCGCTCCTGACCGTCGGCTTCAAGTGCATAGGCAGTCTGTTTTCGGTAAGATTCCGCAAGCAATGAAGCGAACTCCGTGACTGCATTGAGGCGGTTAAAAGTCAGTTCAGGCAATGCTATACCTACACTATCGAATAACGCAGTGCAGGCCTTTTCAGCTTTGTTTGCGGTTGCGGCGAGCCTGACAGCCTGTTCTGCGAGCTGCACCTCCCATTGCGGCGACCATTCACCAGAACTGACGAGTTTGAATGGGGTTCGGGAAAGATCACCAACAGCGGCGTATTGCACGCGCAGCTTTTCGACAGCTTCGTGCATGCCCGCCAATCGGCTTTCGTCGTGCTGGTCAACTGAAGGCCAGGCAAAAATAACTCTGGATGCAAATTCTTCATCCCGTACTTTGACGCCTATGGCATAGTGAGCCGTCAACCCGTTTCGACGGCGGAGGTGCAACCGGTCAACAACAAGGTTGAGCTGGTCACGAACCTGACGGAGCCTTTCCGCCTCCTTTTCCCAATCATCAACGGATATTTTCCGATGGTATTCCCATGTATGGTGCAATTGCCCAAGCACATCCGTCTTTCGGGCTTTATTGGAATGGAGCGGCAGGCAAAAACGGCCAAGTCCGACTTTTTCCAGTCGTCGATGTACGGCATCGAGAGCTGCCGTCTTTTCAGAGACAAAAAGAACGGACTTCCCTTTACCCAGCATATGGGCTATCAGGTTACTGATGGTCTGGCTTTTACCGGTACCGGGTGGCCCGATGACGATGAAATCTTTTCCCCTGTCGGCGCTCGCGATAGCAGCCATCTGGGAGGCATCAGCGGGCAGTGGTGTCAGCAGGTCAGAAGGGTTGTACTCCCGGTCCAGTTCCGTCGGGTCAACAAAGGCAGCTTTTCCGGGATAGGGGTCACGAGGCGAATCGATAAGATGCCGGACGACCGGACTTTTACGCAGTTCATCGGTACGATCTGCAAGGTCCTTCCACATAAGGTATTTGGCAAAGGAAAAATTGCCAAGCACGACATCCTCGACCACCTCAAAACCGGGGACATCTCTCACCTCTCTTCTGATCCGGTCCCATATTCCTTTTACATCGATACCAATCTCATCGGTCGGCAAGGGCCCATCGAGTCCTTTGATATCAAGATGAAAATCCTTCCTCAGCATTTCGAGGAGGGTGGTGTTGAAACGTGGTTCATCGTCATGAAGAGACAACCGGAAGCCGCTTCGCACGGATTTGCGTTCAAACGTAACCGGCAACAGAATAAGCGGAGCGCGGAAACGCCGGTCATCCTTCTTGTCGCTGTGCTTCCAGAGAAGAAAACCAAGTGCGAGATAGAGCGTATTGGCACCACCATCTTCCAATGCAGTCCGGGCCTTCCGGTAGATATCAACGGCTCGCTTCGTGAGTTCCTCTTCATCCATGTCGACCAGCACCTGGCCTTGATCGAGAGCTTCACGGGCATATTCATCGGTAATCACTTCACCGGTTCGCTGGCGGTGAAGCGCTTCATCCTGGCCCTGTCCGCTTGGACGTGGAACTGACCGGATTGAGATTTTCATACCACCGGCAAGCTTGTCTTCGAGAAGTGCCACATCGGGGCAGATAAAATGCAGGCTGGATTTCGAGGTTTTATGGCTGAGCAGCGAGTTGCGTGTCGAAAGATCGAGCAGTTTCCGCTGCCAACGCTCAAGGCGACCGGCTGGAGTCTCATCCTGCTGTTCTTCCTCGACTACGCTGGTGAAATCGGGAAGCTCGGGGGCTTCTTCCATAGCCTGCTCAACAACCGGGCTGTCATCTGGTCCGCTGGCTCCGGTCTGCCGATCGACCTTGAGGGCAAGCGGCATAATCCGGTGTGCGCGCGCCCTTCGAATATCCACAGCAGCATTGAATGTTTCATCATTCCCGGGAGCAATACTATCGACTGCCGCATTGATAGCCTTTGAAAACGGTGGCGCAGGATGTTGGGTCACATACGTGGTCTCTATCAGCAACAACTCTTTGAGCTGCACCCGCTTGCGCAGGGTCTCTGCTTCGTCGATGACGATGGTTGAAAGCTCTTCAGGCTGCAGCCAGACTCCAACGAAAGCATGGCCATGTGGTAATACGACAATCGGATTGAGACCTGCCTGCTCGAAAACCGAAGCGAACAGCATTGTCGTATCAAGACAGGTCGCCACACGGTTTTCATGCACCTGACCCGGCAAACGGATCTTTTGCCCGTTCTGCTCGAAACTCGTAGGGGGAAGAGTATAACCAATACCGAGGTTTGCTATCGCCGAATAGATGGCAGAGGCCAGCTCCCATACCCGTGCACGGCTGCCGGACTTGTACCCATCAATCGCATCCGGTTTGCCCGATTTCCGGAGCACCTTGACAGCGTCGTGTAACACGCTGTCTACAGCCGGATCGTTCGGCATCGAGAATGCTGCAAGAAGTTCCGGCATGTAACCAGCGCCTCCCCATTCATTATAGGCCAACAGTTCGACCGGTCGGCTTTGCTCACCGATTACCAGCCCTCCCGATTCCACGGTAAAGGTTACTGTTCCCTGAACCGATTCTGCGAGGTTCAACAGAAAACCGCCATCAAGCTCTATATCACGATCCTTGAGGGTGACGATCTCTCCTGGAGCAATGCGATCGATCCTCCATGATTTCTCTTTCAGGAATGCCGGACTTGAACGGAGCATGACATGAAGGTCGTCAATGCCCGAATCGGTGTTCCCGTTCTCTATGCGCAAGTCACGAAGAAAGGCAAATGAACTTTGCTGACATGCGAAATTTATTTTTGCAGCGATATCGACGTGTATGGCAAGCGAAGAAATACCCTGATGTGAGGTTTCGTTTTCTGAAGACATTGTTATAAGAAGGTGTCTGCAAATTGCATAGTGACGCCGAAAGGGAAAGAGAAATTAGGCCTGACGGGATGGCTTGCAGTTCTATGTACGAAGAATACGTCTGATTTTCAAGCAATGAAAATCATGGACGACTACCAGCCCAAACCCGGCGCGGCCACCGGAGCGGTTGAAGCTCCGCGCGGAATTCTCTATCACCATCTGGAAACTGATGCTGTGGGGCATGTGGTCAGGGCGGACTGCGTCATTCCCACCACACAGAATAATGGAAATATCAATCTTGATCTGA
>CAJAIK010000069.1 GCA_903939765.1 uncultured Chlorobiaceae bacterium | reverse complement strand
GCCATCATGGTCGTCCACAACCACCCATCCGGCAACCCCGAACCCAGCCGCGCCGACAAAGAAGTAACCACCAAACTCATCCAAGCCGGCAACATCCTCGACATCAACCTCCTCGATCACCTCATCATCGGCAACAACCAACACTACAGCTTCTTCGCCAACGGCCTCATCCCCAAATAACCCCCACCACCAAAAAGGGCACGGAAGCATCCGTGCCCAAACTCTCCAACCCACCAATAACCCGCCTCCGCAAATCCGAGGCCCCCCCATGTCGCCCTCCGCTCCGCCCACCACTAAAAAAATCACGTCATCTACAGTGGATTACTCAATATCCCTGCGTACATTATCCTCTTACGCACCCCGCAACAGTAGCATGAGCACTCTTTGGGGCATAATCAAAAAATCCGCAGTTTTGGCGGATCAATCTAATTGTTGTTAGGCTTAACAGGTATCAGAATTAAAGGGGGAGTGTGGAATTGGCCTACGAAGAAACGTTGCCAAAATGGCCGGAAAGCCTTCCGATTCCAGAAAAGATAGAAACAACTGTGTTTCACACTCTGGAAGTTGAAGATTTACACGCTGTCGATGACATTCATTATCTCGTCAGGATGATGTATGCGCATAATGAAAGAAAATTCAATCTTTTTCTTGAGCAGGGTAAACCTTTAAATAAAGAAATTAAGGAAAGGTTAGAGCGCTTTGGAGTTTTATTTGGCGCAAGCGAGTTTTTTTATTATAGACATCCAAAGTATGAACGTTTTTACGTGAGGATTCAACGGTATAAAATTAAATTTGACTGGGAGAAAGAAGTTGTTGATATAAGTCCGATGTTCTTTAAGACCACTTTACAGCTATCTCAAGCTATGGTACGTCGACTTACGATCCAAGAGCATCTCGATATTGGAATATCACAGGACGTAAATCCTCTTGAACTTAAACCCAATTTTTTTGGTTTTGGCGTTGACCTTTTAAAGCTTTTTAGATGGGTGTTGCTATGGTTTAAGAGAAAACGATTCTAACAAGCACTTTCACAGTCATCCGGGCTGGCCAGCGGCAACTTATAAGCGCTGTTGGTACGAGAATTGGCAGTTTAATAATTCATTACATTCTCGGCCAGGCATGTCAAGCGCGCTGATAAGCTACTATGAAGGCGATGATTGGTTTGTTGTTAATCATCATCGTAAAAACCTAAAACACCAAACCAACCCTACTACCCAATCACCACAACCTCATCCCTCTCCCGATCATCCGCCGGAGGAGCCTCACGCTTGCCCCACCGCTCAGGATGCTTCCGCTCCAAAAACCACGCAGATGCAAACCAGCTCTTCGCCGAAGCCGTCTCAATATTTTTCAGGTGAAACACCTCCGCCTTAGCCTCTGCCTGCTCAACCGCCAGGTACAGATCCCGATACACCCCCGACCGCTCACGTTCGCCCCGCTTCAGCCAATTCAACAGCGTCCGCCGGTCAATCCCCGCCAGCTTGCAAGCCACCTCCCGATAATGACCCGCACCAAGCGCCTCACTGATGCACCGGGTAATCTCCGCTGTAATCTTTGCCGCTGGCATCACATACCCCTTTTTATACGGGAAAATGGGAAAATAGAAAACCACCACCCGCAACATTTCTCCCCAGCACAAACACAACACCACCTCTCATTCTCTATTCTTTATCTTTCTATAGTTGTTTCTATCTTACTTTTTAGATACATTTATCTTTATATCTAAAATTCAATATACAATAAAATAAGAATAAATGCCTATATCAGGCCCATATACAGACGAAGCCAAACGCCTCAGAGCAGAGATAAAAAAGAAATTCAAAACCCAGGTAGCCCTCTGCCAGGCAATCGGCGCCAAAGACGCCTCCTACATCACCGCCTACGTCACCGGTAAAAACCGCATCGGCAACATCCTCCGAGAAAAACTCGAAGCCGTCGGCATCGACGTCAATTACATCCTCTACGGCAAAAAAGGCTCCCCGCAACTCCCGCCACCGCCACCTGATCCGGCTCTATCCGTCATGCTCACCGATTGCACCCAAAAAATCCAGCAGCTCCAAACTGCTGCCATCGATATGAACAAACAGCTCCTCGAACTCAACAAACTCCTCGACACCCTCAAAAGAAAACTATCCTGATGCGTCATTCTTCCCGAAAATGCATACAATGTACTCAAGCCAGTCGATCCGGTTACAGTATTGAAGACAGCAATCAGGCAGACTGAAGGGCCAGTCATGGTTCCGGTTTATTCGTGTAGGATTGTGTATAGTGTTTTTCTAAACTACACACTGTAAAGGCTCGCCACCATCAGCTAATGCAGCAAATGCTCCTTTTCCAAAAGAGAAAAATATTTTCACATCAAAAGTTTGCTCTCTCTTTTTCGTTATCTTTGGTAACTTTGCAGAATATTTCTCAAATGTACGGAAGGTTCAATAAAAGAAAATATTGACCGATTGGTAAAGTTTTGGTAAAGTTTTAGCTGTTTTTGATGCTTTTTATTTTCGTTATGGTGCTTCAAAATAATCAGATATAGCGCTTTATTGGAGAAATATAAATGAATATTCTTGTTACAGGCAGCCGGGGTCAACTGGGATCTGAGCTGAGGCAACTCTCTGACAGCTCTGACAGGCAGCGTTTTTTTTTCTATGATCTTCCTGATCTTGATATTACTTCCGCAGATCGTGTTGCCGCACTTTGCCGCGAACATGATATAGAGGTGATCATCAATTGTGCGGCATATACGGCGGTGGACAAGGCGGAATCGGATGTTGATGCAGCCTTCAGGGTGAACCGTGATGGCGCTGCCGTGCTTGCGGCCTGTGCCAGAGAGCGTAATGCCCTTCTGGTACATATTTCCACGGATTATGTTTTTGATGGCCGCTCCAGTACTCCTTATCGGGAAACTGATCCCGCAACTCCGCTCGGTGTTTACGGTGTGTCGAAATGGGAAGGGGAGGAGCAGATTCGCCGTATTGCGCCCTCTCACTGGATTATCAGGACTTCATGGCTCTATTCGATTTATGGTAGCAACTTTGTCAAAACCATGCTGCGTCTTGGTGCGGAGCGATCGGAACTCAGCGTTGTGGCTGATCAGATCGGGACGCCTACCTGGGCGGCGGATCTTGCGTCAGCCATTGTGTCTATGGTTGAACGGTATGACAAGGGGGCTCTCTATTCAGCCACCTACCATTACTCCAACGAAGGTGTCTGTTCGTGGTATGATTTTGCCCAGGCGGTCATGGAGCTGGCAGAGCTGCCCTGTAAGGTGGTGGCGGTCGAAAGCAGCCAATATCCCCAGATTGCCCCGAGGCCGAACTACAGCGTTCTCGGCAAGTCGGCCATAAAAAAGGAGTGGGGGCTCGAAATCCCGCACTGGCGCCGGTCGCTGGTCGCCATGCTTGATAAACTGCAAGAGGGAGTGAACGAATGAGAGCGGGGGAGGCAACCATAACAAAACAGTTACAGCCAATGCATATTTTGATCACTGGAGGGGCAGGTTTTATCGGTTCACATGTTGTCCGCCATTTCCTGAAGAACTATCCCGCCTATACGATTACCAATCTTGACAAGCTCACCTATGCCGGGAACCTTGCCAATCTTCGTGATATTGAGAAAAATCCGAACTACCGCTTTGTCAAGGGAGATATCACGGACGGTGATTTTTTAATGCGCCTGTTTGCAGAGCACCAGTTTGACGGCGTGATTCATCTTGCTGCCGAGTCGCATGTTGACCGCTCCATTGCCAATCCGACCGAGTTTGTGGTGACCAATGTGCTTGGCACCGTCAACCTGCTCAATGCCGCCAAAGCCTCCTGGCAATCGGATTATAAAGGCAAGAGGTTCTACCATATTTCAACCGATGAGGTTTATGGTTCGCTCGGCAGTGAGGGACTTTTTACCGAAAAGACGGCGTACGACCCTCACAGTCCCTACTCTGCCTCAAAAGCCTCTTCCGACCATTTTGTAAGGGCCTGGCACGATACCTTCGGTATGCCGGTGGTGATCAGCAACTGTTCAAACAATTATGGCTCGTTCCAGTTTCCCGAAAAGCTCATTCCTCTTTTTATCAACAATATTGTCAACCGCAAGCCGCTTCCGGTCTATGGCAAGGGGGAGAACATTCGCGACTGGCTCTGGGTTGTCGATCATGCGCAGGCAATCGGTGAAATTTTTCATCGGGGCCGCAATGGTGAAACCTATAATATCGGCGGTCATAACGAGTGGAGCAATATTGAGCTGATCAGGCTTCTTTGCCGTATTATGGATGAAAAGCTTGGCCGTCCTTTGGGAGAGTCAGCAAAGCTCATCACCTATGTGACCGATCGGGCGGGCCATGACCTTCGTTATGCCATCGACTCATCGAAGCTGCAAAATGAACTTGGCTGGATACCGTCTATCTCTTTTGAAAAAGGGCTTGAAGTGACGGTTGAGTGGTACCTTTCACATGCGGAGTGGCTTGATGATGTCACGTCAGGTGGATATCAGCGTTATTACGAAGAGATGTATGGCAACCGTTGAGGGTGTGGATGGACAACTTTTTTTATAACTATCGGTAAGTGTATTTATTTTATGCGAATTCTGGTTATCGGGGGTGCTGGCTATATCGGTAGTCATGTTACAGGAGCCTTTCTTGATAGAGGATATGAGGTCACGGTTTTTGATAATCTGCAGAGCGGACTGAGGGAAAATATTTTTTCGGATGCTCGCTTTGTACATGGCGATATCATGCGACCTGAACAGTTGCGGGCCGTGATGGCCGAAGGGTATGACGGATGTGTTCATCTTGCAGCGCTGAAAGCTGCCGGCCAGTCGATGTTGAAGCCGGAGGAGTATGCCGCAACCAATATTACAGGGACGATCAACATACTCAACCAGGCGGCGGAGGCCCATTTGTCGCCGATTATTTTTTCCTCTTCGGCCGCAGTCTATGGAAGTCCCCAATACCTGCCGATTGATGAGGAGCATCCCAAAGAGCCGGAAAATTTTTATGGCTTCACCAAGCTTGAAATCGAGCGCCTGCTTGGCTGGTATGACCAGCTCAAGGCAGTGCGCTTTGCGGCAATCCGTTATTTCAATGCCGCCGGGTACGATGTTGAGGGGAGAGTCAAGGGGCTTGAGCTGAACCCGGAGAACCTTTTGCCGATTGTGATGGAGGTGGCTGCCGGTCTTCGCCCCAAACTATCCATTTACGGCACCGATTATCCCACGCGCGACGGAAGCTGCATCCGCGACTATGTTCATGTGAGCGATCTGGCGGAAGCGCATGTCGCAGCTTTTGAATATATTCTGAAACACAACAAAAGCCTGACGGTGAACCTTGGAAGCCAGACCGGTGTGAGTGTGCTTGAGATGGTTCAGCGTGCCCGTCTCCTTACCGGCAGGGCGATTGCGGCAGAGGTTACCGGCAGGCGTGCAGGCGATCCGTCAGAGCTTGTCGCCTCATCAGACCATGCGCGGGCACTCCTCGGCTGGGTACCGAAATACAGCGATGTTGATACCCTTGTTTCATCGACCTGGAAGATGTATAAAAAGTTTGTCAACCCTTAACGCACCACTTTTTGCTTCATGATTATTCCTGTGATTCTCAGTGGAGGTTCGGGCACAAGGCTCTGGCCCCTTTCCCGCGCTTTGTACCCGAAACAGTTGCTTGCACTCTCGGGAGAGCAGACCATGCTGCAGGATACGGTGCTTCGTCTGGATGCTGCCGATGATATCGGGCCGGTCTATTGTATCTGTAATGAGAGTCACCGTTTTTTGGTGGCCGAGCAGCTCCGCGAAATCAATGCAGATATCGGTGAGATCCTGCTTGAACCGAAAGGACGCAATACCGCTCCCGCTGCTGCCATAGCCGCAATGCTTGTCATGGAACGGTATCCTGGTGCCACCATGCTGCTTTTGCCCGCTGATCATGTTATTCGTGACACACGGGCATTCGGAGAGGCTGTTGCCGCAGGGAAGTGTGCCGCTGAAAAGGGGGAGCTGGTCACCTTTGGTATTGCACCGACTTCTGCGGAGACCGGTTATGGCTATATCAGGGCATCAGTGCCTGCAAACGGTGCAATGGGGGCCTATCGGGTGCTGGAATTTGTTGAAAAGCCTGACAAGCAGCGGGCGGAACACTATCTCGCTTCGGGTGACTATTTCTGGAACAGCGGTATCTTTCTTTTCAAGGCTGAAACCTATATCCTCGAACTTGAAACGCACGCTCCAGCCATTGTTGCTGCCTGCAGGGAGGCTTTGCAGAAAGCGGTGAAAGATCTTGATTTTTTGCGGCTCGACAGTGACGCCTTTTGTGCATCTCCTTCCGACTCTATCGATTATGCGGTGATGGAAAAAACTACGAGGGCCTCTCTTGTCCCTCTTGATGCGGGATGGAATGATGTGGGAGCGTGGTCAGCGCTCTGGGATGTGCAGGAGCGGGATGAAGCCGGCAATGTCAAGAGGGGGGACGTGCTGGTGCATGATGTGAAGAACTGCTATATTCACGCCACAAACCGTCTTGTTGCGGCTGTTGGCCTTGATGGTCTTATCATTGTTGAAACGGCCGATGCCGTCCTTGTGGCTTCGCGGGAGCGCGTTCAGGATGTCAAGGTGCTTGTTGAAGAGCTTAAAAAGAGCGGACGTGAGGAGGTGGAGACGCATCGTCGGGTCTGCAGACCTTGGGGTACCTACGAAACCGTTGATTTTTCGGATCGCTTCAAGGTCAAGCGCATTACGGTGAACCCTGGAGCAGCGTTGTCGTTGCAAAAACATCACTATCGTGCCGAGCATTGGGTTGTCGTCAAGGGAACAGCGCAGGTGACAGTGGGAGAGAAAACAATCACGCTCTGTGAGGATCAGTCAACCTATATTCCAGTCGGAGAGTTTCATCGCCTTGAGAATACCGGAAACACTCCGCTTGAACTCATTGAGGTTCAGTCGGGCGATTATCTGGGAGAGGATGATATTGTCCGGGTAGAGGATCGATACGGACGCAAATAGGTCGATGCGCTTTCTTTCCGGAAGCAGGGAAAGGCAGCGCCCGCGATTTGCCTTGTGTTATCCCCCCTTTGCTTTGAAAGGTTGATTAAATATATTAGATTTTGGCAGTATTGTTCATTTGTCGGCAAACCTAAATATCAGTGTAATATGGCTGAAGAAACGAAAAATTCCGGCCCTGATCAGCAGGATCGCGGTGCTTTGACAGGCGATATGTCAATGCTTTTTGTCAGTGTAGGCACTTTTATTGACAGTACGATTGCTCCGGTGAGCAAAATTGTCGCCCAGTCGCTTGATTCGCTTGCTGCGGTGGCAAAACAGGTTCTGGAAGGGGTAAATACGACACTCGGCAGCAAGAAGTAAGCGCAGGGAGGTGTTGCGGGGTCGTTTGGCAGTCAGGCTTTGTTCTCCGCAGGTGTTTTCAGGCAAGCTTTTCCGTTATTGAGAGGCTTGCCTGTGCTGTTTAAATCCAGATATTCAGGTGGTGTTACTTTTTTTTATAATGGCAGGCCCCCAGGTGCTTGTGCTTGATTGAATGATTTTGAAGAATTATGGACGCTAAATTTGTTGAGTATCCCTCCAGTGTGCCCTACAGTGCTGTTGAGGCGGAAGTTTTGGCTTACTGGAATGAACATGGAATTTTTCACAAAAGCCTTGAAGAAAAACCGGGCAACCGTATATACTCTTTTTATGAAGGTCCCCCGACGGTAAATGGCAAGCCGGGTGTTCATCATGTATTCAGCCGTACCATCAAGGATGTGGTCTGCCGTTACAAGACGATGCAGGGTTATCGGGTTCCGCGCAAGGCGGGGTGGGATACGCATGGATTGCCGGTAGAGATTTCCGTAGAAAAGAAGCTTGGCTTGAAGAACAAGGCGCAGGTTGTGGCCTATGGTGATGGCGAGTTCAATGCCGAGGCCAAGGCTCTGGTTTATCATCATATTGACGATAATCGTGAAGGGTGGGGAAAATTGACCGAGCGGATGGGATACTGGGTCGATATGGAGCACCCCTACATTACCTGCACCAACGACTATATCGAATCGGTCTGGTGGGCGCTGAAAACGATTTTCGACAAAGGGCTCATCTACAAGGATTATAAAATTGTACCGCAGGATCCCAAGTCGGAGACCGTGCTCAGTTCGCATGAGCTCGCCCTCGGGTATAAAGAGGTGACCGATCCGAGCATTTATGTGAAATTCCGCATCAAGGATTCCCCTGAGTCACTACTGGTATGGACGACAACACCATGGACGCTCATTTCAAATGTCGCCCTTTGTGTGGGTCCCGATATAGACTATGTCAAGGTTTCAAACTGCGTGAGCGGTGAGGTGCTGATTCTGGCAAAGTCGCGTCTGCAGGTTCTGCTTGAAAAGAACGAGGAGGGGGAGTCGCTTTGGAGGGTGATTGCTGAACTGAAAGGGCGCGATCTGGAGGGTATAGACTATGAGCCACTCTTCACCTATATGCATCCTGAAAAAAAGTGCTGGTATGTGACGGCGGGATCTTTTGTATCGACCGAAGATGGTACCGGCATTGTGCATATCGCCCCGGCTTTCGGCGCGGACGACTATGAGATTGCCAAAAAATATGATCTGCCGATGCTCCAGCCGGTTGGACGAAACGGCTGTTTTACGGCTGAGGTGAGTGATTTCGACGGGATGTTTTTCAAGGATACCGACCCTCTTGTTATCCGTCAGCTCAAGGATGCCGGGAAATTGTACCGCAAGGAGATGATTACCCATACCTATCCCTACTCCTGGCGTTATGATGTGCCGGTGATCTATTATGCACGGGAGTCATGGTATATCCGTACGACGGCAATTGCCGAGCGTATGGTGGAGCTCAACAAAACCATCAACTGGTGCCCGCCCGAGATTGGTTCGGGGCGTTTCGGTAACTGGCTTGAGGATAACAAGGACTGGGCGCTTTCACGCGAGCGCTTCTGGGGTTCACCGCTGCCTCTCTGGGTTTCGGAGGATTTTGCTATCGGTGATGATGCCTCATCGGGTAAAATGTTTGCCATTGGTTCAGTTGCAGAACTGCGCGAGGGTTTTATCGATATTGACAGCAAACAGTTACTCCTTGGAGATGCGCTCGACAGGGGGCTGGTGGAGCTCGATCTGCACAAGCCTTTTGTTGACCGGATCTACTTCATCAAGGATGGCAAGCGCTTCAACCGGACACCAGAGCTGGTTGATGTCTGGTTCGACAGTGGCTCCATGCCATTTGCCCAACTGCACTATCCATTTGAGCATCGCGAAGAGTTCGATGCCTCTTTTCCGGCCGACTTCATTGCGGAGGGGGTCGATCAGACCAGAGGATGGTTCTATACCCTGCACGCCATTGCCACGCTTCTTTTCGACAAGCCAGCCTATAAAAATCTGATTGTGAATGGCCATATTCTCGATAAAAGTGGCCAGAAAATGTCGAAGTCGAAGGGTAATGTCGTTGATCCTTTTGAGACGATGGAGCGCTACGGTGCCGATGCGCTTCGCTGGTATCTGATGGTGAGCAGCCCTCCCTGGAGGCCGAAATCATTCAATACGGCCGAAATTGAGGAGGAGCAGCGCAAGTTTTTCCGCGCATTCATCAACAGTTACAACTTTTTTGTACTCTACGCCAACGTCGATCATTTTACCTTTGCCGAACCCTCAATTGCCCTCTGTGAGCGCTCAGAGCTTGATCGCTGGGTACTCTCGAGCATTAATACGCTTGTTGATGGAGTTCACATGCGTATGGAGCAGTATGATCTTACCGGAGCAGTAAGGCTGATCAACGATTTTACCGTTGATGATCTTTCAAACTGGTATATCCGCCGCTCACGAAAACGGTTCTGGAAAAGTGATATGGGGCCGGACAAGATTGCCGCCTATCAGACGCTCTACAGCACTCTTGAGACAGTTGCAAAACTGCTCGCTCCCTTTACACCCTTTCTTGCCGAGCGGATCTATCTGAATCTGAATGGTATCAGTCAGCTCGAATCCTGCGAATCGGTCCATCTTGCCGCTTTTCCGCTGCTTGATATTCCGGCAATCGACCGGCCGCTGGAGCAGCGCATGAAAAAAGCACAGATTATCACCTCGCTGGTACGAACCATGCGCGAAAAGGCCTCAATCAAGGTCCGCCAACCGCTCAAGCGTATTCTGCTGGCCGTTTCAGATGCCGCATCAAGGGAGGAGTACGCCCTGGTTGCTGATATCATCACGGAGGAGGTCAATGTCCAGAAGATTGAGTATATCGAAGAGGATGGCTCCGTCATCAGCAAAAAGGTCAAACCAAACTTCAAAACCCTTGGCCCCCGTTTTGGCAAGGAGATGAAAGCGCTGGCGGAAGCGATCAGGGTCATGAGCCACAAACAGATTGCGCTGCTTGAAAAAGAGGGTCATCTTTCGTTTGAACTTGACGGAAAGCTCTTTGAACTTCTGCGTGAGGATGTCGATATCATGCACGAAGATATTGAGGGGTGGCTTGTAGCCTCCGATGAAGCGCATGGGATCATGGTCGCACTCGATACGGAGATGACCGAGGAACTTGCAATGCAGGGGCTTTCGCGTGAACTGGTCAGCCGCATTCAAGCGCTTCGCAAAGAGAGCGGCCTCGATATTACTGACCGCATAGCCCTCTCTTTTCAGGGTTCAGAAAGGGTGCTGGAGGCGGTGAGAAGCAATGAAGATTATATCAAGGCGGAAACCCTTGCCACCGTACTTGTCGTGGTAACGCTTGAGCCCACTGCGGCAACAAATTGGAAAGAGGAGTTGGTCAATGGTGAAATATGCAGGTTATTGCTTGAAAAATATGCGGGTTAATAGTATTATCTGATTCTCTGTTTTTACAGCATTCTGTTAGTACAAAAATGTGTAACTATTATGGCGAAAAAAAACGGCAATGCTTCCAAAAAGGACAATGAGGTTCTGGAAGAACCTGTCCTGACAAAAACCTATTTGACCGACGAAGAGCTTGAGCACTTCAGACTGCTGTTGCTGAAACGACGCGAAGAGGTGCTTCGTGATCTGGATATTCTGCGTTCTTCTCTGTCGGACGAGAATGTGGAAGACTCCATTAATTCCAACTACTCCATGCACATGGCCGATCACGGCACTGATACCATGGATCGTGAGCAGCGCTTCATGTTTATTGCCCATGATGAGAAGTATATTGGCTATATCGATCAGGCTCTTGACCGCATCCGCAACAAGGTCTATGGTATCTGCATCAAGTCAGGCAAGCCCATTCCCAAAAAACGGCTCGAAGCTGTGCCCCACACCTCCGTGAGAATTGAGTTCAAACAGGGGAAGAAGTAGCGGGAGGGGAGCAAACCCTGGAGTTGAACATTATCCTGAACAGACTGACCACAGCAACTGAACGGCTGTGTTAGTTTTTTTTTGTTGTGTAAAATCGCGGGATATGCATCTGTTTTGTTGCGTATTTGTTGAGTTTGGAGTATAGTTACTGTACTGTCGACTGTGTTCCGAAAATTTCAATAACGTAAACATCAGGAGTCTCTCCCATGAAAATGTCCAGAACAAAATCTTTTTTGAACAAGAGTCTTGGCGTGGCCATTGTTTATGGCCTCTTCACCATTTCCGGCGGGAGCAGCAGGGCCTTCGCTGCTCCACTCGACATTGTTATTAATCCCGGCATTGATAATCCCCTCGGTATCAAGATTGACCCTTTGGGTTCCCCTACTGCGGGTATCAACATGAACAATCATGACATTTACAACGTCAAGGATATTTACGCAGGCACGGTAATCGGTACAACGTTGAGCACCGGAGTTGGTGGTGCGAAGATGACCGGAACAACGGTGAGCACCGGACTTGGTGGTGCAAGCATGACCAACAACACGGTGAGCACTGGTCTTGGTGCGAGCATGAATGGCTTAACGGTGAGCACTGGCTCAGGAGTTAACTTAATCACTCTTGATGGCTCGAACGGCAATATATCGGCCAATACGCTGCAAACCTCTGGTATGGCGACGCTTGGCAGTGGACAGGTAGACGGGGCATTGGCAGTTTATGGAACAACAACGCTGTACGACAACCTCGTCCTGGATGGCGGCGATATCAGTACCGTAGATCGGGGGGATGATGCAGCACTGACTCTCAGTGCTGCCACAGCCCAATTGACGAACGGCGATGGTCATGGTTTGACTGTAGTCAATGACGGTACCCCTGGCATCCTTCACAATTACACAACACTTTCGGGTGGCACCAATACTTCGACTTTGACGCTGACCGATGGATCAGCTACTGTGAATGTGGCCGGGACAAGCGGCACAGCCAGGGAGCTTATTTCGGCTACGACCAGTCCGACATCCACAAATCCAGCGGTTCGTGTTGGTTCTACCGATAGTGGCAATCTTACGGTGAACGATGACGGCGTCACTCTCGACAACCATGGGTCGCCAGCACGCCTGAGAGGGGTTGCGAATGGTGTTAATGACTTATGATGCCGTGAACGTGAAACAGTTGAACGACGTCTCCAGAAATGCCTATAGCGGTATTGCCCAGATTGCTGCAATGACGGCCATACCAGCACCGGCTTCAGGACATCGTTATGCTTTTGGTGTAGGTGTTGGTACCTATGGCGGTGAACAGGCAATTGCAGCGGGTGCAAAAGGGGCTGTTTCGGATAATATCCTGGTTGCAGGCAGTATCGGTGCAGGGTTCAGTGCAAGAACACCAGTTGCCGGTGCTGTGGGAGCCTCTTTCAGTTGGTAGGTAGCGTCGAGTAGAGTGTGGCTTTTCTGCAGGATTTTATCAGGCTCGAAGTGTATGGAGATCCTGCAGAAAGGGCATTTGTCAATCGTTCTCCTCTTTGTCGGTTGTCGCATCGCTGACCTCAATCGGGTAGTCTCCACTGAAACATGCGGTACAATAACTGCATGTTTCTCCCTCAAATGAGGGCACGCTGTTCATCAGCCCCTCCATGGAAAGGTATTTCAGTGAATCGACGCCAATATATTCCCTGATTTTCTCGATCTCCTCCTCGTCATTATCAAGCGAGTCGAACATGTGGGTGAGAAGCTGCCGTTTGGTTGGAAAATCCATGCCATAAAAGCAGGGATTGGTGATCGGCGGAGAGCTTATATGCAGATGAATTGCCTTTGGGTCGGCCTCACGGATCAGTTTGATGAGCATTTTTGCGGTTGTTCCGCGGACAATGGAGTCATCAACAAGAATGATCGGGCGATCGAGAAGCACGCCGCGAACAATGTTGTATTTGGAGCGCACCTTGATGTCGCGGCTGTGAATACCCGGCTGAATGAAGGTTCGGCCAACATAGTGGTTGCGGATAAGGCCGTGCTCAAACCTTGCCGGTCGCTCCATTTTAAGGCTTTCGCGAACAAAGCCGAGTGCAGCGGTATTGGATGAGTCGGGTACGCTGACAACGGTAAGCTCTTTTTCGCCTGGCAGGTGCTCAATTGAGGACTCGCGCGCAAGGTTTTTGCCGAGATTGCGTCTCACTTTGTCAACCGAATGTTTAAAAATAAAGCTGTCAGGGCGGGCAAAATAGACATACTCAAAAATGCAGCGCGCCTTGCGCTCAGAGTGCGGAAGAAAGAGCGATGTAGGGCTCTCGTTTGCTACAGCGAGATGGTCGATCAAAAGAATTTCACCCGGTTCAATATCGCGAATATATTCCGCCTGGATGATATCGAAGGCGCAGGTTTCACTGGCTACAACGTATGCAAGCTCTCCGGTGAGAGGATCCACCTTTTTGCCGAGAGCGAGCGGCCTGAAGCCGTAGGGATCCCTTGCGGCAATCATCTGGTTGTTCGCCAGAAGTACCATTGAGTAGGCACCCTCTGCCTGCAGCAACGCTTCGTAGAGCTGCTGTATCGGCTCTTTTTCACGGCTTCTTGCGGCCAGATGCGGGATGATTTCGGTATCTGAAGAGGCCTGGAAGATAACCCCGAGTTCTGTCAATTCGCGGCGCAGTGCCCGTGAGTTGGTCAGGTTTCCATTATGGGCAATTGCCAGACTTCCGGAGCGGTAGGTGAGTGAAAATGGCTGTATATTGTTGACTGATGAGGAGGAACCTGTAGTCGAATAGCGGTTATGGCCGATTGCGGCATATCCGCCAAGGGTTTCAAAAATAGTCTCATCCCTGAACACTTCCGCCACCAGCCCCATCCCTTTGTGTTGCTTGAAGAGGGTCTTTTTCTTGACCTTGTTATATTCGGCTACAACTATACCTGCGGCTTCCTGACCCCTGTGCTGAAGTGAATACAGACCATAGAAAGTATCTTCCGCGGGAGTTTTTGAATTAAAAACACCGAAAACTCCACACATAAGCAATAATATCTTAACGTTGAGTAAACTGGTATAACAACCCTGTTCCGTAATGGCGCATGAACATAACCATTCAAACTCTAAATTGAAAATAATCGTTGCAGTTGTTCCTGGCTGATTGATTTTCAAACCGGCTTGCTCTTTGTGCTGCTTGTGTTTTTAGAGTAAAAGCCGGTAATTCTTCAACTGTTTTTGGTTCATTTCTTCTGCGGAATTGTTATTTCATGAAGTGGGTTATATTTTCCAAAGCGGGAGATGGCTCCATGTTTTTCAACCAATTCATTCACAATACATACTGATATGGCAGCAACGACAAAAAAAACTCCAGCTCCGCCTGGCGTAGCGATCTGGGTTTTGGTAACCCTCCTCTGGGGGACTGTTTTTTTCTGGACATCGATTTTTATGCTGCAATTGGCATCCTACCAGCTTCAGGAGGGCTTTTTCAACCCTTCAGGACGGGAACAGTGGCATGTCTATGGAATTCAGGTTGGCGTGCTGATTCTCTTCGCCCTTTTGGCCATGATGGTGAAAAACAGGCTTGAACCGGGAGGCAGGAAGCAGATTGCAAGGTGGCAGAATATTTCGGAAGGGAAGGGTGAAAAAATATTTGTCTCCTTTGCCGGAAGTCTTGCAACCAGTTTTTTCTTTACCGCCCTGACAGCCGCGACCTTTTTTGTAAGCTCCGCTTATCTTGGCTTTGTGGTTGATTTGACCCTGCCTCTTGTTTTTCTTGCTGCACTTTTCAATATCGCTGCAGGTATAACGGCATCATTGATTGTGGGTTTTGTTTTTCTGGTTGCCAACGTGGGCAGAAAGAAGAAGGGGTGAAGCGTAGGGGCAATCCCTTGTGGTTGCCCGATTGCGCAAGTGAGTCGCAAAAAGGGGTTAATAGGCAGAAAAACAAAAAAGCACAGTGTTTCAGACTGCGCTTCTTTGTTTTTTTCTGTGGAGCTAAGGAGACTCGAACTCCTGACCCTTTGCATGCCATGCAAATGCTCTACCAACTGAGCTATAGCCCCGCTTGCAGCTCTAAGTAAAAGAAAAAAAAGTTGTTTTTGCAACTTGTTTTGTTAATTCTTTCATTGAGATGCTGTTATTAATGCTAAAAAAGCCGTTATGTCATTTATGTTTGTCGTCAGGGAAGGGTTTTCGAGTATTGGAAGGGCGAAACTGCCTGCAGCCATTACGGTTACGATCAGTTTTTTCGCTCTTGTCCTGCTTTCGCTTTTCAGTACCGCGTCCCTGAGCTTTCTTGATGTCATTGAGGAGTTGCGTAGCCGTGTAGAGGTTGAGGTTTTTCTCGGTGACTCAATGAACGAGCCGCAGGCCATGGATGCTGCGCGTCAGATCAAGATGGTCAAGGGAGTGAGTGAGGCCCTCTATGTTTCGAAGGATGAGGCCGCAGATGCTTTTGCACAGGATTTTGGCGAGAATATTGTTAAAATTCTGGGTACAAACCCATTGCCGCGCTCTGTGAGGCTGAAGTTTTTGCCGGAATATGCCCGCCCGGAAAGTATCCAGCGGATTGTGCCGGAAATCCAGACAATGGTTCCAGATGCTGATATCCGATATAATCAGTCATTTCTCGGTCAGATTGAGCAGAATGCACGTCTTTTTACCTTGGTGACCGGTGGCATGGGCATATTGATTTCAGTGGCAACGATTGTGCTGATAGGCTATACAATCAGGCTGGCCATGTATTCAAGGCAGGAAAAGATCAAAACCATGCGTCTGGTCGGCGCAACGGGGTGGTTTATCGGTGCCCCCTATATTATCGAAGGGGCGTTGCAGGGGCTGCTTTCAGGAGTGCTTGCTGCAGGGGCTCTCTGGCTGCTCTCCGTTCAACTGCTTGCCCGTTATGAGCCTCAGCTTTATGCAGTGGTGCAACCATCAACCATGCTTGTCTATCCAGCCACGATAGTGCTTGGCCTGCTTCTCGGTGTTTTTGGCAGTGCCCTGTCGGTTGGCAACTATCTCAGGGCGGTTTCGAAGCGGTAGCTCCGATTACCGCTCAAGAGAGTAAAGCAGAGCGATCTCTCTTTGCCACTCTGCAGAGTCCGGTGTTTCAAGGATGAGGGGAATCTCTTCACAGGCCGGGTGGTTCATGATCCAGGTGAAAGCATCCATGCCTATGGTTCCTTTTCCGATACCCGCATGGCGGTCAATCCGGCTGCCGAGCGGTTGCATGGCATCATTGAGGTGCATCCCGCGCAGGTAGTGCAGTCCGACGATGCGGTCGAACTCCATGAAGGTGGCCTCGACTGCTGCGGTTGAGTGCAAATCGTAACCGCTTGCAAAGAGGTGACAGGTATCGAGGCAGACGGCGACCCTTGACTTGTCGTCAACCTGGTCAATGAGCGATGCCAACTGCTCAAAGCGGTTACCGAGGTTGGTTCCCTGCCCGGCAGTATTTTCAATCACCGCAGTTACGCTTGTGGTTGCATCAAGTGCGATATTGATGGATTCAGCAATCAGTTGCAGGCATCGCTCTTCCTCAATCTCCTTCAGATGGCTTCCCGGATGAAAGTTCAGCAGGAGCAGGCCGAGCGCTTCGACCCGCTGCATCTCCTCGATAAAGGCTTCTCGCGCACGCTGGAGCTTTTCAGGATCGGGACTTCCAAGATTGATCAGGTAACTGTCGTGCGGCAGGATGTGCTCTGGCCGGAACCCGCCATCATCGCAGTTTCTGCGGAAAGCGTCAATTGAGGAGGGCGTCAGTTTCGGCGCTTTCCACTGTCGCTGGTTTTTTGTAAAGAGGGCAAAAGCTTTTGCTCCGATGCTGGTGGCCTGCAGCGGAGCATTTTCCACCCCTCCGGCAGTACTGACGTGTGCTCCAACCCGTTTCATAATAAAAAGTAAAGAATGGTAAAAATTTAATCGGCACTGCCGAATTTTTTTGCCTGGCTCAGGGTGAGATTCAGGGTTTCGCGGACGGCGAATGAGCTTCCCTTGGCTGAAGATGTTGAAAGCATTTCACCAAGAAGCCCGGTCGAAAAAAGTTGTACGCCAAGAATGATGAGCAAAATGCCGAGAAAAAGAATCGGGCGGTTGCTGACCGGCTGGTTCAGCAGGATTTTATCGAGTGTGATATAGAGGCTGATGATAAAACCGGAGAGAAAGCTTATGAGACCCGCCATACCAAAAAAATGCATGGGACGGCGAAGGTATCGTGTAATGAAGAGTACTGAAAGGAAGTCGAAAAGCCCTGAAAAAAAACGTGAGGAGCCATATTTTGTGACGCCGAATTTTCGCGCCCGGTGCTCGACCGGCAGCTCGGCAATCCTGAACCCCATCCACCTGGCGAGCACCGGAATATAGCGGTGCATGTCGCCATGCAGTTCCAGCCGTCTGGTCACCTCCTTACGGTAAACCTTCAGGCCACAGTTGAAATCGTGCAGGGTGATACCGGTAAAAAGTCGCGTTACGCCATTGAAAAGCTTTGACGGGATGGTTTTGGAGAGTGGATCCTTGCGCTTTTTTTTCCATCCGCTGACCAGATCATACCCTTCCTGCACTTTTTTAATCATCTCCTTGATGGCAAAGGGGTCATCCTGCAGATCGGCGTCAATGGTACAGACATAATCGCCCGTTGCAGCCATGAATCCTGCCGATAGTGCCTCTGTTTTGCCAAAGTTACGCTGAAAGGAGATCAGGCGCAGTTCAGGCCGTTCAGGAATCATGCTGCCGATCAGCGCGCATGAATCGTCCGTGGAGCCATCATCCACAAGGATAATTTCGAAACTGAAAGGCTCCACAAAGAGTTTGCGCAGTTCGTCTTCCTGCATGGCAGCGTAGAGTTGCCCGATAAGCTCAGGAAGCGATTCCCGTTCATTAAAGAGCGGGACGATAATCGACAATGGACAATAAACAGGTGACAATGGACAATAGGCAATTGACATTAACCGCAGGGGCGGGGTCATCCCGCCCTTCATTGTGGACAACGAACAGCCGAAAGGTAAGGAGTTGAGGGGGTAAAGCCAAACTATACACCCCTCAGTGCGGGGTCCCAGATATATTTATGGAGCTGGAGCTGCATTCTTGCCCTGAGCCGGTCGCGGAGCATCCATGCAGCCAGTTCAGCCGGATCAAGCTTGCCGAACGCCACACCCATCATGATCGTAAAGGAGTCCGTCAGACGGTGTTCGTCCATGAGCGCTGTTGCCCACTGGTAATCCTCTTTGTCGGCAATGACAATCTTGAACTCAAAGGTATGGCGGTGGAGTGGGCCTGCCGCAAGCGCAAGCTCGATGTTTTCAGGATTGTTCTGATCGCAGACGCCCGATGATGGCGGTTTGAGGTCAATGATTTTATGCACCCGGCTGTCAACCCCGGCGACAGAAAGGAAACCGCCGGTCTCCAGCAGCACCTTCTGCTCAAGATCACAAAGCTGGCGCATGAGGCTGTGCACAGCGGGCTGCAAAAGCGGTTCGCCCCCGGTGATCTCGATAAACGGCGCCTGAAAGGCAAGCGCTTTTTCAATGACATCCTCTATCCCAAGCTTGACTCCACCACTTTCTGCATAAGCGGTATCGCAGCCAATGCAGCCGTGTCCGCACCCGGCAAGCCGTATGAAGGCGCAGGGCCAGCCAGAAAAGGAGGACTCACCCTGGATGGAGTGAAAAATCTCACTGATGTTAAGCGTTACGGCCCTCATGATTGTTGTTCTGCAAGCAGTTTTTCAAGGGCATCCGGGTAAAGCTGATGCTCGCATGCAAGTACTCTTGCGGCAAGAATCTCCGGCGTGTCGCCAGTTAGCACAGGCACCCTTCTCTGCAGCAGGATCTTCCCCTTGTCATACTCTTCGTTGACCAAGTGCACCGTTGCACCGCTCTCAGTTTCGCCAGCCTCAAGCACCGCACTGTGGACATACATGCCATACATCCCCTCACCACCGAACTTCGGCAGCAGGGCAGGATGGATGTTGAGCATCTTGCCAGGAAAAGCCCTGACGACCGCGTCAGGCACCTTCCGCATATAGCCTGCCAGCAGAACGATGTCGATCTGCGCTTCCTTGAGGCAAGCGACCATCGCGGCAGCAAACTCGTCAAAGGAGCCGAACTGTTTTTCCGTGATATGCACCGTCGCTATGCCGTTTTCGCGTGCAAACTCCATCGCTCCGCACTGCGACCGGTTCGACAGACAAAGCACGATTTCCGCGTTGAGCGGTTTATCTGCAATTGAACGGTAAATAGATTTGAAATTGCTTCCTCCGCCGGAGCAGAAAACCGCAATACGGTTTTTTTTGGTGGTCATTCTGGTTTTTTTTTGCGTCAAGCTTGTTCTGTAGAGCTGGTAATGGCTGGCGTGAAGCGCAGGCACAAGTTGCCTCAACGGTTCAGCGTATTGATAGATTTTATCATAACGTTCCTCCATTTCCAAGTTTTTCCGCTTTTCCGGGTTTTCTCTCCGGATCTTCTCTCAATTCTCCCGTATTATTTACAGTTAGTCTCATTTTGCGTGGAATTATCTGTACCTTTGCCGTAAGTTTTTTTTCTTTCGGTCTCTACTTTTGGTGGTGAAAATATGGGTATAAAAGAGATCGAAGTCGAAATCGTTATTTCATTACCCCCGATTGTATCGTCAAAATCGACATCACTTTCAGGGAACCATTTCGCGTTGCTTAATCACTAAAAATATAAAGGTATTTCATTCATGAATAAATGGAGATGCTCTTAATGGCTATAATCAGAATCAGCTCAACCAGCGCAAATACTATCAAGAATGAAGGGAATAGCGGCAGTACACCCTTTACCTTTACCGTAAGCCGAAGCAACGGCACGGGCGCTTCGAGCGTCAATTATGCTGTGACCGGCGCAAGTGACAGCACCTACAGCGCGGCATCAGCCAGCGATTTTGTTGGAGGCGTACTGCCGACCGGCACCATCAGCTTTGCCAACGGAGAGACCAGCAAGACGCTGACGATCAATGTTGCCGGTGACACCGCTGTTGAAACGTCCGAACGCTTTAATGTGACCCTGTCGAGCGCCAGCAATGCGACGCTT
>CAJAIK010000068.1 GCA_903939765.1 uncultured Chlorobiaceae bacterium | reverse complement strand
GGAGCTTCTGACTGACGGTATAGGTCTTTCTGGTCCGTTCATTATAGCCTGTAATCCGCTCGTAGAGGTAAATCTCGCCATTCGGGCGCTTTTCACGCCGTTCGCCAACGTGAGTTTTTCCCGTTACTGGTTTAGACATGGTGCTTGCTCCTATTTAACGTGCATTCCTTATAATACATACGTACATGTTAAAAAGCAAGAAAAAAGCACGATTTTTCTGGAAATCGTGCTCATGTGGCGATGTTTTTCAGTTAAGGTGTGCGCTTTATCCGACTTTCAGGTTGATCAACAGTTTTTTTTTCAGGTGCTTCGCTGACGGGGAGCTTCAACCAGGCTGGCGCCGCATATTTGGCTATTTGTGCCGCATTGACATAAAAAGTAAATTGCAAGTGATGCTTTTGTTTTTCTCTAATCGGGTAAAAGGGGGGACATGATGAAAACCATGACCATGCGCTTTGGATCTCCGCTGTTGAGCGCTGCCAGAGAATTTGGTGGCACTCTCGCAGCACGCATGTACAGCGTTCTTGCCCTGCTGGGAGGCTTGACCTGGTATAAATGGAAAGTTGTCGCTTCCGCCCCTGTTCTCTGCCTTGTTGGACTAATGGTTTATAACTCATCGTTATCAGCCGCAGTGTGTGTTCCCCGAAACTTTATTCGAATACACGGAGGCGAGTTTACGATAGGAAGCCCGGAGAGTGAAGTTGGCCGCCAGAAAGATGAAATCCAGCACAGTGCAAGAGTAAGTGACTTTTATATGAGCAAGTATGCTGTAACTGTTTCTGAGTTCAGGAGATTCATGAAGGAATCAAACTATCTGACTGATGCTGAAAAAGGCGGCGGGAGTTGGATTTTTGATGGTGTGAACGTCCTGAAAAAAGCAGGTGTAAACTGGCGTCATGGAGTGTGGGGTAGTTTGCGGAGCCAGAACGAAGATAATCATCCGGTGTTGCATGTCAGTTGGAATGATGCAGTAGCCTATTGCCAGTGGATATCGAAAAAAACAGGATTGCAGTTCCGCTTGCCAACAGGAGCGGAGCGTGAGTATGCTTGCCGGGCAGGAAGCCAGACGCCCTTCAATACGGGAGAAAACATAACAACAGATCAGGCAAACTATGACGGGAACTATCCGTACATGCATAACAAAAAAGGGGAGTACAGAGCGAAGACTGTTGCGGTTAACAGTTTTGCTCCAAATGCCTGGGGGCTTTATAACATGCACGGCAATGTTCTGGAATGGTGCAGTGACTGGTATGGATTGAACTATTACGCCGAATGTAAAACAACAGGTATTGTTATCAATCCTGCCGGACCGGCAACCGGTTTGACCCATGTGCTTCGTGGCGGGAGCTGGAACGATTTTGCAATGCGCTGCCGGTCGGCTGCTCGCGATAGCGGCACACCCGAGTTCCGCAGCAACTACACTGGCTTCCGCCTGGTTTTTGCGCCTTGGTCAGCAGAAGGGTAATCTTTTCAGGGATTTGGTTTAGAGGTGTCCTTCAAGTGAGTTCGGTTACTAATCAGTCGCTATGAAACACCGCAAAAATCAAGGTGTAAAACAGACTGCGTCTTTGTGCCACCATGGGGCGATGAGGATATCAATTAATGGGTATCGTACACATCTCTCTTGCAGTGGGACAGATGAATGTCGATATTACCGCATGAACAGGAACGTATTTTAATAAAAATATAAGAGCAATGAACAAGCAAATCGACAGCATACGGGCGCTTTTTTCGCTTGCCGCCGTTGCACTCATGACCGGGTGCAATCCAACCGTAAAAATTGAAGCCCCCGACAAACCCATTGTGATTAACATGAACATCAAAATTGATCACGAAATCAGGATCAAGGTTGACCGGGAACTCGACTACCTGCTTGAAAACAAACAAGGCTTATTCTAACCAGAAGAAATGGAACAATGAAAAATATACAATCCATAGTGTTAAGAGTAGCGGCAGTAATGATGCTGTTTATGGCTTTTGCTGTGCCAGCCTTTGCGCTTGATATTAAAACAGCCCGATTGAACGGACTTGCCGGAGAGGTCGACAATGGACTGCTTGCCATTCCTGCAGATGCACCGGTTGACGCAGAGGAGTTGATTGCGACCATTAATAACTTACGCCGTTCTGAGTATGCAAAAGTTGCTGCCCAGAATAACCTGACCATTGATGTTGTGGGAGAGATGATGTTCCAGAAAATCTATAGCCGTCTTCCGGCCGGGACGTGGGTAAAGGTTCAGGGAAAATGGATAAAAAAGGCAAAGTAATCCGTCGAAAAAAAGGGGTTCTGCGCATCCTGCTCGCTTTGCTTTTGCTGCTGGCGCTTTTGCCGACAGCAGCATGGTTCTTTTTTCCCCGGTATGCTCAATTGCTGGTAAACCGTGCCCTTGAGGGTATGCCGTTTCGTATTGAGGTTTCCGGTGTAGAACGGCCGGGTATTTCAGGCGTTGGGTTTCGCTCAATAACGGTACTCTACACCGCACCGCCAGATGGCTGCAGTGATATTGCCACCTACACTTGTTCACTTACAAACGGTTTTCTCTCCTGGCATTTCGAAAGCCGTGATACCCCTGGTTCCGGGTCACTGTTGCCAAATGTTGTTAATGCAGCATTCACACTCGAAGCCGATTCGCTCACCCTAAAGCCTGACACTGAATATGTTACCTTCAGCGATGGCAAACCACAGATAAAAGCGGGCATTGAACTTTCACGCAAGAGCGGGCTTACCCTCTCCTTCACACCGCTTTCTGCTCTCTACACGATCAAGGGAGCTGCGATTACGCGAGAAAAGCTTCGCCTTGAAGATGTGAACTTCAAGGTACGGCTCAGCGCGGCAGAACACTGGCAGCAAAAATTGGATACACTGCGTATAGCAAAACTTTTGAACGAAGGCAACCCATCGCCTGTGGGCAATTTCAAAGCGCTTTTCGGTTCAAAACGTGACCCGCTCAAGCCCTGTATCCTCACGCTCACCGACTGCTCAATGGAGCTCTTTCACAGGAAGGCTTCAACAGAGCGTATTGATTATGATCTGAAAACAAAACAGTCCCGATTCACCCTTTCCATGGCTCAAATCCCGCTCATGGAAATTTCGGGCTATAACCGGGTCGGCAGCAAAACACCCTTTGCATCAGGCCGGATAAGCGGTTTTATTCCTGTCGAATTCCAGGATTCTACATTGCTGGTGCGTCATGCAGTCGTTATGGCCGAAAAGGGCAGCATGATTGTTTTCTATTCACGAAAAAACATACCATGGCTCTCACTCAATATCGCAGGTAACGAGGTTGTAAAAAATCTCAATGCACGAATCATACTGAACAGCCATAACCAAAAGCTTTCCGGCCTCGCTATGAGCGACCTGTCGGCGACACTGCTCGGCGGAACAATCTCCTCAACACCAGTCAACATTGAGCCGTCGGCAAAAGCCATACTCTTGACCCTGAAGCTGAACAAAATCAAGCTGCTTGATCGTGTGCGCATGTACGGAGATTTTAAAAGCTCTATGAATGGGTCGTTAAGCGGAACCATTCCGCTTACCATAACAAAAAACGGATTCTCAATCCGGAACGCACATCTTCAATCTTCCGGAGGCGGCACAGTAACGATGGTCGAACCGTTAAAAAAGCAAAGCGCAAGCGAACGCATTTTTGGTCCGCAAAAGCCATATACCGACTATATCTTCAGCGAGCCCGACCTTGTGCTCAACCGATCATTGAACGGAAGCACGACCATTATGTTCAGTTTGAAAAATCTGCTTCGCAAGACCAACGAAAGAGAACTGCTGCTCACCTTGCCAAAAGGAAAGCTGATGCTCTGGCATAACCGCCTGAATCTCGATATCGCTTCTCTTTCGGACTTCAGCGCAGGAATTTTTGACGGCAGGGTTGCTTTCCGGCAATTCGATTACGATATGGCAAGAAAGAAGGGCGAAACCACGCTCCAGATCAATAATATTCCGCTGCAGAAACTGCTTGACCTGCAGGGTGCAAAAAAGATCTATGCAACCGGAAGCGCGGGAGGAAATATTCCGATAAAAATGAATGGCCAGTTGTTTGAAGTCAACGATGGGGGAATAAACGCAGAGCAGTCCGGTCAGATTATTTACGCAACAACACCTGAAGAGCGAGCCGCAGCAAACCAGGGACTGCGCACCACCTACGAAGCACTCTCAAACTTTCTTTATGTAGAGTTGCTCTCGTCAATCAACATGAGCCCGGATGGCAATTCGACCATGACCATCAAGATCAAGGGAAGCAATCCAGACTATCAGAGCGGACGACCTATTGAACTGAACCTCAACGTCCAACAGAACCTGCTCGACCTCATGCGCAGCCTCACCATACCCTCGGACATCGAACAGATCATCACTGAAAAAGCTCTTCAGAAGCGGAAAAAATAATGATCTCTATTTTCGGGTTCGATTTTCCTCAAAAGCAATGCAGCCGCATCGCTTTTGATGCTGTTGCTTCGTGCTTTCATGCCACCGCCGCGCTCATCCTGAATGGTGCAGGAAAACAGCCAATCAGCCCTTGCTCCATGATCTTGACCATTGTGACTCTGGAGTTCAGAACGGAATCAGTCGGGTTCAGTTCCAGCAGTTGCCGTAACTGCAAGGGCTTGACCCTCAAAAAGTAGTAGGAAATTATTATAATGCGGCGTAATTTAAATGTGCTATATGGGTGTTAATGGAGATTCGTTGTTTGGGATTTGCGAAGGGATCATTTTTTAGTATTTGGGTGAAACTGTTAAACTGATTTTCCTGTTTAGTAAAATGCAAGTAGTAATTTAAGGGAATATTCGAATAAAGGCACAGTATCAAGTTCAGAAGTTACATCTCTTCGATTTGACAAAAAAAGGGAGGCGAAATGCTCGAAACCATTGCGATCATATTACTCGTACTTTGGCTTGTGGGGCTTGTGAGTTCGTATACGATGGGTGGGTTGATTCACGGTCTTTTGGTTATTGCGATCGTGATAATACTGATCCGTGTTATTCAGGGTCGGCGCATTTGACTTGCAAAACGGGCAAGCTGTTATCAGATACTTATAACCCCGGGAGATTTTGTGAAGGTCGGGGTTTGTTTCAGATTTTTTCAATCTGCTGTTGTGGGCCGCGTTCTTTTTCGCCAGGCAGCATGTTAACGGGAGAGTGATAGTGAATAAACAAATCTGGTTAGTGGCAGGCATCGCAGGTATGCTTTTGGGCAATCCTGCCGCTGATGCCAAGGCGGCGATAAGCGTTCAAATCAGTACGGGGCGCGGTCCCTCTTTTGTGATCAATTCAGCGCCGAATTTTATCTACCTGCGTACACAGGGGTTTTCGGTATCCATTGGTAACCCTTATGATATCGTCTATTATGGAGACTATTACTACATATACTACAACTCTCATTGGTACCGTTCTTCGAATTACCATGGCCCGTGGTTTATCATTTTGAACAACAGGCTTCCTTATCAGATAAGAAGGCATCGCTGGGAGGATATCAGAAGGTACCGCGACATTGAGTATCGCAGGCCCGACCGCAGTAATAACCAATATCAGCGTAACGATGACAACAGGAGGAGAATTCTGGATCAGCGCAATGAGGTGAGCAACCGCCGAGTGCTGGATCAACAGAACAAGGCCGTTGAGATCCGCCGAGTGCAGGATCAGCAGAACAAGGCCGTTGAGACCCGCCGAGTGCAGGATCAGCAGAACAGGGCCGTTGAGATCCGCCGAGTGCAGGATCAGCAGAACAAGGCCGTTGAGACCCGCCGAGTGCAGGATCAACAGAACAAGGCTGTTGAGACCCGTCGAGTAAATGTGCAACAGAACAGGGTAATCAATAACAAGCGAGTTCAGGAACAGCCAAAAAAGGGTCCTTTTAACAAGCCAACCCAGGAAGATCAGAACAAGGGTGGCAATAACTTCGACCGGCAGAATAATGGCGGAAAAAGAAACTGACTGATTTTTTTCTCATGATAAGGCAGGAGGATGCAACCGATCATTTCAGCTCCCTCCTGCTGCTTTTTAACGGTTTATCACTAACAAAACAGGAGTCAATTATGAAAATCTATGCGTTATTAGTCGTGGCTATTGTAGCTCTTGCAGGTTGTTCTACATCGTACAAGGGTAGTATAAAAGCTCAAAACAGTCCGGATGCCTCAAAAAGCGTCACTTATGTCGCAAGTCAGGGGACAGGCCACTCTGCTGTACTTATCAACAGATAAACAGAGCGAAGATATGTTACAAAGCCCCGTGCAAATCGCCGGGGCTTTTTTTTGGTCTCAATAAATTGTTGTGTACCGATTTTTTGTAAATTTTTATCACATAAAGCGCAAGCTTATAAAGCAAAGAGCGTCGAACCAGGAAATTTGTTGTTCGGGATGGTCCGCTTATTAAGCATTGATAGAGAACAGTTACACAATGAGACCAAAAATATATCTGGTTCCGGGGATTTTTTTTCTCATACTCGCCTGTTCGCCATTGCACGCAGAGGAGTCGCTGACCTGGCAGCAATGTGTCAGCGAGGCCAAAGAGTCGCATCCCGACCTTTCATCGGCTCTTGCTCTTCTGCAGCAGGCGGAAGCTGACAAGCGCATTACGGGCGGGACATCTCTTCCGAGGATCTCTCTCGCTGTGAGCTCAGAGAGGAGTGGATCGACGGAGGAAGGAAGGAACTCTTCAGTGGCACACTCCTATTCGCTGCTGGCAGAGCAGCTTCTTTATGACGGGCACAAGACTTCGAATATGGTTGCCAGTACCAGAGAGGCAATCAAAGGGGCGCAGTATAATTATAATGTGGTCTCTGCTGATCTCCGTTTTGCCCTTCGGACGGCGTTTGCGCAGTTGCTCAAAGCGCAGGAGCTTGTCGGTCTTGCCGGTGAGATTGCTGACCGGCGTCAGAGAAATGTCCGTCTTATCAGTTTGCGCTATCAGGGAGGACGGGAGCATATCGGGTCGCTTCGCCAGGCGGAGGCCGATCTGTCCCAGGCGCAGTTTGAGGTGGCACAGGCTAAACGGGGGCTTGTGCTTGCCCAGACAATACTTGCTTCGGCCCTTGGGCGCGACAGCCACAAGCCGATCAGGGTTCAGGGAGGATTCAATGCCAGTGAGCTTTTGAGCTCGAAGCCCGACCTTGCTCTCCTTGCAAAAAACAATCCCCTCTTCCAGCAGCTTGATACCAAAAGCAAGTCTGCCCGTTTTGATCTTGATGCGGCAAAAAATGCTTTTTCACCGCAGCTTTACATCTCTTCGTCTGTTGGAAAGGGATCGGTTAACAGTTTGCCTTTCAAGGCTGTGGACTGGAGTGCCGGGCTTACTCTTTCTGTGCCGATTTATGAAGGTGGGACGGGTCAGGCAAAGGTTTTGAAGGCCATGGCGGTTGTGAGCCAGAGAAATGCTGACGAAAAGAGTGGTTATCTCCAGATTTTTAACCTGCTCGAGGAGAGCTGGAAAAATTTTCAGGATGCGCGTCAACTGGTTGTGGTGAAGAAAAAATTTCTTGAGGCTGCTCAGGAGCGCTCAGCCATTGCCAACGCGCAATATTCGAATGGTCTTGTGACGTTCAACGACTGGGTGATTATCGAAAACAATCTTGTGAGTGCAGAAAAGGAGTTTCTTAATGCCGGGGCAAATCTGCTGATTGCCGAGGCTCAATGGATTCAGGCAAAAGGAGATGGAATTGATGGGTAGCCGCAAAATGGTGGTAGGGGGTGTGCTTGTTGCACTTTTGGTTCTCGGAGCCGCCGGGTTTTATTATTTCAGCCTCAACAAAGGTGCAAAGCAGAGTTTTGAAGAGGTTCGTGCTGCCAGAGGCACCATCTCCTCAACCGTCTCAACGACGGGCTCGGTGGAGCCGCAAACCCGCGTGAAAATCCAGTCATCGGTTGGCGGAAGAATTGAGGAGATTTTGATTAAAGAGGGGCAGCAGGTAAAGAAGGGAGAAGTGCTTGCCATGCTCAGCTCCACCGAGCGGGCAGCACTGCTTGATGCCGCCAAATTGCAGGGAAAAAGTGAACAGGGGTATTGGCAGAAGGTCTACAAGGAGACTGCCGTTGTTGCACCGATGGCCGGGCAGGTTATTGTGCGCAGCGTCGATCCTGGTCAGACGGTGACCACGAGCGATTCGCTCTTTGTGCTCTCGGACCGGCTTTTGGTGAAGGCCTTTGTGGATGAAACCGATATCGGGCGGGTCAAGGTTGGCCAGAAAGCGGTGATTGGCCTCGATGCCTACCCTGAAATCAAGGTGAACGGGGTTGTCGGGCACATCTATTATGAGTCACATCTGCAGAATAACGTGAATATCTATAATGTCGATGTCATTCCTGAACGCATTCCTGATGTTTTCCGCTCCGGCATGAGTGCCAATATCGAGATTATTGTCCAGGAAAAGAATAATGCTCTGCTATTGCCGGTCGCGGCGGTACAGAGCAGAAACGGCAAAATGGTGGTGATTCAGCGGAGGAAGGGCGGCAAACAAGATGACGTGCGCTATAAAACGGTGCAGACCGGGTTGCAGGATGAGCGTCACGTCGAGATTCTTGACGGTTTGACCGACAATGCCTTGGTGCTGCTTCCGGATACCTCGTTTGTCCTTCCAGGGAAAAAAGGTGGCTCAAATCCCTTTATGCCACAGCGTAGCAGGACACGATGATGAAACCACTGCTTGAGGTTCGGGATATTCACCGGACATACCAGATCGGTGAAAGCACGGTTCATGCGCTTAGGGGTGTTTCACTGACCATAGAGCGTGGTGAGTTTGTTGCCATCATGGGAGCATCGGGGTCTGGCAAATCTTCTCTGCTTCAGATTCTTGGATTGCTCGACAATCCCGACAAGGGAGAATTCATGTTTATGGGCAATAACGTCAACTCCCTGACGGAGGATGAGCAGGCCGGGTTGCGCAATAATGTTGCCGGATTTGTTTTTCAGCAGTTTCATCTGCTCAAGCGCATGACCATCGTCGATAATGTGCGGCTTCCCCATATCTACAGCGGTCTGAAGGGGGATTTTCGTCAGGAGGCGATAGCCCGGTTGAAGCTGGTTGGACTTGAACAACGGATTGATCATACGCCCAACCAGCTTTCAGGCGGTGAACAGCAGCGAGTGGCTATAGCACGGGCGCTTATCCGCGATCCGCTCATCATTTTTGCCGATGAGCCAACGGGCAATCTCGATTCGAAAAACTCTGCCGAGATCATGAAGATTCTCAAAGGGCTGCATGACGAGGGAAAGACGGTCATCATGGTCACACATGAAAATGAGATTGCTGCTTTTGCCGGTCGGGTCATCATCATGAGGGATGGCGTCATTATTTCCGATGAACGCAGGGAGGGGATGCAGCCCGCTGTGGCTGCAGCAGAAAAGATTGAGCTCAATTCGCCGATTACAGGAAAAGGCGGGTTGTGGCAGGATGGCCGGTTTACTGGATTTATGGCCCAGGCTTTTCAGTCCATTCTTGCCAACAAGATGCGATCCTTTCTCTCCGTCCTTGGTATCTTTGTCGGGGTTGCCTCAGTGATTGCCATGATGGCGCTTGGCGAAGGAGCAAAAGCGGCCATGCAGGAGCAGTTGAAATCCATGGGTTCAAACATGCTCTCGATCAGGGGTGGATCGGCCAAAATTCATGGTGCGGCTCAGGGAGCGGGTGCCGTTGCTCGCTTTACCTTCATTGATGTTGATGATATTGCTTCGATGCGCACACTGGTCAAAAATGCCACCGGAGTGGTTAACGGCAACGGACGGATTGTGTACGGCAACAAAAACTGGAGTTCACAGTTGACGGGGGTTGGGTTTGATTACGGTACCATGCGTGCGGTGCTGCCCACCATTGGAAGGTGGTTTACCCGTGAAGAGATTCAGATGCGCTCAAAGTCGGCCATTATTGGCGTGACGGTTGTCAAAGAACTTTTTGGTGGCAGCAACCCGCTTGGTAAAACCATCAAGATCAACCGAATAAATTTCAAGGTTATCGGCATAGCCCCGGCAAAAGGTTTCTCCGGTCCGCAAGATGAGGATGATGTGGTGATCATACCGGTGACGACCGCCATGTATCGCGTGCTTGGCAAGGATTATCTCAGCGGCATTTTTGTCGAGGTTGCTTCGCCCACCTTGATTGAGCAAGCCAAAGCAGGCATCAGTGAGCTGGTCCGTAAACGGCATCGGCTGAAAGCGGATGATGACTCCTTCAATATCAGGGATATGACCGAAATCCAGAAGATGCTCAGCAGCACGACGCAGACCATGAGCCTTCTGCTCGGTTCCATTGCAGCCATCTCGCTGCTGGTAGGAGGCATCGGCATCATGAATATCATGCTTGTTTCCGTGACCGAACGAACCAGGGAGATTGGCTTGCGCAAGGCTATCGGAGCGAGAAAAAGCGACATCATGCTCCAGTTTCTTATTGAATCGGTCGGTATGACCATCAGCGGAGGATTTATCGGGATTCTTGCCGGTATCGGTATCTCCCTCGTTCTGGCCCTTTTTGCCGGCTGGGCGGTAAAAACCTCCCTGATCTCGGTTGTGCTTGCAACCACCTTTTCAGCGCTTATCGGCATCTTTTTCGGCCTTTGGCCCGCAAGAAAAGCAGCCGCACTCAAACCGGTGGAGGCACTCCGCTTTGAGTAAAAAAATTGTGCAAGAAAATTTTTTTTGTGCAAGATTTTGCGGCAGAACACGTCGAATTTAGTGGAAGGCAATTGGCGAGGTTTCTCGTGTGTGTGGCATGATGACTGTTAGGTTGAGACCAAGCGAGTTGTTTGCTTTGGGCAGCGGAGGGGGGATATACCTTTTCCGCTGTCTTTTTTTTGTTTACCATCGAAAAAAGGAACGCAGTCGTTTCCTTTATTTCATCCTGGATGATTCTGTGATAATCTCATAATCTTTTTTTATCTTTAAACCTCACTCTATCGCCCGATTTTCTCTTGCGTTTTACCGCTGAATAGTCGTATCAAAAGTTGCATCAAGAAATCAATAACCTCTAACACCGTTATTATGAAACTCATTGCAAAAACAAGCGTTGCTCGCCTCTGGATGATATTCCTGCTTACTGGAATGATTCTTGTTTCGGTTTCAGGGCGCTCATCGGCTGCCGAGCCAAAGATTGGAGAGAGCTATGGCGGGGGAGTTGTATTTTACTTAGACGGTACTGGTCAGCATGGTCTTATTGCTGCAAAAAAGGATGTGACAGGTCATTCTGAAGGCAAGGAAGAGGGTGTCTTGAACTGGTATGATGCCAAAGTTGCGGCCAATGCTTTTGTGGATGGTTACAGCGACTGGTTTTTGCCGAACAAGGAACAGTTGAACCAGCTTTATGTCAACAGAAATGCTGTTGGCAATATGATCGACACCTATTACTGGAGCTCATCTGAGAGTGATGCAAACAACGCATGGGTCCATAATTTCTCCAGCGGACAGCAACTTGCCGGCAGTAAGGCAAACGGAAGTTGTGTTCGGGCCGTTCGGGCTTTTTAATTTAATTCTTAACAACGACCATCATGAAGATTGGAGACGAGTATGGTGGTGGCATTGTTTTTTCTGTTGATGGAACAGGGGAGCATGGCCTCATTGCCGCCAAAGAAGATCTGCAAAAGCATTCTTCTTCCGGTGATGAGGAGTGGCGTTATATATGGGCTGATGCCAAAGCCGCATGTCATGATTTTGTAAACAACGGTTACAGTGACTGGTTTTTACCAAACAAGGAGCAACTGAATCAGCTTTATTTACGGAAAGCTGTTGTCGGTGGTTTTGCTGATTACAGCACTGGTTACTGGAGTTCATCAGAGTCAAGTGTAACGAATGCATGGTTACAGCTTTTTCTCAATGGGTACCAGAGCCATAGCAATAAGGTTTTTGTAAGTCGTGTTCGGGCTGTTCGGGCTTTTTAGGCCGATACAAAATAAAATACAGGAGGAAATAAATGGGCTGGTTAAAAAATATATTTGCAACCAAACAGGACGACGACCTCAATCGCCTTGTAGGCCGATTGGTTTCCTATCAGGATGAGTCAACTGTTCTTGATGCACTGCGAGAGGCTATGGCTCTGGCACAGAAAGGAGATGACCTTGGTGTCAGGTCTCTGAATGAGGCGATCCGACGCCGACGCGGGATGAAGGAGGTAACCTTCTTTGTTCCCCATGGCGGGCTGATCATGCGATTTGGTGAAGAGCTTCAGGAAGCTGAGGAGCAGTTGCTGGCGATGGCCAAGTCTGGCAAGCTGCTTGATGATCCCGCCTTCACCCAGAGTCTCATTTCAACGGCATTACGTATATCGCAAGATGGCCTCAGCGTGCTTTTGAGGAAAATTTTTTCTCTTGCAGGTTCTGAACAGGGATATGATTTTCAACTATTGTTCAACCAGATGCAGTCATCCATCAATCTGAGGGATTCTCGTGGAGAGCGGCCATTGAGTCAACAGATACTTGCGGAGAATCAGGGTGATACGGTTTCCCAGGCAGCCCCGGCAGTCAAGGGCAAGATCGGTGAGTTTTATTGTGGAGGTATTATCTTTTATCTCAATAATACAGGCCAGCACGGTCTCATTGCCGCAAAAGCTGATATGCAGGGCCACTCTGCGGGCAATGAGGAGGGGTACTTTTCCTGGATTGATGCTAAAGCTGCATGTCATAATTTTGTAAGCAATGGGTACAGCGACTGGTTTTTACCGAACAAAGATCAACTGAACCAGCTTTATCTTAATGAAAGCGCCGTCGGCGGTTTTGTGGAAAAATTTTACTGGAGTTCCACTGAGCGCGATTCAAGTAATGCGTGGAGGCAGTTCTTTGGTGATGGGTATCAGCATGATTACACCAAGTCGCAAGGCTATCGTGCCAGAGCGGTTCGGGCCTTTTAGCAAAAAAGACCCCGCAGATTCTCTCTTGCGGGGTCTTTTACTTTCTGCTGTAGGAATGGTTTTTCTCAAGAGGCGGCCAATGCTTCCTGTACCTTCTGGGCAGCATCGCGCAGTCCTTTGGCCGCGATGAGGTTCAAGCCTGATTCGTCAAGCATTTTTTGTGCAACTGGCGCATTGGTTCCTTCAAGCCGGACAATAACCGGCAGGTGAAGGCCGATTTTTTTTGCGGCCTCGATGATGCCGGCTGCTACACGGTCGCAGCGAACAATGCCACCGAAAATATTGACCAGGATAGCCTTGACGTTTTTGTCGCTCAAAATGATCTTGAATCCCTCTTCGACCGTGTGTGGACTCGCTGTACCGCCTACATCAAGGAAGTTGGCTGGTTTTCCACCTGCAAGCTGGATAATGTCCATAGTGCCCATGGCCAGCCCTGCGCCGTTGACCATACAGCCGACATTGCCGTCAAGGCGGACATAGTTGAGATTGGATAGTGAGGCTTCGACTTCCAACGGATCTTCTTCATGGGTATCGCGCAGTTCAAGAAAATCTTTGTGGCGGAAGAGTGCGTTATCGTCAAAATTGATTTTTGCGTCAAGTGCCAGCACTCTGCCCTCTTTGGTGACAACCAACGGGTTGATTTCAGCCAGTGCGGCATCAATGGATATATAGGCGTTGTACAGGGCGGTGATGAAGCTTACTGCGTTGCGGAACTGATCACCCTTGAGTCCCAGGAAGAACGCCGCTTCGCGTGCCTGAAATCCCTGAATTCCGAACAGCGGGTCAATATGGATTTTCAGAAGCCGTTCAGGGCTCTCTTCGGCAACTTTTTCAATTTCCATGCCACCTTCGGTCGAAATCATCAGAACATTCTTTGATGTTGACCGATCAAGGGTAACGCCGACATAAAACTCTTTTTCAATATTCATTCCCTCTTCAACGAGCAGTCTTCTGATCTCTTTGCCTTCGGGACCCGTCTGGTGGGTAACAAGCGTCAGGCCGATCAGTTGCTCCGCAATAGCAAATGCCTCTGCAGGCGATTTGGCGAGTTTCACTCCTCCGGCTTTTCCTCTGCCGCCGGCATGAATCTGTGCCTTTACAACAACAACCGGACAGCCGATTTCTTCAAAGAGCTGGTGAGCCGCCACTTTCGCTTCATCGGGCGAATAGGCTACAATTCCTCTTGGCACGGCAACCCCGAATTTTCTCAGGATATCCTTGCCTTGATATTCATGAATGTTCATATTTTTATGTCTTGGGTTACTGACGATCGTTTGCACTTATAACGGCGGTAAGACGCTGAATTGCGTAGAGACGACATTATAACGAAAATTACGATTACGGTAAAACCTCTGGTCGCTGGCTTAACACTATTTTTATAAAAAGTATGATGGATTTTGCGTATTGCATGGAACTTGCTTTCAGGGAGGCAATCAAGGCGTTTGAACGCAAGGAGGTTCCTGTGGGGGCGGTTGTTCTTGACGGTAATGGCCATGTTATCGGCAGGGGGTACAATCAGGTGGAGGCGCTTTGTGATGCTACAGCACACGCTGAAATGATTGCGTTGACCTCTGCCATGGCGACCATCGGTAGCAAGTATCTCAACGATTGCACGCTCGCGGTGACTCTTGAGCCCTGTCCGATGTGTGCCGGAGCCATTGTCAATGCAAAAGTTGGCAGGGTTATTTTTGGGGCTTATGATCCAAAAATGGGCGCTTCAGGCACCGTCTTGAACGTGACCGGATGCCGCCAACTCAACCATCAGCCGGAAGTCTTTGGTGGTATTATGGAGAACAAGTGCCGCAACCTGCTCCAGGATTTTTTCAAGGAGCTTCGTCAAAAAAATTGATAATCGTCCATTGTCAATTATCCATTGTCTTTGAGCATGTGTTTCAGAGAGCTTGCAAGATGTGAAACAATGTCCTGTGCCATGCCGCTTCCTGACGAAGGAGGCTGGATGGTGTTGAGGCTTTCGACGCTTGCCTTTTTTACGGCCTGGCTGATGGTGACGGAGAGAATCGGATTGCACTCCCTGACGATCTCTTTGAGCATGAATGATGCTTCAAACAAGCTTTGCTGAATAATCTCATTTTTATCCTCTTCTGTCATGACCTGGCAGTGGCGGGTTGCAATAATACCGGTAAGGCAGGTGAGATAGGCGTTGGTTGAACCAGCCATAAAGAGGTTAAGAAACAAGGGGCTCAGCAGGTTGCCTGCCGGCAGCAGCGTCGAGAGGGTATTGCTGAACGAAGATTGTATGATTGGTTTGATGTGGGCAGGCAGGTCCTCTTTTTTAAAGTCGGAAAGAGGCATGCAGGCGTAGACGGAGCGAACAAGGGTGATGAACTCCCTGAGATGCTGCTCGCGGTTGTGTATGGTGTAAATCCTCCAGAGTACCTTGAGTATGTTAAAAAGGGAGGTGGTTGTTCCGTAAGAAGTGTTCTGGGCAAAAGCCGCCACAAAAAAGTTTTTCGTGGCGATCTCCCGGGTCGTGTTGATTGCGTCTACTTCAAGAAATTTGAGGTTGGTGCGTAACCATCTCTGATCTTGTTCTTTTTTCGTCAACTCCGGGTGCTTGGGGTGAACTGGTAACCGTGAGTTCAGATACGCCCTGTATGCGGCCATCTCCGATGAATTCTCATGTTTCGGCAGTATCGCGCTTTTCGGAAGAGAAAAAAGTTTGAAACCACTGTACAGCGCGAAGAGTATGATGGCCGCGCTGCAAAGAATAAAGATTTTTCCTGCATAAGGGTGCAATGAGGTGAGCAGCCCTGCAGCCGCACTCAACTGGTTCACGGTAAAAACAACCAGAACGAGCGTCATCGCTATAAGTGCGGCAAGGAGAAAGATGGTTGCTTTTTGTTTCATGTTCAGCTTGTTGTTCAGGTACCTTCTGGTTCCGGGAGTCTGATAGCTTGGTCTGTGCTGAACTGGTAGTCAAGAAAGATGTCTTCAGCTTTTGGAAGCTGCCATTTACCGTTTGAAAGCCGGTTTGTGGTCTCCTTGAGGCGGTAGGTCGTATGGCCGCATGTCCAGCAGTCGTAATTTGCCATGCCGGTACAGAGACAGGTTTTCTCTTTGATAACAAGAGGTTCTCCCGGCTTTCTCTCTGCAAGAGCCTGATAATACTCATCAATATAGGTGCATTTTCCGCCATTTTCGAGCAGATAGCCAAGCCCTTCACAATTTGGCTTTATGGCATAGCGGAGGGTTGGTGATGAGGTGAGCATCCGCATGGGATAACCGGTGGTGGAGGCCATGTTGACGACGATCTCCTCCTCTCTTGCATTGATATAGTTCTGCTTGACCTCTGCCGGAAGACCAGCCTCTTTGCTGATGGTAAAGCGGGTTGCCACCTGTACGCCTGCGGCTCCCATCTGGAGGTAGTCGACAGCATCGGTGCCGGTAAAGATACCGCCAGCAGGGATGACCGGAATGTCCAGCCCCTCTTTTTTCATAAATGCGAGCACTTCGATAAAAATAGTTTTGAGATCGAAGGTGTGCCAGTCGTTCGGACCAAAGCCGAGGTGTCCACCGGCAAGAGGTCCCTCAACAATAATATAGTCGGGCAGACGGTCAAGGCGTACAGCCCGTTTCAGAAAGATGGCAAGCGCCCTGACTGATGAGATGATAATGCCGATTTTGACGTCGCGGAAACGTGGGTGATCCTGTATAAGTTCAAGTGTCCGAAGATTAAGCCCTGCTGCCAGGGTAAGACCGTCAATACCCGCATCCATAGCCGCCGTAAGTCGGACCTTCAGCGTTGGAATACTGTTGTTCATGGTCAGTTTCTCCATGCAGTTCAGAAAAATGGCGCCGTCACCCGTTTTTTGGGACATGGTGTACTCAATGTATTTCTTCTGTGCTGCGGCGACCTCGTCAAGATCAAACTGGACGGCTGATTTGTCGGGATTGCCGCTGTACTCGGCGTACTTTTTCCTTTTCCGGCTTACAAAGGAGGTGTTGAATATCCGGTCGCAGACATAGCCGGCTATGGCATCCGAAATGTGGCCTATTCCCCCCAGTTTTGCTGCTGCAAGGGCAAGTTCGGTTGTCGAAATGTTAACACCCATTCCTCCAATAATGATGGGTACATACTCTTTTCCGCCTATTTGTAACCTGAAATTGTCTACGTTCATTGTCGTTTTTATCAGTATAAGGGCATTTACAGATCATCATTACCACTGAGGAGAGGGAAGCGAGGCGAGGCACTGTGCCCGGCAACTACCCTGCGCCAAAAATTACCTAAGATATCATATTTCGATTTATAAATCTACAGACAATTCTTTGAAAACCTCTCCCTTTTCAACTATTTGCTTCATTCTGAAGAAAACTTTATCGCTCTGGAACGGATGAAGTTTGAGAAAAGGTGCAGAGAATAGTAAATTACCGGCCAACTAACAGGGACGGCGAATTTTCCTGAATAACAAATCCTGAAAAAGGGGAGTCGATATGATCAAACTGGTCTTGTTGCGGCACGGAGAAAGTCAATGGAACCGCGAAAATCGTTTTACCGGGTGGTATGATATCGACCTCACCGAGCAAGGGAGAGGCGAGGCTTCCAATGCCGGCAAACTGCTTCGGGAGGGAGGATTTGTTTTTGACGTAGCCTATACCTCGGTACTGAAACGTGCTATCAGAACATTATGGAGTGTTCTCGATGAGATGGATCTGATGTGGATTCCTGTTTTCAAGAGCTGGAGGCTCAACGAACGCCATTACGGTGCATTGCAGGGACTCAACAAGTCTGAGACTTCGCAGAAGTATGGCGAGGAGCAGGTTCTTGTCTGGAGGAGAAGTTACGATACTCCGCCGCCTGCGCTTGAGAAGAACGATGAGCGTTATCCAGGTTCAGATCCCCGCTATGCAGCTCTGAGTGAAGAGGAGATTCCGTTGAGTGAATGTCTTGAGGATACGGTTGCGCGTTTTCTGCCCTTCTGGCATGAGACGATAGCCCCTGAAATCCGCAAGGGACGCAATGTTATTATTGCAGCCCATGGAAACTCTTTGCGTGCGCTGGTTAAATATCTCGACAATATTTCCGAAGAGGACATTGTTGGCCTCAATATCCCAACAGGAATACCTCTTGTCTATGAGCTTGATGACGACCTTAACGCCTTGAAAAGTTACTACCTCGGTGATCAGGATGCCTTGAAAAAGGCGGTTGATGCCGTTGCCAGCCAGGGAAAAGCATAGCCTGACGCTTTGCGCAAGGGTAAGGGGATATTGTGAAAAACATTTATATTCTGCGCTAAGACCCTTCGGTTGCCTTTTTTTTGAAACTGTTTGAAAAGTTGTGCCTGAAAATATGAACGTTACGTTAAATACTGGGCTCTATGATCCTCAGTTTGAGCATGATGCTTGCGGTGTAGGGTTTGTTGCCCATATCAAAGGTGTCAAAT
>CAJAIK010000067.1 GCA_903939765.1 uncultured Chlorobiaceae bacterium | reverse complement strand
GCGAAAGAAAAGCCAAACTTATTTGCGCATTGGAAAGCGGGGTATACCTCGACGGCTGGATGATGGGAGCTATATGAGCCGAGAGGTTCCCGTGTAGTTCTGCGAGGGGCTGGAGGTGAAATTCCTCTGGTCTACTCACCTGTTGTTGACAGCTTACACTGCTGTTGACAATCTTGTTTTTATCCGTTGTATTGTATCTTGGGAATTGTTAGAGTATTTTTTTATGGTAAATTGCCCGGTTCCGGTAACTGTTGGTGGCAAAGTAACGATTCATTTCTTGGACTATGGCAATAAGCAACGATTTGACGAGTAATAAAAACCTTATGGAGCTGAGTGCAAGTCGCGACTTTCCAGCGTCCACTCCGATTACTATGAAGTATCTGATACTCGGAAGCCCGCGCTCAGGAAGCACTTTGGTGAGTCGTATATTGTTCGAGACTAAAATGGCTGGAGATCCACTCGAATTTTTTAATGGATATCTGCTTGAGTTGGAGTGCCAGATAAAAGGTAAGAAAGATTTGTCTTTTGACCGTTTTCTGGATCAGATGAAACTCAGGCGTACATCACCGAATGGCGTGTTTGGTATGCAGCTTCATTATGCCCAACTTTTGATGAAATTTAAAAGTGAAAGTATAAATAATGCGATGATTGGCTTTGTGCGTGATTTTGACAAGCATATATGGCTGAGAAGGAGAAACAAGTTGCGGCAGGCAATTTCCTTTGTTGTTGCAAAAAAAAATGGAGCCTGGTCTTCAGAGGACAAGAAAAAAATTGAAAAAATTGAGCTGGAAGATATCTCTATGATCGATATTCTCTCAGCGCTGAGATTTGTTTCCCTGAATGATCATGGTTGGGAGTGCCTCATCAGGGCGGCGAAACTGGACGTGCATGAAGTATGGTACGAAGATCTGGTTGCGGATTATGAAAGCGTTTGTTCAGGTATTTTTAGTTTTCTTCAAATTAACGGGAACATTGCGTCTGTTCCGTCGCCACCCATTTCCAGGCAGGGCACAGAACTCAACGAAAGATTATTTGCCGATGCGCTTACCTGGCTTGGGATAAACTGAGTACCACCAGGGAGAAATTGATTTGCACGAACAAAATGAAACCCTCATGAATGCGAATGCCAGTGCCAGTGCCATTGCCAGTGCTCAATCTCCATCTCTTTCTATACTTGAACTGACAGGAAAACCATACGCGTTTCAGGGATACGTTCATGGACTCCATCAACCAACATTGCGTTACAAACTGCATCACGACGTTGTTAAGGCGCCACATCTTCCTGCAATTGACGACTTTTTTTTGAAGGAGTTGGGCGTGTTTTGTGATTTGGATCTTTCTGACGCTGAGGATTCAATCTTGAAGCGGCTTATGCAGTGGCCGTCAGCTCTCCTCAATCAGGCAACTCATCCGGTTTTTGAGCCAGCTCAACGTGTACTGAAACCTGGGGAGAAAACATCTTCCCATCACGTTATCCTTCAGCCCTGCATGGATCATGGTGCAGCATTATCTGCAGTTCTTTTTGTTATACGTCTTCTGAAATTGGCTTTTCAGGAGAGTCTTTCCGTTGAAGCTCTGAAGGAGGTGCAAAAATCTTTCAGTAGTCTTCAGGAAAGTCTCTCTGTTACTGGCTTGCAGGGATTTAATCAGAAACTTTTTTTGCATGCGGCCTATGAACTGGGTATACAATGGTCTCGTCTAAAAGGAAATGTTTTTTTATTGGGGGTTGGCCGAAACGCTCGCTGGCTCGAGAGCTCTTTTACTGACGCAACGCCAGTTATTTCCTCAACACTTGCCCGTCATAAACCGTCCGCAGCCTTTATCCTGAATGGTGCCGGTTTACCGGTGGTGCAACCATTTCTTGTCAAAAATAAGGAAGAGGCCATTCGACAGGCAGAAATGTTAGGCTATCCCGTTGTCATAAAGCCAGCCGATCTGGACGGTGGTCAGGGAGTCAAGACAAATCTTCGGACGGCGCAGTCAGTTGGTCAGGCATTTTTGACAGCAGCAAAGCTGACAAATCAGATACTGGTTGAAAAACATGTGCAAGGGCGTGACTATCGAATTCAGGTGGTGAACGGTGAAGTTCATGGTGTGCTTGAGAGAGTGCCGGGAGGAGTCAGAGGTAATGGCGAAGATTCTGTCCGTACCCTGCTTGAACGGCAGAATCATGAGAGAGAGACGGCTGAGGATGATCGTCGTTATCTGCATACAATGCTCTTTGACGAGGAGGCGAAAGAGCTGTTGGTTGATCAACATCTTGACTGGAACTCGGTTCCGGCGCATGGTCGATTTGTCCGGCTCAGGGGAGCTTGCAATGTTGCGAGTGGTGGTGTACCGTTACCCGTACCTTTACATAAAGTGCATCCTGACAATCTCTCTCTGGTGCTGCGTGCGGCAAGGGTGCTGCGGCTGGATGTTGCTGGTGTTGATCTGCTCATTCCGGATATCGAACACTCCTGGCTTGAAAGTGGTGCATCCATTTGTGAAGTCAATGCACAGCCCCAGATGTTTTCAACCTTGCACAAGCCCATGCTTGCCAGCATGTTCAAGGGTGGCAACGGGAGGATCCCGGTGGTGATCATTGTTGAGTCTGAATTTACAACAGATAACATCGGATTTTCAATACAGCGCGAATGCCTCGCAAGAGGTATACATGCCGCTCTTGTCAGTGGCAAAGAGGTGTGGATCGGTGAAGAGTGCGTCAATAAAAGCGGTTCTGGTGCCTTCAATGGCGCGAGAATGCTCTTTCTTGACAGTTCGGTCGAAGCGATGATTCTTCACATCACCGATAATCAAATAATGAAGAAAGGGTGGCCGGTTGAGTGGTGCGACCTTCTGCTTGTCGGCAGCGGAGCGCAGGAACCGCAAAACCCGCCATATTCGGCCATTGAGTGGCTCTCTTTTGCAGAAATGCTGCGGCCGCGGCTCGTCATCATGGGTGATGCGGATGCGGAAGAGTACAGCCAGGCGAGCACGCTTTTAAAGAGTCATAATCTGCTCACTGTCTCTTGCTGGAAGGACAAAGAACAACGAAGTGCAACGGTTATGACGGTCGTAAACAATTTGGTTGTGAGTTTGTAGCAATTTCTGCCGAGTGAACCTCATTTGAGCGATTCATTTTTTATGTACCGATAACTTTTTAATAAACAGCTCAATCTGTTGAGAGTGTACAATGAATGATAGAGATACTCTTGCGTTACAGTGGGATCGCAACTCGGCTTCCTGGTCAGATAGCATGCAACAGGGACATGACCAGGTTAACGAGCAATTCGGCATTCCCTTTTTTCTTGATCAGCTTGGACCAGTCAGCGGTCTGGAAGTGCTTGATGCAGGCTGTGGAGAGGGCCGAAGTTCACGCCATATAGCAGCCAAAGGTGCCAGAGTTACGGGAGTCGATCTCTCACCAGAGATGGTTGCCCATGCGGTTCGTAAAGAGATCGAAAAACCGCTTGGTATCGGTTATGCCGTGAGTTCATGTGACGATCTCGGAGAGTATAGCGCAGAGCGCTTTGATATGGTGACCTCGTTTATGGCGTTGATGGATACCCCAAATCTTGCCAGTGTGCTGAAAGAGTTTTCCAGAGTATTGAAAATCGGCGGAAAGTTGATGATTGCAGTTCGTCATCCCTGTTTTTTTACCCCTGGATTTTCTGTTTACAAGAATGGGCGGGACGAACGCGCAGGGCTGACCATCTCAAATTATTTTATTCGTAAGCCCTATGTGGAACGATGGAAATTTCCACAGCAGCAGGGATTATTTACGGTAACCAGATATCCTTACACGATGATGGATTACGCCGAAGCCATTTTGAGCTCCAGTCTACGTTTTACTTCGTTGACTGAGCCTCGACCAACGGAGGAAATGTGTCTGCGACTTCCCAATCTTCGTTTTTGGCGGTTGCATGCGGCTCTTTATCTCTTTATCCAGGCTGAAAAGGTCTAATTGAATACTTAAAAGGGCGATGGACATAAAATATGCAATTCAAAAGTTCTGAAGATGGCGGGCAACTCGAACGTTACCTGAAGGCATTGCCAAAAGCTGAACTGCATGTGCACATGGAGGGTTCAATTTCACCGCAGATGCTCCTTCGGCTTGCCGAAACAAACGGGCTGAAACTGCCCTTTTCCTCTTCCCGGCAGTGCAAAAAACTTTATGCATACAACTCATTTCAGGATTTTGCCAACATTCTGCTTTTAGGTGTCTCTTGTTTGCGCAAAGTAGATGATTTTTTTGAAGTGATTCTTGATATGGGTACAGGTATGGCACAACAGAATATCCAGTATGCCGAAATCACCTGGACCCCGCAGTTTTACCTGAATCGGAGCTATTCGCTCAACGACATTCTTGGTGCCATGAACGAGGCGCGCAGTATATTGGCTATCCGCTCCGGATTGGAGATTCGCTGGATTCCGGATATTGTTCGAAGCCGTCCTCAGCCTGCACAGGCTATTGCAGCCTGGGCCGCAACTCAAGAAGCGAGAGATGCCGGGGTGGTTGCCCTTGGTCTTGGTGGCCCGGAAGCCGGGTATCCGGCAAGTAACTTTTCAGCACCGTTCCGGTATGCAAAGCAAGCCGGGTTATGTGCAAATCCCCACGCTGGAGAGGGAGCTGGTTCTCAAAGTATCTGGCAGACAATAGAGGAGTTGAAGCCGTCGCGTATTGGTCACGGTATCAGTGCAATTGATGACCCTGAGCTTGTGAGTTATCTGGTTCGGGAGGCATTGCCACTGGAGGTTTGTCTTACAAGTAATATCAGGCTGGGTATATGCAGCTCCTATGATTCCCATCCACTGAAACGGTTGATTGATGCCGGATGTATGGTGACCTTGAATACCGATGATCCTGTTCTTTTTCAGACCACTCTCACCAGAGAATATCTTGTCGCGATTCAGGAATGCGGGCTTGCGGTTCAGAATATCAAAGATGTAATTCTTCATGCACTGAGTTGCAGCTACCTTCAGGACTTCGAAAAATCCCGCTTGATAAAGAGTTTTATCAACAAGTTTGACGAATTGGACAGGTTATTTCTGAATGAAAGTCAGGGGAGATAACCGGTTTCTTTTTCAAGACGTCAAATGTCGTCATCGTAGCCCGGTGACATCCGGAAGATTACGGCCTTGTTTGCAGTAAAGGTGAACAACAATATTGTCGCAGGTAAAAAAAGAGGCCCGCAAATGCGGACCTCTCTGTAACGATTGACCAGAAGAGTGAATCTCTTAGAACTCAACTCTCAAACCAAGCAGGACGCTGTGGCTTGAAACGTTGGTGTTTACTGAATTGCGGTAGAAACCAAGCTCAGGAATGGTGAAGTCCGTTGTGGCAAAGTAGCGGTAACGGAGATCAAGCTTGATGTTGTCGGCAATTGGTGCGGCAATACCTGCGCCGACCTGCCATGCGAGTGTGGTCTCGTGCAAGTTCCAGCCTGGGTCATTGTTCGCGGTAAATTCGTAAGGGTCGATGCTGCTGTACGAACCGGTAGAATTGAGATTATGGACCGAGACCTGCGCGACACCGATACCGGCGGTTGCGTAAAGCTCAACCTTGCTGCCAAGGTCGAAGTCGTAGTAACCGTTGCCCATAAGCGAGAGAACGGAAACATCACCCCTCATTGCCTGGCGGGTAAGAGTACCTGGACCGTTTGGACCGTTATAATTGATCACCTGGCCGTTAATATCTTCACCTGCAGACTTGAGATCATTTGTCTGGTAACCGACCTCAGCCTCAAGACGGTAACTTCCGTAATCACAACCGATGGCACCTGTCAGAGCTACACCCGAACCCAAATCCAGATTAGTGGTAAAATCTTCACCAGGGGCAACGACATAGGTATCAGTTACATCCATGTTCTGCATCCAGGAAATCCCGCCAAAACCGCTCACGTAGTGTTTCGCAGCCTGAGCTGACGTGCTTGCCATACCTGAAACGGCAAGGAAGGTGAGCAGTAAAAGAGTCTTTTTCATTGTTATCTCCTCTTGTTTTTTGTTTGTCGAACGTTAACCTGAAAAACCTGTACGCCAATAAATTCCTGCGGTCAATGTTATAAGAATACGTGATTTTCGTCTCTTCTGCAATTTTTTTTCTGAAAAAAGTCCTTCACATGCACGCATTATCCTCAGTCGGCGGCTGAGCCAAAGCTGAACATGAAGCTCCACCCCTGTTTGTCCTTCGCAGGAAGGCTCTCAACGGCATCAAAGCCGTAGGCGTAATCGAGTCCGATCTGACCGATAATGGGCAGGTAAACCCGTAAGCCTACACCTGCTGATTTTTTGAGCTTCGAAAAATTGACGGCCTGCGTGTTTTCCCACAGATCGCCAGCCTCAGCAAAAACCAGCCCGTAAATGCTGATTGAGGGCGAGAGGGTAAAGGGGTAGCGCAGTTCAGTGCTGAATTTTGAGTAGACGCTTCCGGCATAGAGGCTTGAGGTGCTGCTGCTGCCTCCAAGCTTTGAACCAAGGCTCCGGTCGTCATAACCTCTGAGCGGTATGGTAGGCAGGGAGGACATGCCGGTGCCACCCATGTAGAAGTATTCGGTGTAGGGGATGTAGTCACTCTGCGAGAATGTCGAAAGGTAACCGTGCTGCATGGAAATATTCCAGACAACCTTTTTGGTGATCGGGAAGTAAAAGCTTGAGCTTTCGGTGAATTTGTAGAAATCCACCGTGCCAGGCAGCGGGCCGCCGGCAAGCTCAGCCGTGATCCAGTTTTTGCTTCCTCTTCGAGGATAGAGAGGGCTGTCGATGCTGTTTCGCGTAAAAGTCTGTGATATTGAGAATATGTCAGCCTTGTTCGGAGCATTTGGGTCTTGATAATCGACAAAGCTCAAAAAGCCCCCGTTACTGTGCAGATATTTCAGCTTCCAGTTGATGGAGAAGTAGTCATCCGGCCAGGTGAGGCGTCGTCCGACAGAGAGGGTGGAGCCGTACTGGTCGATGGTATTGTCGATGCCGTCATTGCTAAACGTGTAGGAACGATGGGTTTTGAATGCTGAAAAGCCCACCGCCGTCGGTCCGCCGAATGCCCACGGCTCGGTAAAGGAGAGGCTGATGGTATTGTAGTTGGAACTGCCAAACTGCCACTGCAGGCCGAGCTGCTGACCGTCGCCGTGAGGCAGAGGTTTGTAGGCTTCACGATTAAAAATATCCTGCAGCGAGAAGTTGCTGAAGGTGACTCCAAGCGCACCGGTAAAGCCGCTTCCGCTGTAGCCGACGGAAGCGTTGAAGGTATCCGTCTGTTTTTCGGTGACATTGTAGGTCATGTCAACGGTGTTGTTTTCAGGGTTCGGCTGAATATCAGGGGTAATCTGCTGCGGATCGAAGTAGTTGAGCATACTGATTTCACGGATGCTGCGCACAACGTTTTTGCGGCTGAACATGTCGCCCGGAATGGTGTAAAGTTCACGGCGGATCACATGATCTTTTGTTTTCGTGTTACCCCGGATTGAGATGGTGTTGAACTGGAACTGTTCGCCCTCATGCAGGGAGATAACGAGGTCGACCAAATCGGGTTTGACGATCTGTTCTTCAATCGTTGTTTTGAAAGAGAGGTAGCCCCGGTCGAGATAGAGTGAGCTGATGTCGGAGTTGTCTTCAGAAAAACTGAGCCTCTCCTGGATCAGCTTGGCGTTGTAGAGATCACCCTGCTTGAGGCGGAAGGTTTTTTCAAGAATTGGGGTTGTTGCAAATTCTTTTGTATTGCCACTCCAGGTGATGTTTCTGATATGATATTTCGTGCCCTCTTCAAGATAAATGTCGAGAAAGAGCCCTTTTTTATCTGCGGTATAGCTTATTGCATCGCTCAAAACACGAGCATCACGATAGCCGTTGTTTCGGTAGAACTCAACCAGCAGGTTTTTGTCGTCATTGAATTTATCGGTATCAAGTTTAGGCGTGCCGAACATTTTGCGCCACCAGGAGTTTTGATTGGTCTCCTTGAAAACGCCTCTCAGTTTTTTCTGACTGAAGGCGCTGTTGCCGTGAAAAGTGATTTTTTCAATCGAGACCTTGGGCCCTTCAGTGATCGAAAAGAGGGCTTTGACCTGATTTTTTCCACTCTCCTGGAGGTGGAATTTTGCTTCGGCACTCAGGTAACCCTTTGACGAGTAAAGCTTTTCAATTTTATTGGCGGCAGTAAGCAGATCCTGTTCGCCGATTTTTTTGCCGGTTACAAGGGCTGCTGTTTTCTGCAACTCCTCACTGTCGAGCTTCTTGTTGCCAGAAAATGTCACCTGATCAAGCGTCGGTAGCTCATTGAGGGTGAATATCAGCGCAATGTTGTTTTGGCCGAGATCGTTTTTTTCAACCTTGATATCGCTGAAAACTTGCAGTTTCCAGAGGTATTGCAATGCTCCGGCGAGTTCGGTTCCGGGGATGGTGATCTTGTCTGAGACTTTCAGCGGAAGACTGTTCCTCAATTCCTGCTCTTTGAGCGATTGCAGTCCGCTGAAGGAGATAGACGTTACGGTGTAGAGCTCCTTTTTTTGCGCATTGGTTTTTGATGGTTCTGCCGCACCGGACGGTGTGGCTGGAAGACTTTTTGCTTCAACGGTTTGTCCTGCTGCATCGAGAGCAAGAGCAAGCAGAACCAAGGTTATCAGTTTTTGCGTTTGTTTCATGAAATTTCCAGGATCAATCGGGTTAAAACTACGGTGTTGGTCTATTTACTTTTCTGAATTTGTTCGCTTGTTTGTCCAAATCTTCTCTCCCTGCTCTGAAATTCCATTATGGCGTCATAAAGCTGTTGACGGTGAAAGTCGGGCCAGTATGTATTGGTGACGTAGATTTCGGAGTAGGCACTTTGCCAGAGCATGAAGTTGCTTATCCGGAACTCTCCGCTTGTACGGATAAGAAGGTCGGGATCGGGCATCGATCCGGTTGAAAGGTATGATGCGACCAGTTGCTCATCGACTGACTCCGCCTTTACTTTCCCTGCTTCGACATCAACAGCAATCGCCCTGCAGGCTTGCGCAATATCCCATTGACCGCTGTAGCTGAGTGCGATGTTCAGCACAAGCTTACTGTTGTTTTTGGTAAGTTCCATGGTCTTTTTGAGCACGGTGCGTACTTTTTCAGGCAGTAGATCCATCTCTCCTATAACGTTGAGACAGATGTTGTTGTCGTGCAGTTTCCGGCTCTCCCGGCCAATAACCTTGACAAGAAGATGCATCAGCGCTGAGACCTCTTTTTCCGGACGTTTCCAGTTTTCTGTTGAAAAGGTAAAGAGGGTCAGGTACTTGATGCCGAGCCTGGAGCATGATTCAACAATGTCTCGAACCGACTCTACACCGGCGACATGGCCCTCGATTCTTGTTTTTCCTTTCAACCTTGCCCATCGTCCATTTCCATCCATAATGATCGCAACATGGCAGGGGAGCTGGCATGTTGCTTTCAGTTCAGTTTCTATCCCTCGGTCTTCAGCATAGCCCTTCCCGGCAAACCAGGCGGGCTCAGGTGATGATGCAAAGTCCATTGCTTCTATGAGTGCCATAAATCAGGGTTTCTCTCTTGTCGCTTGCTTGATGGGCAGTCACGAATGGAATATATGAAATAATATATCGGCAGACTAAATCACCCCAAATTGAATAATATGCAGTTATTTCTTATTATACAAACTTTACACGATTCAATGCACCTGCATTCCTTCAGTTGTTTTCCTTTTGAGCGATAAAAAAGAGAAGTTCCCGAAAAACGTCCTTTTTAACATAATTCATACCCCCCATAGACGTGCAATTCAGCAGTTACGAAGATCTTCGCTCCAGGCTCCTCACAGGCGTGACCACTTGTGAAGAGGTCGTGCGTTTTTATCTGGATCGTATAGAGAGTCGCCGCGGTGACAACATCTACATAACCGTTTTTCATGAGCAGGCGATAGAACGGGCAAAATTTCTCGACCTGAAACTCCGTGAGGGCGGAACTCCCGGCAGGCTCTTTGGAATGCCGATGGCAATCAAAGATAATATTGCCATAAAAGGCGAGCGGTTGACCTGTGCCTCAAAAATTCTGGAGCATTACGAGAGCGTTTATGACGCCACTGTCGTGCTTCGGCTTGAGACGGATGATGCGATTTTTCTGGGTAAAACCAACATGGATGAGTTTGCCATGGGTAGCTCAAATGAAAATTCAGCGTTTGGCAATGTCCCCAACCCCTTTGATGAAAAGCGGGTCCCCGGTGGCAGTTCCGGTGGTTCGGCTGCTGCCGTTGCAGCCGGTCTGGCGATGGTGGCGCTTGGCTCCGATACCGGAGGCTCTGTCCGCCAACCGGCAGGGTTCTGCGACATTGTTGGCCTGAAGCCTACTTATGGAAGGATTTCCCGTTACGGGCTTGTGGCCTTTGCCTCCTCGTTCGATCAGATCGGGGTACTTGCCCGCAACTGTGATGATGCAGCACTGGTGCTCGAGGTTATGGCCGGCAAGGATGGGCGTGACGCCACCTCCTCCAGCCATGCAGTTCCCGATTATGCATCTCAAATGGCTTCTGTGCCGGTTGATGGGTTGAAAATCGGTGTTCCAAAAGAGTATTTTCCCGATAGTCTGAACCGGGATGTTGCCCGTATGGTCCATGCAAAACTTGCGGAACTTCGCGATCGGGGCGCCGAGCTTGTGCCCATAACGCTTCCCGACAGTGAATATGCCATAGCGGCTTACTATATTCTTGTTACGGCCGAAGCGTCATCCAATCTTGCCCGTTTTGACGGGGCGCGTTACGGTTATCGTTCCGCCGGGTCGGAGGATCTTGCTGCCATGTACGTGAACTCGAGGAGCGAAGGGTTCGGCCGGGAGGTGAAACGGCGGATCATGCTCGGTACATACGTGCTCTCTGCGGGTTATTATGATACCTATTATAAAAAGGCCCAGCAGGTACGCCGGCTCTTTCAGGATCGCTATCGTGAGGCTCTGGAGAAAGTTGATGTCATTGCTGGACCGACATCGCCCTTTCCTCCTTTTGGTATCGGTGACAAAACGGAGAATCCACTTGAAATGTATCTGGCTGATGTTTTCACCGTTCCTGCAAGTATTGTCGGTATGCCAGCGGTCAGTGTTCCGATCGGCTTTGACAGCTTGAATCTTCCTGTCGGCATGCACCTTATCTGTAATTTTTTTGAAGAGGGCAAGCTGCTTGGTATTGCCAGGCATATTCAGCCTCCCCTGTGAACGTTGGTGAGTAGTATTGAACAACCATTAATTATTAACCATACAGTATCATGAGTGTCTTGGTAAACAAGAATACCCGCCTGCTTGTGCAGGGGATAACCGGTTCAGAAGGGACTTTTCATACCTCACAGATTCTTGAATATGGAACCAATGTGGTCGCCGGGGTCACTCCGGGAAAAGGTGATACCCTCTATCATGGCAACGACAAAGACAAGTTTTGCCGCCCTGTGCCGGTGTTTGACACCGTACGGGAAGCCGTGAACAAGGCGGAAGCCAACGCAACGGTTATTTTTGTTCCGGCTCCTTTTGCCGCAGATGCCATCATGGAGGCGGCTGATGCCGGGTTGAAAGTGATTATCTGTATTACTGAAGGCATTCCGGTAAACGATATGATGAAAGCCTATGCCTTTGTCAAGCAGAAGGGCGCCACGCTTATCGGGCCGAACTGCCCGGGTGTCATTACTCCAGGTGACGCAAAGGTTGGCATCATGCCGGGCTTTATTCATCACAAAGGGACTATTGGTGTTGTTTCCCGGAGTGGAACATTGACCTACGAAGCGGTTCATCAACTGACACAGGCGGGTCTTGGCCAGTCAACCTGCATCGGTATAGGAGGGGATCCCATTATCGGTACACAGTTTATTGATGCCATCAAGCTGTTTGCAAAGGATGATGAAACCGAAGGGCTGGTGATGATTGGTGAAATTGGCGGAAGCGCCGAGGAAGAGGCGGCAGCCTATATTCAGAAATATTTCAAAAAACCGGTTATCGGTTTTATTGCGGGTCGTACAGCGCCTCCCGGCCGCCGGATGGGCCATGCCGGTGCTATTGTATCGGGAGGAAAGGGCACCGCTGAAGACAAGATTGCCGCGATGGAAGCCGCTGGCATTCATGTTGTTCAGAGCCCGGCCGATATCGGTGAAGCGATGCTTAAGGCGCTGGGTCGGTAACTCATTGTTGCACAGGAGTTCCGGGAGTAACAGGCAGCTAAAAGCCCTGCAACTCCTGTAACTCCTGTCGCGGCTTTACAGGCCAAGGCTCATCAGGTCATGGATATGCACCATGCCGACCGGGCGCTGGCTGGCATCACAAACAAGCAGTTGCGTGATGCGCCAGGTTTCAAGAATATCAAGACACTCTGTGGCCATTGTGCCGGGTGTGACCGTTTTGGGATTTGCGGTCATGACGGAATCTGCCGTGAGGCTGAGGAACTCCCGGCCACTCTGTACCAACCGGCGAAGGTCACCATCGGTAAAAATGCCGCACAGTGAGCCTTCACCATCTACCACTCCGCTCACACCATATCGTTTTGAGGTCATTTCAAGGATAAGATCGGTCACTGACGCACTTGCCGCTACAAGGGGGAGCGCATCGCCTTTTGCCATAATGTCACCAACCTGCACGGTCAGCCGTCGTCCAAGCGATCCTTTTGGGTGGGTAAGAGCGAAGTCTCTCTGCGTGAATTTTTTCTGCTGCATCAACGAAATAGCGAGGGCATCTCCCATTGCAAGCATGGCGGTTGTTGAGGTCGTCGGTGCCAGATCGTAGGGACAGGCCTCTTTTTCCACGCTGGTATCAAGCGCGATGTCGGCGTTCATGGCAAGAAAGGAGCGTTGGTTGCCCGTCATGGCAATAATTTTTGCGCCGATCTGACGAAGAGCCGGAATGATAAAGTTCAACTCCTCTGTTGTGCCGCTTTTCGACAGGCAGAGCACAATATCGTCATGGTTAACAATGCCGAGATCCCCGTGGGCGGCGTCCGCCGGATGCAGAAACAGGGCCGTTGATCCCGTTGACGACATGGTTGCGGCTATTTTTTGTGCAATGATACCTGATTTTCCCATACCGGAGATGATGATTTTTCCCTGGCACAAGGTCAAAAGCTCAACCGCCGCCGCAAAACGTTCATCAAGCCGTTCGGCCATCCTGTGAATGGCGCTTGCCTCCTGTTCAAGAATGATTTTTCCGGTGGCGGTAATATGCTGGTTTTGGGGTGGTACGTTCATGGTTTTTTTTGCAGAAGAGATGCGTCAATAAAAAAAAGATGGTTGGTTCCTGTTATATTAAAAGGTAATATCGTCTAAATTGAGGAAATAACGTTTTCTTTGCTAATACATAAACTTTTTCTCATGAGCTGGATACCACTTATGATTTTTTCAGTGCTTGTTTTTTTTCTGTTTGTCTTTCTTTTTAAAAAATTTGTGGGGTATATGAAAAAAGAGCAGAACCTGCAGATAGAGTCGTTCAGGGATATGCTTATCGACAAGGATAATCCTGTTGGTCTCTATGGCGACGAGCTTGAAAAACTCAAGCAGCATCAGCAGGAGGCGCAGCGTCATCTCAATGAGGTGATATCAAAAATTCCCGTTATTCAAAAGGATGGCCGTTTTCAGATTGATGCGGAGGCAATACGGCAACGACGCGACGCGGCTCGTGACGATGAACGCTCCGGGACAGTAAAAGATGATACCGTTTAAGTTTTTCTGATTTTTATTTCTGGCATGTTTTCAAAGTTAAAGCTTCTTTTCAAAGATACCGTTATCTACGGTTCGAGTACCATACTGGCCCGCAGTCTCAACTATCTGTTGGTTCCCCTTTATGCCAACAAACTTTCTACGTTTGATAATGGGGTACAGACCATTATCTATGCCAATATTGCCTTGGCGAATGTTCTTTTTTCTTATGGTCTTGAGACCTCCTATCTCAAGGTGGTTTCCGATTCCGCAGACCGGGATGGGGATGAGAGGCAGCTTTTTTCAACAGCGTTTCTCGCCCTCTTTGTCTCCTCAACGCTTTTCTCGCTCTCCATTGTTCTTTTTGCCCCGCTCATTGCCCAAATGATCGGACTCTCTGCGGGTGATTTTCTGTTTGTCCGGTATGCGGCACTTATTTTATGGATTGATACCCTGCTGGTCATTCCTTTTGCCGAACTTCGATTGAAGAGAAAAGCGCTGCAGTTTGCCATAGCCAGAGTGGTTGGAGTGATTGCGGTTGTTGTAAGTGCCATCATCCTTATTCTCCCGCTCCATGCCGGATTGTCCGGTGTTTTTATTGCAGAGGCTTTCGGTTCTCTGGTCAGCCTTCTTCTGGTCATTCCGGTTTTCCGTCAGTTCAAGCTCTTTTTTTCAGTCGCCCAGTTGCGCTCAATGCTTCGCATAGGGCTGCCCTACGTGCCGACCGGCATTGCCGGCCTGCTGATTCACTTGATTGACCGAAATATTTTGATTCGTATTTCTCCCTCAGAGATTGAGAGAATCTATGGCAGGGGCTTTCAGCCCTCTGATATTGTCGGTATTTATGGACGGATTGCTGCATTCGGCGTTGTCTTGCAGCTTTTTATCCAGGTATTTCGTTTTGCATGGCAGCCTTTTTTTCTTCAGCATGCCAAAGATCCTGATTCAAAACGATTGTTTCGGCACGTGCTCAGCATTTCAACCCTTTTTACGATGTTTCTGGCGCTTGCAGCCACCTTTTTTGTGCCCGACCTTGTCCGTTATCACTATGGCGGGAGTTTTTACCTTCTTCCTCCCCGTTACTGGATCGGGCTTTCAATCCTGCCATGGATTTTTTTGAGTTATGTTTTCGACATGGTCTCAACCAATCTCTCTGCGGGGCTTCTTCTGACTGGAAATACACGCTATCTGCCTGTCGTCACCTTTGCCGGTGCGGCGGTCACGGCGCTTTTTTGCTGGTGGCTGATTCCACAGAGCGGCATGGATGGTGCAGCCTATGCCATCGTTGCCGGTACGGTCGTCATGTGCCTTGTTATGGCATGGTACTCCCTGAAGGTTTTTCCAATCAGTTATGACTGGCTTAAACTTTTTTTGCTTCTTCTGGTGGGTATTCTTTTTGCGTGGCTTCATGCTCTTCTCGCTCCCTCAGTTACCGCATCAGTGGTTGACAGTGCACTTAAAGTGTTGCTGCTCGGCTGCTATCTTGTTTTTGCCATGGGGCTGTTTCGTGAAGAGACGTTGATTGTTGCGGCGAAAGTGGGTAATAAATTCATGCGGAAATAATCGTCACACATCCAGGCAGTTTGTGGTTGTTGTGCTGCCTGGATTCGAGGGGTAACCATTTCGGCTCAGCGTTGTGCCCCCGATGGCGGGAGTGCTGTGCATTCATTTTTGCCGGATGGTGGGCGGCCGGCCCAGTGTTCGTTTCTGCCGAAAAATTTTCGCGCAGCAAACCGTTCAAGCACTTTTTTCAGTGACCCGCGTTGTTCGGGAGTGCAAACTTGAGCCAGAGCATTAAAATGAAGGGCAAGTTCCCGTTCAATGGCTGCCTGGTTGTGCCCGATGCTTTCGGCAAGCATCGCAATTTTTTTTGTATCAGGTTTGGCACTGAGCGATTCATCGAGTAATTGCTTTTTTAATTCGGTAATTGCCTCCATTTCAGGCGCTACTTTACGGAAATGTTCCTGCCGGAGGTTCCGAAAGCTCACGGCTTGCGCCTCGGTAAGGCCCAGTTGTGCAGTAAAGGAGGGGTGGCGACTGAATTCACGCCCTGAGTTTGGGAAATCAGAAAAAGGCCGATGCGCGTTCTGCCACCAGAGCACGCCGAGCAGCGTTACGTTGAGCACAACGAGAAAAACCAGTGCCGTTGTAATAAACCGTTTTGATGTCAAAAAGTCCATGTGTTTTCTCTCCAGATCAGTTTTCCCCGACGTTACGATAAAAAAAGGCAGCGTCGGGGGGGAATAAAAAAAGGTCTTGATATTTTGTTCAAGGTGTCATGCTGCCATTGTCGCCGGTTGCAGCCGTGTCGACCCCGGTCTGGTCATAGTAGGCAAACTCCTGGGCCGAGTAGTCATCACCAGAGCTCTCTGAAAATTCACTGACCCCTGTTTTTGAAAGCGTCTTGCTGTTCTGGAATGAGAGCACTGTAGAGCCAATATTGACAACAACAAGCAACGTCATACAGGCAAACCTTAAACCAGCCATACGGCCTGGGATGTTTGCCATTTGTCCGGATGTATGGCCGAAGGTTCTCTCTACCCGTTCCATCACTCTCACCCTGAACAAATGATGGACCTCAAGTGGCTGCACCTCATCAAGCAGTTGCATGGTTTTGGCTATTTCAGCCTCTATTTTTTTTTCATAGGGTTTCATCATTGGCTCCTGTTTCAATAGTTCCGACGCTGACTGTCCTTCAATCTTGTGGTTTCAGTTTGACCATCACTCTTTTTTATAGTAAGCATAAAGTCTGTCGTGAAGATTTTTTTTCGCCCTGTGTACAAGAGACTCGACGGCCGATACCGATGTTTTGAGAATATCGGCAATTTCCTGATTGCTGTAGCCCTCCTGCTTACTGAGAAGAAAGGCGGCCTTCTGGTTGTCGGGCAATGAACTGAGGGCGTTCAGCAGGATGCCGCTCCGTTCATTTTCCTCAAGGGTTTTCTCTGGGTTGTCGCCTGAGGGCGCGGCAATTTCCGATACGGGGTCACTAACGCCGATAATTCTTTTCAGTGAACCGAACCGCTTGATGCGTTTCATCCGGCGAAGATGGTCAAGCGATTTGGTGACGGCAATCCGGTATATCCATGTTGAAAGTTTCGATTCTGCTCTGAACTGCTCAAGGGAGCGGTAGACTTCAACAAAAACCTCCTGGGCAAGGTCTTCAGCATCTTCACGGTTAAAGACGAAGCGGTAGCAGGTATTGATGACCATCTCCTGGTATTCGCTGACAAGTATTTTGAATTGCTCTTCTTTTGATTTCATAGTGGTCCTATGCAACGCATTTGTTACTGCCTTGCCAGCAATGGTCGCCACTTCTGAATTTCCCATGATTGCCATAACCCAGTGTGTATGATGGTACTCTTTTTGTTCAAGCGCTACTCTGGTTTGACGTCGGGGGAGTTGGCATTCTTGCGGCAGGGCGGCAGAAAAATTTTAAAAGGGTATTCCACGTATTTGACGTTACCCTTTGGGGTGGAATTGCATAAATCAATTCAAATCTTCCACTATCAAGGTTGTGGCCTGGATAAAAGGTGCATCTGGGGGGAACCAGCTTCTGCGTATCGGCCATCACCCGAGTGGGGTGCCGATACGCAGCCCTTTTCAGGCAAGCTTTGTGGCAAAGGCAAGCACCTTGTCAACCTTCTCCTGTGAGTCGGCCTCGCAATAGAGGCGCAGTACCGGTTCTGTCCCGGATGGCCTGATAAGCATCCATCCTCCCTCAAAATGATATTTGTAGCCGTCGAGATTGTTGAATTTCAGCACCTTGTATCCTGCTATGGTTGCAAGATCTCCTTTTGATGCGCGGTCGATGATGGCCTGTTTTTTTGCTTCACTGACATGCAGGTCGAGGCGGTTGTAACAGAAAAATCCATACTCATCATAGAGCTCCTGAACAAGTTCCGACAGGGTTTTTTCACGGCGAGTCATCATCTCAAGAATCAGCAGGCCGGTATACACACCGTCCCGTTCCGGCAGAAATGCGGTAATGCCTATGCCGCCCGACTCCTCACCACCCATAAGAATATCATTGGTGGTCATGAGTTTGCTGACATGCTTGAAGCCGACCTGAAGCTCATGCATGATGAGATGATGTTTCTGGCATATTTTGTCGATGACATCAGTCAGCGCAAAGGTTTTGGCAATTTCACCCCGCAGGTGCTTCTCTTCGACCAGATCCTTGAGAATAATGGCAAAAAGTTTATGTGAGTCCACAAAGGCGCCATGTTCATCAAGCATTCCTATCCTGTCGGCATCTCCGTCATTGATAATGGCGACATCGGGATCAACCTCCTTGAAAAATTCGATAAACTCTCCGATATACTGCGGCATCGGTTCAGGATTGATTCCTCCAAACCCCGGGTTAAGGCTGCAGTGATAGCAACTCAGCATCGACTCATCAAAGAGGCTGGTGAGAATATTTTGCCCCGCGCCGTACATGGCATTGTGCGCTATTTTTATTCTCGACTCCCTTATCAGTGGAAGGTCGATTTTGCTTTTCAGATAGTTGAGATAAAATCCCTTCATGTCAACCAGTTCGATCAGTTTCCTGTCAGCCTCAATCAGCGTTTGCGGATCTACACCGGTCAGATTGGTCTCGATTTCCGCAATCACTTCCGGGTGTGCCGGGCCGCCATAGGAGGCCTTGACTTTGAAACCGTTATAGATGGCTGGATTATGGGATGCAGTGATGACAATGCCACCGGCAAGCTCTTTTGCCTTTGTAAACAGAGAGACGGCGGGTGTCGAGGCAAAGCTGTCCGACAGAAAGACCTTGAGCCCTTGTGAAGAAAAAACTTCAGCGGTATATTCAGCAAACTCTCTCGACATGAATCGGGTATCGTAACCGACGCAAACCCCTTTTGCTCTGTTTGGATGGGCAAGGAAATAGCGGGCGGAGGCAAGTGCCGCAAGTTTCAGATTGTCAAACGTATAATCTTTTGCTATAATCGCGCGCCATCCGTCAGTACCGAATTTAACTTGCATTCTTTATTGATTTTGATATAATTAAGGCCTGAGTGAGCCTGCAAGTGTCGTGAAAAATATATAAATAATTTTGAATGTACGGATTCCTTCTCGTTCATCCAATTATCTCTCTTTTTTGATGCCAAAAAAGTTGTTTGTTTTAGCCGGCGAATCTTCCGGAGATATGCATGCTGCCGGAGTCATCGCTGAACTGATGAAAGCAACGCCAGAACTCAGGGTTTTCGGTATTGGCGGTCAAAAAATGCGAGCTCTTGGAGCCGAGCTGCTCTATGACACAGCAGAGATGAGCATTATGGGGTTTGTTGATGTGCTGAAACATGCTCTGTTTCTTCGTCGGGTCATTCGTAACCTCAAGGAGGCGGTTCGCCGTGAAAAACCCCAGGCAGCTTTTCTGGTTGATTATCCGGGCATGAACCTCCTGATGGCCCGTTTTTTTCATGAGCTTGGTATTCCGGTGATCTATTACATATCTCCACAGGTCTGGGCATGGAAAGAGGGGAGGGTCAAGGCGATAGGCCGTGATGTCGATCGGTTGCTTGTTATTTTTGATTTTGAGGTTGAATTTTTCCGCCGTCACGCCGTCACGGCGGAATTTGTAGGCCATCCCGTTATTGAGCAACTGGCAGAACTCTCCTTTCCTTCAAGAGAGCTTTTTTTCAAGAGCCATAATCTTGCGCCTGAAACCCGGCTTGTCGGTCTTCTTCCGGGCAGCCGCAAGGCGGAGATTGCCCATATTCTGCCCGAAATGCTCAACGCGGCCCGCAGGCTGAACCGGGATCACCAGGTGGCTTTTCTTTTTGGACGAGCTCCGCATCTCGAAGAAAAGGTTTTTCGGCAGTTACGGCAGTATCAGGATCTTGCAGTGATCAACTGTTCGGCCTATGAGGTGATGCACTACAGTGATCTCGCTGTAGTGACCTCCGGTACAGCAACACTTGAATCGCTCTGTTTCGGCTTACCCATGGTGGTGGTTTACAAGACCGGAGCACTTAATTACATGATCGGTCGATGGTTGGTCAAGTTGAAAAACATCTCGCTCGCCAATATTGTAGCCAAAGGGCTTGGAAGCAGCGAACGGGTCGTGCCAGAACTGATCCAGCATGAGGCAAGCGGAGCGAAGATAGCGCAGACCGCCCGAATGATTCTTGATGATCCTGAGATGGCTGGCAAAATGCGCCATGAGTTGCTTGCCGCACGCTCAAAGCTTGCTGGAAGCTCACCATCTCACAAAATTGCTACTATATTACAGGAATATCTTTAACATGCCGGATACCGATAAATCTGCTCACCCTGGCAATCCGCAGCTCCTTGAGCATCGTATCCCGTTGTTTTGACTTGCAGTAATTTATCGGTGACCGTTAAAAACTCAATACTATGGAAAAAGCAATTGCTTATCTCGTTGGTCATCCCGTCATCTTTCTGATTGCCGTCATCGTCTCGATCATGATTCTCTTCTCCTTTCTCAGAGGGGTCATGCGGTTATTTTTGGTTATAGCCGCCATCCTGGTGCTCTATGCCGCATATCTGCAGCTCACAGGAGGCCAGACGATGGAGGCCTTTCAGCATATCGGACTCTGGTTCAACAATTTCTTTCATTTTATACTAAGTATGTTCGGCCATCTCTTTGACTTTCTGAAATCCCCGAAGAAGGAGATGTGGTAGGGGCACGGCCGTGACCCCAGCTCCAACGGTTACCCACCACTCACGACTGAAAAGAGTGCCCGTCGGTTGAGGGGTTCAGAACCATCCGCTCGAACTGACGTTTACAGCGTCGTTCATGAGCCTTGGCTCTGGATTGCAACCGGCCGCGACAACGCTCCTGTGGGGCAGCTTTCGGCCATGATTTGCATGTCGATATGATCATCAAGCTCTTCAATCATGCGCACACAAATCCCGCAGTCGACACACTTTTCACGCTCCATGCTGATCGAGCCATTTCCGGTCAGGTAATAATCGAGGTGATCATGTTTTTTTTGGGCGGGCAAGGGGAGGTAGCGGGAGGCAAGTTCCCGAAGCCGACAGTCGTTGATGGCGTTGCAGCGGCATTGCAGGCAGCGCAGTGCCTCCGCATGGGCCATCGCTTCGGTGTATCCTGCGGTCACTTCGCTGAAGCTGGCTGTTCGCTTTGATGGAGGCAGTTCGGGCCTCTCTACTCGTTCTGAATGCACGCTCTTGCTGTAAAATGCTTTCGGCGCATCATCCCTTGCTCCATATGATGAATTGAAAGAGGCTTTCGGTGGGCTGATCGCTTCACCGCTCAAAAAGAGGTGGATGGAGCGAGCTGCATTTTTTCCCTGCTCAATGGCGCGGATGGCCGTATCGCTGCCGGTGACGCAATCACCGCCGGCAAAAAGCCACGGCTCTCCTGATTGCAGTGTCTCCCTGTTGACCAGCAGTTCACCCTGCTCTCCGGTGCCAGTGCCCGCAACACTTGTTACGGAGTGGTCAACCTGCTGGCCGATAGCCGTGATGATGGTATCAGCCATGAGGGTAAACTCCGATCCCTCGACCGGCACCGGCCGTCTCCGTCCGGAGAGGTCGGGCGCGCCCGGCTGCATGGTTATGGCGGTTATTTCGAGTTGGCCGTTGATCGATTTGATTGCAGTTGGCGCGGCCCATTCAATGAGCGTGATCCCTTCAGCAAGGGCTTCCCCGATTTCCGTGTCGTTTGCCGGCATCTCGTTTCTTGAACGGCGGTAGAGGATGGTGACGGTTGAAGCTCCGAGCCGGATTGCGGTTCTTGCGGCATCAATGGCGGTGTTGCCGCCGCCGGTTACAATTACCCTGCACCCTGGATGCGGAGGCTCTCCACTCTCCATTTTGCGAAGAAACGCAATGCCGCTGGTAACACCCCGCTCATCTTCCCCTGGAATGTTCATGCCAGAGGGATGTTGTGCGCCAACGGCAAGAAAAACAGCATCGAACTCTGCACGAAGCATTTCAAGGGTGCACTCTTGACCGAACGTGGTATTGAAACGGAACTCCAGCCCCATGGCAAGCAGGGGGGCAATGTCGCTCTCAAGCACAGCCTCGGGCAGCCGGAAGCGGGGAATCCCGTAGCGCATCATCCCTCCCGCCCGTGCACCGGATTCAATAATGGTCACGGCATGGCCCTTGATGAGCAGGAACCAGGCCGCGGCCAGACCTGCCGGTCCGGAACCGACAATGGCCACTTTTTTTCCTGTTTTCTGAGCAATTTCAGGAATAAAACGTTCGGCTTGTTCCGACTCCCTGTCGGCAGCATAGCGTTTCAGGGCGCAGATTGAGACCGGTTTGTCAATGCCATGCCGTCGGCACTCATCCTCGCAGGGAGCTGGGCAGATACGGCCTAAAATTCCGGGAAGGGGAATGCTCTGCTTGATGATTTGTATGGCCTCTCTCTCATCATGGCTGGCAATTGCCGCAATAAAGTCTGGGATGTTGCAACCGGCAGGGCACGAAAGTTCACAGGGCCCCATGCAATCTCCACCATGCTCTGCGATGATACCCTCAAGGTTCTGGCGCCTCATTGCCCTGATCTCGGCATTGTCGGTTTCGATAACCATTCCCTCCGATACCTCGGTATCACATGCCGGCACAAAGCGGTTTTTTCCCTTGATTTCAACAATGCACATCCAGCATGACCCGGTGTCTTGAAGTGAGCCGTGAAAGCAGAGTGTGGGAATGGCAATACCTGCGGCAGTCGCCGCTTCAAGAATCGATGTTCCGGCCGCTGCCGTAACTGCCTGCTGGTTGATGGTAAGTGAGAGCTGTTTCATGGGATATAAACAAAAAAACGTTACGGTTCCGGCTGCTGCAGCTCTGTATGCTCTTTTTGCCCGAAGCTCTTCTCAAGATAAAGGGCCACTTTTTCAAGGTGCCACATGGGTGTTGATGTGGCGCCACAGACACCAACCATGGCAACAGCGTTACCCTCACTGTCGAGCAGCCATGTATCCTCAATCTCATCAACCTCTTCGATAAAGTAGCAACGGGGATTTGCCGCCTTGCAGATGTTGTAGAGCACCTGACCGTTTGAACTCTTTTTTCCAGCCACAAAGATAATGACGTCATTGGCAAGGGAGAAGTCGTGCAGCTTCTGGTTTCGGCTCGAAACCTGCCGGCAGATGGTGTCTTTGAAGAGCAGCGAAGGCATGCTGCGTACCCCGGTCATTGCAGCAGTAATGTCGATATCGCGTATGGCCATCCATTCGGTTGTTCCCCTTGAACGCTGCGGAGCGAAAAGCGGTTCAAGATTTGCTTTCAGCTCGTAAAATCCTGGAACATCCATGGTGGTCTGAGAGATGAGGGCGCTTTTTTTTGCCGGGTCAAGCGCTTTTGTCTCTTCAGGATCACTGAGGTCGGCATGTTTGATAATGATCGCCTCATTATTGCACTGCCCGTTGATGCCGATCACTTCCGGATGGGTCCGTTTGCCGTAAATGATGATCTGGTAGCCGAGTTCATGGAGCAATCGTGTTGTACGCTGCAGCCGGGAGACGACAGGGCAGGTTGTGTCGGTAACGGCCAGATTGTTCTCTCTGGCAATCCGGTAGGTTGCGGGTGGCTCACCATGTGCCCTGATCAGCACTCGGGCATTTTTCAGCTCCCGGAACCCTTGTTCGTCAACGGTGACCAGTCCGAGTGCTTCGAGCCGTTTAACCTCAACCTCATTATGGACGACATCGCCGAAAGAGTACAATCCACCCTCATTCTGGAGCTTTTCTTCGGCAACATAGATAGTTCCCTGCACTCCGATGCAGAAGCCTGATGAAGTTCTGTCGAGATTTACTTTCACGCGGTGCACATTAGTGAGGTCAATAGGAAAAAATCAAAAGTAACAACTATGGCGGCAAAACAGCAAAAACTGTTTGCTTACACCTCTACCAGTTCGACATCCGGCATTTTGGAGCCCATGAAAAGCTGATAGAGCATGCTGAATTTTTGGGGCAGATCACTGACCATCAGGTGCGGCGTGGAGGCTTGCTCGGTGGAAGCAAGCAGGCCTGATTCCGTCAGGAGTTCCCTGGTTCTGAGGGCGACCGCTTCAGCCGAGTCGATGATGGCAATTTCAGGCCCGACCGTCTCTTCAATCACCTTGCGAAGAATCGGATAATGGGTACAGCCGAGCACCAGTGTATCAATTCCTTTTTGAGTGATCTCTGCCAGATATTGTGCAGCAATGAGTTTTGTGGCCGGATGGTCGATAAAACCCTCCTCGGCCAGTGGAACAAAAAGAGGGCAGGCTTGCGAAATGACCTCTATCTCCGCATTGAGATGGTTGATGGCCAAGCCGTAGGCATTTGAAGAGACGGTTGCCTGGGTTCCGATAACGCCGATGCGGTTGTTTCTTGTTACCTCCGCAGCCAGCTTCGCACCTGCTTTCAGAACTCCCGTGACGGGAACATGGCCGCATGATTTTTCAACGACATCAAGGGCCAGTGCCGAAACGGTATTGCAGGCGACAATAATTATTTTCGGTTGATAGCGCATAAGCATGGCGGTATCGTCGGCCGCGTACTTCCTTATGGTTACCTGCGACTTTGTGCCGTAGGGTACCCGTGCAGTATCGCCAAAGTAAAGAATTCGCTCAAACGGAAGCGCCGCCTGTATCGCCTTGACAACCGTAAGTCCTCCAATACCGGAGTCAAAAATACCAATAGGGCTCTTGTTCAATTGACAGTTGATAATTGACAATTGACAACGGGTCAGGTTACAATTAATTCATTGTCTCACTGTCCATTATCCATTGAGAATTTTTATAACTATACATTTAAACGAAAAACAATCACATCTCCATCCTTGACAATATACTCTTTTCCTTCCGAGCGGAGCTTGCCTGCCACCTTGACTTTCTGTTCTGAACCAAGTTCAATAAGGTCGCGGTAGCACATCACTTCAGCCCGGATAAACCCTTTTTCAAAATCAGAATGGATTGCTCCTGCGGCTTCCGGAGCAGCGGCTCCCTTGCGGATGGTCCAGGCATGAACCTCTTTTTCTCCAGCAGTAAAATAGGTCTGCAGGCCGAGCAGGTCGTAGGCCGTCTTGATCAGGCGGTCGAGTCCGGAGAGATGAAGGCCGAGGCTTTCAAGAAATTCCGGTCTCTCCTCTTCAGGCAGTTCGGCAATCTCTGCCTCTGTTTTGGCACTGATAATCAGCATTTTCGAGCCGGATGCCGCAGCGATTTCAGCAACCCTTTCGGTATAGCCGTTTCCGTCCGGGAGGTCGGTTTCAGCGACATTGGCCGCAAAGAGAATTGGTTTTGACGTAAGGAGAAAAAATTGCCTTGCCATTGCCTGCTCTTCCGGGCTCTCTATTATTTTGCGGACGGGAATGCCTTCGCTGAGGCCGCTGATAATCTTTTCGGCCAAGTCAAGTTGCAGCAGCAGATCCTTATCCTTTCTGGCATTTTTTCTGAGCCGTTCAATCCTTTTTTCCATGCTGTCGAGATCGGCCAGCATGAGCTCAGTTTCAATGGTGATGATATCGTCAGCCGGGTCTATTCTCCCTTCGACGTGAATGATATTGTCGTCATCAAAACAGCGGACAACGTGCACAATGGCATCAACCTCCCTGATATGCGAGAGAAACTGGTTGCCGAGCCCTTCACCTTTGCTTGCCCCTTTGACCAGGCCGGCGATATCGACAATTTCAAGGGTTGCCGGTACAAGTGTCGGAGTTTTTACAACATCGGCAATTTGCTGCATTCGTTCGTCAGGCACAAGGACCGTCCCGACGTTTGGTTCTATGGTACAGAAGGGGTAATTGGCCGCTTCAGCCTGTTTTGCCGTTATGGCATTGAAAAGTGTTGACTTTCCGTCATTTGGCAATCCGACAATGCCGCAGCGAAGTGACATAAAAAAAAATATTTGTTGAGTGAGAGGCCAAAAACAATGGTTTTAACATGTAACCAATATGTTTGGAAAAAGCAAATATTTTTTATAAAATGAAAGGCTTAATTAAAATACCCAAGTGAAACAGGAAACCGGAAAAAAACGTATCATTATTGCTCTTGACGGGCCGGCCGCATCCGGAAAAAGTACCACAGCGCGGAGAGTAGCCGAACGGCTCGGTTATACCTATATCGATACCGGTGCCATGTACCGGAGCGTGACCCTCAAGGCTCTTCAGCAGGGCGTGATGGATCATTTGCGCAATTCTCCCGAAAGTGTTTCCGGTTTGCTCCACGACATTACCATACATTTTGACGGCGATCATGTTTTTCTTGATGGCTGCGACGTTACAGCCCCAATCAGGGAGAACCGGGTCAGCCGTGAGGTCAGTTTTATCAGTTCACTCAAGCCGGTACGTGACCGCCTTCGCGAGATGCAGCAGGAACTTGGTCGGCAGCGGGCGGTTGTTATGGATGGCCGGGATATCGGCACCGTTGTTTTTCCTGACGCGGAACTGAAAATCTTTCTTGTTGCCGATGCTCGCGAAAGGGCGCAGAGGCGCTATGCCGAACTGCTTGCCAAGTCTCCGGACGGCATTGAGTTACCCAGTCTTGACGCTCTTGAAGAGGAGATAAAGAGCAGGGACCGCGATGATGCCGAAAGGGAGCACGCTCCCCTGAAAAAACATGCTGACGCACACGAAATTGATACAACAAATTTGACGATAGAGCGCCAGGTCGATATTGTCTGTGACCTTGCGCGGAAAAAGGAAACCGGGGACGGTTGATTTGACTCCGGAATGTATTTGCAGGACAATTGTTTCATTAACCCTAAAACCGCCAGGCCGATATCTCTCGCGGCCGGCAGGCTAACTTACACGAGAGGAAGGAAAAAATTAATGGCAGAAGCATTCACACAGGAAAAAAAGGTCAAGGAAAGACCAGCAAGAAAAAAACTCAAATTTTTCGCGCATTACGAGCCCGCTGAACTTGCGTTGATGGAGCAGCTTTATTCGAGCACCCTCAATGAAATCACCGAAGATGAGATTATCAAGGGTCGTATCGTCTCGATATCCAACAAGGATGTAACGATCGATGTCGGCTTCAAGTCGGAAGGTATTGTTTCGCTGCTTGAATTCAGGGCCGAAGATGAGGTCAAGGTAGGCGATGATGTTGAGGTCTATCTTGAGAACATCGAAGACAAGATGGGACAGCTCATTCTTTCAAAGAAGAAAGCTGACGTTCTGAGAATCTGGGATCGTATCTATGATTCAATCGAAAACGATACCATCATCAATGGCAAGATTATCAATCGTGTCAAGGGTGGTATGACGGTCTCCCTTTCCGGTGTCGAAGCCTTCCTTCCCGGTTCGCAGATCGATGTCAAGCCGGTTCGTGATTTCGACGCGGATAGGTCGGTCTCTTCCCAAAATTCACGACACCCGAAAGCCATGGGCCCAAGACAACACCCGG
>CAJAIK010000066.1 GCA_903939765.1 uncultured Chlorobiaceae bacterium | reverse complement strand
AGGCAAAAGCTTTACGACCACCAACCTCAGCTCCACCTTTGCCCTGATGAACAAGCGGGTGCTCCAGCTCGGCTGTGACCCCAAGCACGACTCGACCACCTCCCTCTTCGGCGGCATTTCGCTGCCCACCGTGACCGACCTCTTCGCTGAAAAAAACGCACGAAACGAGCAAGTCTCCATCAGCGACATCGTCTTCCGCCGCGACATTCCGGACTTTCCCCAGCCCATTTACGGTATCGAACTTGGCGGCCCGCAGGTTGGCCGTGGGTGCGGTGGCAGAGGCATCATCTCGGGATTTGACGTGCTCGAAAAGCTCGGCATCTTCAACTGGGAAATCGACATCATCCTGATGGACTTTCTCGGCGACGTCGTCTGCGGAGGATTTGCCACCCCCCTCGCCCGCTCTCTCAGCGAAGAGGTCATTCTTGTCACCAACAACGACCGGCAATCCATCTTTACGGCCAACAACATCTGCCAGGCCAACAACTACTTCAGAACCATCGGCGGAGAGTCACGCCTGCTCGGCCTCATCATCAACCGCGACGACGGCAGCGGTGTGGCCGAACGATATGCCGAAGCGGCAGGCATCACCGTCCTCATGAAGGTACCCTACAACGCCGACGCCCGCGACAAGGACGACAGCTTCGACTTCGCCATCCGCCTGCCTGAAATCCGCGAGAAGTTTCAAAAACTCGCAGAGGATATTCTGGCAGAGCGCATCACCCCCTGCGAAGCCGTCGGTCTCGACTTCACGGGCTTTGTCCGCCTCTTTGGCGCCGTCAGTGATGACGCACCACAACCTGCCACATCCGAAGAGCTTTTTGGGCGCAAAGAGAGCAGTTCCAACAGTAAACCGGTTGCACAAAAGAGCACCCTCGAAAGTGACGACCAGAAAATGAAGCGCTGCATTGCAAAGCTCGCCCCGGAAAAGCAGGATGTCTACCGGATGAGTGAAGTGGAAGAAAAAAGTGTCAGTGAAATTGCCAGGCTCATAGAGCGTGAGGAGTCAGATGTACGGGAGTTGCTTGCAAGTGCGCGGAAAGAACTGGCAAAGCTTTTCTTCTTCGCATAGCTCAAGAGATTCCGGATATTCTGTCTATCATCAAGCAGCATAAAATCAAAGCGGGAAAATATTGTTAAATTCATTTACAAGATTTACCTTAAAGATGGACACTGATGATTCTTGCGTAATCTCTTCAATAAACGATTCATGGAGTAACTGATACGATGCAAACTCATGATCGAATCACCATTGACCCCAATATTTGTCATGGCAAGCCTTGCATTCGAGGAATGCGTTATCCTGTAGAAAACGTGCTCGAATGGCTGGCAAGCGGTATGACCATTGATGATATTCTGCATGACTATGCAGATCTTGAGCGGGATGATATTCTCGCTACGTTAGCCTTCGCTGCACGTTTGGCACATATCAAGAGTACCAAGGTACTCGCAGCATGAAGTTTCTGGTTGATGCCCAACTGCCTCGACGTTTCTGCAATTGGTTGAGGGAAAATGGTCACGATGCTTTGCATACCCTCGACCTGGAATCAGGCAACCGGACGCCAGATTCTGAAATTATGCTTATTGCGGACAGAGATGGTCGTGTAGTAGTCACAAAAGATGATGACTTTGTTCAATCTTACCTTTTACGAAATTCCCCTCAACGGCTTATGCTGATTGCTTGCGGCAATATTGGAAATACTGAACTCGAGCGATTGATTATTGCTGCATTGCCTTCAATAACAGCAGCTTTCGAAACAGCCCATTACATGGAGATCGGAAATAATTCATTGATTATTCACGAATAAATGGGATAAAGGGTGGTGGGGCAGGAAAAAAGAGGGATCAGTGAGGTTGGCTCATCCCCTTGCCACCATAAGCCTGTTCCTTGTTGTGCTCTTATCGCAGCCAATTCATCCACACCTCATAGATCATCACCATAGCCATGGTATCAAGCTCGCAATACTTTTTCAGGCTGCTTTTTATTGCCTCGCGTTCTACTCCGCCAGCTTGCCTTCAAACCCCATCCTGCTAAAATTCATGAAAGCCTCAGGCAGCATGCGAGGGCAAAGGCTCTACCCCGCTTCCGCAGGAAACGGGCGGTTCAATGCTAATACATAGAAAATGCTTATCATTCGCATTCAGTGGCTCTGTATGAAGCAGAAAGAATGGCGTTTTGTCTCATCAAACGAAGGCTTTTTGAGACGGTAAAATCGTGCTACTGGCAATAGGGAAAAATAGGGATCATAACCATAATGTTCGGACTCCCTTAAGTCTGCATGATATCCACGACTATTATCAGGTATATATTTTAACCGTAGCAAGGCTTTTTTCAGTTTTCCGCAGGCAGTATAGTTCCATCTGCTCCAATTCCCCTCCCATTATATAAACGGCAACAATTCATGGTTAATAAAAAATGCAGAAACGATGTTTTTGTAGAAATTATTTTGAATTACTCAATAATTTTCTTAATATGCAGAAATAACGATACAGTAAAACTAAAAGACTTGATGAGAGAGACAATAAAAAACATAGCGACAGTCCAGTTGGGGTACTCGTTCAGGTCCCGACTTGAGGTCTCGAAAGATGGAGAGGTCGCGGTTATCCAGATGAAGGATCTGCTTGACGACAATACTATTGGTTGCGATGAACTTGTCAAAATAGATATGGATTCAGTCAAGGATCATCACCTTGCTCGTAAAGGAGACCTTGTATTCCGGTCGCGTGGTCTCGTGAGCAATGCGGCGATTCTTCTTGAAGATCCAGGCATTGCTGTTGTCGCGGCTCCATTGATAAGAATCAGGATTATAAAACCGAACAGGATTTTACCGGAGTACTTGAACTGGTATCTCAGTCAGCGGGAAGCGCAGGTATTTTTGACAAGCAGAGCTATCGGGACGGCTCAAAAGATGATCAGCAAGGAGGTTCTTGAAAATCTGGAGGTTTTATTGCCTTCATTGGAGAAACAAAAAAAAATTGTAGCGCTGGCTTCGCTCTCCGTTCGTGAGCAGACTCTGCTGAGCGAACTTGCTGAAAAGCGGAAGCAATATATTTCAATGGCATTAACCCGTTTTGCAAAAGGAGAATAACGTATGGGCAACAAGATTGATCAGAAGGATATTAATAATGCAGCATGGGCAGCGTGTGACACCTTCCGGGGTGTTGTCGATCCGGCACAGTATAAAGACTACATCCTTGTGATGCTGTTTTTAAAGTACATCTCGGACGTCTGGCAGGATCATTACGAAACGTATCAGAAGCAGTACGGCAGTGATGATGCCCGTATCCTTCGCAAAATGGAGCGGGAGCGCTTTGTTCTCCCGGTTATCAGGTTGACCGAAAAAAACAGGGAGACCGGTAAAGAGAGGCTTCTGGATGAGTTTCCTGCGACGTATTACAGCCTTTATGAACGCAGGGCGGCGGCCAATATCGGTGAGCTGATCAATATTGTTTTCGATCACATTGAAGAATCCAACAAAGCTAAACTGGAGGGCGTTTTCCGGAACATCGACTTTAACAGCGAGGCAAATCTCGGCAAGACCAAAGATCGTAACCGGCGTTTGAAACAACTGCTGGAAGACTTTTACAAGCCACAGTTGAATATGAAACCAAGCCTTGTTTCAGAAGATGTTATTGGTAACACCTATATCTACCTGATTGAGCGTTTCGCTTCAGATTCAGGTAAAAAGGCCGGTGAGTTTTTTACCCCGCTCAAAGTGACCGAGCTCGTTGCCAAACTTGCCGGTCCGAAACCCGGCGACCGCATCTGTGACCCGGCCTGCGGTTCTGGCGGTCTTCTGGTACAGGCGGCCAAAGTGGTTGGTGACCGTAATTTCGCTTTGTTCGGTCAGGAGTCCAACGGCAGCACATGGGCGCTCTGCCGCATGAATATGTTCCTTCACAGTTTCGACAGTGCCCGCATCGAGTGGTGCGACACCCTGAACAGCCCCCTTCTGGTGGAAAATGACCGCCTGATGAAATTCAATTGTGTTGTAGCCAATCCTCCATTCTCGCTCGACAAGTGGGGAGCTGAAAATGCTGAAAGCGATCAGTATAACCGCTTCTGGCGAGGGGTTCCGCCAAAGGGTAAAGGAGACTGGGCTTTTATCAGTCATATGATTGAAACAGCACTTGAAAAAGAGGGACGTGTTGCGGTGGTTGTTCCGCACGGTGTGCTGTTCAGGGGTGCTGCTGAGGGGCGTATCCGCCAGAAAATGATCGAAGAAAACCTGCTTGATGCGGTAATCGGTCTACCGGGCAATCTCTTTCCTACTACCAATATTCCGGTTGCCATACTGGTGTTTGATCGCACTCGGGAAAAAGGGGGACACAGAGAGTCATGCAGGGAGGTACTCTTTGTTGACGCCAGTCGGGAGTTTGTATCAGGCAAAAATCAGAACACCCTTTCCGAAGAACAGGTCGAAAAGATCATGCGGGTATACAGCGAAGGCAAAGAGGTCGAAAAATATGCCCATGTTGCCAGTTTTACTGAGATACAGGAAAACGACTTCAACCTCAATATCCCTCGCTATGTGGATACCTTTGAAGAGGAAGAGGAGATTGATATTGATGCCGTTCAGGCGGAAATTGACAAGCTGGAACAAGAGCTGGCAGAGGTTCGCCTGAAGATGGCTGAAAAGCTCAAGGAGATTCAGCGATGAGCGTAGCGGTTAAGGCAAACGGGATCGAATTCGATCCGTTTAGTTTTAATCCCATCGATTTCGATGGTTTTAACCGTTTTGAATTCGAGGCGGTTGCAACGACTTTTGGTAAGCATTTAACGGCTTCAGATGCAGAGATTAAAGCCAAGGATGGTGATTTTTTCATTGCAGAGTGGCTTCTTAATCGAAACACGGTAGAATTTTTGGGGATCTGGGAAAAAGTGCATAACCCGGATTTTAATTATGGCGAATATGCCACAATTAGAAATCAGGCTGGATTGAACAGTTTGCAAAAGCTGAATCGGACAGCCATTCACCAAATGGCGCTGCTCGTCGATGATCGGAGTATCAAAAAGCTGGTAACACAGCGAAAGGAGATTCTGCCATGAGTCGTCAACCTGTTGAAAACCATTTCGTGGAGATGCTCGATATGGTTCTGATGGGGTCGGGCGCAGTCGTAGGAGAAGAAACTGGGGGGAGGAAGCAATGAACACGAAGAACAGAACGATAAAAAATGACCTTGATGAATAAAGAGAATCTGATGCCGATTAGCCTTGATACGGTGAAAGCAAGGATCTATACTATCCGTGACAGGCAAGTCATGCTTGATAAGGATATTGCGTCTCTTTATGAGGTTATACCCATTCGGCTTCGAGAGCAGGTACAGCGTAATATTGAGCGCTTCCCTGAAGATTTCTATGTTTCAGCTTACAGATACCGAGGAGAATGATATGGCATCGCAAAATGCGATACCTTCACGAAAGCATCTGGGAGGCAGTCTTTCATGTGTTGACGATAACATTTTAAGATCACAGATGGTGACCTTAAAGACGAGTGAGAGAGGATATCAGTGATCAATGTTCAAAGGACAATAAAATTTGACGTTAAGGAGATTCAGCGATGAGTAGTAGTCAACCGATTGAAAACCATTTCGTGGAGATGCACGATATGGTTCTGATGGGGTCGGGCGCAGTCGTCGGAGAAGAAACTGGGGGGAGGAAGCAATGAACAGGAATAGAGAGGAATCAAGAATGGATAAAGGACAATTGGTAATACCTTGTACTCTCAATTATGCGAGGAGAGGAAGCTATGAATAGCGTAAAAAAACTCCCTATTGGATGGAGAAAAGAACGCCTTGAAAGGATCTCAGATATACAAACTGGTATCGCTAAAAATCAAAATAATCAAGATGAAACAACGGAGTTTCCATACCTTCGAGTAGCAAATGTTCAAGATGGTTATTTGGATTTGTCAGAGATAAAAACAATCAACGTACAAAAGAACAAAGCAAGTCGATATATGCTTGAAGTTGGTGATGTTTTGCTAACTGAGGGTGGGGACTTTGACAAACTTGGAAGAGGTGCAGTTTGGGATGGGCAAATTGAAAACTGTGTTCATCAGAACCATATTTTTGCAGTAAGGGTGAAGAGAACACAATTATTGCCAAGTTTTCTATCAGCGCAAACGGGAAGCACATATGGGAAAAGATATTTTTTGAGCTGCTCGAAACAAAGTACGAATTTAGCAAGCATTAACTCATCTCAACTAAAAGCGTTCCCAGTACTCTTTCCCCCGCTTCCCGAGCAAAAAGCCATTGCCGATTTACTTTCTACTTGGAATGAAGCTATCGAGAAAACTGAATGGCTGATTCAGGCGAAGGTACGGCAGTTTAAAGGATATATACAACAAACGATAGGCCTGAAGTGCGAGGAGTGGTTGCACATAAAACCCAAGAAAATTTTTGATACGATAACGGAAAAAGGTTTTCCTGATGAAGAATTACTGTCGGTCACTCAAGACCGTGGAGTTATTCCGAGAAGCATGCTGGACGGTCGAGTTATGTCGCCGGATGGCACTACGGACAGCTATAAACGTATCAAATGTGGTGATTTTGCAATAAGCCTTCGTTCATTTCAAGGTGGGATCGAATACTCAAAATATCAGGGACTTATTAGCCCGGCATACACTGTATTGCGTCCGAAGATGGAGATAAGCGTTGACTTTTATCGTTTGTTTTTCAAATCTTATCTCTTCGTTGAGAAGTATTTGAGTCTTGCGGTGATTGGAATCCGTGACGGAAAACAGATAAGCATTCCGGACTTTATGAGTATTAAAATCCCGGTTCCACCGTTGCAAGAGCAACAGCAGATAGCCGAGACATTGAATGCTGCTCAGAAAGAAATTGATCTTATAAAGCAATTACTGGAAAAATATAAATCGCAGAAACGAGGGCTGATGCAAAAGGTGCTCACCGGAATATGGCGTGTAAAACCTGAAATCGTTAACCTATGTACGGAGATGTCAAATGAACAGTGAAATTACTAATTGGTTTTCCGAACGTCCTAAGTGGCTCCAAATTGCAGCCATCAGACTCCTTGAGCAGGCCAAGCTTACAGACAAAGATATTTTGGAACTTGTAACGCTTTGTCAAAAAGAAGCCAAAGGGCAGTTAACTCAGACGAGTTGCTCATTTCCAGCATCCGCATTTTCCCAAGGTGCGACAGGTACACTCCGTTTATGTTCCATCAGTGATGTTGAGGGAGTGAATGCTCTCGCACCGAAAAAGCCACTCGAGTTTGGTAAAGGAAACATAACTATTATCTACGGGCACAATGGATCTGGAAAATCCGGCTATGTCAGGCTTCTCAAGCATGTTTGCGGTGCCCGTGACCTTGGAACACTTCATAGAAATGTGTATAAACCTAGTTCAACTTCCCCGAAAGCCAGCATTGCATTCGAAAAAGATGGCACTGCAAAGAGTCATACTTGGTCTGGGCAGGGAATCTGCGACGATCTCAATAGCGTAGATATTTTTGACACTTCGTTCGGCCGGTTTTTTGTAAGCAGTGAAGCCGAGGTGAACTATGAGCCGCCTATATTATCTTTTTTCAGTTCACTCATTGAAGTTTGCGAAAAGGTTGCTGTTGCGCTGGACACCGAGGCCGATCGGCACCAGTCCAAGAAACCGAATATGCCAGCTGACAAAAAGGTAACCGCTGAAGGAATTTGGTTCGACACCATAAGTGCAAAGACCAAGCAGCAAGACATTGACAAAAATTGCACTTTTGAAAGCAAGGACGATATAGCGATTCAGGCTCTTCAACAGCGACTCGCTGAACAAGCACCCGCTGAGAAGGCTAAACAACTAAAAAAACAGAAGCAGCATATAGATACCCTTGTTCAGGATGCCCAGAAATACTTGGAGCAACTATCTGATGAAAATTGCTTACGAATAATTGTGGCCAAAAAGAAATCGATTCACAAGAAAACCCTAGCCGATACTGTCGCAGAGCAGGTTTTTGCTGGTAGTCACCTCGAGGGCATTGGTTCTGATGTCTGGAAAGAACTCTGGAAAGCTGCTCGGAACTATTCCGTATCGACCGCTTACAAAGAATTCAATTACCCCAATGTATCTGATAGTTCCCGCTGCGTTCTTTGTCATCAAACACTTACTCAGGATGCCCAGAATCGATTAGTTTCTTTCGAGAATTTTGTTAAGGGTGAGATGCAACAAGCAGCAAAGGATGCTGCTAATGAATATACTGTTGCAACCCAGACCATCGAGGATATACCCTCCGCTCTCTTTCTGAAGACCACGATTGATGCAACAGGTATTCAACAGGATGATTTTACAACCCAGGTGACGGAATTCTTCTCTCTTTTACAGAATCGGAAAGATCAACTGCTGGAAGTCGATTTCGAGGATCTTATACAAGTGCAATCACAACCGCAAGAGTGGATTGAAGAGGCAAAAACCTTTTCGAAGGGTTTGGATGAGCAGGAGCTGGAATACGAAGAAGATGCAAAAAGTGACAACCGCGATGAGATAAAGAAAAATCTGGACAGTTTGCAGGCAAAAAAGTGGTTAGCCGAAAATCGTGCGGCCATTGAGGAAGAAGTAAATCGACAGAAGCTGCTGAGCCAAATACAGAGTGCGAAAAAAATGACTCACACGAAAGTGCTGTCAGATAAAAAAGGAGATTTAGCACAGATATTGGTTACTGACGCCTTCGTAAAGAGGTTTAATTCAGAACTAAAAGTCCTTGGAGCATCACGGGTCAAGGTTAAACTGATGAAGTCTAAAGTTTCCAAAGGTCGTGTTCTGCATAAACTCCAGCTTTGTAGTGCCACTCAGAGTAACCTCGCGGATGTTCTCAGCGAAGGGGAAAATCGAATTGTTTCCATTGCAGCTTTTTTGGCTGATGTTACCGGCAAGACTAACCAAGCACCGTTTATCTTTGATGATCCGATATCTTCGCTTGACCAAACATATGAGGAATTTGTGGTAAAAAGACTGATTGAACTGTCAAAGGACAAGCAGGTCATTGTTTTTACTCATCGTATCTCCTTGCTGGGACTCGTTCAGGATTATGCAAAAAAAGTAGATGTTGAGCCGGAGATTGTCTGTATTCGCGAAGAATCATGGGGAACTGGAGAGCCGGGAGATATTCCGCTATTTGTAAAAAAACCTGAAAAGGCATTAAACAGCCTAATTAATGATCGCTTGTCAAAAGCAAACAAATTATACAGTGAATATGGGAAAGAGGAGTATGAGCCATACGCCAAGGCTCTTTGCAGTGATTTCAGAATTCTCCTTGAAAGAATGATCGAATTTGAACTTATGGCTGATGTTATTGGAAGATATCGACGAGACATAAACACCAAAAACAAAATTCATAAACTGGCATTTATCACTGTGGATGACTGTCAATATTTTGATGATTTGATGACAAAATATTCACGGTATGAGCATTCACAACCAGCAGAGTCACCAGTAGAACTTCCGATACCGGATGAGCTTCAGTCCGACATGATGGCATTGAAAAATTGGCGGGAGGAATACTCGAAACGATCTTCATTAGCTGCATTAGGAGGTGGCTCATGAAAAATAACTCCGACCTGCTCATCTACCAGGCCCCGGATGGTAGAATAAAAATAGATGTACGGCTTGAAGATGAAACGGTCTGGCTGACGCAGGCACATATGGCAGAGCTGTTCGGCAAGAGCAAAAAGACCATATCGGAGCACATTCGCAACATTTTTAATGAGGGTGAACTGGATGAGATTGTGGTTGTCCGGAAATTCCGGACAACCACTCGGCATGGTGCTATCGAAGGAAAAAACCAGTCCAAAGATGTTCAGTACTACAATCTTGACGTCATTATATCAGTCGGTTACCGTGTCAAATCGCAGCAGGGCACACAGTTCCGCATCTGGGCGACGCAGCGGCTCCGGGAATACATCGTAAAAGGTTTTTTGCTGAATGATGAGCGGTTCAAAAGCGGCAGTTCGATGAACTATTTTACGGAACTGCAGGAGCGTATTCGTGAAATCCGGTTGTCGGAGCGATTCTTTTACCAGAAGATAAAAGATATCTACACGACAAGTATTGATTATGACCCCGGAGCTGAAAGCACCATCGCCTTTTTCAAGGTGGTACAGAATAAGTTACTGTGGGCAATCAGTATGCAGACAGCAGCGGAACTTGTTTATCGCCGCGCTGATGCTTCACTGCCGCTGATGGGAATGCTCTCCTTTGACAAAGAGGGAGTGCCTGTACGCAAGGGCGATGTGGGTATTGCTAAAAATTATCTCAAGGAAGATGAAATCAAATTGCTTGGCCTGCTGGTGGAGCAATACCTTGCTTTTGCGGAAGTGATGGCGCAGCAGCGAACGCCGATGTACATGAAAGACTGGATTCAGCGTCTGGATTCTATTATTCAACTCAATGGTCGCGAACTGCTCACCCACGCAGGTAAAATCAGCCACCAGATAGCGCTTGAAAAGTCGGCACTGGAATACAGCAAGTACAAAGAGGCTCAGAAACAGCCTCAGCAGGAAGAAAATCTTCGGGAACTTGAACAGGATATACAACAACTGAAGTCCACTCGAACTGTAGATGACAACAACGCATAAACCTGTCCTGTCATGCTTTTCCGCGATAAAAAAGGAGTTGAGTAATGTGTGGTTTTGAAACCAATGAAATAATGACCTCTCAAATCCCGGCGGTGCAATTGCTGGTGGCGATGGGCTATACATATCTTTCTCCGGCTGAAGCGCTCCGTGAACGTCAGGATCGGACGTCAAATGTCCTGTTGGAAAATATTCTGCGTAGTCAACTGAAGGAAATAAACAGCATCCGTTACAGAGGTGGCGATTACCTCTTCAGTGAGGAGAATGTTCAATCTGCCGTGCAGAAGTTGAAATACATCAAGTATGACGGGCTCCTGAAAACCAATGAAGCGGTTTATGATTTGCTCACGCTTGGGACAGCTCTGGAGCAGACCATCGAGGGTGATTCAAAAAGCTTTAACTTGAACTATATCAACTGGCGGAATGTTGAGCGTAACCGGTTTCATGTAACTGTTGAGTATAGTGTTGAGCGTTCCCGAAGCACGGAGACTGTCCGTCCGGACATCGTGCTGTTTGTCAATGGCATTCCGTTTTGTGTGATCGAATGCAAGTCGCCACAAGTTGAGATTGATCAGGCGGTTTCGCAGTCCATCAGGAACCAGAACGACGACCATATCCCGAAACTGTTTATCTATACGCAGATGGTGATGGCATTGAACAAGAACAGCGCCATGTTTGCTACAACAGGAACAGCCTCAAAATTCTGGAGCGTCTGGAAAGAGCCGCAGCTCGACACCGGAGGCAAGGAGTTCTCTAAGCTTCAGGAAATTGCCGGCAAGCCGCTGCACAAGGATGTCATTTCCAATCTTGCTTATACCCTTGATGTCAAGCCCTCAGTACTGAATGCTGACCGACTTGTTACGGAGCAGGATAAAGCCCTGTATGCACTATGCCGACCGGAACGGCTGCTGGAGCTTGCATGGAAGTTTACCGTGTTTGATGGCGGGTTGAAAAAGATTGCCCGTTATCAGCAATATTTTGTTGTCAAATCAACACTGAATCGGGTTAAGCATTTTGACGGAACCGGTTCTCGAAAGGGTGGAGTTATCTGGCACACGCAAGGGTCCGGAAAATCCCTGACCATGGTTATGCTGGCCAGAAATCTTGCTCTCGATCCCGAGATTCTCAACCCGAGGATTGTGCTGGTTACAGACAGGGATGATCTGGATAAACAGCTTGGAAATACCTTTGCCGCCTGCGGGCTTGACGCTGAAAGGGCAACTTCAGGCCGTAATCTTCTGGAGTTGGTTGCTGAAAAAAAATCCGGGATTATCACCACGCTCATCCATAAGTTCGACAAGGCTTTTGCTGTAAAGAAATATCAGGATGACTCTCCGGATATTTTTATCCTCGTCGATGAAAGCCATCGTACCCAGTTTGGATCATTTTCTGCCCGTATGCGGCAGATGTTTCCCCATGCCTGTTATTTAGGGTTTACGGGTACCCCATTGTTGAAAAAGGAAAAAAACAATTTCACGAGATTTGGGGAATTGGTTGAGCCTCATTACTCCATTTCACAGGCGGTAGATGACGGTGCCGTTGTTCCTCTTTTGTATGAGGGCCGGCATGTTGAAATGAGCCAGAATCAGGCGGCTGTGGATTTGTGGTTTGAACGTCATACACAGGGTCTTTCCAAAAAACAACAGGCAGACCTCAAGCGGAAGTATGCCAGGGCTGAGATGCTCAACAAGGCAGATCAGGTGATTTACATGAGGGCATTTGATATCTCTGAACACTACCGGGCCAACTGGCAGGGCACCGGGTTCAAGGCACAGCTTGTTGCTCCCAATAAAGTTTCTGCTCTGAAGTACAACGATTACCTCGATGAGATCGGTATTTTAACTTCAGATGTCGTTATCTCTCCGCCCGATATGCGGGAAGGTTATGAAGAGACCGATGATGAGACGACCGATGAGGTTGTGAAGTTCTGGCAGAAAATGATGAAACGCTATGGAAATGAAGAGGAGTATACCAAGCAGCTCATCAACCAGTTTAAACATGGCAGCGAACCGGAAATATTGATTGTTGTCGACAAGCTGCTGACCGGGTTTGATGCTCCAAGAAACGCGGTTCTTTATTTATGTCGGGTCTTGCGGGAACATACGTTGCTTCAGGCCATTGCAAGGGTTAACCGGCTCTATGAAGGCAAGGATTTCGGTTTTATTGTCGATTATGCGAATGTGCTTGGTGAGCTTGATAAAGCCCTGACCATGTACAGTGCCTTTGAATGCTTTGATGAGGCAGATCTTGTTGGCACGCTCAGCTCGATCAACAGCGAAATAGAAAAATTGCAGGGCCGTTATTCGGATTTATGGGATCTCTTTAAGACGGTCAAACACTCCTATGATGAAGAGGCCTATGAGGTGTTACTTGCCGATGATGAGCTGCGGGAGGAGTTCTATAGTCGTCTTTCCGAGTTTGCCAAAAATCTGGCCATAGCCCTTTCATCAGAAAAATTTCTTTTTGATACTGACGGAAAAACCTTGTCGCGCTACAAGGCCGATTTGCGAAAATTCCAGTCGCTGAAGGTTTCTGTAAGGCTGAGGTATGCGGAGTCCATTGATTACCGGGATTACGAGCCAAAGATCAAGAAGCTTCTTGATACGCATATTCAGGCCAATGAGGTTATTCAGCTCAATGAGCCGGTCAATATTTTTGATGACAAGGTTTTCAGTCAGGTCAAGGAGGAGCAAGGGATATACCACACAAAGAAAACCACTGCATCCAAAGCTGACATGATCGCTCATGCCACCAAAAAAGTCATTACAGAAAAAATGGATGAGGACCCTGCCTATTATGAGAAATTTTCAAAACTTGTGCAGCAGGCCATTGATGCCTTCAGGGCAAAACGGATATCCGATCTGGACTATCTGAATAAAGTTCTTGATATCCGGAATAAGGTCGTCGGCAGGGTGCACGATGATGTGCCGGATATGCTGTCCGGCAATGAAGATGCCATGGCTTATTACGGAGTATTAAAACCGTTCATTGAGCTGGCAGGCAAGGGCGAAGAGTGCTTAAAGAGTGAAGCAGATCTCGACGTGATTGTTGCAAATACCGCAATAGCAATACACCGTATTCTTGAAAAGCATAAGAAGGTTCATTTCTGGTATGATGATGATGCCCAGAAACAAACGGCCAACGAGATTGACGACTACCTTTATGACGAGCTGAAGTCAGAAAACGGTATTGAGCTCTCACTGGATCAGATGGATGAATTAATTGAAAAGGTCATGCAGGTTGCCAAACACAGGAGTTTCAAATGACAGAGGCAACAGAGTCTCCTGAGCATACGTTTGTCTATGGTCGCAACGCTATTGATTACAATCTCTTGTATTGCGAGAGAAGTAGTATGGAAATTGCGGTTCACCCTGACTGCACTGTTGTTGTCAAAGCACCCGCAGGATCGGGTATCTCGTTGATTGAGCAAAAGGTACTTAAAAGAGCGCGATGGATTCTCCAGCAACAGAACTACTTCAGACAGTTTACTCCGAAGACCCCTCGACGATGCTATGTCAATGGCGAAACCCATCTCTACCTTGGCAAACAGTATCGCCTGAAAATTGCTCAAGGAGATGAAAACAGTGTCAAGTTGTCCAGGGGCTTTTTCCATATTACCCTGCGGGAAGAGCCAAATCCCGAAAGAGCAAAAAAGCTTTTAAGCAAATGGTATTCAGAGAAAGCCTCTCGACAGTTCAATGACAGCCTGGAACGTTGTTGGCCCAGGTTTACTCGCTTTGCATTTCCAAAACCGGCAATATCTATCATGCGGATGCAGAAGCGATGGGGAAGTCTGTCTGACAATGGCACGGTGACGCTCAATACAAATCTGGTCAAAGCACCGAAGGAGTGCATTGATTATGTTGTAATTCATGAATTGTGTCACTTGAAGTACCGTGACCACAGCCCTGAGTTCTATAAACTTCTCGACGTTGTAATTCCCGGCTGGGAAAAAGTAAAACACAAACTCGAGTTGGGTATGGTTTAGATGGTATGAATTTCTTTATTTCGCAGTCTCAAAAAACGGTCGTTTGATGAGACTGAGAAAAAGCCATCAAATTTCTGCTGATTTCGAGCCAATTTTATATGAATACCCCGTCTCAAATTTCTATACATCAAGAAATCGCAACAACTTACTTCTTTTTAAGATGACTCCCCTGTCGATTGTCCGACAAAGCGATCTACCAAATGAAGGATCGTGAAGATCATGGTCATCATCCGGAATCAAACTCGACGACCTACAAAGAGTGCTCCGGCAAAAAATACCATGACAATCTTCACATGCTCTACCTTTTTCTCAAGTTGGTGTACCCGAGATCGGCCTGCGAACGCAGGAAGAAAAACAGCCACGGTGGCCAGGGCACTTTGACGGGAAGCTGGTGAACAAACCAGTCACAGCCCTTCCACAAGGGTGACCGGCAGACCAGTACAACGTGCAATCGTTTCGATGTCAACACCTGCATCTTTGAACCTTTTGGCGTCTTCCAGCGCTTTTTGCTGAATTCCTTCTGCCTTACCCTCATCATAAGCGGTATCGACAACATTCTTCAGGTCACGATAGATCTTGAGGCTCTCTAAAATAGTTCATCTCCTGTTGGAGAAAATTATACGGCACAGCCAGCGTTCATATTGGATTTTGCAGAGAGAGGTAGACGGCCCCCGAACACCATGTTTAAGCCACTAAAAATACCGGGTTTTCTTTCTTCTGAAAGGCTGGGGTGACTGAACGATGAGTAGCGGGGACGAAGGCAAACGCAAAGCTTCGAGAATCGTCTGGTGGTGATGGCCGAAAACCATCACCACCTTGTGATTTGGGGCGTTGGTCAAGGTACTGTTAGCTGATTTCGATGAACTTGCTTCCCGGAACGTTGCAGATGGGACAGGTGTCCGGAATGCTGTTCTCGACGGTGTTACCGCAGACCGGACAGATGTAGATCTTTCCTGCTGACAGGTCTTTGCCGCTGTTTACAGCTTCAAGTGCTTTTGAGTAAAGCCCGTGATGGATCTCTTCTACAACCAGAGCATTCTTGATGGAAAATTCGGCCGGTTTATTGCCTTCCTGCTGTGCTTCGGCCAGATAGTTTGGATACATCTCGGTAAATTCAAATTCCTCGCCCTTGATGGCTTCCTGAAGATTTTCAGCAGTGCTTTTTATTCCCCCCATCACACGAAGGTGCGCAAGGGCATGAACGGTTTCCGCTTCAGCCGCAGCGCGAAAAAGCTTTGCTACCTGGAGCAGTCCCTCTTCTTCTGCTTTTTTCGCAAACGCAAGATATTTCCGGTTTGCCTGACTCTCTCCTGCAAAAGCGTTCTGCAGATTATCCATTGTTGACATGATGTGTTTCTCCTTATTGTTTTTATACCTCTCCCTGTTTCTGTCGGGGAGAGTAGGGTTGATCAAACGTGCTCGATAGGGGTATGATTGGAAATTTCGGAATTGGTGGTACATATATCAGCCGGTGAGAGGTGGTGAACATTATCGTTGCCGGTCAGGCGCGCAAAGTCACGGAGCTCTTCGGTAACGGCTTTGAAAAAGTTTGCAACACGGATGGCTGATTGATCGACATCCAGACGGGCGCGAAGGGCTGGATCCTGCGTGGCTATGCCGACGGGACATTTGCCGGTATTGCAGATACGGTACTGCTGACAGCCTGCGGCCATCATTGCTGCGGTCCCGACCGCTATGGCATCGGCCCCCATTGCCAGCGCCTTGGCGAAGTCTGAAGAGAGGCGCAAGCCACCGGTAATAATCAGCGAAACGCTGTCGGCCCCTCTTGAATCAAGTATTTTTCTTGCTCTTGCCAGAGCGAAAATGGTTGGCACTGAAGCCGCGTTTTTGACAACCTTGAGAGACGCGCCTGTCCCTCCTGCCCGGCCGTCGATAGTGATGAAATCGACACCGGCATAGAGAGCGATATCGATATCCTCTTCGATATGGCCAGCCGCAAGCTTGATGCCTATCGGTTTACCCCCGGTTTTCAGTCGCAAATGGCTGACCGTGGCTTTCAGCTCCTCTTTTGAGCGGATATCAGGGAAGTGCGACGGGCTGATGATATCCTGTCCTTCCCGGAATCCCCGGATGGCAGCGATTTCACGGGTGACCTTCTTCCCCGGAAGAAAACCGCCCATTCCCGGTTTTGCGGACTGCCCGATTTTGATTTCAACGGCATCGACCAGCTTCAGGTTCTCGTCGGTTACACTGTATTTGTTGGGCACGTATTCGAAAATGTAACGGTATGAGGCCTCAAGTGATTCGGGCAGAATACCTCCTTCACCTGAGCACATGGCTGTTTTAGCCCGTGCGCTGCCTTTGGCAAGAGCGAGCTTTGCTTCTCTCGACAAGGCGCCGAAGGACATGTGGGAAACAAAAACCGGAGTTTCAAGCATGAGTGGCAAGGCTGCGGCGGGACCGATCAGCGTTTCGGTGACAACCGGCTGTGTGTTGTTGAGCGGTAGTTTTGCAAGCTGCGCCCCTTTGAAGAGGATTTCATCCCACGAGAAGGAGGGAAGGCGCGTACGCATAGGTTCGATAATCGACTTTCCCGTCATGGCAAGGTAGTGGATATCGGCCATATTGGTCTCGAAATCGTCAGTCGGTCGTCGCCATTCGGCCAGGTACTCTTCTCCCGAAACTGTTTCAGCGCCAATCCCCCTGGCTGGCGGTCGACCGGATGCTGCTCGCCTGAAACTCTCTTTGCCTGAGCCGCAGACCGGACAGCTCCAGTAGTCGGGAAGGGCTGGCCACAGGGAGCTCTCTTTGGCTTCATCATAGACATACGCACAGAGAGCGCATTCATAGATGTTTGTGGTACTGGATTCGCTTTCGACTGCCGGGGCCACGGGTTGTAGTTCTTTCAGCGGGGCAAATGAGGATTTTGGCGAGCCGCAGACAGGGCATATCCAGTCATCCGGGAGGGCATCCCACGCGACGGATTCGCTGTTTTCATCATAGATAGAGGAGCATAACCCACATTGCCATTTTGCCATAAGAAACGGTATGATGATATGATTACTGCAAAATCCGGTCGATCATTATAATAGGAATTTTTCCTGACTGAGGTCAGAAAAAGATGCGCCTATTTTAACTGCACAACGCAAAAAAGGCCACCTTTTGAGGCAGCCCTTTTTGCGGTTTACTCTTCTTTTTATAATCCAATCCGGTGTTACCCGGTATCGGGATATCAACCTTGCGGTTCCGTCAGGCGTTGGCCTTTTTGGTGGCTTTTGCGCGGAGGTTGACGTCAAGAATTTTCTTTCTGAGCCGGATGCTCTGGGGTGTTACTTCCAGAAGCTCATCGTCGTTGATAAATTCGAGTGCCTGCTCGAGCGAAAGAAGTTTCGGAGGAGTGAGGCGGAGCGATTCATCAGTTCCGGAGGAGCGCATGTTGCTCAGCTTTTTCGTTTTGCAGACGTTGAGGGTGATGTCGAGCCCTCTTGTCGATTCACCAACAATCATGCCGCCATAAACCTTGGTGTTTGGCGAAACAAAGAAGGTGCCTCGGTCTTCAAGGGCGCTCAAAGCATAAGCAACGCAGATACCTGCTTCAGAAACGACCAGTGCACCGGTCTCGCGTGAAGGCAGCTTGCCTTTGAACGGCTGATAGTTGTGGAAGACGTGCGACATGATGCCCTCGCCTTTGGTATCGGTGGTAAACTCAAGGTTGTAACCGATCAGTCCTCTGGTGGGGATTTCAAATTCAACCCTGACCATGCCGCCGCGAAGCGTGCCCATATTGGTCATTTCAGCCTTTCTGCGACCCATTTTTTCGATGATGACGCCGGTGTACTCTTCAGGAATATCAATCATGACGTGCTCGATAGGCTCAAGCAGTGTACCCTCTTCGTCACGGTGCATGATAACCTCAGGCCTTGCAATGGCAATTTCATAGCCCTCGCGCCTCATGGTTTCGATCAGCACGGAGAGGTGAAGCTCTCCCCTTCCTGAAACGCGGAAGGTATCGGCACTGTCGGTCTCTTCGACGTTAAGTGCGACGTTGGTCATTTTCTCTTTCATCAGACGCTCACGGATTTTGCGGCTGGTGACCTCTTTACCCTCAAGTCCTGCAAAGGGTGAGTCGTTGACCGAAAAGAGCATGGAGAGCGTTGGTTTGCTGATGTCGAATGAATCAAGCGATACCGGATCTTCAATTGATGCAAGGGTCATACCGACCGTGGCGTCCGGTATACCGGCGATTGCGATAATGTCACCCGATGTCGCCTCTTTGGCTTCAACTTTCTGAACCTTGTCGAACTGAAAAACTTTTGTAACCGTTCCCTTGCCCATCACGCCATCGGGGCCTACAACTGCAAGCTGGCTGCCGGGGCTTACCTTGCCGCGATGGATGCGACCAATGGCGATTTTGCCGATATAGTCGCTGTAGTCGAGCGTGGTGACCAGCATCTGGAAGCCTCCCTCGTCATTGGCCACCGGAGCTGGAATCTCCTTGATGATCATGTCGAGCAGAAGGCTCATATCGCCGTCTTCATCATCCATGCTGTATTTGGCAATGCCATTTTTGGCGGATGTGAAGATATAGGGAAAATCAAGCTGATGCTCTTCGGCACCAAGGGCAATGAAGAGATCAATAACCTGATCGTGCACCTTGACAGGGTCAGACTGCGGGCGATCGATTTTGTTGATGACCACAATCGGTTTCAAGTGAAGTTCAAGGGCTTTGCGCAGCACAAACTTGGTCTGCGGCATGGGCCCTTCGAATGCGTCCACAAGAAGCAGCACGCCGTCAACCATCTGCAAAATACGCTCTACCTCGCCACCAAAGTCGGCATGACCGGGAGTGTCAACTATATTGATCTTGTGATCATTATAAACTGCTGCTGCGTTTTTTGAAAAAATAGTAATGCCCCGCTCTCTTTCCTGGGGATTTGAGTCAAGTACACGTACGTTAACCTGCTGATTTTCTCTGAAGGCACCTGTTTTCTGAAAAATTGAATCAACCAGCGTCGTTTTTCCATGATCAACGTGAGCGATAATGGCTATATTTCTGATATTCTTTGTCAAGCTCATCTTTTTATCCTTGTAAATAAGTATATTTGTGCTTCGTATCGGGCGGAATATACATTTTTTCTTTGTAATAACGGCCACAATCTTTGTCCGGTCATGGATATGCTCGTGCGCGTTTGGCACATGCGCAGTCCAGAATTCTGCCAGCTTCATGACCTTCACCTCCTAAACAACACCATGAACAATATATTATTCGATAATCTACCGCTGCTTGTCCTCAACCAGCTCGTTTCGGTCTTCTACCTGATTACAACATTTCTGTATGGCGCCGATTTTTTTCGCGACAACCAGCTTGCCCGAAAATACAAGCAGCCTCTTCTGGCGTTGACGGTACTCACTCATGTGGTCTATCTCGGACTTCTTACCTCGATTGAGGGGTATAAAATCAACTATTCAACGGTAAACCTGATGACCATGGTAGGGTTGACCCTGACCATTACCTATCTTTTTATTGAGTTTACGACCAAAAGCGACAAGACAGGATTTTTTGTCATCTCTTTTGCCGCTGGCGCACAGCTTATCTCTGCCATACTGACGGCCCAGATATCAAATGTCGGAATTACATTCAGAGGCATCGGCATCGGGGTACACCTTATTGCCGCAATTTTCGGTTTCAGCGCCATCGCAATTGCCGGTCTGTACAGTATCCTTTATCTGCTGCTTTTCCGCCAGATAGAGCAAAACCGTTTTGAATTGCTCTTTCAGCGTCTGCCGAACCTTGAAGTGCTTGAGAAACTCACCATGCATGCCGTAGCGTTCGGGTTTCTTTTTCTTTCGATTACCCTGTTTGCCGGCGTAATTGAACAGAATGCTTCCGGCGAGGCTATCGACCTTTTCGAACCAAAGCTTGTCACCCTCGTCATTATCTGGCTGCTCTATGGCACAGGAATCTTCATCAAGCCAATCATCGGCTGGGATATCAAGCACATGGCCTATCTCTTTATCTTTCTCTTTATCTTCGTTACCATCCTGATTGTGTTGATGACTTTTTTCTCCCCAACATTTCATGGACTGACCTTTTAAACAGCCGGTTCTTTGAAAATACCGGCATTTAGAATATATTAAGGAATCATTGCTTTGTTCAGGACGCAGCATTTTGATCGAATTATACGTCATCAGTTCACTTAAACAACCCTGCCATGAACATCATTTCAGTTGGTGTCAATCACAAGACCGCACCTATTGAAATCCGCGAAAGAATCTCCCTTTCAGAAGTTCAAAACAAGGAGTTCATTACTGGCCTGATCTCAAGCGGGCTGGCCCAGGAAGCGATGGTCATCTCCACCTGTAATCGTACAGAAGTGTATGTTGTGCCTGCGATGCCTGAGGTGACTGGTGAGTATCTCAAGGAGTATCTGATCTCTTTCAAGGACGCTCGCAAGGAGGTTCGGCCCGAGCACTTTTTCAATCGTTTTTACTGCGGCACGGCACGCCATATTTTTGAGGTTGCAAGCGCCATTGATTCGCTGGTGCTTGGTGAAGGCCAGATTCTCGGACAGGTCAAAAACGCCTACCGTATTGCGGCTGAAGCACAGTGCGCGGGTATTTTGATTACCCGTCTCTGCCACACGGCATTCAGTGTTGCCAAGAGGGTCAAAACAAAGACCAAGATCATGGAGGGGGCTGTTTCGGTAAGCTATGCGGCCGTTGAGCTTGCCCAGAAAATTTTTTCGAACCTTTCGATGAAGAAGGTGTTGCTTGTTGGGGCCGGTGAAACCGGAGAACTGGCGGCGAAACACATGTTTCAGAAAAATGCCCGCAACATCGTTATTACAAACCGGACGCTCTCGAAAGCTGAAACCCTGGCAGAAGAGCTTGGAACCAACAAGGTGCTGCCGTTTGAATCGTTCAAGGAGCATTTGCACGAGTTCGATATCATCATAACGGCCATCAGCACAAAGGAGTATGTGCTCAGTGAGGCAGACATGCACCAGAGCATGATCAAACGCCGACTGAAACCGGTCATTATTCTTGATCTTGGACTGCCGAGAAACGTCGATCCTGACATTGGCAAGCTTCAGAACATGTTCCTCAAGGATATCGACGCCCTCAAGCATATCATCGACAAAAATCTTGAAAAACGGAGCCGTGAACTTCCAAAAGTAAATGCGATCATTGAGGAAGAGCTCGTCGGTTTCGGTCAATGGATCAACACACTGAAAGTCCGTCCAACCATTGTGGATCTTCAGTCGAAGTTCATAGAGATCAAGGAGAAGGAACTTGAACGATACCGCTACAAGGTCAGCGAAGAGGAGCTTCAGCGAATGGAACATCTTACTGACCGGATCCTGAAAAAAATCCTGCACCACCCCATTAAAATGCTCAAAGCTCCGATTGACACGACAGACTCGATGCCAAGCAGAGTCGATCTTGTGCGCAACGTTTTCGATCTTGAAGAACCAAATCAGTCACGCTAAATAAAAATCCGTAATCGCTTTGAAAAAACAGCTCATCATCGGCACCAGGTCCAGCCCGCTCGCTTTGTGGCAGGCAGAATTTACCAAGGCGGAACTTTCCCGGCATTTTCCTGAACTCGATATCACGCTTAAACTGGTTAAAACGACCGGTGATATCCTTCTTGACTCTCCCCTTTCCAAAATCGGGGACATGGGTCTCTTTACCAAGGACATTGAGAAACATCTGATTGCCAAGGAGATCGACCTGGCGGTTCACAGTTTGAAGGACGTTCCGACAAGCACCCCTGATGGGCTTCTTATCACCTCCTTCACCGAACGTGAGGATACGAGAGATGTCATTATTTCAAAAAATGGCATCAAGCTGAAAGATCTGCCACAGAACGCAAAAATGGCAACAAGCAGCCTTCGTCGCATGTCGCAGTTGTTGAGCTTGCGCCCTGACTTGCAGATACAGGATATCAGAGGCAATCTCAATACCCGTTTTCAGAAGTTTGATGATGGCGACTTTGATGCCATGATGCTTGCCTATGCCGGTGTATTCCGTCTTAATTTCAGCGACCGCATCTCTGAAATTCTTCCGCACGAAGTGATGCTTCCCGCTGTCGGTCAAGGCGCTCTTGGTATTGAAACCCGTATTGATGACGAGCAGACCAGAGAGATTGTCAGAATACTCAATCACTCCACAACAGAATATTGCTGCCGCGCTGAACGCGCACTGCTTCGCCATCTGCAGGGTGGTTGCCAGATTCCTATCGGTGCTTATGCTTCGTTCAAAAACGGCACACTGAAACTGCTTGCCTATGTCGGCTCGGTTGATGGCAAGATTGGCTTGCATAACGAAATCACGAGAACAGGACTCACCTCGCCGGAACAGGCTGAAGAGGCTGGTATCGCACTTGCGGAAGAGCTGCTGAAACAGGGCGCAGACGCAATTCTGTCACAAATCCGCAAAACCCGCTGATGAAAACGGTTCTTGTTACCCGTCCTAAAGATCAGGCAGCGTCGTTTGTGAAAAAACTGGAAGAGTACGGCCTTGATTCGATTGTTTTTCCGACAATCGAAATCAGGCCGGTTTCCGGCTGGAAGGTTCCCGACCTCAGCCTCTTTGATGGTCTCTTTTTCACCAGCCCCAACAGCGTCACCTTTTTCATGGAGCAGTTGCTTCGCGACTCTCCGGAGGAGTTGAAAACGCTTCAGCAGCTCAAGGTGTGGGCCGTAGGGAAAACAACGGCCGAAGATCTTGCCAGGCATGGTGTCAAAACCCAGCCAATACCAAAAATTGCCGATGCCGTCACGCTCATGGAAGAGATCGACAGCAAAACCATTGCTGGTCACACCTTTCTCTTTCTCAGAGGGAGCCTTTCGCTTGGAACCATTCCAGAGGTGATCAAAAAACGGGGTGGCCATTGCATTGAGCTGACCGTCTATGAAAATCTGCCCCCTTCGCTTGAAGAGAGCGCGAAAATAAAATCGCTCCTGGAGCAGGGCGAACTCTCCTGCCTCTCATTTACCAGTCCGTCAACTGCCGTCAATTTTTTTGAGGCGATGGGGACAACCGCCTTTCCTGCCGGAGTGCAGATTGCCGCCATCGGCACCACAACGGCCAACGCTCTCAAGAAACTTGGCCTTCAGGTCGACATTATCCCCGATTCTTTCGACGCGCCCAGTTTCGCCAAAGCAATCGCAAAGGCAATGAACAGTTGACAATTGTCAATTATCCATTTTGTCAATTGCTGCAAGCAGCGCTGTACCGATAGCCTTGTTGGCGCTGACAAGCCCTTCTCCGGATATCGTTGTCTTTCCCCGGTAATCAAAACAACACCCTCCAGCTTCAGTGACGATAGGAATCAGTGCCGCACAATCCCACGGGCTCATGATTTTATCGACCGACACTTCCGCCCGGCCGGAGGCAACAAGCATGTGGCCATAACAGTCGCCCCACCCGCGCACAAGGCCTGCTTCATGGCGAAGCTGATCTACAGGGTGTTGAGACAAGGAATCGAGCAGATACTCTCTTTCGGTATACAGAACCGTTGCATTCCTGATATCGCTGATGGAGGATACGCTTATCGGTGAGCCGTTGAGAAATGCTCCGCCTGCACGTTCAGCGCAGTAGAGCTCACCAAGCGCGGGAAAATGAACAACCCCAAGCTGCACTGTTCCCTGAATCTCAAGGGCAATCATCACGCCATAGAGCGGCACTCCGTGAATAAAGGCCTTTGTGCCATCAATAGGATCAATGATCCATCGACGGTTGTTGCCGGATGGACGCTCGGCAAATTCCTCGCCAAGCACTCCATCCTCCGGATAGTGAGAGGCTATGGCTGCCCGGATGAGCTCTTCAGCTTTCCGGTCGGCCTCTGTGACGGGAGTCGCATCCCTTTTGGTAAAAACCTGTAGCGATTTGCGGGAAAAGTAGTTAAGGGTTAACTGGCCTGCCTGTTCGGCCAGTTCAACAGCAAGCTGAAGATCAGGATTCATTGTTTTATCTTTTCTTTTAATATCTTGAGGAACAGGGGTAAATAAAAATTAATCCAATGGCTGCAAATGCAGTGCTCCCGCACAACCCCGGAAAAACATCCGAAGAGAGGCTTTCGACGGACAAGTTAGTTAATCAATATCGTAAAACACAATGAAACGCTTGATTGCCGAACGCGAAAAAGCCCGCCTCGGAGGTGGAGAAAAACGCATTGAAGCACAGCATAAAAAGGGCAAGTTTACTGCTCGCGAACGCATCAACTTGCTGCTTGACGAAGGTAGTTTTGAAGAGTATGACATGTTTGTCAGGCATCGGACAACAGATTTTGGTCTTGACAAGGAAAACTATCTTGCAGACGGAGTCATTACTGGTCATGGCACCATCGACGGGCGAACAGTCTATCTTTTTTCACAGGATTTTACCGTTCTTGGCGGTTCACTTTCAGAAACCAACGCACTGAAAATCTGCAAGGTGATGGACCAGGCAATGAAAGTCGGCGCTCCTTTCATCGGAATCAACGACAGCGGCGGAGCAAGAATTCAGGAGGGAGTAAGAAGTCTTTCCGGATACGCTACTATTTTTCAGAGAAACGTCATGGCGTCGGGAGTCATTCCCCAGATATCGGCAATTTTCGGACCATGTGCGGGCGGCGCGGTCTATTCTCCTGCACTTACTGATTTTGTGGTCATGGTCGAAAAAACCAGTCACATGTTTGTCACCGGTCCAAAAGTTGTAAAGACCGTTACCGGAGAGAGCATCACCGACGAGGATCTTGGGGGCGCTTCGGTTCATGCGACAAAATCAGGAGTCACCCATTTTGTCGGCGCAGATGAAACCGAAGGAATTCTGCTGATTAAAAAACTGCTCAGTTACCTGCCACAGAACAATCTTGAAGAACCACCTCTTGCCATTTGCAATGATCCCGCTGATCGGCTCGATGACAAGCTGAACTCTATTATACCGGAAAAGCCATCCATTCCTTACGACATCAAGGATGTTATCCACTCGATTGCCGATAACGGAGAGTTCCTCGAAATACAGCGGCAATATGCAAGAAACATTGTTGTCGGCTTTGTCACCTTCAATGGCATCTCCACGGGTATCGTCGCCAACCAGCCAAACTACCTTGCCGGATGTCTTGACATTAACGCATCTCGTAAAGCAGCAAGATTTGTCCGATTTTGCGATGCCTTCAATATTCCCATCGTCACTCTTGTCGATGTTCCAGGCTTTCTTCCCGGCAGTGCTCAGGAGTTTGACGGCATAATAGCCAATGGCGCAAAACTGATTTTTGCCTATGCCGAAGCCACTGTACCAAAAATCACCATCATCCTGCGAAAAGCCTATGGTGGAGCATACATCGTCATGAGCTCAAAGCAACTGCGGGGAGATGTCAACTATGCGTGGCCAACGGCCGAAATTGCTGTCATGGGGCCAATAGGCGCCATTGAAGTGCTCTATAACCGTTCACTGAATGCTATCGAAAGCGCCGAGGAACGGGCAAAATTTGTTGCTGACAATGCGGCGGAGTATCGGGAAAAATTTTCAAACCCCTATGAAGCGGCAAAATACGGTTATATTGACGATATCATCGAACCGCGCAATACCCGTTTCAGGATCATCCGGGCACTTCAGACGCTCTTGACCAAAAAAGATAACAATCCTCCAAAAAAGCACTCTACGCTGCCACTTTAACCGCTTCATGTCAATGACCGCAATCATTCAAATAGTCCCGGTTGATTTTCTGGCAAGTGTGAAAGGAAATCTGGCTCTTGCCGTTGCAGGCTTCTGCACGCTCTTTTTTGCGCTTTTGCTGCTCTCTCTTGTGTTCACCATTCTGCCGAAGCTTTACAACTGGAAGCCCGGAAAAATTATACAGCAAGAGGGTGACACGGAGAAAACCGCTCATCCCGGCAACAACATGCTGCCGGGAGAGGTGAGTGCTGCAATCGCCATGGCCATTTCAATATACTTTGATGAGCTGCACGATCAGGAAACAGCAATTCTCACGATCAAAAAAGTAGGGAAAACCTATTCTCCCTGGAATTCAAAAATTTACAATGTTATTAATTTTAACCGTTTTCAACGATGAGGCGATATAAATTCACGATAGGCGGCAACAAGTACAACGTTGAAATCAAATCCCTCGAAGAAAACATTGCCGAAATTGAGGTAAACGGTACGTCGTACCAAGTTGAACTTGGCAAGGAGATCAAAACACCGCAAACACCTAAACTTGTTCGCTATACCCCTCCAGCGCCACCAAAAGCGCCAGCGCTCAATATCTCCGGCCTGAGCATGATCAAGGCACCTCTTCCTGGAACGATCATTGCCATTTCAGTTACGCCGGGCATGCAGATAAAACTGGAACAGCCGGTACTGGTGCTCGAAGCCATGAAAATGGAAAACAATGTTTTTGCTGACAAACCCGGCATCGTTAAAACCATCAGAGTTGCTGTGGGCGACACCGTCATGCAGGGAGATATCCTGATTGAAATTGAATAATATCACTATGGACTCAATTGCACGGTTATTGGACTATTCCGGTTTTGCCAATGCAACTCCGGGACACCTCTTTATGATCCTTGTCGGACTGCTCTTCATCTACGCTGCTGTTCGGTATGAGTATCAACCACTCATTCTGGTACCGATTGGCTTCGGTATCCTCATCGGCAACATTCCGTTTATGGAGCATTCCGGGCTGCGGCTCGGCATCTATGAAGAGGGCAGCGTCATGAATTACCTCTTCATGGGCATGTTCAAGGGTATTTTTCCACCGTTGATTTTTCTCGGAATCGGCGCCATGACCGATTTTTCAACACTGATTTCAAATCCGAAGCTTATGCTGATTGGTGTTGCCGCACAACTCGGTGTTTTTTTGACCTATTTCGCGGCACTGACCCTTGGCTTCACCAATCCGGAATCAGCCTCAATCGGTATTATCGGTGCGGCCAACGGCCCGATTGCAATTTTTCTTGCTTCAAAGCTTGCTCCGCACATCCTGGGATCCATCGCCATTACCGCCTACTGTTACATGGCTCTTGTACCGACCGTTCAGCCACTGATCATGCGCCTGTTGACGACAAAAAAAGAGCGCCTGATCCGAATGAAACTTCCCCGCGCGGTAAGTAAAAAAGAGAAGGTGCTCTTCCCGGTTCTCGCTTTTCTCCTGACCGGCTTTATCGTACCCGCCTCCCTGCCGCTTCTCGGTATGCTTTTTTTTGGCAATCTGCTCAAGGAGTCGATGGTGACAAAGCGTCTTGCCGATACCGCCAGAAACACAATAACCGACATTGTTACCATTATTCTTGGCGTCACCGTCGGTGCATCAACCCAGGCAACCGTCTTTCTGTCAGAAGGGTCAATGCTTATTTTCATACTTGGAGCGATCTCTTTTGTCATTGCAACGGCTGGAGGAATCCTGTTTGCCAAAATCATGAACATTTTTCTTTCGGGAGAAAATAAAGTGAATCCGTTGATCGGGGCAGCCACGCTTGCAGCCATCCCCGACAGCGCGAACGCGGTGCAGGTTGAGGGACTGAAAGCCGATCCTAACAATTATCTGCTGATGCACGCCATGGCTCCTAATGTGGCAGGCGTCATCGCTTCAGCCATTACCGCCGCCATCTTGATGAGTTTTATGTAACGCTCTTTTTTGGTATCGGCAAAAGCTAATAATGATTGCATGCGGGAAAAGCTTCATGATGTTCATGGATTTTCGTATTTTCAGCCTTTTTAAAACCATAATTTTTCATCTGCCATGAGTCAGCTTAATTTGCTCAATATTGTCCAGCGTCCCAGGAGACTCCGTAAAAGTGCGGCAATCAGAAACCTTGTGCAGGAAAAAAACCTGACCATCAACGACCTTGTTTATCCGCTCTTTGTCTGCCCGGGAACGAACGTTGTTGAAGAGGTCTCTTCGATGCCGGGTAGTTTCCGTTACTCGATTGACAACGCAGTAAGAGAGTGCCAGGAACTCTGGGATCTCGGTATTCAGTCGATCGACCTCTTCGGTATTCCGGAAGTAAAAACCGAAGATGGCAGTGAATCCTACAATGAATACGGTATCATCCAGGAGGCCATCCGCGCCATCAAGGCAAAGGTGCCTGATCTCTGCATCATGACCGACGTCGCACTTGACCCCTTTACCCCATTCGGCCATGACGGTCTGGTAAGGGATGGCATTATTCTCAATGACGAAACCGTTGAGGTTCTTTGTAAAATGGCCATCTCACACGCCAACGCCGGGGCTGATTTTGTTTCTCCAAGCGACATGATGGACGGCCGTATCGGCGCCATCCGTGAGGCACTTGACGACACTGACTTCTCCGATGTCGGCATTCTCTCCTACGCCGCTAAATACGCATCAAGCTTTTATGGCCCGTTCCGTGACGCACTCCATTCGGCACCGCAGTTTGGTGACAAAACCACCTACCAGATGAATCCCGGCAATACCGACGAGGCGATGAAAGAGATTGAACTCGACATCATGGAAGGCGCTGATATCGTCATGGTCAAGCCTGGCCTTGCCTATCTTGACATCGTTTACCGTACCAAAGAGCGCTTTGATACTCCGGTAGCAATCTACCATGTTTCGGGCGAATACTCCATGGTCAAGGCCGCTGCCGCACGAGGATGGATCGACGAAAAAAGAGTGATGATGGAGTCGCTGCTCTGCATGAAACGTGCCGGTGCCGACCTTATCTTTACCTACTATGCAAAAGAGGCTGCGAAAATACTTCGCTGAACCTCTTTTTAAAAGAACTACTCCACATTTCATTAAAGCCCGGCTGCAAGATTCAGAACGCAGCCGGGCTTTGTCACCGTTAAAAAAAATGATACGATACTTTACTGCCGGAGAATCCCACGGACCGGCGCTTTCGGCCATAGTGGAAGGAATGCCAGCCGGAATTCCCATCACGCTGGAGGAGATCAACCACCAGTTAGCCCGCCGGCAGCAGGGACATGGCCGGGGCGGACGCATGAAAATAGAGAGCGACAAGGCAGAGGTTCTCTCCGGTATCCGGTTCGGTAAAACCATCGGCTCCCCCATTTCGCTTGTGATCAAAAACCGCGACTGGCAAAACTGGACAACCACCATGGCCCAGTTTGAGAAACCAGGTGAAGAGTGCGCAAAAATAACCATTCCAAGGCCTGGCCATGCTGATCTCGCAGGGCGTATCAAATATGGCTTTGACGATATCCGCCCGGTCATTGAACGCTCATCGGCACGGGAAACCGCCGCACGAGTGGCCGCCGGGACACTTGCAAGAGTGTTTCTCAAAGCGCTCGGCATTGAAATCGGCAGCTACATTTCGGCTATTGGCCCAGCAGCAGAACCCTCTCGGGATCCACAACTTGAAGCACTTCTCCATGAAGGGGCTGAGGCCGTTGCTCGCCAGGCAGACCTCTCGCCAGTGCGTATGCTTGGGAAAAAAACTGAAGCAGAAGCTCTTGCCGCTATAGATGCCGCGAGTGAACAGGGAGACACCCTTGGAGGAATCATTGAAATCTTCATCACCGGAGTCCCGCCCGGATTCGGGAGCTATGTGCAGCACGACCGGCGTCTTGATGCCGCACTCGCAGCCGCAATTATCTCCATCCAGGCCATCAAGGGAGTTGAGATCGGCACCGCCTTCAATAATGCGGGAAAGCCGGGCTCTCAGGTGCACGACGAGTTTCACCTCTCTCCAAAAGAGGGTGTGACCAGAAAAACCAACCGTGCTGGCGGCCTTGAGGGAAGCATGTCGAGCGGGCAGACCATCCACCTGCGGGCAGCCATGAAGCCAATCTCATCGCTGGTCACTCCCCTGCTCTCCTTTGATGTTGAAACCCTGCAACCAACCCCGTCACGCTTTGAGCGGAGCGATACCTGCGCCGTACCTGCTGCCGGTGTGGTTGCCGAAGCTGTTCTGGCCCCCGTCATCGCCAATGCACTGCTTGAAAAACTCGGCGGCGATCACTTGAATGAAATCCGTCAGCGCCTTGACCTTTACCGGGAGAGCATCCGCACCACCTTTCGAGCCTGAACCTCTGACCTCGTTGTCGTGCCCTCTTTGGCGAAATGACCACCCGCTGGCTGATCTCCAAAGAGGGTTTTTTTACACCGCCTTTTCCCTGCAATGCCTGGCTTGAACGCCAAAAACACAAAAAAGAACTCTGCCGGAACAGTGATATCAAAAAAGCTGAAAAAACTTTTTTTTGCGTTTTTTAAAATATTGCGTAATTAACACTTTGTTTTTATAGTAAAATCGCACTAATCCGGAGCGATTCCAATGGACGCCCTTTGTCACGGTACGGGGAACAATGTCAGGAATAGCTGGATTTTAACTGCTGTTGTGACACTCTCGTTACTGACGGGATATAACACATTTGCCTTGCCCTCGGAGGGGGTGGTCGCTGCTGGGAGTGCAACAATCAGCAAGCCAGCGGCCACAGCGATGCTTATCGAGCAGAAAAGCAACAGTGCCATTATCAACTGGAACTCCTTCGGTATTGGCCGTGGTGAAGCGGTCAACATTGCCCAGCCCGACACCCGTTCCATCTTGCTCAACCGGGTTACAGGGAGCAATCCTTCTGAAATATTCGGTACACTTACGGCGAACGGACAAATCTTTCTGGTAAATTCGAGCGGCATTCTTTTTGCTCCCGGCGCCAGCGTCAACGTTGGTGGGCTGGTGGCCTCGACTTTAGCAATCAGCGACAGCGACTTTCTCTCTGAACAATACAACTTCTCCACGAATGGCACTGCCGCTTCAGTGGTCAACGAGGGGCAGGTGAACGGAGGATTTATCGCGCTGCTCGGAGAGAGTGCCCTCACAAACAGCGGAACACTTGTCACTGCCAAAGGAACAACCGGAATGGCTGCCGGAGAAATGATCACCCTCAATATTGATCCCGGTGGACTGGTGGCGCTCAAGGTGGATAAAAGCTCCTGGAACGCCCGGATAACGAACAATGGAGTGATTGAGGCTGATGGTGGTACCGTAATAATCACTGCCCCGGCAGCCGGGGAACTGCTTGCCTCAGTGGTCAATAACACCGGCAAAGTGCGTGCGGCCCGCATGGCGGAACGCGACGGCACCATTGTCATCGAAGGCGGCACGATCATCAACACCGGCTCATTCTCCGCTGCCGACATCAACGCCAGAGGAAACAATCTTGTCGATGCCGGCAGATGGAGTGCGGAGGGCAATGGCAGAGGCGGCACCATACAAATAGATGCATCAGGCACTATTGAGCAGACTGCGGCAAGCCGGATGGCGGCCAATGGAGCCGATGGTGGCCATATCCACATCAATGCAGGAAAAACTCTTTACCTCTCCGGAACGCTCGGTGCAAACGGCACATCCGGAGAGGGCGGCCAGATCACCATCACTGCACCGCAAACTTTTCTTGCAGGAACCCGGATAGAGGCTGATGGCCAGAAGGGCGGCGGAGAGATCTTCATCGGTGGCGGCTGGCAGGGAAAGGATGGCTCTCTCAACAACGCGTCGACCACCACGGTAACAAAAAACAGCTTGCTGACAGCCAACGCTGTTGAGAGCGGCAACGGCGGTACCGTCGCGCTCTGGTCGGAGTTCTCCACAGCCTTTGGTGGAACCATAGAGGCCAGAGGAGGCAACAAAAGCGGTGACGGCGGAAAGGTCGAGGTATCGAGCCATGAAAAGCTCACCTTCCCCGGTCAGGTCGTGACGAACGCACCCCATGGTAAAACCGGCTTTCTGCTGCTTGATCCGCGAAACATCACCATTGATGCCAATACCACGATCCCCCTCTTTTCCCTCATTTCGCTGCCTGACCTGAGTCCTGCGGCAGGTGACGAGCATGGCTCCGGCACCATCCTCGAACTGGGCAATGGCAATATTCTGGTTGCCAGCCCCCTCGACGACTTTGTGGCAACCGATGCTGGAGCGGTCAGACTCTACAGGCCGGATGGCACCTTGCTCTCCATGCTCTGCGGTTCTACCGCAAATGATCAGGTAGGTGAAACCGTGACCGCCCTGAAAAGCAGAAACAGTGCCGTGACAGTGACAAGCAAATGGTCGAATGCTGGCCAAGCCAACGCAGGTTCGGTAACCTGGATCGACGGAACTGCGGGTGTCAGCGGAACTGTCTCCGAAAATAACAGTCTGGTGGGCTCTTCGACCGATGACGGTGAATCATCCCGTGTCATTACCCTCACCAACAACAACTTTGTGGTCAGCACACCAGGCTGGGACAATGGTACCGCCATTGATGCTGGCGCCGTAACCTGGGGAAACGGAAATGGAGGTACCGCAGGGGTAATCGGCACAACAAAGAGCCTGACCGGTTCAAGCAATAACGATCAGGTCGGAACCATAACAGCTCTTGCTAATGGCAATTATGTTGTTTCCTCCTTATCGTGGGACAGTGGAAACGTCACCAATGTCGGTGCGGTGACCTGGGGGAATGGAAATGGAGGTACCGTTGGCGCAGTCAGCGCTGCCAACAGCCTGGTCGGCACCAAAAGAGGTGATCAGGTTGGCAACGTAACAGCTCTTACAAACGGCAACTATGTCATAAACGCGCCAAACTGGGACAACGGCACACTCACCAATGCCGGTATGGTAACTCTGGTGAACGGAGTCACCGGCGCGATCGGGACAGTCAATACCTCGAAGAGCCTTGTCGGTTCCAAAAAAGAGGACAAAGTTGGAGGAGAGATAACGGCCCTGACCAACGGAAACTTCCTGATTGTTTCAGCAAGCTGGGACAACGGTGAAACCATTGACGCTGGTGCAGTAACATGGGGGAATGGTGTCAACGGCATAACGGGAACAATAAGCGCTGCGAACAGCCTGATTGGCCCTGCCACCGGTGACTTGGTATCAGCTCATGTTACGCCTCTGACCAATGGCCACTTTGTGATTAACTCCCCCGGCTGGGACAATGGTTCTGTTGCCGATGCTGGGGCAGTGACCTGGGGAAGTGGAGTCGGCGTTACTGCCGGGATAATCAGTGCGGCCAACAGTCTGGTCGGTTCAACAACGAACGATGCTCTTTCTTCAACCGTAACAGCACTGACCAATGGTCATTTTGTGGTCGCTTCACCAAAGTGGGACAACGGGTTGGTTGCCGACGTCGGAGCAGTGACCTGGGGGAATGGCAATGGAGGTACAGTCGGAACAATAAGCACAGCCAACAGTCTGGTCGGCCCTGCAACAAATGATGGTGCCCACTTTAACATAACACCACTCACAAATGGTCATTACGTTGTAGGCTCGCCGTTTTGGGACAATGGTTCATCCACCGATGCGGGAGCGGTAACCTGGGGGAATGGCATCGGCGGCACCATCGGGGTGATAACCGCAGCGAACAGTCTGGTGGGATCAACCAAAAATGACTATGCCGGATCGGATGCTTCAGGAACAAACAGAATAACCGCATTGAAAAATGGCAATTATGTTGTTTCATCAACATTCTGGGACAAGGGAGCAACAGCCAATGCCGGTGCAGTGACCTGGGGTGATGGCCTTGGCGGAACTGTCGGGGCGATAAGCGCAGAGAACAGTCTTGCAGGGTCAAAAACAGGCGATCATGTGGGAGCAGTGACCGCCCTTCCTGATGGCCGCTTCGTTGTCTCCTCACCCTTTTGGGACAGAGGCTCAATCACCAATGCTGGCGCAATAACCTGGCTGAGTGGAGTGGAGAGCACCGTCGGGGAGATAAGCTCTTCAAACAGCCGGCTGGGCACCAATAAAGAGGATCAACTGGGCATTGGCGGCATTACACCGCTGAGCGCGGGCAGCACGGCAGGGAGTTTTGTTGTCAGCTCCTTTAACTGGTCAAACAAAACCGGAAAAGCCGATATTTTTACGCCAATCACCGATCGTGAATCGGTGCAGCAGGAGTACTCCTTTAATCCCGATAAGGACTACAGCTTCACTCCTGGCCAGATAACTGCGCTGCTCAATGCGGGTGAGCGGGTTATCCTGAAGGCGAATAACGATATTTCCATCAATTCAGCCATTCTTGCCAATAACCCTCTTGGCAATGGCGGCAATCTTGAGTTGAATGCCGGAAAGAGTATTCTGATCAATGCCAGCATCGCAACCGACAACGGCAACCTGACACTGGTTTCCAATGAGAGGCAGGAAAACGGAATTGTTGACACCAGCCGCTCGGCCGGAAAGGCGACCATTACCATGGCCCCTGGCACATCCATCGACTCTGGCTCAGGAAACGTCACCATTGAACTGCGCGACGGATCGGGCAACAGCAACAGGGAGAGCGGTGAAATCACCTTGCGCACCATCACGGCTGAGAGCATCAGTGCCGTGAACTTTGGCCCAACAGCCGGTTCCGGCATTACTCTTGCGTCAGGCACCCTCTCTGCAAGCGCCTCCAGCGGCAGCAGTATTGTTCTGGCTGGCCAGAATTTCACCAACAGCGCCAATGCAATGCTCTCAACCGCTGGAACCGCCCGGTGGATAGTCTATTCTGCCAATCCAGACGCAACCATCAAGGGAAAACTGACCGCCGACTTTCGTCGCTACGGAGCAAGCTACAGTAACTACCCGCCTTCCAGCGTGAGCGAATCCGGCGACGGCTTTATTTTCACCGGTATTCCAAGCCTGAACAATCCGGCAGTGGCTTGGCTGGCTGATGCGCAACAGAGTTGCCGGAAGGTGATGACCGCTGAAAGCGTTCTCAACAGTTTTCATCGGGCAATCAGTACTATCAGCAGAAGCAATACTATCCAGCAGAAATCAGTTCGTGTTACAGGAAAAAAGGTAGCGAAAGGCGGGTTTATTGCCGTAAACACGATAGAGGTGCCTGAAGCTGCTGATACCTTCTTTATTTTCCCACTCCCAGGCACCCTGTTCAGCCATAGCAATCCTGATGCGGTTATCTCCCTTGAAGTGGAGTCGGTCAATGGTTCATCAATACCCGCCTGGATGGCGTTTGACCAAAATCAAAAGGTCATAAGCGGAAAAGCACCAAAAGAGGCAAAAGGTGTCTACCGGGTAGAACTTGTCGCCAAAGACCAGTTTGGTGACAAGGCTCGATCGGTTGTGCTGATAAAAATCGGATAACGACTTCTGTAAAAAAAAGTTCCAGTTGTGGTAGTGATCCACTCTCACCTCTACATAAATTTTATGGAGTTCACCATGTGCAGATCATTGAAAATACTCCTCTTTGCGTCAGTCTGCAGAGCAAGCAGCGTTTTGGCTGCTGATATTCCTGACGCTGGCCGCCTTCTCAAGGAGAGTACTGCGCCGCCGTCCCTTGAAGTGCAAAAAGAGGTACCAGTTTTTCAACGTCCGTTGACACACAAAGAGCTGGCCGGAGGCAGCACCGTGATCAAGGTGACGGGCTTTACCTTTGTGGGCAACACACTCTTTTCCGGTAACGAGCTTTCAGCGCTTATGTCGGGCTGCATCGGCAAAGAGATGACCTTTGCCGGACTGAATGAGGCTACCGCAGCAATCACGAACGCTTACCGAAAAAAAGGCTATTTCCTCGCTTCACTCTTTTTCCCCCCACAAACGGTGAAAGAAGGCGAGCCTGTCGTCATTGAAGTTGTTGAAGGTGTACTGGAAAAAATAGCACTTGAGACAATACCGCATGAGACAAGAATACGAAAATCTCTTCTTGAAAGTTATGCCAGCCAGGTACCCCGCGATCAACCTCTTGAAGAGAGAGCCCTTACCTCCATGGTCATGAGAGTCAATGAACTCCCTAATATCTCTTCCCGTATTCTGCTTGAACCGGGTTCAAGACCAGGCACAACACAGGCGACCCTTGAAGTGATCGAAGGCCGACCCTACAGCTTTTCACTCGACCTCGACAACTTCGGCAACCATGCAACGGGAGAGAATCACGCTGGCGCCACCATGGAGCTCTACTCTCCATTTCATCTCGGAGATCAGTTCACCCTGCGCATGCAGAGCTCGACAACCGGAGATCTGCGAAATATACAGGCTGGCTATGCAATACCAATAACACTCTCCGGAACCAGAATAGGAGTGAACTACAGCTTTGTGAGCTACCAGTTGGAAGGATTATTTGAATCACTGCATGCTGAGGGCAATGGTCACAACCTGACTCTTGCCGTTACACAGCCGCTCATACGCCAGAGAAACCTGATTGTGAATGCAACCGTAGCCAGCGAAGGCAACATGCTTGACGACCGGATGGAGAGCATCCCACTCAGAAACAGCCGTCAAAGCCTCTCCTGGCAGGCTGGCCTCAGCGCAGTCCAAAGGGACGACTTTCTGGACGGTGGTGCAACCTCACTTTCGCTTGGTTTCGTCAGAGGACGCCTCGATATTAACGATTCCGAAGCACTTTCAATGGACCAGGCACCAACCGGGCTGCACACCAACGGTGGTTATTCAAAAATTACCATGGCTCTTGGGCGCAGCCAGAACATCTCGCACGGGTTCTCTCTCTATGCGGGAGCCTATGGCCAGTGGACCAGTAAAAACCTGACCAGCTCGGAACAACTCTCCCTCGGTGGACCGAGTGCGGTACGTGCATGGCAAAGAGGCGAATCATACGCCGACAAGGGTCTTGTCGCAACAACCGAGCTGCGTTACCTGCTTGGCTCTCTCGGAGAGCTCCCTGGCACACTGCAACTCAGCACTTTTATCGACCATGGTTATGCCCTTCTTCATGCCAATCCCTCCGCTGAGGGCGAGACGAACACCCGCAACATGACGGGAGCAGGGATCGGTTTGAAATGGTTCAATGTCAGCAACTACAGCCTGCAGGCAACATGCGCATGGAAAATCGCCGGTGAGAGCAACCCCACCGACTCCCCCATGATTTTTGTCCAGGCGGTAAAACGGTTTTGAAACCACATCCGCAAAGAGTAGCCTGGATATCTGCAGAAAAAGGATTAAGCGGAAAATTCGAGGTGAAAGAAAAAAGAATTGCGTAGTCTCTCTGTTTTTTTTATAATCAGAGAATTTGTTTTTTTACTTCATCTATCATTACAACGCTTATCGTTGCGGCTACGGCTCCATTGGCAATGGGCCATCGCATCGAAATTTTTCCACGGCCATCGCAAATGTTCTGTAAGCGGCACTGAGGCTGCCGTTCGTGCAGCCATAACAGTCAAGTGCATTGGAGGATAGGCGATACCTTTTCGGGGGTTGTTTCCCCCTTTTTCCAAACACCAACCCTGGAGGCAATCATGAAACAACTGAAAACCCTGCTTTTTCTTGTCATGTTCTCACTTCCTGCGATTGCATTTGCCGATCTTACCGGTAGATGGAGCTGTGATGATGGTGGCACCTACTACTTGCGTCAGATTGGAAGAGATGTCTACTGGTTTGGGGAGCTCTCTCCAACCGCTCCTACCTGGTCGAATGTTGCGGTAGGCCAGGTTATTGGAAACCAGATCAATCTCCGCTGGGCAGATGTTCCAAAAGGCTCAATAATGCAGTCGGGGAACTTGATCCTTCGTCTGGATACCCCGAACAAAGCAACTGCCACCCATAAAACCGGTGGATTCGGAGGATCTGTCTGGACACGGCCATAACAAGCCTCCACGTGCGGAACGGCTTGAAAAAAGCCGTTCCGCATTGATTGGAAAAGAGCACCTGGTAAAGGTCATACAGTCAAGCCATGCACAACATTTTCAACCGCGACGTCCAAGCTTTACGACACAAGAGTCTGAAAACCGCTCAACTGCAGAACAAAACTCATTTACAACTTTATAGTTATACCGCTGTTACGATGATGATGGTGTCTGCGATACTCAATATCACGCTGACGCCGCCTCTCTTCGCGGTATCGGCGGGACTCAGCATACCTGCTGTGGTGATGGTGCGCCCTTCCAACTCCGACACCGATCTTAACCTTGACTACAGCCTGAGCATCGAGATGGGGAACCCCGAGAAGCATACCTGCAACTCCCAATACCAACCAGATCTTCTTTTTCATCGTTATCCTGTTAAACCAGGTTATCAAGAATTTAAAGTTTAGCTGTTATAACCCGAAAGTGAGCCAAACTTACTGCGCGATATTTTCCATACCCGCAAGAAGTTCACCCATCAAGGTACGCAACTAACACGCAAAAACAAAAAAAAGGCTCAAACAGCCTCGTCTCGCAATGCGAGACTACACCTGTAACACTCCGAAACGATTCAACAGCTACGCACTGACGAGAGATGCAACAAAACGCATAAAAGGAGGACAACGCAACTAATTGCCTATTATTTACTATCTTTTTGTCAGGTCATCTATCGTCCGTGTTTGTATCCTGCCCTTTACATGAGGGAGGATATGTATGTTTTTGAGCCGTACAAATATTAATCTTGATTTTTTGGCGTTGGCACCGCACCATATTTAAAGCAATTATTTAAGAAAAAGTTAAATGATTGCTGTCCGCAGTTTACCGTAAATTTTCTCAAAATCTCATTCCACTGACAATGCAAATAAAGAACGATCCTCTCTCGCTGTTTGTTACCGGTGACGTGACAATTGACTGGAACATCGCACATATATCCAGCGAGTACAATGAGTTAACTGACTGGACTGGTGGAGACAGTTGCCGAATGAGCTGGCAGCATGGCAGTGCCGCTCTCCTGTGCCGAATGAGCTGGCAGCATGGCAGCGCCGCTCTCCTTGCTGATCTGGTTACATCCATGATCGCTCAACTCAGGGGCGATCTGCCCTTTCCTGTTGAAGTTACAACGACCAACACAACCTTGGCAAAAACGATTGATCCATACGACCCTGGCTACTACCACTGCTACTCTGTCTGGGCTCCATACCACGACAAGGATGCTCCCGAAACCGTTATCTGGCGGGTTGAACGCTTTCTCGGCCTTGACCGCTCTTCCAAAATCACCATGGAACAATCTGGAGTAGACAACGCTTTGTCGGGCCCGGAAAATCCGGATATTATCGTGATCGATGACAGTAACCTTGGCTTCAGAGATCAACCATCTCACTGGCCAAAAGCGATTACTCACCCAGGCAGTAACCAGAAAGCGCCATGGGTTATTGTCAAGATGTCGCAACCAATTGCGGAAGGTGCCTTATGGGATCATCTTTTATCCAACTTTTCTGATCGCCTTATTGTTGTTTTGAGCATTAACGATTTGCGGGAGTCAGCCATTCAGGTCAGCGCACAGATTTCGTGGGAAAAAACCGCGCAAGAGCTGATTTGGGAACTGACCCATAATCCCATGATTAACAGCCTGACCAATTCAGCCTATACGGTCGTTTCATTCGGTCCTACCGGAGCACTGCTTCTTCCAGGAGTAAAAAAACATGAGCGCCCCCAACTCCTTTTTGATCCACTCCACATGGAACGGGAGTGGCCCTCAGGAAAAGGAGAGATTATTGGCAAAACATCGGTACTGGTAACAGGAATCGTGCGCGAAATAATTATTGCCAATAAAAAGCCTGACCTTATCAAAGGAATCCAGGCTGGCGTACTGGCAATGCGTCATCTCCACAAAATCGGGTATGATGGCGGTACCGACTCTTCACCTCGTCTGCGCTTTCCGATTGAAAGTGTCATTACGCAGTTGAAGGATGAACATTCGCCGCTTGCCGTTGCCGAGTGCCCGACACGTGACGCGGAACAACAATCGCAGCCATCATCCTGGACAATCCTCAGAGATCGTTATTATGGCGACCTTGAAGAGTTAAGTCGCCGCATCGTCCTTCAAGGAGCAAAAGCTGCTCTGAAAAACATTCCAATCGGGGAATTCGGAGAACTTGTCACGGTGGATCGTCAGGAAATTGAGTCTCTGAGAAGTATTCACAGCCTGATTTCAGAATATTGCAATCAGCAGGAAGATCGTCCCATTTCAATTGCTGTTTTTGGCCCTCCCGGTTCAGGCAAATCGTTTGCCGTCAAACAAATTGCCAAAGCAGCCAGTCCTGAAAAAAAAATTGCGGAGAAAACGCATACCTTTAATCTCTCCCAGTTCAAAAGCCCTGCTGACTTGATTGATGCCTTTCATCAGATTCGTGATGTGGCCTTATCGGGGAAAATACCGCTGGCATTCTGGGATGAGTTCGACTCATCGCTTGATGGCAAAAAACTCGGATGGCTGCGCTTCTTTCTCGCGCCAATGCAGGATGGTGAATTTCAGCAAGGGGAGCTCACCCATCCAATCGGAAAAGCTATTTTTGTTTTTGCAGGTGGCACCTCTTCGAGTCTCGACTCTTTTACAAAATCAAAAAAGCAGAGAGAGCTTGTTGAAGCCAAAGCTCCGGACTTCCTGAGCCGACTGAAGGGCTTTCTCAATGTGCTTGGCCCGAATCCGCAAATTGCTGAAGGTCGCAGTGACCCCTATTTCATTGTCCGCCGGGCGCTTCTCCTTCGATCACTGTTCGAGCGGCTGACTCCCCAGTTATTCGACAAAAATCACATACTCCGTATCGACACAGGAATCATGCGCGCATTTCTCCGGGTTGAGAACTATCGACATGGCTCCCGCTCAATGGAGGCAATTGTCGCCATGAGCCGACTTGGCAAAGCAACGCATTTCAACCGTTCCTACCTGCCTCCCGAAGAACAACTGGAACTGCATGTTGATCCTCACTCCTTTATAGCGATGGTTCATCACCTGGAACTCAATGAAGAGTTGCTTGAAAAATTGGCCAAGCTTAACCACCAACTGTTTTACAACAACCTTAAAAGCCAGGGATATGTATGGGGAGATGTTACTGATGACAATGCTGAGCCGAAAAAACACAGTTCGCTGATAACCTATTCGGAGCTCTCAGCCCACAAAAAGGAAAAAAATCGTGCCATCGTCCGCGATATTCCCAATAAACTTGCGGCCTTTGGCTATGCCATTGTTCCTATGCGCAACAATGAACAACCGGCTGAATTCCTGATACCGGAACTCAAAGAGATGGCGATACTTGAACACGAACGATGGATGGATGCCAAACTCAAGGATGGGTGGATATTTGCCCTTCAGACCAACAAAGAGAAAAAACGTCACGCACTGCTCGTTGACTGGGAACAACTGCCGAAAGAGGAAAAAGATAAACAGCTCTCCCAGGTTTCACAAAATATTCCCCGCTTGCTGAAGGAGGCAGGCTATACCATTGTTAAACTTTCTCAATAGACGCAAATGCATCGCAACGACCTGTAACTAAGAACAAAAAAGCGGCGAATTGGCGAAACAGCAATATTTTGCGTACACTTTGCAGAGCCAGAGAGAACCCTGTAAAGAGAATACCAAGAAAATGATGCGCATTTCAAGAAAAATAGAGATTGATTACGGCCATACGCTTCCGAACAGCTTCTCCTTCTGTAACCAGTTACATGGTCACCGCGGGGTAGTGGTGGCTACGGTCGAGGGAAAACTGATTGAGCGAAAGGGTGACAGCGAAGAGGGAATGGTGATGGATTTCAAGTTTTTGAAGGAGATCATGGTAGCAGAGATTCACGAAAAACTCGATCATGGCTTTGCGGTATGGAAAAATGATCATGAAGATCTCGACTTTATTCTGAAACGCAATTCACGGGTGCTGGTTACCGATGAGCCGCCAACGGCAGAGTGCCTTGCAAAATGGGCGTTCAACCAGCTTCAGCAACGCATGCCGGAAGGGGTTACACTTCAACAACTCCGATGGTACGAGACGCCGAACAACTGGGCAGACTATGATGGCGAGTAATCCTGTCAGCAAAAGCTGAGCAACCCTGCAAAAGTAGCATTTTCACTTCTCCCTCTTTTTCTTTACGTTGGACCAATACATCTTTATTACAGCAAAAATGTAACGGCAGTTTAACGCCAAGAGGAGGGGGTGGCGATGCGAATCCATGATTTTGACCCTGAGCAGAGGCCGAGAGAGCGTTTTCTCCACAGCGGAGCCGCTTCGCTCAGCCCGGCTGAGCTCCTTGCAATTGTTCTGCGCACTGGCACAAAAAACCTCAACATTGTTGACATTTGCAACGAAATCATTGCAAAATTTACCCTTGAAAAACTTTCAACCATAACGATCAAAGAGCTCCAGGAGGTCAAGGGAATCGGAAAGACAAAGGCAATGCAGATCGTCGCGGTCTTTGAACTGAACAAGCGGCTCCATTACAGCCGCAATCAGAATAAAAAAATACAGGCGGCAAGCGACATTTTCGAGTACATGGCAGGGCGGGTGCCAGATGAAACAAAGGAGCATCTCTTTGTGCTTCACCTGAACACCAAAAACCAGATCACCAAAACCGAGCTTGTCTCTGTTGGAACACTTAACGCGGCCCTCATTCACCCAAGGGAGGTTTTCAAGGCCGCCATAAAAGAGAGTTCTCACGCCATCATTCTGGTACATAACCACCCCTCAGGCGATACAGAACCGAGCAACGCCGACAAACAGGTCACAGAGCTCCTCAAAAAAGCGAGCGCAGTCATCCAGATCGAACTACTCGACCATATTATCACCGGAAAAACGGGATGGTTCAGCTTTCGCGAGAGTGGCCTTCTCTGAAAGCAGCTTTTCAGCCGAACGACATCTGGACAGTCGCAGAATTTGCCGAGTCGTTCGAGGAAATTTCACGAACATTTTTTGCCTGCAACCCTTTCTGCGTTTTGTCGAGTTCAAAATCAACGTCGGCATCCTGATTCAGTACCTTGAAATTCTGATCAGACTGGATGGCGGAAAAATGGACAAAGATGTCCTCTCCACCCTCGGGATTCAGAAGAAAGCCGTAGCCTTTCTTGCCATCAAACCATTTAACTTTACTTTTTGCCATGATAAACCTGAAAATTTACCATTTTTCGGGGATGAGCAATGCTGCCAAATGACGCACCAGCAATTTATTTACGCCATAAATATATAAATATTTTCACACTTATTTCGCTTTTACAAAAAAAAGCAGCTTTGCATTACACTCTGAACGTCATATATCAAAAGCATCAAGAGTTCTTGTTTTGAGGAAATATCAACAGAAACCTATAAAAAAATTGAAACAGATTATCATCATCACCGGGGCTGGCAAGGGAATCGGCAAAGCCATTGCCCTTGAATTTGCCAGGGCAGCAGAAAAGCAGACGGGGTTTGATCCCGTCCTGATCCTTGCTTCAAGAACCATTTCCGATCTGGAGTCAGTTGCCACCGAATGCCGCTCGTTTGGAGCAACAGCGGATATTTTTCAGGTAGACATTGCCGATACCGCGCAGATTGAGCGCCTCGTCAGCACGACGCTTGAGCGCTACGGCACCATTGACTGTCTGGTCAACAATGCCGGGGTCGGGCGGTTCAAACCACTTGCAGAGCTGACAGAAGAGGATTTTGACTACACGATGTCGATAAACCTCAAGGGCACTTTTTTCCTCACACAAAGAGTTTTTGCCGTCATGGAAGAGAAGAGATCAGGCCATATTTTCTTTATCACTTCAATTGCCGCAAAGATGGCTTTCAAAAGTTCTTCTCTTTACTGTATGTCGAAATTCGGACAGAACGGGCTGGTTGAGGCAATACGGCTCTATGCAAAAACATGTAATGTCCGTATTACCAATGTCATGCCCGGTGCGGTTTACACGCCGATGTGGGGAGAGGTTCCCGATGCGATGAAATCTGTCATGATGAGGCCTGAAGATATTGCAGCCCCTGTTGTTGGCGCCTATTTCATGCCACAGCGAACATCGGTAGAAGAGCTTGTCATCAGACCGGTTTGCGGGGATATCAATGAATAACAAAGCAAAAGCTCTTGTGGGAAAGCCGCTTTTTTCCTTTATTTTGCGCATTCTTCTTTTAAATCAACGTTTGAGCACCAACAACCATGAGTCTGAAAGAAAAAATAGATCTTGATCTGAAAAATGCAATGAAAAGCGGCGACAAGATCCGTCTGAACGCCATCCGTTCCATCCGGGCATCGTTCCTTGAAAAAGAGGTATCCATCCGGGTGGCAGGAAAGGGAGTGCTGAGTGAGGAGCAGGAGGTTGAGGTGCTTGTCAGCCTTGCGAAAAAACGGCGGGATGCCATTGAGCAGTTTACCGTCGGAAAGCGTCCCGACCTGGCAGAAATAGAGCTTTCAGAACTCGCCGTCATCGAAGAGTATCTGCCGGAACCGGTTTCAGATGAAGAGGTCAGAGCCGCTGTGGAGGATATTGTGGCAAAAACAGGAGCGACATCAATGAAAGATATCGGAAAAGTCATGGGCCAGGCCATGAAGGCCCTTAAAGGAAAGGCTGATGGCACCAAAGTTCAGGAAATCGTCAAGTCACTGCTTTCAGCATAACCAATATCCTTCACTATCATGCTTGATATCAACTATATACGCCAGAATCCGGATGAGGTTGTTGCCATGCTGCACCATCGTCAGCTTGCTTCGGAAGAGCCAAAAGTGGCGCAACTTCTCGACTTCGACAGGGAACGCAAGGGGCTGGTACAGCGCTCAGACGATCTGAAAGCGCTACGCAACAAGGTTTCAAAAGAGGTCGCTGATATTAAAAAAAGCGGGGTTGGCTCATCTGAAGAGCTGATAGGTCAGATGAAATCAGTTTCGGAGGAAATTGCCGGAATGAACAGCTTGCTTGCTACTCTTGAAGAGCAAATTGAGTCCATTCTTCTGGGCCTGCCCAACAAACTGCATTCATCAGTTCCCTCCGGGCGCTCTGCTGACGACAATCAGCTCTTCGGCGAACCGGTAGCATTTTTCCACAATCTTGACTTCCCAATTAAAAATCACCTCGAGCTGGGCAAATCTCTCAAGATTCTTGATTTTGAACGGGGAGCAAAGGTTTCCGGTGCAGGATTTCCAGTCTACATGGGTAAAGGTGCCCGCCTTGAACGCGCGCTGATCAATTTCATGCTCGACTACCATACCGAGCGCCACGGCTATACGGAGGTCTTCCCTCCCTTTTTTGTCAACCGGGAGTCGCTCAGGGGCACCGGACAGTGGCCAAAATTTGCCGATCAGGTCTATCATATGGAGGAGGATGATCTCTACGCCATTCCAACAGCGGAGGTGCCGGTAACCAATCTGCACCGGGGTGAAATGCTCGATGTGAGGGCGCTGCCGATCTGCTATGCGGCCTATTCAGCCTGTTTCCGCCGTGAAGCAGGAAGCTACGGCAAGGATACCAGAGGGTTCCTCAGGGTACACCAGTTCAACAAGGTTGAGATGGTGAAGTTTACCCGGCCTGAAGAGTCCTACGAGGCACTTGAAAAAATTCGCTCGAATGCGGAGGCAATTTTGACGGCCCTGAAAATCCCCTACCGGGTACTTTTGCTCTGCAGCGGCGACATCAGTGCCAACGCAACAAAATGTTATGACATTGAGGTATGGTCACCGGCTGAACAGAAATACCTTGAAGCATCGAGCTGTTCAAACTTTGAGGATTACCAGGCTCGGCGTGCCAACATCCGCTTCAAGCCAGAGAGCAATTCAAAACCGGAGTTCGTCCACACGCTGAATGGCTCAGGCTTGGCAACCTCGCGGCTTATGGTCTCCCTGCTTGAGCACTACCAGACTGCGGAAGGGAGTATCATGGTTCCGGAGGTTCTGCGTCACTACACAAGGTTTGACGAGATTACTCAGAGCGCGGAGTGATCCTGCAAAGCCCTTCCGTCCAGAAATTCCCTCACCATACGGCTCACCTTTTCAACATCAATGAGAAAAGCGTCGTGGCCGTATGGTTCGTCAAGATAGAGAATGTTTGATTTCGGCATAAACCGGGCAAGCTCCTCCTGCTCCTCTTTCGGGTAGAGAACATCGGAATTGATAGAGAGGATTACTACAGGAAGCTGGATGGAACGCAACACATCCTCATAAACTCCCCTGCCCCGCCCCAGATCGTGCATATCCATCGCCTTGGTAAGGGTGATGTAGGTATTGGCGTCAAAACGCTCAACCAGCTTCTGACCCTGATGGTGCAGGTAACTCTCCGCCTTAAAGGTTGTACCGTGATGATACTCCCGGCCAAACCGTGACTGGAAGTTTTCAAAGCTCCGGTAGCTGCACATAGCCATCATTCTTGCGGCTGCAAGCCCACGTGCGGGTAGATGAACATCGGTGTACCATCCATCATTCCAGTCACGGTCGGCATAGATCGCCTGCCGTTGAGCCTCACTCTGCGCGATGCACCATGCCGAGTGACGGCCAGAAGCACCCATCGGCATAAGAGCCTGAACAATGTCAGGATAGAGGGCCCCCCACTCAAGAACCTGCATGCCACCAAGAGAGGCTCCAACCACGAGCTTGACACGCTTAATGCCCAACCCGGCAAGCAAAAGTCGCTGTACCTCAACCATGTCCCTGATCGTAATCAACGGAAAATCGGGGCCGTAATGGCGACCGGTGAGAGGATTGAGGGAGGTCGGACCGGTTGTGCCGTAGCAACTGCCAAGCACATTACTGCAGATCATGAAATCTACGCTCTCATCAAAAGCTCCCCCCCGAGAAAACATTCCCTCCCACCATCCATCTGCATCAGCAGAGCCGGTGAGGGCCTGGCAGACAAGCACTACATTGTCTTTGCGTTCATTCAGCGTTCCCCAGGTTCTATAGGCAACTCGCACCGAAGGGAGCATACCCCCAAGTTCGGTCATAAATGGTTCGGTTATGTCGAAGTAGTGCGTTTTTTTGGAAATCATCTCCGTATATGCTCTCATGCGCTTCGTCTCAGTTTTGCAATGGCTTGTTCAAAAACGGCCTTGATAGTATCGATATGCTCTATCCACAGAAGAGTCCCCTACCTGTTTGACGGTAACTCGCCGCAGATGTCAAAAAGCGGAACCCTGGAGAATGGAGTGCACTGCTGCTCAAAAAAAACAGGGAACCCGTTAAAAAAATAACAAGTTACAGGAAAATATCTGAAGATAGGTATGAACCCGGCAGAAAGGCATACATACCATCATCATTCCCGACATTTACAGCCGGGATGGAATTGGCACCGCTCATTGTGGCAATGACGGTTGCCAAGGCTTCTCAGGGCCAGTCCCTCCACCTTTCTCGATGATAGCTTGAAATCTTGAAAAGAACATTTAGTCTGATTAATCTACAACAGGGAATAGTATTTTACAAACAGCCTGAAGGGCCAATGTATTTTAATTGTTTTTAATGATTACCCATGACCACAGCACGAGAACTGGCATTGCATGTCCTGCAGTCACTTGAAACCGGAAAACAGCGATCTGACCAGATCCTGCACTACGCTCTGCAGCACTCTGTACTGAACCGTATTGACCGGGCACTCACCACAGGGCTGGTCAACGGAGTTCTGCGCTACCGGCTTCAGCTTGATTTCATTATCGGACGATTCTACCACCATAATCTTGAAAAGGCCGCTCCGGTCCTGAAAAATATTCTCCGCCTCGGAGCTTATCAGATCCTCTTTCTCAGCAAGGTCCCCGACTGGGCAGCCGTCAATGAATGCGTGAAACTGGCCCGAAAATACAAGGGAGAGAGAATGTCGAAACTGGTAAACGGTGTTTTGAGAAAAATTACCCCGGAGAACGTCACCCTTGAAGAGTGGCTGAAAGGAAAAAACGCGGGAGAACAACTTGCTGTAACATATTCACACCCGCAGTGGCTCGTTGAACGGTGGATCAAGGCTTACGGTCGAGAAAAGTGTGAGGCAACGCTCATCTACAATAACCAGTTTCCCTCTTTTGGATTCAGGATCAACCGATTGAAGCGTTCAGCAGAAGAGCTTTTCTCCGAATCGACCATGGCAGTTGTGACACACGAAGAGTGCGGCATTGAGAACTTCTTTCTCTCAAAGGATTTCAGCTCTTTTGAACCTGCGGTGCTCGACGGACGCCTCAGCGTTCAGAACCCGACACAGGCGCTTGCATGCCTGCTGCTCAATCCTGCTCCTGGCAGCAAGGTGCTCGACCTGTGTGCCGCACCTGGAGGAAAAGCCACTTTCATGGCTGAGCTGATGAACAACAGTGGGCAAATTACCGCCGTTGACCGCTATGAACAGAAACTTGCAAAAACTGAGTCGCACGCCGAAGCTCTCGGCATCACCATTATCCGTACCGTAGCGGAGGATGCCCGAAGCTTTACCCCCGATATTCGTCCTGACGCCATCCTGCTCGACGCTCCCTGCTCGGGAACCGGAGTGCTTGGGCGGCGCGCTGAACTGCGATGGAAACTGAACCCGGAAACTCTCCTTGAGCTTCAAATACTGCAAGCGGAGCTGCTCGATCATGCGGCGGAACTGCTTGATGAGGATGGCATTCTGGTCTATGCGACCTGCTCCATTGAGCCTGAGGAAAACAGCCAGCAGATCTACTCATTTCTGCGGCGGCACCCCGATTTTATTGCTGACCCGGCAGGAGAGAGTGTTCCGGAACTATTCCGTCAGGGTGATGAGGGGTGTGGTGCACTCCTTACCCTGCCAGGCGAGCATCCGGGGTTTGATGGCGGCTTCTGCCAGCGACTGCGCAAGACAAAAGGGTAAAGAGATGGAGATGCTGCGTCATATCTACCAGAGCGCTCTTGAGAGTTTCCTGAATTATATGATCATTGATCGCAATTTTTCGGCCAACACCCGGGAGTCGTACCAGAACGATCTCAAGCGCTACCTCTTCTTCATGCAGCGGAGCTCCATAGCCATGGAGAAGATCACAAACCAGCATGTCGAGGAGTTCGTGGGTGAGCTTTATGACATTGGTCTCGAAGCAAGCTCAATAGCGAGGAACGTCTCTGCGATCCGCTCCTTTCATAAATTCCTGGTGCTCGAACGCGCACTCGGCACAAACCCGGCGGAACACGTTCATCAACCAAAAAAAGGAAGCTACCTGCCGAGCGTCCTGACGGTTGAGGAGACCATGCGCCTGCTCGCTGCGCCGGAGGCGCTCAACCCGCCAGGAAAATATGATCTGCGTGACAAGGCGATGCTCGAACTTCTTTATGCAACAGGCGTCAGGGTGAGTGAACTTATCAACATCCGGCAGCAGAGTCTCTATCTGGATGCGGGTTTTGTGAGGATTTTCGGCAAGGGGTCAAAGGAGAGGCTTGTGCCTGTAGGCGGTTCCGCCATCGCATGGATCCGCCGATATCAGGCGGAACTTCGTCTTGTACTGGTGCAGCGCAACTCTGATGATTTCCTCTTTCTCAATGCACGCGGCATAAAACTGTCACGCATGGCTCTCTTTACCATGGTGCAAAAATATGCCCTCATGGCCGGGATTGAAAAAAATATCAGCCCGCATACCTTCCGCCACACCTTTGCCACCCATCTCCTTGAGGGAGGAGCCGATCTTCGGGCTGTCCAGGAGATGCTTGGACATCGCTCCATCGTCACCACACAGATCTACACGCATATCGACCGCTCATTCATCAAAGAGGTACACAAAAGCTTTCACCCGAGGGGATGAACATTTTCCGGGTTCAGTAGCCCTTTGTCTCGATAATCAGCCTTTTTCTGTCATGGCTCTCCATCTCTATTTTCAGGGCCGACAAGGTCATATTCACATCAGCAAGGAAAAAGAGCAAAGAAAAACTCAGGCAGAGCATACTGACAATAAAAATCGCCGACAAGAGCATCGGCAGATCAAGATTGATCAGCGCGCTGAGAAAAAGCATCATGATGAGCATTGAGGCTCCAAGGCATGTCATGCAGGCAAGCAGAATAGAGATACGGATGTAGCGCGCCCGTTTCCAGAGAATGGCAACCTCTTTATTTATCCTGATGATATAGGACTCGGGATAGGATTCAAGATTGTCGAGCAGGGAGCGAGAGCGGTCGATAATACGACCAAGCCTGTTGGTCATGGTAAGAAGCAGAAGACCGAGACCGGAGATGAGAATCATCGGGCCGATTGCGGTTTGAAGAATAGGAACAAGTTCTTTAAACGAAGTCACTGACATTGTATTCTGGATAGTATAAAAAAAAGCGGGGAAAGAATATTCCCCGCCTGAAATAAAAACAAAACTACCGGGAGATTAACCCTTGCGCTTCTTTTTGGCGCCGGTAAAGAATGCGGTCTCTTTTCCTGCCGGTTTAAAAGGCTTTTTAAAACTTTTTTTCGGGCCGTAGGGCGACTCGCGTTCCTGATCTTCCATTTTGCTCAACCGCAGTTGACGACCACAAACCCTGACGGTTCTCAGTTCATGAAAAACATTGTCCGGCATGCCCTGCGGCAGTTCGACCGTGCTGTAGCTGTCGTTGATGGAAATATGGCCGACCGATTCAGGATCAAGACCCACCTCGTTGAGGATAGCGCCAAGAATATTCCCCGCTTTCACACCATGCTCACTGCCAACTTCAAGACGATACCTCTGTTTGCCTTCATCGCCATAGGTCTCGCCCTTGCTTCTTTTCCTCGCAGGACCACGATCCCTCTCTGAACTGCGCTCTCTGTCGAAGCCGCGATCCCTGCTGGCTCCATCACGATCATCGTGCGACCTTTTCTCTGGCTTGTTGGATAAAAGCAGCGGTGTTTCACCCTGAACCATCGCTGCAAGCGCAGCGGCAGCTTCAAGTGCAGGAACATCATGCTCATGACAGTACTGCTCGATAAGGGTAGTAAAAAATCCAAGGTCTTCAGCAGCAATGGTATCGGTAATGCGCTGGTTGAACTTTGCAATCCGCTTGTTGTTGATCACCTCCGTTGTCGGAAGCTCCATCAGCTCAATGCGGCTATGGGTTGCCCGCTCAATGGAATAGAGCATGTTTTTCTCTCTTGGAGAGACGAACAAAATGGCATCGCCGGCACGTCCGGCACGTCCGGTACGCCCAATGCGGTGCACATAAGATTCGGTATCGGAAGGAATATCATAATTGATCACATGGCTGATGCGTTCAACATCAAGCCCTCGTGCAGCAACGTCGGTTGCAATAACAATGCTTAACGTACCGTTCTTCAGTTGCTCAACCGTGCGTTCACGCTGGTTCTGGGCCATATCGCCGTTCAGGGCGGCTGCGCCATATCCCCTTGCCTGAAGTTTTTCGGCAAGTTCAAGCGTCATGGTTTTGGTACGCACAAAAATGAGCATACCGTCAAACGGCTCGACTTCAAGGATTCTTGTCAGAATGTCGATCTTGTGACTTCCACCGACAATCCAGTAACGCTGACGAATGGTGTCAACCGTTGTGGTTTTTGTCTGTATGGTAACTTCCGCAGGAGTGTTCAGGTACTTCTGGGCAATGCGACGAATGGCCGAAGGCATGGTTGCCGAGAACAGTGCTACCTGACGACCTTTCGGGGTCTGATCAAGAATCCATTCGACATCATCAATAAATCCCATGCGGAGCATTTCATCGGCTTCGTCAAGCACCAGGCATTTCAGTGATGCAAGATTGAGTGAACCGCGACGCATGTGATCCATAACACGGCCAGGTGTGCCGACAACAACATGCACACCACGCCTGAGCATGCGAAGCTGAATACCGTAATCCTGACCACCGTAAATAGGCACAACGTGAAAACCTTTGAGATATTCAGCATAACGCTGAAATGCCTCGGCAACCTGTATGGCAAGCTCCCTTGTCGGGGCCAGCACAAGCGCCTGGGGCTCGGCATGTTCAAGATCAATATTGGAGAGAATCGGCAGGGCAAACGCTGCGGTTTTTCCTGTGCCGGTCTGGGCCTGACCGAGGACGTCACGCCCTTCGAGAATCAGGGGAATTGTCTGAGCCTGAATCGGAGTCGGGTTTTCATACCCGACCTCTGCCAGTGCTCTCATTATCGGCTCTGCGAGTTGAAGGCCGAGGAAATCCTTCGGCAATAATTGCTGTTCTTTCATTGTATTTTCCTTTTCCGGAACATTGATAAAAAAGAGCCTCGTACGAGGCAGGAGTGGCAGCAATGCAGGAAAGAAAAAAATGAAGAAGAGTTCTCATCAACCGAAAACACCCGGGCAACTTCAGACAATCTGAGTGCCATCGTATCGTCACAAACGCCGGAAACTATCGGTCACCGCGACCACTGAGTTTCCCTGCGTCCTTTCTTAGCATATTATACCACGCATGTAAAACGCCTGCAATGTATTATTTTTTTTTACCAATGGCGAATTTATTTACGAAAATCCGGCATTGCCGGAAAACGCTGCCTGAGACGGCGAAAATAGTCTGGACTATCGATACACTCCGGATTATCAAATTCAGTGCACGGTATCTCTGCTACGCTCCATCTCCCGTTGTGTTGGTGGAGAAGAGCAAAAAAATCCTCGTAACGGCTGCGCCCATCCCTTGATTGCGGAAGGGTATGCACCCACGCCCACCCTTTTGAAATCTCCATTCTTTTAACCACAAACACCACATCAAGAGCTTGAAGTTCTGCGATCTTCGCGTGCAAGAGATCAAGCACCACCCTGCGCTCAGCACTGCCCGGCGGCGGAGTGTAAAAATCTGCACGAGAGCGGCTCTCTGCCGAACCCACAGGGGGCGAGGCCGAACAGAACAAAACCAGCAAACCAACAATCCAGTAGCGGCATCTCATGAGCATTATTGATAAATTTTGTCATAAAAAACGCACAGGCTGTCTAATGTTACAACTTTTTCACGAAAAGAGCCGCGAGGCACTGCACTGCGGTTGACTTTTTTATTACCTTCAGATTCTTTACGACAAATACTATCGTTATGAATGGCTTTGCCCTCTCCCTCTATACGCGGCTCTTCCCCTTGCTTCTGGGTACAGCAAAACTTTTCAGTCCACTGAACCCCAAGCTCCAGACTTTTTTCACGGTAAGGAGAGGGTTGCTTGAAGAGCTGGAACAAAAAATCCGCAAACTCCCCCCCTCTTCTTTCCGGTTATGGGTACATGCAGCTTCGGTCGGTGAATTTGAGCAAGCGCGTCCAATCATTGCTGCACTGAAAGAGAAACACCCGGACGTCACTCTTTTTATCTCATTTCTTTCTGATTCAGGCTACAATGCCCGGAAAAACTTTTCGGATGCTGCCGCCGTCTTCTACCTTCCCGCCGACACCCAAAATAACGCAAAACAACTGCTCTCGCTCATCAGGCCCGATTTGCTTCTTCTCATGCGCTACGACTTCTGGCCGAACCACCTCCTTGAAGCAAAAAGATGCGGCATAAAGCTGATTCTTGCCGCGGCTGTACTCCAAAAGGGCTCTGCATACTTCAACCCCGTGTTGACGGGTTTTTACCGGAGCATATTTCACCTTTTCGACCATATCTATACTGTATCAGAGCAGGACACGCTTGCTTTTCAGCAGACATTCAATTGCCAGCAGGCCGAAACCGCAGGCGACCCGAGGTTTGACCAGGTTTTTCTGCGAAGCAGGAACCAGGGAAGGGTTGCTCACCTGAAACCGCTCTTTGAAAACCGTACGGTACTGGTTGCCGGAAGTGTCTGGGAAAAAGATGAGCAACTGCTGCTTCCCGTCTGGAAGAAGCTTGATGAACGCCCGGCACTTCTTTTGGTACCTCATGAAGTTAACACCGAGAAGATGGAACGCCTCTACCGGGAGCTCCAGAATCTATCTCTGGATTTTATGGCGGTATCGGTCCTGAACGATACATTCGATCCGGAACGGCAGATCCTCGTCATCGACCAGACAGGCTACTTGGCGGAACTCTATGCACTCGCCTCCATTGCCTACGTAGGAGGAGGCTTCGGTGTCAATGTGCATAACACTCTTGAACCAGCAGTCCAGGGCATTCCGGTTCTCTTCGGGCCCCGCTACCACAACTCTCCCGAAGCAGAAGGTCTTGTTGCCGCAGGCGGCGCCACAGTTATTCACGATCAAAAAGAGCTTGCCGAGGCCCTTGAAACCCTGACTACCGATTGTGCACAAAGAAAAAAGAGCGGAATGAAGGCCGCCGCATTCGTTCAAGGATTCATCGGGGCCACAACAGCAATAGCATCGGGTATTGAGCGTTACTACGGCGAACGAAGAAACGGTTAAAACCATTTATGTCAAGCAGTAAAGCGAAGCGTCTCAAAAACAGAATCTCTTGAGAATAAATACAGCAGGATCAACTTCGTCCCCCATTTTGTTTTTTGAGGGGACGAATGAGTCAAATCTTGCGGGAGAGACCAATCTGAATAGTTCTTGCACTGAATGTTGCCACGCCGGGATCGCCGGATCCACCCAAATTCCACTCATCTCGCTGCTCGTATTTTTCAAATTTCAGGTCGACCAGCCAATCCTGATTCAACTGTTTGCTCACCTTCAGCCCAAGAGTGAGTGCGCCAAAGGCTGAAAGGCGCTGATCCTCTGTATAATAGGCTCCACTGGTTGGTGGTTTCGGTGTTCCATCTCCATTGACCTGCTCTTCTGCGACCGTAAAATAAAAGTCAGCTTCACTTTGTGTGTAGAGACGAAGCAAGGGAGTGAGAGTCCAGCCATGTTGGAGGGGCTGAACATATTCAGCTTCAAGGGTATGCGCCCGGATACCGAAGGTATCGGCGTAATAACGATACGAAAGCTGTGCGGTACCATCGGTGCTATCAAAATGGTGGTTCCATCGGCCCAATGCGGTCACACTGTTGCGATCCCGCGGCCTGTTGTCAGGATCCTTGTAGGGATCGGTGAAATAGCCACTTCCGTTGGTATACCCCAGATTAAACTGAACGATATCCTTCTTCGTCAAAACCCTCGTAACACCAAATAACCCTGCAACAACCTGCTTTTTCTCTGCTGGAAGTTGCTGTTTTGATGCAACAACATTCGGCTTGTTGAGATCGATGGAGTCATCGTTAAAACTTCCCCCAAGGGTGAACGAGGTATTCTTGTCTTCGGTAGAGAGGCTTGCCTGAAGGGAATAACTGCGCGAAACATAATCGGACTCAGTCGAATAGCTTGTACCTGTCGTAACACTTCCCTGCTGAAAGTATCGTGTAAGCTGGATATCGACAGCGTGACGCAACTCCCCTGACGCTCCCGATTTGGCATCGCTTTTACTCGCAGGAAAACCTGATGAGTGATAAGCCGGTGATGCTCCGGTAACAGAATCCTCCATCAATGAGACTCCTACAGACCACTCACCGGCAACGGGCACAACAGCCTTGATCGAAAGCGCATTAACGGCAATTCGATCCATGCTCGGCAAGCTTGCTGTTAACGGAGAATCGGCTGACTGACTATCCTGGTAATTCAGGTACTTCATGCTGACAACACCCCGTTCAGGGGCCGTGTCTGCATAGGCCAACTGCACTGAGGGCAACGCAAACGCAGCAGCAAGAAGAGCTGCGCCAAAAACAGTTGAGCTTGTTGTCGACAGAGGTGGCATGACTTACTATTATCTATGGATGGATGCAAAAATCAGGTAAATGATAACAAAAAAAACCACGTCGTAACGGTGGAATACCTGTCCGATGGACTCTCTGTCACAAAAAAAACACTTTATCGCAAACAGACCTCTTGATAGATGCTTCTTGCCTATAGAGTAAAAAACCCCTCCTGATGAAGGGGTTTTTTACATTTTTTCGTATCGAAAGCCTTACTTGACTGCTGCAGGAGCTGTCACCTTTTTCACTACAACTTTCTTGGCTACTTTCTTCTTCTTGGCATGCTTTTTAACTGTTTTCTTCGCAACCACAGGAGCTTCCGTTTTTACTGCTTCCACCGCAGGCTTTGCTGCCGTTGTACTTTCAGCAAAAGAGACACTACCAAACATTCCGACCATCGCAAGAGCAATGACAACACCAGCAATAAAATTCTTTTTCATAATTACGGTTGTTTGTTATTTGAATGTAAAAAAAACAGAACCAATCTACCTACCTTCCTCTTCCTGATACGTCCCTCTTTCAATTTTCTTTCAAAAAATATACTTCCGGTTCTTTTTTTTGCGGCAAGAAAAACAAAACTCCGTCCACAGCAATCACCCTGCAACTTTTCTGATTTTGTAGGACCGTCTTATGACACGAAACGCTTTGTCAGAAGCTCTCTGTGCATGCATCCTTTCCAAACAGTGTGAATGGCTTCCCGAAGTTATGCGTTCACCTCGATTATTGATTACCACATAGCAGTGACGTTCAAGTCGCTCTGCCTGCAAAACAGAGACAATTAAAAACAAGATGACCAATACAATTATTAACGCAATATAAATCATAATCTTAATGGTATAAATGAGTAGCGTTTCATGCACAAGTCTCAATTTTTTCGGCACTTTCGATTATGAGCGCAAAATGTTCATTACGAAAGCAATCGAACCAGAGCAGTTGGGTGCAGCGCGAGCCCCATAAGCCCGGCAACTCCCATCAACAATCCAAAACCTGCAAAGAGCCAAGCCAGCACAGGAAGTTTGCGTTTTCCGGTCAGCGCTGTAATGGCAAGCATAGCCAGAGTAATGGAAAATATGGCATCAGAGAGGTCGAACTGGTCATCCCGGAAATTCAGATCATCGTACTGTTTTTCGAACTTCCTGGCCTTCTGACTCAACGTCTCTTCCTCTTTTTGATAACGGGCAATGCCTGCCTGGTAACTGTTCTGTTGGAATGAGAGCTCAGCATTTCCTTTCCCATAGGCCACCTGCAGAGCCTTTACCTGATTCAGACCCAGCTCAGCAAGATGATGCTTGATCTTTTTCGACTGATATTCGTTCCAGGTGTCAACAGCATCCGACTTGGTCTGGAGCATGGCCTGAACGATATTGTCGTCTTTTACTTTTGTAACGGCCATAAAAACAGAAATGAGAGAGACGCTTATGGCTACCCAGTTATTGAGGCGATTCCTGGCCACAGAGAGACCAAGTTTTTCCTGAAGCTCACTTATCTCTTCCACACTCTCAGCATATTTTTATGAAATGATAAAGGGGACGCACTTCCGGCTTCCCTCTCTTGAATCCCGCCATTCGGGCACAACTGCGCTTTAACGGGTGCGACCGTCGGCTTGAGGGTAAAGACGTCCACAATCGAATTAAATTTTGCAGTGGTATTTCTGACAAAGTTGGGCACAATACGCTGCAATGCAACGACAGGGAAAAAACAGACTTTTTTCGCCATTGCCGCTGTATAATGGTCAGGGGTAATCCGCAAATAACATTGCATCAAGAGAGCGGCACACCACGGCCTCAAAAAAAATGGTTCTGCAAAAAAAATGAAGCAAGAGAGATCCGAAATTACCGGTAACTCTCTTTTGCTTCTGCCATCGTCAAAACCTTACTTGACTGCTGCAGGAGTTGTCACCTTTTTCGCTGCAACGTTCCTGGCTACGCTCTGCTTCCTGATATGCTTTTTACCTGTTTTCTTTGCAACCGCAGGAGCTTCCGCTTTTACTGATTCCACCGCAGGTTTGACTGCCGTTGCACTTTCAGCAAAAGAGACACTACCAAACATTCCGACCATCGCAAGAGCAATAATAACACCCGCAATAAAATTCTTTTTGATCGTTCAGATTATTATTGGTTTGCGGGTAACGAAACAGAAGTAATTCATTTTTCTTCATCCACAATGTTACGCACCACACTGAATATTCTTTCAAAAAAAATCTGCCGGCAGCTTTATTTTTTTTGTTTATAGCATCTCTTCTCCCTTCCTCGGGCAAGGGTGGATACTCTACAGAAAATCATACTGGAAAACGCTCTTATTTATTATTTTAGCGAGTAACCTCAGAAGGTGCAGTGCAATACTCTGAATAATCCCGATAACAAGATACCTCTCTACTGCTTTTCCAAATTTGGTAAATCATTATGGTCAATGTCAGCCAACGCAAATGTGAGTGTTTCTTTAATGGAAAAGCTGATAAATGACAACGCCAAATAAAGGTGATCTCATCAAGGTTCCGGCGGTTACCTTGATCTTCTGGATTATCAAAATTCTTGCCACAACTCTTGGTGAAACCGGTGGCGACGCCGTTTCAATGTCCATGAATCTTGGCTACCTGGTGGGAACTGCAATTTTTGGTACCATCTTCCTTGTTGCCGTTATTGTGCAAATTGCTGCAAAAAAATTTCATCCAGGTGTATACTGGACAACAATTATTTCTACAACAACAGTAGGAACAACGCTTGCTGACTTTGCAGACCGGTCCATGGGTATCGGCTATTCGGGTGGTACCGCGCTTCTGTTTACTCTGCTCATGGTATCGCTTATCATTTGGTATCGAACTCAGGGCTCTGTTTCAGTTGATACCGTCAGCTCTCCAAAAACTGAATTATTCTATTGGGTTACCATCATGTTTTCACAAACTCTCGGGACTGCACTCGGAGACTGGAGTGCGGATACGGCAGGGTTGGGATATGCAGGTGGTGCTGCGATATTTTCTGCGCTGTTAGCATTCGTTGCTGCAGCATACTATTGGACTGAATTGTCCCATACTTTTCTTTTCTGGTCCGCTTTTATTCTTACTCGACCGTTAGGAGCAGTCGTAGGAGACTTTCTTGACAAGCCACTTGCCAAAGGAGGATTAGAACTGAGCCGATATACAGCATCAATTATATTGTTCGTTCTTATGATGATATTGATCGCGATTTTCCCACAAAAAGCAGCCGGCAAAGACCATAAAATTGGAACACAGACGCCTTAATGTAATTATAAATTCACCGTAAGACCGGTCAGAAACATCGTATCCGGTATTGCTTTATTACGTAGTTGCTTAACACCAAAATCAATATCAAGGTTTTCAGTCACACTGTAGATAAGACCGCCAATAAAATAAATTGGATGACGATCTGAGCTCTTATCCGGATTTGTATCAATGCCAACATCGAACACTGAACGAAGATTTTCTGTTACATGGATTTCTGTGGCAATTGAGGCATGCCAGATATCCTTTCTTGATAGCTCTGCATCAGATTTCAGGCCATAAGCATTCCATGTATGCCCAATGTTTGAGTGTACGGCACCTTGTCGCCATGCCTTGGTGACAATCAGCATCAGACCTCCGGTAAAAGCACCGTTTCCAAGTCCTTGTTTTTCATCACCCGAGGGAATGGAAAATCCAGGGTTCAAGGCGAAACTCAAACCATTTTCATCACATTCGAACATCCTCCATTTGACTTCAACTGGTAGATCGCTCATACCATTCAACGGGCACCATTGATAGGGAAACCCGACACAAAGATCAAGATTATCGGCTATACCTAAAGTAAGAGCTGCGGCCATCCCTCCGCCAGCATCGATTTTTTTTGTCGAAAATTCGCTGTTCAGCTCAAGCAGATATTTTGCATTTCCTTGAGTTCCAGTATCATCAGTGATAAGGGGATGCTCCCCAAAAGCGGGAACTGAACAAAAAATGGCCAGAATCATGACCATACCTATTTTAATAACAGAGGCGGGAGCAAAAAACACAACTCCTGAGTGTTCAAAGAGTTGCCCATACATTTTTTTTACACAACCCATCACGACGATTGTTTTTTGAATTCCGTATGCGATTGCATGTTTTTTTGCAAAAATATCTTGCAACACCATGCAATCCTGCCTCAAGGAGAGTGATCAGTGATGCAAAGGATTCAATGGTGACGCTACTGCCTTGAATCCTGCCATATCGGAAACAATTGCTGCTGACTGGCTGAGCAGCACATCCTTGTTCGTATCCCTCCTGGTCGCATCGGTCTCCATCACCCACTGCTTCTCAATCTTTTTCATCGTTTCCGTTTCTGATTTGAACGCTGAATCCTCAAGCGATACCGTCTTTTTCTTTCGTATCTGGTCAAGGGTATCAATATCATGCAGATAGGTTTGGTAGAGCGCATCCTTCGATGATCTTTCCTGAAATTTTTGGCGAAGCAGACCAATCTCTTCCGGGCTGACCTCCGCTGCGGGCTGATACAATGAGGGTGAAATGGTACTCCATGGCAGACTACTGGTATAAGTATCCTCACCGATAGTTGTCGCATCAATCATGGATGGCATAAAAATATCAGGTTCAACCCCTTTATGCTGGGTACTGCCTCCGGTAATTCTGTAAAACTTTGCAACAGTGAGCGTCATCTCTCCGAGTTCAGGCGGCTTTCCCGAAAAAGTATCCGGTCTTGAAAGTTTAATGAGGTCTTGAACCGTTCCCTTGCCAAACGTTCTCTCTCCGATGATAACTCCCCGACCATAATCCTGAAGCGCCGCAGCGACAATCTCGGAGGCTGATGCGCTGTAACGGTTAACAAGCACTGCAAGCGGTCCGCTATACATCACCCTGCTGTCGTCATCTTTAAGTACCGTTTTTCCACCCGCAGCATTGCTGACCTGGACGACAGGGCCATAAGGAATAAACAGGCCCGTAACTTTCACCGACTCTTCAAGCGATCCTCCGCCGTTGTTTCGAAGATCCATGATAATACCATCGACATGCTCAGCATTCAGTTCATTCAGAATACGGTTTACATCACGGCTTGTACTGTTATAATTGCCCGTATTCTGCTCCTCACCTTCAAAATCAAGGTAAAAGGAGGGTATGGTAATAACTCCGATTTTTCGACCGTTCTGACTGATAACACTTTTCTGCGCTGCCTGTTCTTCCAGATTTATTTTGTCACGCAAGAGCTCGACTATTTTTGCTTCACCCCTGCCTCCCTGGCTTGCAGGCAGCACTTTCATGCGGACAAAAGTGCCTTTTTTCCCGCGAATCAGTTTTACGGTATCATTGATCCGCCAACCAGTGACATCAACAATAACGGCTGTTTTTCCCTGTCCGACGCCAATAATTTTATCGCCTTTTTTCAGTGTATTATTTTTGAAGGCAGGACCGCCGGGAATAATCTCATAAACAACGGTATACTCCCCTTCTGTTTGCAATTTGGCGCCAATTCCCTCAAGCGAACGACTGAGATCAATCTGAAAGTTTTGGTACTCGTCCGGAGAGAAATAGCTTGTATGAGGATCGAACGATGTTGTCAAAGCATAGATATAGGACTGGAATGCGTCTTCCGGCTTCTGACGGTTCAAAAGATTCAGCCGGCTTGCGTAGCTTTTGGCAAGGGCTCCACGAATGGTCTTATCACTTTCTCCGGAATATTTGAGATTGAGCCATTGATATTTCAGCTCTTTCCGCCACAGTTCGGTTAACTGATGCAGGTCGGAAGGCCATGGATCGCTCTTGCGATTGAGGTCGAGAGTTTCGGGCGTTGAAAAATTGAAATGAACGGTATCGGCGGCAACCCTCATAAATCGCATTTTCTCCCGGGCCCGTTTAAGAAACGAGTTATAAAGAGCAAACCCGACAGTTGCCTTGCCTGAAAGTAATTCATCATCAAGACGACTGCCGTAAACATGACGGAGACTTTCAACCTCGCTTGCCAAAAAATAGTTTTTACTGCCGTCCAGATCGTCGATATATCGATTAAATATCTGTTGAGAAAGGGAATCACTGATAGCCACCTTTCTGTAATGGTTCTGCAAAAGATTTTGTGCAATATATTTAGCTGCCTCTGCCTCGACGGCCGTCGGCTTGAGAACAACAACCTGAGCTGGTTTGGTTATTCTGGCAACATTTCGGGCAAATACTGGCAGAGCACTGCAAAATGCAATAACAAGAAGGAGCAGACTTTTTTTTAGCATTGTTGCGGTATGATGATCAATGATTTTTCGTGCATAAAGCTGCTTCAGAAGAGTAGTTCGTCTTTGACATCCAAAATGGTTTTACAAAAAAACAGAACAAGGGAGAGTTCCGATGAGCATCGGAACTCTCCCTTGCGGCCTACTTGACATGCAACTGGGTCATCACCTGTAAGGTAAGATCATGATCCACTGATACGTATAATGCAGTGCTTTTCTCAATCACCACAGAGAACCCGTTTTTTTGCGCAATTGACTGAATAGCCGCCAATATTTTCTGACGAATGGGCAGAAAGAGCGCCTGTTTTTTCTTTTCAAGAACGCCACTGTTAACCTGTTGGTATTTCTGAATGGCTTGTGCCTTGATTGTCAGCTCTTTTTCCTTTTGTGTTTTTGCCGCTTTGGCCAATGAAGCTTTTTGCTGCTCATAGGAGGCAATTGAGTTCTTCAAGTCCAGATTCATGCGCTCAAGCTCTTTTCGCAAAGGAATAGCCGCTGCCTGCAGAGTTGTTTCTGCCTGTTTCGTTTCCGGCATTTGCCGCAGGATTTTGCCGGAATCGACAATACCAACTCTTTCGGCTCCCTGTGCCGGGAATAATGGCTGAGCAAGCAACACCAGAGAGAATACTGCTGCAGTGAAGACCCGATACGAAACGCTCATATATTTTCCGGAATGATTCATGAGTTAGGTTTTACAAATGGTGAACCGACCGGGTTAATAATCGCTGATATGCAAGCGAAAATTACGTTCCCCCTGAATAATTTAATTATAACATAATATGAAGGAAGCCGCTTCCCGTGAAGCGGCCTTTCCTTACAAAAAAGAGATGAGCTGAACGGCCATCCATAATCATCGTTCTTCTCACAATCAAACACAGCTCATTTCTTCTTATGCTTCTTTTCAGAGTCGAAGCCTTACTTGACTTCTGCAGGAGCAGCCACTTTCTTGACTGCTACCGTTTTTGCTCCAACTTTCTTAACGACTTTTTTCTTCTTGGCATGTTTTTTTACTGCTTTCTTCGCAACCACAGGAGCTTCTGTTTTTACAGCGGCAACAGCGGGCTTTGCTGCCGTTGCGCTTTCAGCCGCAAAAGAGAGACCACCAAACATTCCGACCATCCCGAGAGAGATAACAACACCAGCAATCAAATTCTTTTTCATAGTTCCGGTTGTTTTAAGTTTGCAAGTAATGAAACAGAAGCCAGTTATCTGCCTTCCTGATTATTACTACGCACCACCCCACATATTCTTTCAAAGAAATTATACCGATCGCTTGTTTACTTTTGCATTCCTGCACATTCAGGCAATCACCGGGAACAAGTGGTAAAAAAACAATAACGCATTGAGGTCAAATAACTTTTGTATCGCCACTTTTCGTCGTTGATGGTTCATTCTGAGCTGGCAAGGTGCGCTTGTGATATCTCTTCTCCCAACCCTGTATTGCAAGTGCCTGAAAAGCTCTCTTGCCGGTTTTCACACCCGTAATTTTCAGATATTTACCCGGCGCAACCAGTGTCTTCGAATGCAACTCAGCCTTACTGATGTCAACGTACCAAATCGCCTTGTTAAAGTCTCTTACCACAAGAAGACGGCTATACTTATCGATTTTAATGACCTTTCCGCCCAGCAGTCCTTTTTCTGAATTTGTCCAGCGGTGTTCATTGGCATAAATCAGCTTGTTATAGACATGGACATTTTCGATGAGGTAATGGTGGATATACTCGCCAATATCAACGGTGTTAAGAGCAACACTCAGCAAAAGACTTGCGGAGAGGGAGGCCACAATAACCTTCGTTGAGGAATAACGGTAACCTTTTCGTGTGTGCCGGAACCCGAAAAATGCAATCAGGAGAAAGAGTGCAAGCGCGGCAAGCCACACGTAGGGTATACTGGCAATAATATCGGCAATGATCGGACGCTCAATGAAAAAACGGTTGATATAGTCTTGATCTTCAATGAAATCATGATCAAGGAAAACATAAATTGCGGTTGCCATGGATATGGCACCGGTAAAAACCGAAATTACGGCAAGCATCCAAAATCCAAACCGTCTGACAAGAAAGTGCCAGCGCGGAATCAGCGCCGCATTTCTTTTTTCAATCTCTTCGAGGATGAATCCTGATCTCACATTCTGCATATTCGTCACAGCTAACTCTTTTCAAGATATATTTTTATTTTCTTCTTCGCCCTGCTGACAAGCGTTGCAACCGTCCCTTGGGGGATCTGCAGAATATCAGAGATCTCTTCATAGGATTTTTCTTCAAAAAACTTGAGAACAATGATATCACGATATTTTGGCTCAAGCCGATCCACGGCAGCCTTTATTTCCAAAGCCGTATGCCGTTGCTCCTTAGGATCGCTCCAGCCCGCATCATCGGCAATCGTTTCAAACAGAAAAAAATCTTCCACTCTTGTTAGTACACCCGGACGGCTCCTTTCCTTTCGAAAATAACTGACTGTTTCATTATGGGCTATTCTGTAGATCCACGATGAAAACTGAAGCGAGTGATCATAGTCATTGAGATGGACAAAGGTCTTGATAAATATCTCCTGTAACAGATCCCGGGCTGCACTGCTATCCTTGCATCCAAGACGGGAGATATATCGCAAAAGAGGTGCTTCATATCGATCAACAATCGCAGCAAATGCCTGCTTGTTTTTAATCGTTTTTGTAACCAGGTCCTGATCACTGAACTGCTGCTCTTCTCTATCTCGTGGAGTGTAGGTCATATCTTGTTAAAAATCAGTCATTAGCCGTTTCACTACGCAAACAGGACACTAACTCTCTGCGCGCATGTCTGCGTCAATGGCATCGAAACCTCTTTTATTATTACCATGTCTTGTTCCGTTTCGCTTGAGCATAACGACCATGTAACATACTATAACAAGATTAATTGAGATAAACACCATTTTGATCCAGGTAACACCTTTTACCAGCTCGAACAGTTCAATTGGCAAATAAACGGATCCGCTCAACAAGGCAAACCATTCAGCCCAACGCCTTGCGAACCATAGTCCATAAGCCTCAACAAAACGCATGGAAGAGTATAAACATGCAGCGAGCGCCAGAAAAAGCATACGCGCATCAGTCAGATGGCGGGAGGCCTCTATAAAGATCTTCGGGATGTTTTTTGCTGGATTGAGGTGCAGGTGCCCGACAAGTTGCTCGGCCGTTAACTGAATATTTTGATGTATAAACGAAAACAGAGCCAAGCCGGCAAAGAGTACAAGAATACCCTTACAGGCTTCAAGTACCGCCACCACCCTGAGTGCATGACTCATCTTATCATGTAAAGCCATTCACGTCAATTTCTTGTAAATCAGTTAATCCAGTCGGGGCTTGATACCCTTGATATCATGAAAAGAGACAACACCAAGCAGACAATCATTGTCATCAGTGATCGGGATTGCCCGGAAGGAGTAGCGGAAAAACATGTCAACAGCGTCATGAAGCGTGTCATCCGGGTTCAGCGTGATAAGACTGTCTGTCATAATCTCACCAAGTGTCTGATCGGGATCGGCCTCGATAAGCTCGCGGATATCGACAACACCCTGAAGCATGTTGCTTGTATCGACAACATAGACGTACATAATGACATCCATATCGGCGGCAACCGCACGGTAATTTCCTATAACGTCCTTCACAATGGTCTCGACAGGCCGCTTGATCACTTTCTGTGTAGAGTAGAGCATGATGTTTTCATCATGCTGGTCGATGATCTGCTGTACCCTCTGCTTATTTTCACTATCAACAAATTCGATAATCTCGTCGGCATCTGATGCCGGTAGAATCGAGAGGATTCCGGCAACCTGTGCAGGGCTCATTTCGTTGATCAATCCAGCAGCCCGCACTTTTTCCATTGAGCGGATCAACTCCCGTTGCACCCTCGGTTCAACCTCTTCGAGGGTATCTGAGGCCAGTTCCGGCTCAATTTCGTTGAAGACCGCCAGGCGTTGATTACCCTCAAGCTCTTCAAGAATATCGGCGAGATCAACAGGATGGATGTCATTAATATTTTCCTTGAGCACATTGAGCTTGACATTCCCTTCAAAGCTTCCAATGGTTTCCGGCAGCGGCTGAACATAAAGCCATGAAATACTGGAACCCTCCTTATATCGGGCAAGATAGTTGGCAAGCTTTTTAAAGCCCATCCTGCGAAGGATGCGAAAACGGTTAAAATCCACTTCGCTGACAAAAAGCCGCTCGTTCTGAAAGAGAAGCTTTACGTCATAAACCACCTCAATTTCATGGTCATCCATGTCAAGGATTTTCTTGTCAAGAATATAGTCTTTCAGAAAAATGTGGTTGTTGAGCGCCTCAAGTTCGTAGCCTTCAGTGCTGGTAATTTCCGAAACAATTTCAGTGTTTGAAATCAGGGTGATTTTATCCCAGGGAATCAAAAGGCGAGGGTCACCATAGGGTCGGTGAACAAGCAGGTGGGTCACTTCCGGAATTTTGCCCGCATTCTCCTGTATAACAAGATCTTTAAGCTTGCCGATTGAGTTCGATTTGAGATAGATCCGGCGACCAACAATTTCGCTCAGAAAAAATTCACGATCCAGGACAGTAACCATTTTCCTCGTCTCCCTTTTTATAAAACATTCATAACGGTTATGAATTTGTAGACCATCAGCACCACCAGAAGAAAGAGATAAACCCGGAGTACTGCCAAAGAGATTTTGACCGCCCGCGACATTTCGACTTTTGGCTTGGCATAGCGCTGATTGATTTCACGGATCTTGTTGATAAACTGATTGATTGTCCTCATGGCCTGACACCTTTACTGGAAAAGATTGGGAAAAAGTGCACTGACGCCGTACATGGTCGAGAGTATAATGATTGAGACAACAATAATGGTGCTGACAATATTCTGTAACCTTGTATTGGCATACTCCCCCATCGTCTTTTTATCGTTGAGCAGGAGAATCAGAAAAACCAGTGCTGCTGGCAGAAGAGTGACCGCAATAACCTGGACAAAAAGAGTGATGAGTACAAGCGGGGCTCCCGGTATCAGGGGAACAACACCGGCAGTTGCCAGGGTAATGAAAAAGGAGACGTAAAACCAGGGGGCTTCCTTCACCTTGGTATTAAGGGAGTGAGCCCATCCGAAAATTTCGCCAAAGGCCCAGGAACTTGCCAGCGATATGCAGATTGCTCCAAGCAGACCTGCATCAAAGAGCCCTATGGCCATAAAGGCGCCGACATAGTGGTTCGTTTTCATCAACAGTTTTGCTGCGGTGGCGGCATCATCGATTGGCGTCCCGTGCAGCAAGGTACCTGTTACAATCACAATGAAAATAGCAATCGAGACGGTAATGATTGACCCGATAAAGGTATCGAGCTTGCCCATCTTGATATCTTTTTCCTGCAATCCCTTATCAACAACTGAGCTTTGCTGGAAAAAGAGCATCCACGGAGCAATGGTGGTACCGATATTGGCCATGAGCAGGAAAAAAAGCTCATTGGTAAGACCTCCGGGGAGATTGGGAATAAGTCCCTGACCGGCAATGTCAGAAAGTGACGGGTTAACCATGAATGCCGCAGGAATATAGATCAGGTTCAGCAGGCAGAATCCCAGTGCAATCTTTTCCCATGTCCAGTAGCGCCCGTTCAACACAATGATGCTCATGAGCAGCACAACAACAATCACGGTCAACCAGACAGGAACTCCAAAAATACCAAGGGCCGCACTCATCCCCACAAATTCAGTAACCAGCGTCAGCCAGTCAACTATCATGAGATCAAGAAGAGAGAACCATCCCCAAAAGGCACCGAAACTTTCAAAAATTGCCTCAGCATGTCCCCGCTTGGTCACAGCTCCCAGTCTCACCGTCATCTCCTGTACATAGTAGGCAACCGGAATGAGAAGAAGCAGAAACCAGATCAGGTGATAACCATATTTGGCGCCGGTGGCCGCATAGGTAGTAATTCCGCCAGCATCATTGTCGGCAATCATCACCACAAGACCGGGACCAGCAATAACGAGGTAGAGGCGGACAGCTTTCCAGACTTTTTTGAACCGGTAGTAGAGAACGGAAAAAAAATCCATATCCGTTGAGTTGGACGTTGACAAAACCCGGCATTGATATCAAGACAGAAAGGGGAGGCATCGAACTCATGGTCTTTTTTTCAATACCTGGTCAGGGACGCTCGTCTGCATTGAAATGAAACAAATGCAAATCGTTCAGACTCACCAGTCAATCCGGCGAAAATTTACCATTCTTTGTCCACTTTACAAAGAGATTTTTTCATGTTTTGACACCACCACAGGCAAAGGACAAGACGCAGAAAAACAAGGAGAATGGCACGAGAGCGGTCAGAAAAAATTGATTAGGAAATACCAAATAAAAACAATAAAGTTCACCATAAAATTGTTAACAATTGTGATAAAAAAAATGAACAACACCCCTAAAAAAATTCAGAGCTCATGGGACGTATTGCAAAAAAGCTGACCGATCTTATCGGTAACACTCCTCTTCTTGATCTCGGAAATTTCAGCCGTGAACACGGTGCTGAGGCAACGATTATTGCAAAACTCGAATACTTCAATCCAGGCGGAAGTGTGAAGGATCGGATCGGTTTTTCAATGATCGAAGATGCTGAGAAAAAATGGCTGATAGACAAGGATAGTGTTATCATTGAACCGACGAGTGGCAATACCGGCATTGCCCTGGCCTTTATCGCCGCAGCCAAAGGATACCGCCTGATTCTTGCAATGCCTGAGACGATGAGTATTGAACGCCGGAACCTCCTCAAGGCACTTGGCGCTGAACTGGTGCTGACGCCCGGATCAGAAGGAATGCTTGGCGCAATCAAAAAAGCCAATGAACTGCACGAACAATATCCGAATTCCATTATTCTGCAGCAGTTCAAAAACTCGGCCAATCCTGAAATTCACCGCACAACAACCGCCATAGAGATATGGAACGATACTGACGGGGCCATTGATATTTTTGTCAGCGGCGTTGGCACCGGCGGCACCATCACCGGCGTTGGAGAGGTGCTCAAGGAGAGAAACCCTGAGATAAAAATTGTTGCTGTAGAGCCATTTGACTCACAGGTTCTTGCTGGCGGCAAGCCTGGACCACACAAAATACAGGGAATTGGCCCTGGCTTTCTGCCCGATATCCTGAACAAAGAGATTATTGATGAAATTATCCCGGTCAAAAACGAAGACGCCCTGCGTACCGGTCGCGAACTTGCCCGGACAGAAGGACTTATTGTAGGCATTTCGTCAGGTGCGGCCGTTTACGCCGCATTGCAACTGGCTCAGCGCGAAGAGAATAAAGGAAAACGAATTGTCGTCATCCTGCCCGATACCGGCGAGCGATACCTCTCGACACTGCTCTACCAGTTTGAAAATGAACCCATCGTTATATAAAAAAAAGGCCGTTTTTGGTGTTCAAAATAAATTGTTCACCGACAACTATTAACCCATTACATGACAATGTCAAACGCACCACAGGAACCAAGCAGTCAGTTACAGCGCAGTGTAACAACAACCGTAGCAAGAAATCTGGCGAATACGACCAAAACCGCTCCCCAGATGAACTCCATAACCCCGAGATGGCTGTTAAAGCTTCTCCCGTGGGTTCATGTCTCTTCCGGCACCTACCGCGTCAACCGCACAAAGATTGAGCTGCAAAAACCCGAGCGTATCGGCATTGATTTCCATAGAGGCATCGCATCATTTCGCCCTGAAGCCCTGAAAAGCATTCCGCTTTTCGCATCGTTTGATAACCAAATCATCAGCAGCCTGGCAAAAAAGTTTGTCCTTGAAGAGACGGAACTTGGCAACACCCTCATCCTTGAGGGCGAAGATCGCCATAAAATCTTTATCATTGCGCACGGACAGGTCGAGGTTTTAAGCAAGGGACTTCATGGAGAGGATCTTCGTATCGCCCTGCTTTCAGAGGGAGAGTACTTCGGTGAAGAAGACCTTGTCTCCGACAAGCCATCATCAGTCACCATTCGCACTATTACCCCTGGCTCCTATTTCTCTATCTCAAGTGTCGATATCGAAAAGCTCTTCAAGGAATCGCCTTCACTGAAGGAATCTTTTCAGGCTTCAGTTGAAGAGTACCTGAAAATCCGCTCGACCGTCAACAAGCATGGCGAAAAGCACATTGACCTTATTGCCGGTTTCGCTGAAAATGTCGAAATACCTGAAACGTATGTAGACTACTCCAATAAACCCCGTGAATACTCGCTCCAGGCCATACAGACCGTTGTTCGTGTCCATACCAGGGTTTCCGACCTCTACAATGAACCCTACAACCAGATAGAACAGCAGATGCGCCTGACAATTGAGGGCATCAAGGAGCGTCAGGAGTGGGAGTTCATCAACAACAGGGAGTTTGGCCTGCTCCATTCTGCTGACCCCGGACAGCGTATCAGCACCCGCTACGGCACACCGACCCCGGATGACCTTGACGATCTGCTCACAAAGGTATGGAAAAAGCCGGCATTCTTTATTGCGCACCCAAAAGCCATCGCAGCCTTCGAGCGCGAATGCACCTGGCGCGGCGTTCCTCCTCCGACCATCAATCTCTTCGGCACTCCTGTACTGACCTGGCGTGGCGTGCCGCTTGTCCCGTGCGACAAGCTTGAAATCAACAAGAACAACAAATCAGGTCACGGCACAACCAATATCATACTTGTCCGTGTCGGCGAAAACGAGCAGGGCGTGGTTGGACTGCATCAGGCCGGAATCCCGGGAGAGATCAGCCCAAGCCTTTCAGCTCGGCTGATGGGGCTCGACAAGCTTGGCGTTGCCTCCTATCTGCTGACACTTTACTCATCGCTGGCCGTTTTGACCGACGATGCCCTGGCGATTCTTGAAAATGTTGAAGTGGGCTACTATCACGATTACGAACATCGGCAGACAGGCTCAAAAACAAAATAGACCAACCACTATAGAGAGACAACCCTTTTCACAAAAGTGAATTGCGGTTGTCTCTTTATGGATTACTCCCTTACTTATGCCAAATGACAACAAGCAACCCGGCGTACCGGAAATCGGCAGTGACCTGCTCAGCCCGGTCTTCATTGCACAGATGGCAAGCCGGCTGTTCAATGAGCTGCCTGAAGCTGGCAGCGTTCCGAAATATGAAACGGACATAGCAGGAGCTCCATCCTCTCTTGCGGCAACTTTAGCGGACAAAAAAGCTCTTGGCGATGAACCGGCCAGTTGGGAATCAAGCAATCCGCTCCCTCAGCAACCATTACCCAGGAACCCCGATCTCCCCTATTTTTCAGATAAGATGCCAGAGCAGCCAGAGCATGATTTCTATTTCCTTTCCGGCACACAAGAAAAAAAGCAGGAGCCACTGGGCCATCACGCCAATAAACTGACCGAGCAGCAGAACTATTCCGAAAATAAAAACGGCTCTTACGGTCTCGACCAGTTTATCCTTCGCAGCCTGCCTCCACGGCCGGAAAGTGCTGAAAGTTTTTCAGAAACCAGTCCGGAAAGCATTGCACCGTTTTTCAACACGCTGAATGGCGGTCTCCCCTCTGAAGACGATTTTTCCTTTAGAGTTCTTCTTGCTGCAGCTCAGGACCCCATATCGACCTCAACTGCCCATCAGAGCCTGAACCCGCAAGCCTTCAGCCCGGAGGCTTTTTCCACCAATCAGTTCCAGGAACAGCGTCCAGAACTGCCCGGCACTGCCGGCGTACCTGCAGACGGTCAATGCTATGCTGCAAAGCTCTATCAGACGTTTGCACAGGAACAGGGAAGCCCTGATCTTGAAGTTATTTTTCAGGCTCTCCGCAGTGGAACCGGGGCACCTGCCAGCCTCCCCTTCCCGGGAACCGCTGGGCTCTCCTCAGCGACACTTCCTGAACTGCCTGGAAAAGCCCCTGCTCCGATACGCCCGACCGCCACTCCGGCAAAACCTGACAGCACCATTTTACCGTTCAGCCTGCCAGATGTTCCCCGAGAACCATACTATTTTCTGCGTGAGCCACGCTCATCGGCACACCAGCCTGAGGGGTTTGACGTAGCCACCATACGCAAGGACTTTCCGGTGCTGCGCCAGTTGGTTCATGGCAAACAGCTTGTCTGGTTCGATAACGCTGCAACAACACAGAAGCCGCTGAGCGTCATCAACGCTGTGGCTCAGTTCTATGCAACCGACAACTCGAACATCCACCGAGGTGCTCACACCCTCGCCGCCCGCGCAACCGATGCCTATGAAGGGGCTCGTGAGAAAATCCGGCAATTCATCGGTGCTGGCTCGGCATCGGAGATCATCTATGTGAGGGGCACCACCGAAGGAATCAATCTGGTAGCACAAACCTGGGGACGGAAGTTCCTCCAGCCGGGTGATGAAATTGTCCTCTCCATCCTTGAGCACCACGCCAATATTGTGCCCTGGCAGATGGTTGCACACGAAAGAGGAGCACGCATCAAGGTGGTGCCGGTTAACGACCGGGGCGAGATCATCATGGAAGAGTACACCAAACTGCTCGGGCCACGCACAAAGTTTGTTTCACTCACCCAGGCCTCAAACGGCCTCGGCACCATTCTTCCGATTAAGGAGATGATACAGTTAGCCAAACGGTTTGACGCCAGAGTGCTCATCGACGGCGCCCAGTCGGTGGCCCATATCCCGGTCAACGTGCAGGATCTCGATGCCGATTTCTTTGTCTTTTCAGGCCACAAAATTTTTGCGCCGACCGGTATTGGTGCCGTCTATGGCAAACGGGAGCTGCTCGAACTGATGCCTCCATGGCAGGGCGGCGGCAACATGATCAAGGATGTACGGTTTGAAGAGACCATCTACAATGAAGCTCCGGCAAAATTCGAGGCGGGAACGCCCTCTATTGGCGACGCTATCGGTCTTGGAGCTGCGCTCGACTATGTGCGCAAAATCGGACTCGACAACATTTCCCGTTATGAGCATGAACTGACCGAGTACGGTACCGAACGCCTGATCGGAATTCCGGGACTGCGCATGATCGGAACGGCACGAAACAAGGTCGGCGTCCTCTCCTTTGTGCTCAACAATCTCCCCAATGAAGAGGTCGGTAAACTGCTCGACCGCGAAGGCATTGCCGTCCGTACCGGCCACCACTGCTCCCAGCCATCGTTGCGGCGCTTCGGTGTTGAAGGCACCATACGGCCATCCCTCGCCTTCTACAATACAAAAGAGGAGATCGACCGGCTTGCGGAGGTCATCAACCACATCCAGCGCAGATAGAGTGATGCGTTGCCGAATCTGAAACAGGGAGCCATCCTGTTCGTACAGCTCCTTGTTTCAGATATAGGGGTTCTCGTGAAAAGGTAAACCAAGTGAACGGGCAACCTCTTTATGGGTCACCTCTCCATTCCATGTATTGAGCCCGCCCGAAAGTCCCGCCACCATCACCATGGCACTTTCAAGACCAAGATCCGCAATTCTTCTGATGTAGGGCAGGGTCGCACCCGTGAGCCCATCCGTGGACGTGCGGGGATAAGCGGCTGGCATATTGGCAACGCAGTAATGGATAATCCCCTCTTCAATAAAGACCGGATTTTCGTGCGTCGTGGGATGTGAAGTTTCGAAACAGCCCCCCTGATCGATGGCAATATCGACAATCACACTCCCCGGTTTCATTTTTTGAAGCATCGATCGCGTCAACAGTTTCGGCGCACTTGCACCGGTCACCAGCACCGCGCCGATGATAAGATCAACATCAGCAAGCATCTCCTCAAGATTCTGTTCGTTGGCGTAGAGGGTATGCACCTGGGGTGGCAGCAAATTGTCGAGCTCACGCAACCGCTCCTGATTAATTTCCATGATGGTAACTTCCGCTCCGAGGCCAGCGGCTGCTCTTGCCGCATTCGTCCCGGCAGAACCACCACCAAGAATCAGCACTTTGGCTGGAAGAACTCCCGGAAGGCCGCCAAGCAGTTTGCCCTTGCCACCCTGATGAGTTGCAAGATAAAAACCACCCATGATGATGCTCATTTTTCCGGCAACTTCGCTCATCGGCGCCAGCAAGGGCAGATGGCCGCCAAGCTCAACCGTTTCGTAGGCAATCCCGGTTATTTTAGACTTGATCATACGACGGGCAAGCTCCGGCGCACTGGCAAGATGAAGAAAGGTAAAGAGAATCTGGCCCTCACGAAAAAATGCAAACTCCTCGGCAAGTGGCTCCTTGACCTTTACAATAAGCTCATTTTTCCAGACCTCTTCAGCCGAAGAGGCAATGATGGCACCGGAACGCTTGTACTTTTCATCGCTGAAACCGCTTCCCTTACCTGCTCCACGTTCAACAACAACATGGTGGCCGGCGCTGACGAGATGGCGAACACCCGCAGGAGTGCAGGCGACCCTGTTCTCCTTTATTTTTATCTCTTTGGGGATACCAATATTCATAAAAGGAAGGATAAATAGCTCTTGAAGATTAAAAAGATCATTTTCGGACAATCAGAAGGGTTTTATTACGAGACCTCCTTTTCCAGTTCTGTCTGTATGCCGCCGTCAGCAACACCATCATCAATATCAGAAAATATATCAAGAACTACGTAAAAAAGGCCAGCATCAAAGCTGACTAACCCAACGACAGTATTACAATATCCCGCTTCTATGGGATTTACAGGCAGCTTTTTATTGATGATATTGTTGCTGTTAACCATGGTCTTTTGGCTTAATAACGACAACAATTACAGCTATGGCAAAAAAAGCAAATGAGACAAACCCGGAATTGGACGAAGAACCTCTGGGAAGAGAACGGGAAAAAAATCAAATAATGCCATATTCCATATAAACGTGCAGGGGGCATTATGTCAATAGACCATGCCAAGGCGTTGATCAAGCGGATGAAATCTGATATCGCCTTCAAAAAACGTATTATATCTCTTGAGAATATCAACGCGAAGATTGAGTTTATCAACAGCGAAGGGTTTAATTGTACCGAAACAGAGATTACGCTGGCTGAGATTGATGCCCATTCGGGCGCCGGGGAGCAACGCGTCGGATATTGCTTCCCCTATTCTTTTTGTACAAGGCACCATTTATAGAGAGCACAGCACCACCTTATCACTTTTGCCAGACACTGGATCGCCTCTGCAACGAAAAAACATAAACCGAAAATATTGATGCAAAAAAGAGTACACCTGATTGTTGCTGGTGCTGTACAAGGTGTCGGGTTCAGAATGTTTATCGACCGGAAAGCAAAAGAGCTGAATCTCTCGGGATGGGTGAGAAATCGCATGGACGGCACTGTTGAAATTGACGCCCAAGGCCCGGAAACAGCAATAGAAGAGTTACTCCGTCAGGCAAAAAAAGGGCCGTCACGCTCATTGGTGAGCTCCATCCGGAAAGAAGAAAGAGTGCCAGACAAAGATCTTGAGCAATTCACGGTTGTCATGTAGAGATACAACAGATTTCTCCATTGTATTGGCTCTTCTAAGCTTTACCTTTCGCTGCGGTTACATAATCATCATTGCATTTCCAAAAGCACTCGTCCTTCCAAGAGAGAGGACATTCATAAAATTTATGATCAAATTGAATAACGCTTTTTTAAAGCTGTTGACTTTTCGTATCCTGATTGTTCTTGCCTATCAGATGATGGCCGTTGTTGTTGGATGGCACATTTATGAACTGACACACGATACCCTTGCACTTGGTTTGATAGGACTGGCCGAGATTATTCCTTACTTCTCCTGCACACTTTTTGCCGGTTACGCGGTCGATCACTACTCAAGGCGGCTGTTCGGAGTACTCGCCTCCCTGATGGTCTTTCTCAGCGCCCTGACGCTCACCGCCGTGTCGGCCGGCTGGACAGGTGGAAACCCTTTATACTGGCTCTACGGCGCCATCGCCTTTAACGGGGTCGCCCGCGCCTTTATCAGCCCGTCATACAGCACCCTCTTTGCCATCATTCTGCCCCGTGAACAATATGGTCGCGCATCCGCTATCGGCAGCTCCGCCTTCCAGCTTGGACTGGTAATTGGCCCTGCATTGGGCGGCATCCTGGTTGGATGGGCAGGCAAGACGGCCGGATACAGCGCCGCCTCACTCCTCAGCCTCGGTGCAACAGCGGCACTGCTTTTACTCCGAGTCAAAGAACCCCCACCGGCAGAGAGTACACCTGTCTTCAAAAGCATTGCAGGAGGGCTCAGATTTGTGTTCAGCAACCAGATTATCCTCGGCGCACTGTCACTCGATATGTTTGCGGTTCTCTTCGGCGGGGCGATAGCCTTGCTGCCAGCCTTCATTCAAGATGTCTTTCATTACGGTCCGGAAGGGCTGGGCATTCTTCGTGGAGCGCCGGCAATAGGAGCCATGGTTACAGGACTCTTTTTGACACGCCATCCCATCAATCTTCATGCCGGACGCTGGCTGCTTGGAGCTGTAGCCGGATTTGGCATCTGCATGATCACGTTTGCCTTATCCATAAACATCTGGCTCGCCGGGACTCTGCTGATACTCTCCGGTGTCTGCGACGGCGTATCAGTGGTCATGCGTACAACCATCTTACAGCTCGTAACACCCGATGCCATGCGCGGCCGGGTCTCCGCCATCAGCGGCATCTTTATTGGCTCCTCCAACGAACTGGGAGCTTTTGAATCAGGTATTGCTGCGCGCCTGATGGGGCTGGTGCCATCAGTGATTTTTGGCGGAATAATGACGCTGGCAGTGGTTGCTGCCACAGCAAAGCTGGCTCCAAAACTGCGCAGGCTTGAGCTGCACCAACTGTACTGATGCCCGAAAAGAGGGAGAAGAGAGTGAGCCGGACAGCTCACTTGAACGATTCAGTGCTGTGATGCAAAAGTTAATTTTGCACCAGCATCACGTACAAGGTGAAAAAATTTTGCCTTTTCGAGAAACAAGTATGTAAATTGAAAATAAAGTATTCAATTTACATACTTAAACGATGAAATATCTCTTATAGGACGAAGTTAAAAAGCATCTCTCTTATGAACACTATCTCACGGCTGGCTTGATCTTATTGAAAAACAGCTTGCCGCGTCGTATCTATTTTGATACATTCCAAAATAAACAAAGCAGCTCTCGAAGTCAGATTCTACAGAACCGATAGCGGTACCGAACCAGTGCGGGATTGGTTACGCGCTTTACCGGCTATCGATCGAAAAAGAATAGGTGAAGATATCAAAACAGTACAATATGGCTGGCCACTCATTAAAAAATCTCAGGCAACACCGAAGAGCGAACTGCAATTGGCAAAAAACAGAATGCGGAGTACACAATGAATCAAAACAATATTGGCAGTAGTTTCGATGATTTTCTTGAAGAAGAGGCTCTTCTGGATGAAGCCACAGCAGTGGCCGTCAAGCGCGTTATTGCATGGCAAATCGCAGAGGAAATGAAAACGCAGAAGCTCACCAAAACATCGATGGCAAAAAAAATGCACACCAGCCGCGCTGCGCTGAACCGCCTGCTTGATGCGACAGATACAAGCCTTACCCTGACCACACTTTCCAGCGCCGCATCTGTACTTGGAAAAAAATTCAGGATTGAGCTAACTTCCTGACGAGAATACCGCTCATCCCGCCTCGGCGTAGACCCCTGCATCCCGTTCGGAATAGGATTCATAGACATGCTCAAACACCGCCGAGCACTTCTGTCGGTAGAGTTCAGGCGTGTAGGCTCGGGGCAAGCCAAGGTCGAGGGTGTCTTCGATTTCCAGTTTCATTTTTGAACGTGCAACAGTATTCTTGCGCCAGTCCAGCACCAGCAACCCCTTGAGCTTGACAAGTAAATCGTGGGCAACCTTCTTCACCTCGTCGCGCTCCTCAGTGCTGAGCTCCGGTGCCGGGCGGGTGAGGATGTCGAGGATGACCAGCTCCTCCTCGCTCATGTTTTCGCGAACATGGCGCTGCTCTTCGTCATTCAAGCTGCTGGAGAGCTTCACCAGTTCAAGGAAAAGCTCTTCAATACTGCGGCTTCCAGCGTTATAGCTCTCGATCAGTGTCTCAAACTTCCCGGCAAAGTCGGCCCGCGTCCGGTTCAGGCTGATCATCTTTTCCAGTTGGGCACGGATGGCCACCTTGAGCACTTCGAGGTCACTGTTTTTGTGCTTCGATTTATTAAAGCGTGCAGCCAGCGCCTTGAAATTAATCCTGGAGAGGTCGAGCGCAGGTGGCCCCGAGTCGCGGATTTCATGGCCGGTAATGGAAAGGTCGAGCAGGCCGTTGATCGCCTTCATCACCTGCGAAATATCCGGAGGATTCGGGTTCAGCATGGCGCGGATCGCTTCGCCGAGCGTTGCCAGGCAGGCAACACGGCTGGCAAACTCCAGCGCCGCCGGATCGGGTTTCACCGCCCGGTAGAGGGTGCTGACCAGGCGCTCGTGGCTAAAGAACTCGCGCCGCAGCGGGTCAGGTGAAATCAGCGCATTGACCGCATCATCCATCTGCTGCAACCGCTCCATGCTGCAGGAAATGAGCTGCTCGATATTGCCAAGCATCACCGTATGAGCAGCACAGAAGGTGGTCGCCGCCTCAATCGCCTTGCGCAATTCCGCAACCAATTGCTGCTTGTCCTGCACCGGACTTGCACCGCCCTTCCCTGCTCCGTAGATCGCCAGCGCACGCTCAAGTGAGGCAAAGACGTTCGCGTAATCGACAATCATGCCGCTGTGTTTGCCGGGAAAAACGCGATTGGCGCGAGCGATGGTCTGCATCAAGGTGTGGTTCCGCATCGGCTTGTCGAGATAGACGGTCGAGCAGCTCGGCGCGTCAAAACCAGTCAGCCACATGGCGCAGAGGAAGACGATGCGCAACGGATCTTCTGGCTCCTTGAACTTCTCATCCAGCCCCGGTTGCGACTAGTGTCCCGAATGGTTAATCCTTTGTGTTATTAGAAAGGCTATCTTTAGCCCGTTGAACCGATGCCAGAATTGCATTCGCACTTTTCGTCCATCTGAAAGGTTTTGCGTGTTTGGCATTATGGACTTTTATAAACCGGT
>CAJAIK010000065.1 GCA_903939765.1 uncultured Chlorobiaceae bacterium | reverse complement strand
GGCGCAGCCATTTGAGGACGGTTGTATCGTTTTCGAGGATGTAGGCGAACTCTTTTTCTGTTTTGGAGTCGAATTTGTATTCGAAATGGCAGGCTTTTTCAAAGCCGGTGAAGACGAGTTTTGGAATAAGGCTTGTCGGTGTGATGGTGTCTTTGTAGTGGCGGCGACCGTCTTTGAGTGCGGAGAAGTTCCAGTCTTCAATTTTGACAAAGGGCAGGACTTTTGGATCCTGCCAGGCGGGCTCGCTGATTTTCAGGTGTGCTTTGAGTTGGTCGTAGATGTTGCCTGCTATGAATTTGCGGTATTGGCGGACAACGAGCATCAATTTTGATGCTTCGCTGAGGTTTGCGGCAATGGCATCAATGGCCTGATTGGTCAGTTTGTGAAGCAGTTCAGCATTGTCGTCGTAGTCAATTTCGGGATAGTTGATAAGTTCCGAGATGACCTGATTTACTGGTGTATCTTTAGACCATGCACCGTATTTGACGCCTATGTCGGTGGTTTTCCGGTCGCCGGTGAGTTCGACAACACGAATCTCTTCACTCAGTGGTTCGTAGGTAAAGCCTCTTGATACCTCAAGATCAAACGCTTCAAACCAGACTTTAACCTCTTCCTGGACGAGATCCATCCGGGAAATTTCGATGATGTTGTTTTTAAAGCTGATGACGACCTCTTCGTAGATGGCTGCGGCTTCCTGCAGGAGCTGCTGGGTAAACATGCCGAGCTGACCTTTTGACTGCTCCACTTCAATCTGCTCCATCACATATTGCTTGACCTCGGGTTTGTTCAGGTCGGCCACTTTTGTGACTCCCTGATCACCGTTCATGGTTGGCAGGAGATGGATGATGGCTTTTTTTGCATCGAGCCGATTGGTCGCAACCTGCTTCTCTTTTTCATCCGTCATGGCTGCAATCAGTTTCTCTTCGCGAGTTACTTCAACCTGGACTTTGGAGGGTGATTGTATCACCTCGGTGTTTGCGGTGAGGTCGGTATCATCAAGCTCAATGAACGATACCTTCTGCAATATTGAGTTAGGGTCTTGTGCGGCTTCAATGACCTTGTCGAAGTTGTCGTGTGCCAGAACGGTCAGTTTGTCGACCGCATCATCTCCGGTTCTTTCGCCATTGTATGGAAGGCGCAGGCCACGGCCTATCGTCTGTTCAATCAGGACTGAGGCGTTGGCTGCTCGAAGTGGAACGATGGTGTAGAGGTTGTTGACATCCCACCCCTCTTTGAGCATGTTGACGTGAATGACGATTTCGATATCGTTGTCGTAGCGTTCGAGGTCAATAAACTGCCGTTCGATCTCTTCGTCTTTTTTGGTGCTGGAGTCGATCTGCAGCACTTTTCCGTTAAAGGCGCCGTTGAAAAAGGTGGTTGATGTAATGTAGTCGAAGGTTTCGCGGGCGTGGCTGATGCTGCTGCAAACCACAAGTATGAAGGATTTTACCTTGCGGACTCCGTTGTTGCGGGCATAGACCTCAAGAGCATTGATGGTTGCCTGATGAACGCTGATGGCATCTTCGAGCTTGATTTTTTCAATCTCCTGCGGTGACAGTCCTTTTGCCTGAAAATTCTTTCGGGTAGCTACGGCTGGATTTTTCACATATTTGCCGTCCGCAAGCGCTTTGGCAAGGGAGTATTCATAGACAACATTGTTGAAGGCGTTGCCTTTTTCGTCGATGGGGGGCGCTGTCAGCTCGATGCCAAGAACCGGTTGCAGTTCGTTGATGGCTTTTTTGGAGGCATCGGCGTGGTAGCGGTGGGCTTCGTCCATCAGAATGACCAGATCGTTCAGGCCGGAGAGGTATGACCAGTAGGATTGACCGAGGTATTCCGAGAGGCGTTTGATTCTTGGGGGCTTGGCAACTCCGGCCTCTTTGGTGCCTCTGTTTTCAGCATTGAATTTAGAGACGTTGAAGATGTTGATGCGTACCTCTTCACCGCTGAAGAGCGCTCCTTGCTGGTTATAATTTTCACCGGTTATGATGACGGGCCGGTTGTGCACAAACTCGGTAATGCCGGCAAAGACGTATTTCTGGTAGCCGGGATCACCGAAATCCTTGATGAGTTTGTCGTAAATGGTGAGGTTGGGGGCAAGGACAAAGAAGTTGCGGATCCCTTTTTGCAGGTAGAGGTAACTGATGCAGGCGCCCATCAACCTTGTTTTGCCGACGCCGGTAGCAATGGAAAAGCAGAGGGAGGGAAACTCCCGCTCGAAATCCTTGCATGAGGGATAGAGCGCTTGAACCTTCTCCAGCTCAGCAGCAAGATCAACACCTTTTTTCAGATCGAGCAGATCAGCTAACCCGGCAACAATATCCAGTGACTCCTTCAGTGGCTCCCTCAGCGACAAGCGTTGCTTGATGTAGTTGGTTTTGGCGTTCATAGGGATTAATAAAAGAGGTTGGTTTGAGCTGATTGGTTTGCTGATTCATCGCCGGGATTTTCATCGATAATTTCATCTATAGCCTCATCATCAGATGGCGCTGCACCGTCATCGTGCGGAAGATTGACGATGTTCAGGCTGTAATCCTCCTTACCAAACTCGCATTTGCCGAGAAGCATTTGCGGGATTTTCTTGACCGTGATATTGGCAAAACGGTTTTCACACTCTCGCTGGTATATTTTTGCGCAAATCATCAAGCTTTCATCAGGGCCCATCTCCTCCTTGATCTTTTCGAGCATCTCCACGGTCATGAACTGAGTG
>CAJAIK010000064.1 GCA_903939765.1 uncultured Chlorobiaceae bacterium | reverse complement strand
GGAGATGATTAACCGGATGGCGCATTTGACGCCGGTGCGGACGTACCGGAGCCAGGTGGCCTCGGGGGTGGCGATTGAGACGGAGTTTCAGATTTTGAATACGCTGCTGGCGGAGAAGGCTGCTCAGCTCGCAATGACGGAGAATCAGTTGTTCAGGATTTTTTGCCGGTGGGAGGGGGTAGATTATGATGCGGCAGATGTAGTGGTGACCTATCCGCAGCGGTTTGAGCTGAGGGACCGGCGGGCTGATCTGGATTTTCTGGTGCGGGCGAAGGAGGTGACGGCGAAGATTGGGTCGCCGACGTTGCAGAGGGAGATTGAGCGGCAGTTGGCGCGGGTGGTGCTGGAGCGGGATGATGTGCTGGAGGTGGTTGAGGGGGAACTGCTTGGGGGGGTAGTTTAGCTCACTTATGCATATCCATTTCGGTGTAAAGAGCGAAAAGATGGTTTCTGTAGATTATTGTGGTTGGATGATTGGAGCCAAATGCTATTTCACTAATACTAAGTGCTCGGCGGAAAAGCGGCCCAGCCTCTGTGTAGTAGCCCTGATTTTGCAATAATAGTGCTCTGCTATCCAAGCTGTTCGCCACATCAGGGTGATTGGTACCAAGTGCTCTTTCTCTTATTTCCAATGCACGACAAAAAAGCGAGTTAGCTTCTGCATATCTACCCTGAGCAGTCAACAAAAGACCAAGATTGTTCAAGCTCTGCGCTACATCACGATGATCCTTACCCAACTGTTTTTCTCGAATCGCCAATGAACGACGATAGAACGGCTCGGCATCATCGAATTTTCCTTCGTTATATAGTACAAGCCCAAGATTGTTTAAGCTGGCAGCCACATCACGATGCTCATGGCCAAAAAGTTTTTCCCATATCACCAGTGCACCACTAAACATCAGCTCGGCTTCATTGTACTTGCCTTGTGTATTGAATAGTAATCCGAGGTTATTCATGCTCTGCGCAACATCCCAATGCTCATGACCAAATGCCTTTTCGTATATCGCCAGCGCTCGCCGATACAATGCCTCTGACTCATCATACTTGCCTTGATCGTAAAGCAAATGCCCAAGACCGTTTCGGCTTATACCAACAGAAGGATGGTCAGTACCCAGTTGCTTTTCAAGAATCATAAGTGCACTGCGAAAAAAAGATTCTGACTCAGCATATTTCCCCTGATCTAATAGTAATAATGCGAGATTGTTTAGAGTGTTGGCTACCTCAGAATGCTCGTTGCCAAAATTATTCTCATTAATCACCAACGATCTGCGATATAGCGACTCAGCTTCGATATAATTACCTCGACTTGTCAAATTTGAGGCCAAATTATTAAGACATACGGCAACTAAGGGATGGTCGAGGCCCAGTTGCTTTTCTGAATTTGCTACTGCTTCCCGACTGAGCAATTCGGCTTCAATGTATTTTCCCTGTTGTTGGAATACTGACGCAAGATTGGTCAAATTCTTCACAGTTTCAGGGTGTTCCCGACCGAAATACTTCTCATTAATTGCTATGGCTTTGCTGTAAAGGAGTTCAGCTTCGACATATTTACCCTCATCTTTAAGTAATGATCCAAGATTGTTCAAGCTTGTTGCTACATAGAAATGATCATCGCCCAATGTTTTTCTCCTGATATCCAGCGAACGACGAAGTAGCTGTTCAGCTTCAGCATATTTGCCCTGATGATGCAGCAATACCCCTAAATTGTTAAGGTCAGTTGCGAGATCAGGGTGTTCCTTGCCACAAGTCTTCTCAATAATAGCTATTGCACGCCGAAACAATGACTCAGCTTCTATGTATTTACCCCGATCTTTAAGTAGTGTCGCAAGATTATTACAGCTTATAGCCACATACGGATGGTCACTACCCAGCAATTTTTCTCTGAGAATCAGCAAACGATTAAGCAGCAATTCAGCTTCAGTGTATTTTCCCAGTTGTTGCAATAATGACGCAAGATTATTCTGATCGGTTATTACATCAGGATGTTCTTTACCATAAACCCTTTCAACAATAGCTATTGCACGCCGAAACAACGACTCGGCTTCTATGTATTTACCCCGATCTTTAAGGAGCACCGCAAGATTATTACAGCTTGAAGCTACATAAGGATGATCACCACCAAGCAATTTTTCTCTTATGTCCAGTGAGCGACGAAGTAGCCGTTCAGCTTCAGCATATTTGCCCTGATGATGCAGCAATACCCCTAAATTGTTACAAACTGTTGCAACAGTCTGATGACTCAGACTTAATTGCTTACCAAAGAATGCCAATGAACGGCGATAAAAAATCTCAGCTTCAGCGTATTTTCCCTGATCAACAAGTAATCCAGCCAGATTATTCTGAGTTGCTGCAACATCTGGGTTCCTCTGACCATAACTCTTCTCAACAATTGATAAGGCACGACGAAAGAGTGGCTCTGCTTCATTGTATTTCCCCTGATTTCTCAATAATTGAGCAAGATTGTTCAGGCTTGTAGCCACTTTGGCATGATTGGGGCCAAGCTGCTTTTCACGAATAGCGAGGGTATGACGGTAGATCGGCTCTGCCTCAGAATATTTACCTGAAGTGTTAAGCACACCTGCAAAAGCATCAAGGTATAATGGGTTCTGGTCTTCTATAGACGCAGCTATTTTGAAGTAATGTTCTGCTTCAGAATAATTTATCTGTAGTTCATAATTCTGACCCCGCAGATAGTTAATTTGTGCAACATCTTGTGATAATCCGGAGTGTTTTTCTTCAAATACCAGAAGGAGCCGGTTTACTTCCGGATAGTTGAAGTTGTTTCTTGCTTGGTCTATTTTCGGATAGAGGGCTTTTAATTCATCACTGACGGTTCCCTGCTTGACTTGCTGATAATCGGCTTCAGCTTTTTTAACTTCGACGAGATATAAAGAAAAATCCTGCCCAAATGAAGCTTTCTCACTGGCAGTGAGAAGCTCTATCGGTTTACCATATTTGTTCTGTGCAAAAGTTCTAAAAAAAGGGTCTCGCTCTATTTCCTGCCATTTCCTATTATCCAATTTCTTTTCAATAAAAGCAAACCGCTTGTTAAGCCGTTTTTCAAACTCTGAAAGCTGTTTTACTGATGCGCCATACACCGGAATATTATAAAAATCTCTACCTGCGGTTTGGTTACTATTTCCATTGATTTGCTGCGTTATAGGTTGAACACACCAACCCGCCACGGAAACACATGAGGAGATTGCGGTAACGGCCAACAGACTGACAAGGATTGTTCTGTTGGCCGTTTTTCTGTTTTGTCTGGCTTGCGTCATTGCTTTTCCACCGCCTTTTTTGCGGGCCGGCTATTGTCATAAAAATCTCTACCACTAACTTTGTTACGATCTCCATTGATATTTTGAATTGTTGTGGCTGCTGGCTGGGCTGACGTTTTACCGGGGCTTGATGGAGTGAAATGGGTTATAAGTGGGACCATTATCCCCGCGATAGCTGTAACGATGGCACCTATCAAAGCAAGACGCGCTACTGTGATTTGTGTTTTCATTTGGCACCCGCTTCAGTGACGTATAAATATAAGAGGATGTGAGTAAAGGAAAGATAGTACGAAGGATGGTAATTGCAAAAAAGCAGAGATAATAACGGCACAATAATGATTTGAAAAAAGTGGGTTTATGCTGTTCATGCTGAACGGTTTTCCCTCAGGAGGTAGTCGGCGAGGTCGAGGCTCTGGGTTCGGTCGGCATAGATGGGCCCGTTTTTCGGGGATGGTGGGGCGGGAGCTGGGGGCTCCCGTCAGTTTTGGAAGCGGCGGATGAGGTGGGTTATTTCTGCGTCGTCGAGGGGGCTGGAGGATTGCTGGTTGAGGATTCTGAGTTGGTCGGGGATGTTTTGGATGCCTTCGTCCTGGAGCCAGCGGGCTATGCGGTAGAGGGTGCCGTTGCGGTTGCCGGGTGTGTAGTTGTTTTGCATGTAGGTTTGAATGGCTTTATCGAGCTGGGTGGTGGTTTTTTGTGCGTCGGAGGGCTGGCGGTGTTGTTCTTTTTGCTGGCGTTCTTTTGCTGCGACATAATAGGGTTCCCAGTCGAAGAGTCGGTGGCCGTTGAGTTGGATGATTTGGGCTTGGGGGTTGCCCCAGTAGACTCTTGAGATGTTGCTGCATTGGATGTCGGAACCGTGATGGTGAATGATTTCTTTCATCATGGTTCTGTAGTGGTCTATGCCAAGGGTTATGGGTGTTTTGGTGGGGAGGATGACGCGGAAGCGTTCTGAGAGTATGCCGTTTTTTGGTTTGAGGTGGTTTCTGGTTGTGGCTATGAGACCGAGATAGGGTTCGAAGCGTGCTGTGGCTTCGCCTAAGGTGTAGCCGTTGTCGTAGTCGAGGATGATGAGTTCTGCTCCGGGGAGGGAGTGCTGTGCGTCGCGGTAGCCGTTGCGAAATGGGACGGGGGCGTATTGTCCTGCGGTGCAGACCATGGTTGCAATTCGGTCGAGGGCTACACGGGCGGTTGTGAAGCCTGCTGGGTCTTTGTGGTTGAGCCCTTTTTTGTAGGAGATGAGGACTTTGCCGTCGGGTTCGGTGGTCATTGTTGTGTTTTTTTTGGTGCGGTTGGCGGAAGCGGCGGTTGTGGCGGTATGTGGCTGCTTTGCTTTGTTGGTGCGGCTTTGGGCGGGGTGGTTTCCGCCAAGGGGTAGGCGGAACGGTGGCGGTAGTTGTTGTGCAATGGCTGGGGTGGCACGTTCCGCCATGCTTCCGCCAGGTGTATGGCGGAATTGGTTGCCTTCAAACCTGCATTGGTAAAGGGTTTGCTGGCCGTTCCGCCGGTTCCGCCTCTTCCGCCACTCCCCTGCTGGTTATTGGAGTTTTTCATAGTGGCCGCGTTTGAGTTTGTTGAAGAGTGTTGTTTTTTTGATCCATCGCTGGAATGTTCGTTGTGGCATGTCGCATTGGGTGGCGATGAGTATGCCTTGTGCTGTGGTGAATGGTTCTTCGGGGAGGGCGTCGTAGACGGTGTGTTCGAGGGTTGAGAGTTTGTCGAGTGGTGATGAGGTTCCGAGCCGCTGGTAGACTTTTATGGCCATTTGTTCGTAGTAGTGGACAAGCTGGATGGCTCCGGCCATGGCGGTACTTTCTACTGTGGATAGGGGTTTGCTGGTTGTGGTGTGGTCGAGTGCCTGGAGTATGAGTGCAAGGCGCTGGATGTAGACTTCGAGTTTTGACCAGATCCCTCGGAGGTATTCGGAGGTTTCGTTGTTGATTTTTTCGGTGTTGGCGCGTTGCCAGTTGAAGAGCAGGGTTTTTGCTTCGGGGGTGTAGGTGAGGATTTTTGGCCCGCCGTCGTAAAGTGGCAGCTCCAATAAACGTTTGATAATTATGTGCCATTGAAAAAATATGGAGCCGTCTTGGGGGGTGTTGTCCCATGGGAGGGCTTGTACTTCGGGCCATGCGAAGAGGAAGCGGTGGAGGAAGCCGTTTTCGCTTCGGTCTTGGTCTGCGAGGGAGTCGAGGATGCCGGGTTGGATGGTTCCGGCGACTCCGATTGATGGTGTGTCGATCTTTATTGGGTCAGATCCTTTCCGGTCTGTCTGGATTGCCTGACGGCTCCAGATGGAGAGGAAGAATTCTTGTACTCCTCCGGTGTTGTAGCGGGTGAAGTTTTTGAAGAATCCTTTGAGTTCGTCGACGTGTACGGCTGTGCTTCGCGGGTTTTCGGAGTGTACTTTGATAAGGGCTTCTTGGGTAAAGTCACTGACGATGGTGTGGCTCCATATTGGTTTGTCGGGTTCTGTTTCTCTCTGGTCGGGGGGGAGTTTTTTCCAGTTTTGCATGGTCCGCTTGTAGTCTTTGAGTTCTTGCTGGTAGAGCTGATATGCTCCGTTGTCGTGGTCGTTGAGGGGTTTGAGGGCTTTGGTTAGGGGGTGGGTTTTTCCGGTGCCTGGTGCGCCTATTAAGCAAGCGTAGAGTGTTGGGGCTTCGTGCCAGTCGGGTGAGTGTTGGATTTCGAGGGCGCGTCCGATGGCGGCTGATGCGGCGTAGAGGAAACTTGTTGCGGTCCAGTCGGGGGCGAAGCGCAGTTTGGTTTCGGCGTTGTTGATAATGGCCTGGATTGTCGGGTTGAAGACCGCAACGGGAAAGCTGTTGTTTTCTTGTTGGCGCAGGTTTTTGAGCTGTTCTTCTTGTGTGATGGTGGTGGTCATTTTGGGAGCCCTCCGAGCAGGATGCTGAGTTGGGCGAGGAGTGCCCATAGGCGGTGGATGAGGTTGAGTGGCAGCCGGGGTGTCGGCTGCCGTTGTGGGGTTGTTTGGGTGGGGTGCATGGTTCAAGCCTCCTCTCCGCCAGCGGTGGCGTGTGCGTTTCCGGTCTGCATGTAGCGATCGATTTCTGCAGGGTCGAAGACGAGGCGGCCAAATGGCGAGCGTCTGCCTGGAAAGGTATCGGGCTCAAGGCTGCGTTTTTTGTAGAGGGTGGCTTTGGCTATTACCAAGCCATAGACTTCCAGGAAATAATGAATTGCCTGCTCGGTGGAAAGGGTTTTCTGCTGCCTCTGCTGAAGTACTGGGGATAGCTGGGGGGTATTGGTTTCAATGGTCTGCATAGTCCGTAACATTTAGGTTTGTGATAAACCTTTCCTCAAGGTTTCTAAATGTTATTTACATTATGCTTTAACGGTAGAGAAGAATTAAGAATTGAAAGAATTAAACACTCAATTCTCAACAATATTGAGTTCTTTTCTGCAATGATCTTTCGCTTTCGAAAATAAACTTTGATAAGAAGCTGGGGCAGAGCCGTGTTTCTCTTTGTATTCTTTTTGCCACGTCAAAGCCAGTCCGTAAAACGTTGAATCTCCGCTATTTGTCGAAAGAATCGCTTTGCGCTTTTCTTCATTCTCTTGAAAAATTTTTTCACAATAAAAGCCGGTTAAACCTTTTGGCTTTTTTTGTTTCCGTTTTACTGGGGACGCGGTCTGCTGTTCTGTCAACGGTGATGTTGCCATGTGTGCTTGCTTTTTTGCCAGAGAGGCTGGTCTTTGACTTGGCCAAGAGCACGGAAAACCAGAATTCTCAAGACTTGGCATAATAGTATTCCAATACTTCAATACTCCGCAAGCCATCTGAATCGCATCGTTTTCAGAAAGAATCTTTTTGGTTTGTGAAACGTTAGCCTTAATTATCTCGGCAATTTTCATTCCCTCTGCCGCGTTTCGTAACAGGTTATTATATTCAGTAGAGACTTTCTCCCATCCTTGCATATTTTCCGGCTCATCGACAACAACCATACCCTCTTCATCAATTTTCTTCCAATAAACCCTTACTCCCTGCGGTTCGAGATCTGGAGAACCCCACTGGTTCCAAGCACCACTCCGCCCACCGGGCTTGGCTGATAGTTTAAGCTCTTCTTCTTTCCATTTTTTATTACAATAGGAGTGATACCAATCGAAAGCTAACGCTACTACAGTTCCATAACACAAACTATCATCACTATCTGTATTAAGCCACTCTATTGCTTCTTCGTTGATAAAAAACTGCTCTATAGCATTCGTTTTCAATTCATGGCCAGGTTCTACAATCTCGAAGAGATAAGGATTATCCCTATAGGCTTTGATGTCTGCTGCTGTGAATAATAGCTTGCCTGGTTCTGGCCCGTTTTTCGGAATCTGTCCAGATATTGCTGAGCGTATCTCTACTGGTATATCACAACTGTTCTGGCCAGAAACATCAACAATGCCACCGGGGATGTCGCGCTGTTTTGCTTCCTGATCTTCCGGCGGGGGTGCGGATTGATTTAGCTTATTTATCCTAAAAAGCCAACGTAAAGCGTGGATGTTGGCAAGGAAATATACAAACTGCAACCCCTCTCGATCAATATCAACCCCTAAGTCATACTCCAACTCGCATTTTGCTTGCTGCTCACGTATATAGGTGACGGAATATTCAGGTAAACCAGAATCCGCTCGATCTTTGAGGAACTTATGCTTCCATTCCGTTAATGCAATCTGAATGGGAAGCCGAAGATTATGCCCTTTTTCAGTAATTTGAGACTGAATTTTTTCTAACTGGATTTCTGAAGATACCATGATTGGTTTATAATATGCCCATTCAAGAGAGAGCGCCATTTGTTGTAAGGCTTCTAAAGAACGAATATCAGGCATGAATCCCCACCCATCCTCTTTTCCTTCTTCTTTTATCTGTTGATAACGTTCTTTTTCAACCTCTACATATTCGATATAATCCAAAACAGCGCGTTTAATTGCCCAAACAAGATCATACACGTTTATAATTCTTGCCGCGTGCCTAAGATCGTAGTTAATGCCAAATTTTTGTCTGTTTTTATGCATCTGCCCAGATATTGCCGACTGTGAATCTGCAGGTAAATCACAATTTTTGTGGTCAGAAACATCAACGAAGCTGCCAGGGATTTTGTGCTGCTTTGCGTCCTGATCTCCTGCCGGGGCTGCGGGTTGCTGTGGTTGACCTGCTGATTTCTCTGCAATGCTTTCAAGCACATCTATAAACCTTTCTGTTTGAGATATCTGTGTCTGAGATAACTTTAACTGCAACGCAAGAAAATCATCTTTGGTAACAGCATGAACATTTTTTGGATTCTGTCCTCCCTGCAGCATCAAATGTTTTACGCATAGCCTTGCTTCGCCAATCATCCGATCTCGTTTTTGATATTCAGGTGAGCATAAATCAACAGCAAGCCAGTTTCTCGGTTTCAGTTTCATAGCCTCTTTCAAAAGAGCTATCGCTGTTTCCGGGAGCAAATTCGTTTTCTTTGCCATGTACTGATTTCCAATATCAGCATCGTCTTTTAAAGGAATAAGTTTATCCTGCAATGCCAAAACCGCTTCACTAATCTGACTATTGTCAATAAGCCGTAAAACATTATAATATCGTTCAAAGAGGCTTTTCTTGTTATCGCCCATCTTCGCCCTCGCATTGTGATTTGTTCCCTTCTTATCTTGCCCTTGTAGGGTATGCACTTTTTCAAAAGAGCGAAATACTTCACTGTTTGAAAACTCTACTCTCTACCTTTCTCTTTTTACTTCTAACTATCTTGAATATTGCGAAAAAAGTACAAGAATTTAAAGAAATGATCACCAACTGGGGAGCTTGTCCATTGCGGCCGTTTTTGTTTCATCAACAACCTTTGCATAAATTTCGGTCATCTTTACGCTTGAATGGCCCATCAATTTGCTCAGGGTGTAAAGGTCAACGCCATTTTGAAGGCTCAACACTGCGAAGGAGTGCCGCCCGCAATGCCAACCAAGATTGAACGGAATGCCTGCCGCTGCGCCCCATGCTCGAATAACATTTGAGCTTTGGCGACGGCACGATAAAAGAAAAATCCTGCCGTCATCGGCTCCCCTGTCCTTATGCTGTTCTTTTGCTTCTCCAAGATATTTTAACGCCTGAGCTCCAAGTGTTAATTGTTCCCATTTTCTGGTTTTCTGCATCTTGTAACGAATCGTTACCCTGCCGCCATCCTGCAGGATATCTGCATCTTTCAAGGCTTCAAGATCGGAAATTCTCAGACCGGTAAAACAGGAAAACAGAAACGCCGCCCTTACTGCAAGGTGCTTGCATGGGGTAGCCTCAAGGGCTTTGATCTGGTTAGCTGTCAAATATTTCAGGGCAACATCATCAAGTTTTCCGAATAGCTTGATTTTCCTTGAGAAATCAGGTATAAGGTTATCCCGTACCGCCTGATTTAGAATAACCTTCAAAGCAAGCACATAATTTTTCTTTGATATTTTCTTCAGGCTCAAGCTGTCGATATATGCCCGGAACAGTTCCGCCCATGTTTGGCAAATATTCGCCATTGGCAACGGCTTTTCTCCGTTGAAATCTCGAAGGTGTTTCAAGGTGTTTCTGTAAACGGAATTGTTATTCTTTTCTTCGCGCGTCACCTTCTCGAAATACTCAATGAAATCATTGCTGCGCCTCTCTTTGCCAAGAAAAACCGCCGCAGGGTCGATCTTCAATTGTGCTTCAAGGTCTGCCGCCCTCGCTTCGGCTTGCTGCCGTGCTTTTTTGTACTCCCTCCCTTCTGATCTCTCTGTCTGAATTTCGGTTTTAAACTGCCGCCTCTGGCCCTTGTGGTAGATGTCGAGAGAGAAGGAAAAGCCGCCTTCTTTGAGTGGAATTTCGCGAACTGAAACGCTCATGTAAGCCCCCTTTCGTCTTGTAAACTTTACCAAAACTTTACGAATTCAGTAGAAAATTACAGAAAAGACGGGGAATATCAAAAGGGAACGAGGGGCTATCAAGAAAGATTTAAAGCTCTAAAGTATTATATAATAATCACTTTTTGAGAGATATTGAAAAGGGGAGAAAAGGAAAGAAAATTATGTGCATGTAACAAGAATATTCATGCAAAAAGTGATCGGTTTAGGGTGGCAATCAGTAAGATAATGCCCTGAAAAAAGTGCTGTCACAAGTTCAAGCCACAACCAAGAATCAAGATAAAAAAATGGGAGCGAAAATACGGAAAGGAGAATCCAAAAAGATACCTGGACTTCTTGCGGCTTGCGCTCTGTCTATCCTACATATCCCTGAAACCTGTCAGGAGATAAATGGAAGATGGGCGGGAAGAGCCCGCCCCTGCGGTTAATGGTGGGCGTGGGCGTGGCGGTCCCGTTCGGGCCCTAATTCACAGAGATATAATCTTTTTCCTTTGTTGCATCCTCAATGACGGGAAGACCGAAAAAAAACTCCACATCGTCAATATTTTTCGGCGCAACCACTTTATTCTTAAAATCATCCCTTATCCTCATCATGAGGTCAGGATGAACCGTTACGGATACGGGATTTTTGACATTACGAAATCCATAAAAAATAGCGGCTATAATTTGTTCACGAAAAAAATCACCGCCCACCTCATACTTCTTTCCCATTTTCCTCCCTGTTTTATTTTGTAAAATATACCCAATTTACCGACAACCGGAGATATTTACCTGTAGTTCAGCATACCACCAGAACCCGCTGGACCACAAGGCATACGCCATAGCCATTGCAAATGGCATTACTCAGTCAGCAGCAGACTGAAATGCCTCCATTGCCTGCTGAAATGCACAAAAACGTGTACGGCCAAAATGGTGGCAAGCCTTGAAGAACGTGGCGTGTACCACACTCTATGTTGCAAAACTTGCCTGAATCGGCCTGAACATGTTTGAGTAATACACACGCCGCAAGTGAACCTTTCTGTCAGGTATGGGCCGGCAGCTTCATCGGTTGCCCATTTCTGCTGCTGTGGATTGTAATTTGGCATCTCCAGTTCTGAATCTTTCCCATAACAATGGAGACATAGCTGCAAGACGAGGCGAATGGGCAGCCCCATTTTCATGGCAAGGGAGATAGCACCTTATGGACAATTCTCACAAAGTCTTTGATGGAAAAAGGCTTTGCTATAAAGTTCACGCCTTCATCAAGCTTATCGTAATGAGTAATCTCATCAGAAGTGAACCCGGACATAAAGAGCAACTTTAAATCAGGATTATGTTCCAACAGTTGCTGGCTGAGTTGTATTCCATTCATTTTTGGTAATATGATATCGGATATCAAGAGGCTGATCTCATTTCCGCATATTTTAGCAATACTGATAGCCTCTTCAGCATCTTTGGCTGTACGCACAGAAAAATCCTGTAATTCAAGCACGTTCTTGATGATTTTGAGTATGTCAGGTTCATCCTCGACCACCAGTATAGCAGTATTTTCTGATTTGATGGACAGCTCAGGTGCTGAATCATGCTCTTTGTTATTGGACTCCTCATACCTTGGAAAATAGAGGGTAAATGTAGTTCCCTCTCCAACGGCACTCACACAATCGATATACCCGCCATTCTGCTTGACGATCCCATAAACCGTTGACAATCCGAGTCCAGTTCCTTTGCCGATTCCTTTTGAGGTAAAAAAAGGTTCGAAAATATGCGGAAGTGTTTGTTTGTCAATACCGCAGCCTGTATCAGAAACAGAGAGTTTGATGAAATCACCTGGATTCAGGTATTGGAGTCTTGCAATGCAAGCTGATTGCGTTATATGAACGGTTTCGGTTACGATCGTGATGGTACCGTTAGCCGTAATGGCATCACGTGAGTTAATACAAAGATTGGTGATGATCTGAATAAGTTGCGAAGGGTCAATGCGCACATGGGATTGGCGATTTTCAAGATGCCATTGAATTTGAACATTTTCCCTGATCACCTGATGGAGCATGGAACGAATACCATTAAGCTCCTTATCCATATCGATAACGTCAGGAGTCAACTTCTGTTTCCGTGCAAATGCCAGTAAATGGCGAACCATATCAGAAGAGCGTTTTGCTGACTTTTTAATACTTTCAAGATTATAAAAAAAAGGATGGCTCTGATCAACTTGATCCAAAAGCATTTCTGTATGTCCCAAAATCACCGTAAGGATGTTGTTAAAGTCGTGCGCAATGCCCCCTGCAAGCTGTCCAACCATTTCCATTTTCTGAGACTGCCGAAGTTGTCCTTGCATTTCCTCTTGAGCTATTTCAGCATTTTTAAACGCAGTAATGTCTGTCGATACACTTAACACCCGAACAGCTTTATTCTTATCATCCCGTTCAACAACTCCTGCCTCACGCAGCCACCGAATCTCATTATCTATTCTCCGAATACGGTATTCTATATTCCACTCATCGAGCTCTGCCAACATTTTATTGAATACGTTATTAACCATTGCTTGATCTTCGGGGATCACATGAGTGATAAAACGTTCGTATCCCCAATCCAGGACTGGCTCATCATATCCAAAATGACGATCATGTTCTATCGTGTGCTGTACGGTACCACTCTGTGGATCAAAAATCCAAACGCCTACATGACATTTTTGAAGAACAAATTCCCATTGAAACTGGATATCCCGATATTTCTTTTGAAACTCCTGTGAGGGTGTAATGTCCTGAACGAGAACAAGCAGTTTCATGTTGTCGCCTTCAGAAGATCTGATAGGATAGATGGTATGCCTCAAGTTTTTTTTATCCTGAACATCTTCAAAGGAAACCCCTTTGCCTGAGCGAATCACAACGTCAGCCATTAACATGCCATGCGCAGCAATTTCCGGCATACCAAAAGATGAAAGCATATCATAAAGATTGACTCCCACGCTCTGCATGCCAAACTGTTGTGTAAATGTAGCATTGACCTCAAGGATCGTACCTGAGGTATCCATGATAAATATCGGATCTTGAGCAGATTCAAACCAATCATTAATTGCATGTTGGCGTGAGCTTGCTTCTGATAATGATTTGTTTCTGGTATTCAGCATAGGAGACGCTTTGAGATTCAGTAAACAGATGAGCAGTTGTCAGCAAAGTTGTCGCCGCCCGGCTCGAGCGATTTTACAGCAAGCTTTGCGTTCCGGATTGTCAGGCGCAGCACCACGTATATAGTATACTGCCACCGGGTTACTGCTGCAACAGCATGATTTCAAAAAGCGAAAGGCCATGGCAAATAAAATTTTTCAACCTGAATATTCGAACAAGCCTCGTCGAAATAGAGTGTTCCTGGCAGAGCGAGCAGCAGCATTACAGTACTGAGCTGTCAGGAACTGCAACGTAATAAACTTGATAATGCGGGTGATTTTTATGCAGCGAGAAGGCGGCGCGGTAAAGCGAGCTGGCAGTGGTTCATAACCAATGCTATATTTTTTTAGAATGCCAGACAAAAAGGCAATGGAAAACGACTCCCTTAAACTCAACGCAAAATATAAAAGAGGAAATTGTAGAAGCATTTTTCTGTTTTATGAAAGACAAACCCATCAAGACTTTTCATGCCTGTATCAAAAAGTCACGACAAGCGCTGGATATTGGACGCAAACAAATAAAAGATTTAATATAGATAATTTAAGAAAAGCAGGAGATATTTGTTTATCGCTATGACCGTACGCTTATCAAGCCTGACTGCCGCCCTGCTTCCGTTGTGAAAGCGAAGAGAGGGCTCTATGGGGCGGAGGCGTTTATTTACCGGGCATCGCAGGGGCATGGCGTGCCTTTACAGGGTGACCGATTTGCGGGGATAAAGCTTTTCCTGCCGGAACTCCTCATATAAAAAAGTGTCGACCGAAGAGAAGAGGGGCTGCACGGCATCTTTGCCGGAGACCCTGATCACCTCTGCCGGAAGCTGCCACTCAATGGCGAGGGATGGATCGTTCCAAAGAATCCCTGCATCATGCGATGGAGTGTAGTAGTTATCGCACTTGTAGGCAAAAACCGCCTCCTTGGAGAGAACAAGAAAGCCGTGGGCAAATCCTTTCGGAATCCAGAGCATCCTCTTCCGCTCCGTATCAAGCTGGCAGGAGACATGGCGACCATACCAGGGCGAACCAAGGCGCAGATCAACGGCAACATCAAGCACGCTGCCGTAGAGCACCCGAACCAGTTTCGACTGCGTAAAGGGAGGTTTCTGAAAATGAAGACCACGAAGCACACCGTATACTGACTTCGACTCATTCTCCTGCACAAAAGCAACCTGGCCGACATGCTGTTCAAAAAAATCCTGACGGAACGACTCAAAAAAATAGCCACGATCGTCGCCGAAAAGGGTCGGCTCAAAAATCAGGACATCAGGTATGGTCGAAGAAATCACTTGCATAAGCGCCCGAAGAAGAGTGTTGAATCACAAAAAAATGACCGTTCGCAAAAATAACAATCGATCGGCAACAAATAAACGGCAATCAAAACAAGCAACGACCGCTGTTCTCTTTTGTAGCCCACCGGCAATATGCCACAGGTTGACGACTCACTCTCTCTGAACAAGCAACTGCCGAAGGTACTGGCCGTAATGGCTCTTCATCAGCGGCTCCGACAATCGTAACAGCGCGTCATCCGTTATCCAGCCATTTCGCCAGGCAATCTCCTCAGGGCAGGCAATTTTCAGCCCCTGTCGTTTCTCAACAGTCTGGATGAAATTCCCCGCCTCCTGAAACGACTCATGCGTACCGGTATCGAGCCAGGCAAAACCCCGCCCCAGCATGGAACACCTCAGCTCCTTCCGCTGAAGATACTCCTCGTTGACCGCCGTGATCTCAAGCTCACCCCGCTCTGATGGCCGCACCGCTTTTGCAATCCCGACGACACTGTTGGGATAAAAATAGAGCCCGACAACCGCATAATTTGATTTCGGCTTTACCGGTTTCTCGGCCAGAGAGAGCACATTCCCCTCCCCGTCAAGCTCAGCCACACCATAACGCTCCGGGTCACTGACATAGTAGCCGAATATGGTCGCCTTGCGCTCTTTTTGAACGTTCTGTACCGCCGCCTCAAGCATCGGAGTGAACGCATAACCAAAAAAGATGTTATCGCCAAGAATAAGCGCAACATCATCATTGCCAATAAATGATTCACCAAGAATGAAGGCCTGAGCCAGCCCGTCAGGCGAGGGCTGCACAATATAGGAGAGCGAGATGCCCCAGTCGCTGCCATCCCCAAGCAACTTCCTGAACATCGGCTGATCTTCAGGGGTAGTAATAAGAAGAATCTCCCTGATCCCCGCAAGCATCAGCGTGGTCAATGGATAATAGATCATCGGCTTGTCATAGACCGGAAGAAGCTGTTTTGAAAGTGCCCTTGTAACAGGATAGAGCCTCGTACCAGAACCCCCCGCAAGAATAATTCCTTTCATGAAACCCCCTCTCTGTTTTTATAAGCTTTTCCGGTCACTCTGTCACCATAACATGAGCAACTCCCACGAGTGGCAAGCACCCGAAAAGAACGCACGGAATCAGGAAACAACGCTGTAAACGCATCGACTCCTCCATTATAAATAAAATTCTCTGGATATACCGCTTCATAAAAGATGTTGCTGACCGAATCCGGGTCAGCAACATGAACGGATTGCCTTACATCTGGCCGGTGGTAAGGTATCGCTGATGCCAGCTTAACGCTTCATCAAGGAGATGGGGTGTGTGTTTGCCAAAAGAGTGGTCAAGTGCTCGCTTGTGATAGTCAAGAAGGGCTGGCTTGAAGTTCGGGTGAGCGCAGTTTTCAATGATGACCTTGGCTCGCTGCGTTGGGGAGAGTCCGCGCAAGTCCGCAAGACCCTGCTCGGTAACCACTACCTGAACATCGTGTTCCGTATGATCGACATGCGATACCATAGGCACAATGCAGGAAATCTCACCATTCTTGGCCTGGGATGGCGTCATGAATATGGAGATATAGGCATTGCGCGCAAAATCACCTGAACCGCCAATACCATTCATAATGGCACTGCCCATGACATGAGTTGAGTTGACATTGCCGTAAATATCGGCCTCAATCATGCCGTTCATGGCAATAACCCCAAGGCGGCGGATGACCTCCGGATGATTGCTGATTTCCTGGGGACGCAGGACAATCTTGTCACGGTAAAGATCAAAATTAGCGTACAGTTCTTCGAGCGCCGTATCACTTAAAGAGAAGGCCGTCGCCGAAGCTGAGATCAACTTGCCGGATCGGATCATCTCGAGCATACCGTCCTGCAGCACTTCGGTATAAGCGCTCAAATTCTCAAATGGCCCATGATTCAGGCCCGCCATAACGGCATTGGCTATATTGCCGACACCCGATTGCAGCGGGAGCAGATTCTTGGGAAGCCGTCCTTTTTTCACTTCATGCTCAAGAAATTCGAGAATATGGCCAGCAATGAGGCGGGAATTTTCATCAGGCGCAGCAAACGCTGAATTTCGATCAGGGCTGTGAGTTTCGACCACAGCAATAACTTTATCAGAATCACAATGCAGGTAAAGGTCGCCAATCCTGTCCTGTGGGTGCACGAGAGGAATTGGCTTGCGGTCGGGAGGAAGAGAGGTACCGTAATAAATATCGTGCATTCCCTCCAATCGAACGTCCTGCCATGAGTTAACTTCAAGTATCACCTTATCGGCCCGTTCCAGCCAGGTCTTGTTGTTACCAACAGAAGTCGAAGGAATCAGACGTCCATCTTCGAGAATTCCGGCAACCTCAACCACGGCAACATTTAACTTTCCAAGAAATCCAAACCAGACAAACTGGGCTACATGAGAGAGATGAATGTCGATATACTCCATCTCACCAGCATTGATGCGCTTGCGACACACAGGGTCTGATTGGTATGGAAGACGCATTTCCACGCCGTCAACCTTGGCAAGGGCTCCATCCAGTTCCGGCGCAGTGGACGCACCGGTCCATACGCCGATTCTAAATTTCTCTCCAGCACTGTTGGCCGCCTCGATTCGTTTGGCAAGCGCTGCGGGCACCGCCTTGGGATAGCCTGAGCCGGTAAATCCGCTCATGCCGACATTGTCTCCGGAAGAGATGAGAGCTGCGGCCTGTTCCGCCGACATAATCTTGCCCTGCAAGGAGTTGCAAAGGACTCGGGATGGTTTGTTCATGTTCGACATAACTCTGTTCAAGGTTGACGAATGATAATACTGCAACTCATCCCTGTAACCCGTTCAGAACATTTTCCCACACTGATAAAGACAAAATCTGAGAGCTGCAACAACACGCTTTGTCACTCAAAGGTTTTCAGGTGTTGTGAACATACCATTTATTCCAGCCAATAATAAAAGGCACGATAACGTAGATTTCTCTTACTCCGGTTTTACCGTGTCACGAAACTCAGTATCAGGTCGGCAGCCTCCTCAGGAGATGACAATATGGCAGGAAGATAAATTTCCGGCGAAAGTGGCGCTTCATAGGGGCTGTCGATTCCGGTGAAGTTTTTCAGCTCTCCCCGACGCGCCTTGGCAT